>SVNQ01000033.1 GCA_015066865.1 Ruminococcus sp.
TCTGAACGCTGAAGAGGCTGCTGCTGCTCCGTCCGCTATGAAGCTGGCTGACATGAAGCCTGCAATCGGCGATCTGAAGTTCGGCATGACAGTTTCCGTTCTGGACTGCACAGGCTGCGGCGTATGCTCCAACGTATGTCCTGGAAACAAGAAGGCTGAAACTCTGGTTATGAAGCCCATCGCTTCCCAGATGGATCAGCAGGAATGCTTCAATTACGGCAGAACCAAGGACATCAAGCCCGAGGTTACTGCAAAGTTCACAGAAGCTACTGTTAAGGGCTCCCAGTTCAAGCAGCCCCTGCTCGAATTCTCCGGCGCATGCGCAGGCTGCGGTGAGACACCTTATGCTAAGCTCGTAACACAGCTGTTCGGTGACAGAATGTACATTGCAAATGCAACCGGCTGCTCCTCCATCTGGGGTGGTTCTGCACCGTCCACACCTTATACATTCAACAAGAAGGGCTACGGTCCGGCATGGTCCAACTCCCTGTTCGAAGATAACGCAGAGTTCGGTTACGGTATGTTCCTCGGTCAGGAGACCCTGAGAAACCGTGTTATCGCTAAGGTTGAGGCTCTCGTTGAGAACGCTTGCAACGAAGAAGTTAAGGCAGCTGCAGAGGAATTCCTCGCAACTAAGAACGATGGCGCTGCTAACACACCTGCATCTGAGAAGCTGATCGCAGCACTCGAAGCTTGCGGCTGTGACGCTGGCAAGGCAATTCTGGCTGAAAAGGATTACCTGCGCAAGAAGAGCCAGTGGATCTTCGGCGGTGACGGCTGGGCATACGACATCGGCTTCGGCGGTCTGGACCACGTTCTGGCATCCGGCAAGAATGTAAACGTAATGGTATTCGATACTGAGGTTTACTCCAACACCGGCGGTCAGGCTTCCAAGTCCACTCCTACCGGCGCAATTGCACAGTTTGCAGCTGCTGGTAAGGTAGTTAAGAAGAAGGATCTGGCAGGCATCGCAATGAGCTACGGCTATGTATATGTTGCACACATCGCTATGGGTGCTGACATGAACCAGTGCCTGAAGGCAATCCGTGAGGCTGAGGCTTATGATGGCCCGTCCCTGATCATTGCATATGCTCCGTGTATCAACCACGGTATCAAGACCGGTATGGCTACTGCACAGGCTGAGGAGAAGAAGGCTGTACAGGCTGGTTACTGGCATCTGTTCCGTTACAATCCTGAACTGAAGGCTGACGGCAAGAATCCTTTCGTAATGGATTCCAAGGCTCCGAACACCGATGAGTTCAAGGACTTCCTGATGGGCGAAGTTCGTTACAACGCACTGGCTCGTCAGAATCCGGAGAGAGCTGAGGCTCTGTTCGACGCAGCAGTTGAGAACGCAAAGGATCGTTACGATTACCTGACAAGACTGGCTGCACTGTATAACAACTAATAGATTCTGTTAGTATGAACGTAGTCTTTCTGGAGAAAGTGGTTTTATGGGGTTATCACCCCATACCCCACAAACAGAATCACGAGTGATTCTGTTTGTCCCAGACTGGCTGCACTGTACAACAACTAATATTTCGCAGAGAAAGATGTTTCGGGAATCACTGTAATTCCCGAAACATCTGCAAATGAACATGACTAATTTGCCCGCTAGCGGTGAATAGTATTGCGGCAAGGCCGCACATAAGGTAAAACTATCGGAGAATGGCCGAAGCGGTTCCCAGTGTTACGTTGACAAGTGCATGGAATGCAGTGACGACCGGACTTTGGTATGTTTTATATGTAGAGCATAAGAGATATATGTAGAGCATTTTATGGTATCCTGAGATATCGTAAAAGCCGGAACCCCCGATCTCGCGGACAAGAGAATCGGGGGTTCCGTGTTTTTTCAAAAAAAGCTTGCCCTGCAACCGCAGGACAAGCTTTTTAATCTGTTTGCACACAAACTGCCGCATTTAGCGCAATTTTGCTCCGCAGGGATATGCGTCATCCGCAAACTGCACCTTTGCGCTGCCGTCGGGCATATCTGCCGCACAAATCATGCCGCAGCTTTCTACGCCGCAGAGCTTCACGGGCTTGAGGTTTGCAACGATGATCACCTTTTTGCCGACCAGATCTTCGGGTGCATACCACTGCGCAATGCCCGAAACTACCTGTCTGCCGCCCATGCCGTCATCAAGCTGCAGGCACAGGAGCTTCTTGGATTTTTTCACCTTTTCGCAGGAAATTACCTTTGCTACACGCAGGTCAACCTTCATGAAATCATCAAATTCGATTTCCTCCGCCTGCGGCTGGGGTGTGTATGCGGGCTCCTCTTCCTTCGGCTCTGCATTCTTGATGATCTGATTAAGTTCCTCGATCTCCTTTTCCACGTCAATGCGAGGGAACAGCATATCGCCCTTATGCACAGTTACATTTGCAGGGAGAACGCCGAATTTTCCGGCATTTTCATAGGTCACATCGCCCTCGGCTGCGCCGATCTGTGCCCATACCTTCGGCATGGTTGTGGGCATGAAGCAGGAAAGCAGCGTGGAGGCAATGCGGATGCTCTCCAGCAGGTTGTACAGCACGCTTGCAAGTCTTGCCTTCTTGCTCTCGTCCTTGCCCAGCACCCACGGTGCGGTTTCGTCAATATATTTGTTCGCTCTGTCCACCAGCTTGAAAATTTCCGTGAGTGCGAGATTGAGCTGGGTGTTGTCCATATAGCCGTCCACTGCGTCACGGATGGAGGATGCGAGGGAGATCAGCTCATCGTCAAATTCGCCTGCTTCACGTTCTTCCGGCAGCGTGCCGCCGAAGTACTTATCCGCCATGGCAACGGTACGGGATACGAGATTGCCAAAGCCGTTTGCAAGGTCGGAATTGATGCGGTTGATCATGATTTCGTTGGAGAAGGAGCTGTCAGCGCCGAGTGCCATTTCACGCAGGATGTGATAGCGGATCGCATCGGGGCTGTAGCGCTGTCCGAGTACGAAGGGATCGACCACGTTGCCCAGAGATTTGGACATTTTCTGCCCGTTGAAGGTGATCCAGCCGTGTACGGCAAGGTGCTTCGGCAGCGGCAGATCCAGTGCCATCAGCATAGCCGGCCAGATGATCGCATGGAAACGCATGATGTCCTTTGCAACCATGTGCACATCCGCAGGCCAGAATTTGTCAAAATCTGCGTATGCACCGTTCTCATAGCCGAGTGCGGTGATATAGTTGGAAAGTGCGTCGATCCACACATATACTACATGCTTTTCGTCAAAGGAAACCGGAACGCCCCATGTAAAGGAGGTTCTGGAAACGCACAGATCCTCAAGACCGGGCTTGATGAAATTGTTGACAAGCTCCGTTGCACGGGTGCGGGGCTGCAGGTAGTCGGTTTCGGTCAGGAGCTTTTCCAGACGTTCCGCAAAGGGGGACATCTTGAAGAAATATGCTTCTTCCTTGGCGTCGCTTACCTCACGGCCGCAGTCGGGGCATTTGCCGTCCTTGAGCTGGGAAGAAGTCCAGAAGCTCTCACAGGGCGTGCAGTACTTGCCGGTGTATTCACCCTTGTAGATGTAGCCCTTGTCGTAGAGTGCCTTGAAGATCTTCTGCACGGATTCCACATGATAATCATCCGTTGTGCGGATGTAGCGATCGTAGTTGATGTTCATGTATTCCCAGAGCTTTTTGAAGATCTCCACGATCTCGTCAACATATTCCTTGGGGGTAACGCCTGCTTCAGCAGCCTTCTTTTCGATTTTCAGACCATGCTCGTCCGTTCCCGTGAGGAACATGACATCATAGCCCTGCATTCGGCGGTAGCGAGCGATGGAATCGCAGGCCACGGTTGTATAACAATGGCCGATATGGGGATTACCCGACGGGTAATAGATCGGCGTGGTAATATAATACGGTTTGGACATGGGGAAATTCCTCCTTTTTTTGTCTGCCGCAATGCGGCGTTATTCTTATTATAGCACAGTTTTTGCCATTTGTAAACACCAAAAGTGAACTTTCACGCCCCATAATTTTCGGGGATGTGTTTCTGAAACCCCACTCTGCCCCACCAATGAATGATTTTCTTCTTTGGCAGTATTGGGAAGCTGTCGAACACGAAAAAAATTCATTAAATTTAGAAAAATATCCAAAAATCTATTGCAATTTTTGACAGAATCCATTATAATGTATAGTGAATAAGAATATCGTGAGCAAGCCGGAGAAGCCCGGCAAATGACAAGAAGGAGGTAACCCATTCATGCTGAAGAAAATTGCAGTTATCGTATCCGGTATTGACGAGGAATACCAGAGTACAATACTGAAGGGCTTGCGGGACAGCGCAAGACAGCACGGAGCAAAGCTCGTGCATTTTGCCGCATTTGGCGGTATCCTGCATAATGCAAACCACGACGCAGGTGAATATAACATCTATAAGCTGTGCAATTATGCGGAATTTGACGGCGTGGTGCTGCTGACCAACACCATTTCCGATGTCAGCGTTACCGCATCCATCGTGGAGCAGATCCAGAAATACGACATTCCCGTAGTATGCATTGACAACGATCTGGATGTGAAATTCCACCATGTGGGAATTGACAATTTCAAGGCGATGGAGGACATGGTGCGCCATGTAACGGAGTTTCACAAGTGCCGCAAGATCGGCTATATTTCCGGACCTGAAACCAATCCTGAGAGCATCATGCGATTCAATGCCTTTGAGCAGGTGATGCGTGAACACGGCATTGCCCTGACGGATGACATGATTTATTACGGAAGCTTCCGCAGCTGTGACGGACGTGAGGGTGCGGAGTATTTCCTCAAGAACGAAAGCGGACTTCCGGAGGCGATCATTTGTGCAAATGACGCAATGGCACTGGCAACTGTACTCACACTGGAGGAAAGCGGCGTGCGAGTGCCGGAAGATGTGATCGTGACGGGCTTTGACAATATTTACGCCGCAAGAAATTTCGATCCTGCCATTTCTTCTGTGCAGCGTCCGCTGTATCAGTCGGGCTATCTTGCAGGTGAAAAGCTGCTGAATGCGGAGGCAAAGGAGATGCCCCGCAGCGTAGTGCTGGAAACCGAGAGCGTATTCCGCAGCAGCTGCGGATGCTGTGCTTTGGAACGTGGTTCGGAGGAGGAGCGTGACAGCAACCGTTCCTTCCGCAAGACGAATTACAGGATCCTTGATTTCTATCAGGTGAATATCCCCATGGTGAACCGCATGTCCTGCAATCTTGCGGAGAGCGATGATTTCACGCATAATCTGGACATTCTCAAGCCCTTTATTCAGAAAATCGAGTGCAACCGCTTCTACCTGTGTCTGAACGACAATTGGAACGAGATCCGTGAGGACAGGGAAGCGGGCGGTCAGAAACTCAAGCTGATCGACACCTATATTACGGGCGGCTACACCGAACAGATGCAGGTGCCGCTGGCGTATGTAAACGGCGAATTTACATCGCTTCCTGCATTTTCTTCCGAGAAGATGCTGCCCGACTGCGAAGCGGCGTTCGACGAAACGATGATGTATTACATGCTGCCGCTGCATTTCCGTGACAGGTGTTTTGGCTACTGTGTGATCTGTGATGATTCGTTCGACATGGAAAATCCCCTGCTGCATTCGTGGGTGATGAACATTGCCAATTCTCTGGAGAGTGTGCGCAAGATGGAATATCTTGACAGGGCAATGCATGAGCTGGATCAGCTGTATGTGATGGATCCGCTTTGCAAGATCAACAACCGCAACGGCTTCAACAAATTCTCTGCGGATATTTTTGAGGAATGCCGCCGCCTGAACAAGCAGGTCATGATGATGTTCATTGACATGGACGGTTTGAAGATGATCAACGACACCTACAGCCACGAGGAGGGCGACAACGGCTTGAAGCAGCTTGCAAGGGCGATCAAGTTCAGCTGTAAAAACGGCGAGATCTTCGCAAGATTCGGCGGAGATGAGTTTATCATCTTTGCTCCCGATTTTGGCGAAGAAAATGCGCAGGATCTGGCAAACCGCATTCAGGCGTGGATGGACGAATACAATCTCACATCCGGAAAGCCCTATCCCGTTGCGGCAAGCATTGGCTGGCATATCTGTCAGGTTGATGCCGATACGGAGCTGTATCCCCTGATCACGGCTGCGGATAAGAAGATGTATGAGGAGAAGAAGCGGAAGAGGGTTTCGAGATACTTACGACATTGATAGTAAAAAGGACGGCGTAAAGCCGTCCTTTTGCTCTGTCGAAAAAGTTCCGTCCAGCCAGCGCGCCTTATGGCGCACGGCTGGATCAATTATATGATTATGGGTTGCGCCTTCGGCGCATGTAGGGGGCAAAGCTCCCTACAACTCCCAATAAATAGTCAAAAAGTGCTCTGCAAGAGAGCAAGTCGAGGGTTCGGAGCAAAATTAAGTGAAATCATACTTTTTTTGATTCACCTTACTATGTAGGGGAAAAATTAATAGAAAAAAACACCTATGCGGGTTAGGAAGGTTGCACTCAAACGTGCAACCTTCCTTTTTTGGGGCTGTTTGGTTGGAAGGAGGATGCGCATGGGAAAGAAGAAAACGGATACCGAACTTGTTGCGGACGGGCTTCGCAAGCTTGCGTTCGGGGATGTCAATGATGCCGTCAGGCTTGCGTTCTGCGATGAAATGCCATCGGCGGAAACACTTGCGGGGATGAATCTTTTCAATGTTTCCGAAATCAAGAGGGACAAGGGCGGCGGCGTGGAGGTGCGGTTCTTTGACAGGCTCAAGGCGCTTGAAAAGCTCTACGAATATGCCCATGCCGGACAGAACGGTGCGGCGGCGGCAAGTCTGCTTGAGGCGCTGACGGGGGCGGAGAATCATGCAGTTTAGCCGATTTTCCCCAAAGCAAAGGCTTGCGCTGCGCTGGTGGTCGCTGCCCGAATACCGCACAAAGGATGCGGTCATCTGCGATGGAGCGGTACGAAGCGGCAAGTCGCTTTCCATGTCGCTCGGATTTGTGTGCTGGGCGATGGCGTGCTTTGACAGGGGGACGTTTGCCATCTGCGGCAAAACCATCACGTCGCTTGAACGCAATCTGGTCAGACCGCTGCTGCAGGTGCTGGAGGATACGGGATTTGAATGCGTGTCCCGTGTGAGCAGGCATTATGTGGATATAACGGCGCTTGGAAAAACCAACCGTTTCTATTTATTCGGCGGCAAGGACGAAGGTTCGGCGGCACTGATTCAGGGCATGACGCTGTGCGGCGTGCTGTTTGATGAGGCAGCGCTGATGCCGCGTTCCTTTGTGGAGCAGGCGCTGGCGAGATGCTCGGTGGGCGGCGCAAAACTCTGGTTCAACTGCAATCCGGAGCATCCGCATCACTGGTTCTATCGGGAGTGGATCAAAAAATGCGAGGAAAAACGTGTGCTGTACCTGCATTTCACAATGGATGACAATCCATCCCTTTCGGAGCATGTGAAGGAGCGTTACCGCCGCATGTACGGCGGTGTGTTCTATGATCGCTTTGTACTGGGAAAATGGACGGTTTCGGAAGGTCTGGTCTATCCGATGTTCGACAAAAGAAAACATGTCGTGCAGGAAATTCCACAGTGTTCGAGGTATGTGATCTCGTGCGACTACGGCACGGTCAACCCCACATCCATGGGACTTTGGGGCGAAGCGGACGGGGTTTGGTACCGCATTCGGGAGTACTACTATGCGGCAAGGCGTGAGGGAATTTCACGGACGGACGAGGAGCATTATGCAGGGCTTGCGGCACTTGCGGGGGATCTGAACATTGAATCGGTGGTGGTGGATCCATCGGCGGCGAGTTTTATTGCGTGCATTGCGAAGCACGGGAGATTCCGTGTGATGAAGGCGAAAAACGACGTGCTTTCGGGAATCCGTCTGGTGAGCGATGCGCTGCAGGGCGGCAGGATCCGCATTGCGGCAGGGTGCAGCGATATTCTGCGTGAGTTCTCCCAGTACTGCTGGAATGACAGTGCTGTGGGGGATGCGCCGAGGAAGGAGCATGATCATGCGATGGATGACATGCGGTATTTTGTTTCCACGGTGCTCTGCGGAAAGCGTGAAGAAAATTTTGTAGCGATGAGCTTGGCGAGGTGATTAAATGCAATTGAAAAAACGAAAAAAGCCCAAGGCTTCGCCGTCCGTGACGGCGATCCAGACGCAGGGCTGCACGGCGGTAAAGGAATATCCCGTGCAGCTGTACACCTACGAGCTGTTTGAAAAGGTGCGGCGCACGGTGCCGCTGGTGGATGCGGCGATTTCGAAGATCGTGCGGCTGATCGGTTCGTTCACGGTGGAATGTGCGGATGCGTCGATGCAGGCGCAGCTTGACAGCTTTCTCAAGGAAGTTCCGGTGGGGCTGACGGGGCAGTCGATCTACAGCTTTATGGACAGCTATCTGGACAGTCTGCTGGTATATGGCAATGCGGTGGGCGAGATCGTGCTTGACCGTGAGGGGACGTATGTGGCAGGTCTGTGGAACGGCAGGGTAACGGATATTGCGGTGAAAGCCGGAAATTCCCCGATGGAGCGCCGGTATGTGCTGCGGCATGGGGAGGAGGAAATGGTACTTCCCTACCCTGAACGGATTCTGTTTTCGGCACTCAAGCCGCCGAACGGCGGTGTGTACGGTGTGTCGCTCTTGCAGGGGATTCCGGCATTTGCGGAGATTCTGCTGCGCATCTGCGAATCGGTGGGGCAGAACTTTGACCGTGCGGGCAATGTGCGATATGCGGTGACATACCGTCCGTCCAACGATCCTGCGGAAATGGCGTATGCGGGAGATCGTGCAAAGCAGATCGCAAGGGAATGGTCGGACGGCATGCATGCGGCAAGATGCGGCGAAGTCCGTGATTTCGTGGCGGTGGGTGATGTGGACATCAAGGTGATCGGTGCGGAAAGCCGCATGCCCGAAACGGAGATTCCCGTCAGACAGCTTCTGGAGCAGATTCTCTCAAAGCTGTCGATTCCGCCGTTTCTGCTGGGGCTGAACTGGTCATCCACGGAACGTATGTCCGTGCAGCAGGCGGATATTCTGACGTCGGAGCTGGAGTATTACAGGCGCATCCTTGAGCCTGTGATTTGCAGAATTGCAAGGATGTATCTGCAGCTTTGCGGCTCACAGGCACAGGTGAAGGTGGTCTGGGATCACATCAATCTGCAGGATGAAGCGGAGCTTGCACTGGCAAGACTGCACAATGCACAGGCATTGGAGATTGAGAGCAGGGTGGATAACAGGGGGACGCCGTCCCCCTGACCCCCTGCCAAAGGGATGTATATCCCTTTGGAATCCCATGGCGTTTTTCCAATCTCCCCCTATGGGGGAGAAAAGAAAAACGTTAGAATTACAAGAACACATTCTTGGCAGAAATCATGGAACACTGCCCTTGTTTATGCAGCTGTTCCAACCAATAAAAGGAGGAAATTCTATGTACAATGATGTAAAACTGGAAAAGGGTATGTATCATCTGGCAAACAAGAGCTTTTTGCAGGCGTTGGAGGAGCAGGATCCTGCGGCGCAGTATGCGCAGACACCGCTTGCAAAGCTTGATGCCTACGAGCGTCAGCTCAAGCGTTTCGACATCCGTGTGAACGGCGCAGGCTGCGACAGAGTGGAGAAGTTCTTCACAACAACGGAGAGCGCCGTGCTGTTTCCCGAATTTGTCAGACGTGCTGTGATGCAGGGCATGCAGGAGGCGGTGCTTTCCGACATGGTGGCAGTGGTTTCCAGAAGTGAATCCAACCGCTATCAGGGCTGCAGCCTGACGGATACGGAGGAATACACCACAACTGCGGCGGGCGAGGAAATGCCGGCTTCCGCCATCATGGAAAGCAGCGACGTGGTGACGCTTTCCAAGTACGGCAGAGTGATTCAGGCATCCTACGAAGCGGTGCGCCAGCAGAGATTGGATGTGTTTGCGTTGATGCTGCGCAGAGTCGGCAGACAGCTTGCGGACAGTATCGTGAAGCAGGCGGTTTCCGTACTGAAAACAGCTTCCGCTGCAAGTGCGATCACAAAGGCAGGCAGTGAGCTTGCGTATTCCGATCTTGCGGCGCTGTACGGCAAGTTCACAGGCTGCAATCTTACAACAATTCTTGCGTCCCCTGCCGTTATGGCGGATATTCTGGTGATGAGCCAGATGACGGAGGCATCCTCCGAGGCGGTTTCCGAGATTCATCTGCCGTTCGGCGCAAAGCTTGTCAAGTGCACACAGCTCGATGATACGGCAGTACTGGGTCTGGATAAGGATTTTGCACTCGAACAGATCCAGAGCAGCGATGTTGTGCTGGAAACTGACAAGCTCATTGATCGTCAGCTCGACTGCATTGCGGTTTCCGTCAATGCGGGCTTCCGCACGCTCATTGCAGATGCGGTGCAGATGCTGAAGCTGTAATTTTTATGGGGGACGCTGTCCCCCCTTCGGGGGTAGCATAAGCAGATAGGAGGGATATGATGAACGAAAAGCTCAGAAAGCTTAATCAGTTCACACGCAGGGAGCATACGGAGGAGGAAGTGTATCTGTTCGATGTGATCCTGTGTGATAACGAAATTGACAGGGATAGGGAACGATTTTCCGAATCGGCACTGGAACAAATGAAGGGGCTGTTTATTGGAAAAACAGGGATTTTTGATCATGATCCCAAGAGCAGCGGTCAGACGGCGAGGATTTTTGATACGGAAATCGTGCATGAGCCGGAAAAGAAAACGTCGGACGGCAGACCCTATGTCTGTCTGAAGGCGCAGGCATATATGGTGCGCACACAGGCGAATGCCGATCTGATCCGTGAGATCGAGGGCGGCATCAAAAAGGAAGTCAGTGTGTCGTGCAGTGCGGCAAAGCACCTTTGTTCCGTTTGCGGTGCGGACAGACGGGAATCTGCCTGCGGTCATGTCAGCGGCAGAACGTATGGCGAGAAAATCTGCCACACGATTCTGGAGGACATCAGGGATGCCTATGAATGGAGCTTTGTGGCGGTTCCTGCGCAGGTTGCGGCAGGCGTGACGAAGTTCTATCATGAAAAGGAGGTAAGCGAAATGGACGCTCAGAAAAAGTACGAGGCGCAGGAAAAACTGCTCTCACAGGTGGAGATGCAGCTGCGCTCCGAGGTTATGCAGCTTTGCGGCAAGGCAAAGAGTGGTGCGGTTTCCAAGGCACTTTGCACGGCGGCGGAGAAGATGGATCTGCAGGAACTGATGGTGTTTAAACAGGAACTGCTTGCCGAGCAAAGCGGTGTGCCGCAGGTGCAGCTGATGGGGGAATGCATGTCGGCGGTGGAGGAGTATCACTGTTAACAAACGGGGTATGTGCAGAATGAATAGCGATCAAAGGGGGACATCCACATGAACATGCAAATGATTGGTTCGCTTTTTACCCTGTTTTCAGGGGAAAGTGACATTCAGCTTCACATGCCGCTGCTGATGACGGCGATGCATGAGGTGACGGCGAAGCTTCGCAGCGGTGCTGACAGCGGCGAGGTCAGACTTTGCTATCTTGCCGCTGCCATTGCAAATCTGCGCTACACGCAGATGTACGGTGCAAGGGACAAGGCACTGGCGACCTATGCCGGCACGATCGCCCGTCAGTCCGACGGCGAGCAGCAGATGCGGTTTGCACTCCGGCTGGTGCATTCCTATCGTGCGCTATGCAGCGATTTGCTGCGTGACGAAGATTTCGTATTTGTAGGTGTATAGGGGGAATTGCCATGCAGGAGATTTATCGGATGATGCTTGAACGTCTGCGCAGCAGCGGTGTTCCGGAGGTGTACGCCTCCTTTGACGCACTGCCCGTGGAGAAGAAATCCCGCACGCTGTTCACAGTGCTTTCCCTGCAGCAGGTGGATTTTGGGGAGTCGTATCCGATCATGGGCGGCGGAGCATATCCGTTTACAGCGGATTTTCGTGTGGATCTGCTCACGCCCATGATGGTGGATCCGCAGGATACGGCACGGTTTTTCTTTCAGAGAATCGTGCCTGCAATGCTGGGGACGGACTGCATGTTTCTGAAATTTGACGCACAGTCCCCAAAAATTGATCTCAGGCTTGAACGCATGGTGTACGGCGGAACCTTCCGTCTGCACGGTGCGTTCTGCATCGGGGAAACGGAGGAATCGGCATGACGGAAGTGATTTTGCAGCCGCTGAAAAGCTTTCCCGTGACGGTCTGCGGCGTGACGCTGTATCTTTCCGCTTATAAGACGGTGGGGGCATGCGTGCTGAAGGAGCAATGCACGGCGGATAATCTTGCCGCTGTGACAGCGAGCTTTCCGAAGGGGACACGGCTGACGATGGAGGGGAAGCTTGCGCCCAAGCAGGATGCTGCGGCGGTGACAGCGGCACTGGCAAAGCAGCTGAATGACGCAGTACAGGAGGATGTGGCAGTGCGTGGACTGGTATTTCCGCAGGCAAGGCTCTGCGGCTACACGGTCAGCGAAAATCAAACGGATACGGCGGTGACGCTCATGTTTTACACGGCAGATGCGCCGGAGCTTGCGGAGGTTGAGGGCATATGATCAACAGATTTATGCTTCGCATGCAGTCGGGTGAGTCGTATGTATTTGAAACCGAGTGCCTTGCGGTCACGCTGGAACGTGAGGCATACACGCCCTACACGCAGGTGACGGCGACATTTTTGTCGCAGGGGCAGGAATACGGGAACGTAACGTCGATTCAGCTGTATCACCGCAATTACCGCATATTCATGGGACTTGTGGACAGCATTCGGCAGTATTGCCGTGACGGCAGGGCGTTTGTGCAGGTGAAATCGAGGAGCTTCACTTCGGTGCTGGCGCAAAACGAAATTGTGCCGGGTATGCATTTTGACATGACGATCGGCAGGCTGATGACGGGATTCTATACGTTTCCGAATGTGTATTATGAGGATTATGCGGGTTCGGGGTATATTTTTGTCAAGGATGGTGCGAGTATCTGGGACAGCATCGTGAATTTCGGGTACAAGCTGTCGGGGCATTATCCGTATATTCACATGAACACGGTACGGCTCACGCCGCATGACAGCCCGAAGCTGACAGCACCCGACAGCAGTCAGGTGCTGGAATACGGCGAGGTGCAGGACATGACGAAAATTGTGAGCATGTACCATATGGCGGATATTGAAGATCATTATGACGCATACCGTCTGGAAAATCCCGTAGCGGCAGCATCGGAGATCGTCCGTCACAAGCAGATCAGAATGGACAAGCAGTATTTGTCCGAGCCTGAACAGGCGCTGCAATTCCGAAATTTGTTTTCACAGAGGGGCTGGCGTGCAAGGTATGTGGTGTACAATGGCTTTGCCAACGAGGAAATCTGTGACAGGGTGAGTTTCGGCGAATTTCTGCCGGAATCCAGCATCTGCCGTGTGCAGATGACATTCGGCAGCAATGGACTGCGGACAAAGCTCTGGGCTTACGATGACGGCTTTTATCATATAGGTCGGGCGCAGTGACATATCTTCCATGCCTGCATATACTGAAGTGAGGGGGAAAGCCGGCTCTCACGGTGCGGGCACTCCAATTACTAAGGAGATTTACATGGAAGATAGAATACGGACGCTTGACATGCTGGAGGAGGGCGAATGCGCCAGAGTGCAGATGCTCTGCATGAGCGGTGCCATCCGCAGGCGGCTGCAGGACATCGGGCTGATTGCCGGAACAACAGTCCGCTGCCTGCTGAAAAGCCCCTCCGGCGATCCTGCGGCGTACTGCATCCGTGGTGCGGTCATCGCACTGCGGAAAAACGACGCCAAGGGAATCCAAGTGCATGAATAGAAAATCCGGAGGGGGAATTTTTTATCCCCCTCCGGATTTGTTGTATTTGCACGAAAACAGCATTCAAAATTTGTGCAGCTATCCAAAATGCAAAGCAAACTTGGCGAAACGCTTGACAAGTATACTTGGCAATGCTATAATGAAAACATAGAGAACGCCAAGTGAACTTGGCAAGCACAACAAACAATACAGGAGGAAACGATGATGACAAGAGAAGAAATTCTGGAGAAGAGCAGACAGGAGAACAAAAATCAGGATCTGGTAGCAAACGAGGCAGCCGCAAAGGCAGTGAGCGTTGCGATGACAGCGGCAATTGTGCTGGGGACAGTGCTGTTTTTGGTGCAGATCATCTGCGATGGCGGAGCAAATCTGGCACTGTGGGCAGTTGACATTTTCTTTATAGCAGTGTACTATCTGGTGATGTTCTGCAAAATGCGTTCACGAATGCACCTGCTGATCGCAGTGCTTTGCAGCATCATGACGCTGCTGCTTTCCACGGCGCATATCACATCGGTGATCAACAACAGCCCTGCACTCTGGTCGGAGGAACAGATGGCAGAGATCATTGAAGTGGAGGAATAACGATGGATGACGCACTGATTCTGAAAAACCGCCTGAAGGAGGTTCGGACGGAGAAAAAAATCTCACAGGCAGAGCTTGCAAAAATGGTGGGTGTATCCCGAAACACCATCAGTTCCATCGAAACCGGACAGTACCAGCCGACTGCAAAGCTTGCACTGATTCTGTGCATTGCACTGGATATGAAGTTTGAGGAACTGTTTTATTTTTAGTCAGAAGAACAGCCCCGCCTTTTCACTGGTGGGGCTCAGCCTGTCGAAAAAGTCCCGTCCAGCCAGTACGCCTTGTGGCGCACGGCTGGACTAATTATATTATTATGGGTTGCGCCTTCGGCGCATGTAGGGGGCTTCGCCCCCTACAACCCCTAATAAATAGCCCAAAAGCGCTCTGCAAGAGAGCGGGTTAGGGGGTGGGGAAATTTTAAGTGAAATTATACTTTTTGACAAGATAAGCCCCGCCTTTACACAGGCGGGGCTGTTGTCATTGCTCCAATGCGGGAAACTGCAAATTTTCCGAGATCGCATAATTGCTGAACCGTTCATCGTCCGTCACATCACGGATGACCTGCACGAAGGATGGCAGGATCACGGGTGTGTCGATGGAGGGCAGCTCGATTTCCAGTGTGGCAAGGGTATCGCTGAACTCGTACACATCCAGCTCAAACAGCTGCTTTCGGAACGTGAAGCAGTACCGCACCTTGCGCACGGTCTGCTTATCGGGGTGGGATTCCTTGAGCAGTGCATGGTACTGTTCGGGGGTGATCTCCTCCTCGATTTCGATGCGTTCACCAAAGCCCACATGCTTCTTTTTCGTGAGAACGAAGCTGTATCCCTGCTGCGCATTGCCGCGCTTGCGCACACGGCGGCTCATGCCATCCTCATCCGTGAGATAGGTCTGCTCGATCTGCGTTGCCTTGCAGTCGGGAATCAGCGAAAGCTTTACCCTGTCGGGCATTGCAATCAGATACTTGCGCTCAATTTCTCTCGGAATATCGCTGTTTTTCATCTCGCTCATGCCTTCCCTTTCTGATCGGTCTTGTTCTGGAATTTCTCCGCAAGCACCACAAAACGCTTGTGCGTACCCCTGCCGATCTCGCCTGCTTCGTCGTATGCACGGACATTCAGGGAAATTTCCCGTCCGCTGACAGCTGTAATTTCCGCTTCGGCGGTGACTTTCATTCCCTGCGGCGTTGCGGCAATGTGGTCAATGCAAAGCTGTGTGCCGACGGTGGTTTCGCCATCCTCCAGAAACGGCGCAACTGCGCTGCATGCGGCGGCTTCCATGAGCGCCGCCATCATGGGGGTTGCAAATACTTTCAGCGAACCGCTGCCTACGGAAACAGCAAGCTTGTCGGCGGTTGCTGTTGTTTCGGCGGATGCGGTAAAGCCAATGGTCATATCCTTCATGGGGGGTTCCTCCTATATATGATTTACAATGTGGCAAGTAATGTCATCAAGGCTTGTGCGTATAAAATTGCCCTCCCCCTACCCCCTCCCTCTGGGAGGGGGATAGATGGGGGGTCTCCGACCCCTCCACCCCGGGAAGGGCTGCGCCCCTTCACCCTGTTGAAAGCGACAGCATTACAGCCGCAAAATTTATTTCAGCAGTCCCTCCGCCTTCGCAGCGGCGGTGATTTCTTCGGCAAGTCTGCCGATCTGCTCGCTCCCTGCAAAAATCGAGGGGAAATTGCGTGTTCTGACCTGCTCCTCGGAAATGCCGTGGTTCCTCCACGAAAGTCCGCCCTTATAGTAATTGAGCAGCATGGGCTGGATGCGGTCAAGGGAACCTGCGAACTTCGCTTCGGGCGTTTCCTTTGCTTCAAATTCCTCCCAAAGACTGCGGTATTCCACCGCCTGCTCTTCGGGCAGCAGCGCAAACAGGCGGTCTGCGGCTTTCAGCTCACGCTCCGCCTTGTCCTCATTGCCCTTTGCGTCATAAAAGAATGTATCACCGGCATCAATTTCGACCACGTCATGCACCAGCACCATCTTCATGACATGCAGCACATCCACAGGCTCGTTTGCATATTCCGCAAGCAGTGCCGTCATGATCGCCAGATGAAAGCTGTGTTCTGCGTCGTTTTCATGCCTGTCCTCATGCAGGACATAGCTCTGACGGTAGATATTCTTGAGCTTGTCCAGCTCCAGTATAAATTCAATCTGCTTTCTGAAACGTTCCTCATTCATTGGTATCAGCCTCCTGACTGTGTACAAGCAGTCCCTTTTCTTCCTTTTCACGCAGAATGCGTGCGACGCTCTCGTCAATGCGGCTTTCGGTGAGTCTGCCGCTTTCCACGGCACTGCACACGCCTGCCACGGCATCGCTTGCATTCTGCGGCATGAGGATCATGTCCATGCCTGCTTCGATCGCAAGAATCGCAGCCTCAGCGGAAGAATAGGTTCCGGAAATCGTATTCATGATGTGGGAATCGGTGATGGCGATGCCGTCAAAGCCAAGCTCCTGCCGCAGATATTCCGTCACAATTGTATAGGAAAGATCGGAGGGAAGGGATTTTTCATCAAATATCATGATCTGATGTCCGACCATGACGAAATCCGCACCTGCGTCGATGCCCGCCGAAAAGGGAATAAATTCCGCTTCCCGCAGCTGTTCGGGACTGCGGTCAATGATCACCTTGTCATCGTCATGGGAATTGCCGTCCTCCGCACCGAGTCCGGGGAAATGCTTGAGCGTTGCCGAAACTCCTGCATCCTGCAAGCCCTTCACAACGCCGGAAACCATGTTCGCCACGACCTGCGGATCATCGCTGAAAATGCGGTCGCCCAGCTCGTTCCCATCGCACAGATCCACGTCTGCAACGGGCGCAAAATCCACGTTAAAGCCGAGGGAGCCGATGTCCGTGCCGATCGTTTTTCCGATGCCGTAAGCCTCCTGTGCGTCGTTCTTTGCGCCATAATACGCCATATTCTGGAATTTTGTCGTTCCGAGGGATTTTGCTGCACGGGCAACCGTGCCGCCCTCCTCATCGACTGCCAGAAACAGTCCGATGCCGCTGATCTCCTTGGAGAAATCCTGTGTTCCCGAAAGCAGGGCGCGTGTCTGTTCCACATTCTCCAGATTCTGCGCAAAGTAGATGATGCCGCCGACGGGGAAACTGCGCAGCGCACTCTCCGTCATGTTTCCCGCAACGGTTGCACAGCCCACGCCCGTGAGCTGTTCGGGAGTGACCATAAAGAGCTGCCAGACCTTTTCTTCGAGCGTCATCGAGGCGAGAATTTCCGAGCAGACGGAGGTTTCGTCTGTCTGCTGCTCGCTGTTCTGCGCAGTTCCGGCAGGAATGGTTGTCACGGGGATCGGCTGTTCAGAATTGCTGACCGGCTTTTCGTTCCGATTAGTGCATCCACAGAGGAGAACTGCCGATAGAAGGATGAATGATAATCGTTTCACACTTTTCATATTGATTCTCCTGTAATTTTTCATACTGCACTTCATTGTGCGGGGGAAACCCAAAGGGAAGGGGGA
Organism: Ruminococcus sp.; assembly: GCA_015066865.1. Classification (GTDB taxonomy): domain Bacteria; phylum Bacillota; class Clostridia; order Oscillospirales; family Ruminococcaceae; genus UBA3855. The sequence goes on from SVNQ01000033.1 coordinate 17,762, forward strand.
CTCATTCCCCCTTCCCTTTCGTTTTCCCCCACTCCCCCTTCCCAATCCCTACCCCTTTGATGAGGAGAATCGGAATTGAGCAAGAGGTTTACAAGCGGCGGATTGCCGCCGCTTGTTCATTTTAACTGCACTCAAGCCGCCCTGTGCGGCGGTCTGTTTATCGGATCAGCTTTGCTCCGCTTGCTGTAAGCAAAGGAGCATTGCGATTAGTGCTGAAAAGGCATTCCCTGACTGTTCATCTCGCCAGTGCGGGCTCCGCACTTAATAAGCCTTGCCCCAGAGAACCATGTGCTGTGCGGGCTTGCCGCAGCATACGCACTTGTCGGAGAGATTCTTCTGATTGAACGGAATGCATCTGGAGCCGGCGCCGGTCTGTGCCTTCACCTCATCCTCACATGCTTCCTCGCCGCACCACATTGCCTCAACAAAGCCGTCGCCCTTTTCTTCGAGCGCCTTGTTGATCTCTTCGATCGTGGTGCACTGGTAGGTCTTGTTCTCACGGTTTTCGAGTGCCTTCCGGAACATACCGTCATGAACTTCCTGCAGCTTCTGTGTGATCACTGCTTCCAGCTCATCGAGGGATACAAAGGTCTTTTCACGGTTGTGACGTGTCACAGCTACACACTGGTTTGCCTCGATGTCCTTCGGACCGATCTCTACACGCACCGGAACACCCTTCATTTCATACTCGGCAAACTTCCAGCCGGGGGAATTGTCCGTATCGTCAAGCTTCACACGGATGCCTGCCTTTGCAAGGCGCTCCTTCAGCTCGTTTGCCTTGTCCAGCACGCCTTCCTTGTGCATTGCAACCGGAACGATGACTACCTGAATCGGAGCAACTGCCGGCGGCAGCACCAGACCGTTGTCATCGCCGTGTGTCATGATGATCGCACCGATGAGTCTTGTGGTTACGCCCCAGCTTGTCTGATGCGGATGTACTCTCTTGTTCTCTCTGTCGGTGTATTCAATTTCAAACGCCTTTGCAAAGCCATCGCCGAAATAGTGGGAAGTACCTGCCTGCAGCGCCTTGCCGTCATGCATCAGCGCTTCAATGGCGTAGGTGGAAACGGCACCTGCAAACTTGTCGGATTCTGTCTTTTTACCCTGAACTACGGGCATTGCCAGAGAATCCTCGCAGAACTTGGTGTATACATTGAGCATGCGCTCTGTTTCTTCAATTGCCTCCTCTGCGGTTGCATGGATGGTGTGACCCTCCTGCCAGAGAAATTCTCTGGAACGCAGGAACGGACGGGTGGTCTTTTCCCATCTGACAACGGAAACCCACTGGTTGTAGAGCTTGGGCAGATCTCTGTAGGAATGTACGATACTTGCATAATGCTCGCAGAACAGCGTTTCGGAGGTCGGGCGCACGCAGAGCTTTTCTTCGAGTCTGTCGTGACCGCCGTGTGTTACCCAAGCAACTTCGGGAGCAAAGCCCTCAACATGATCCTTTTCCTTCTGGAGCAGGCTTTCGGGGATGAACATGGGCATGTTCACATTCTCGTGGCCTGTTTCCTTGAACATGCCGTCGAGGATGCGCTGGATGTTCTCCCAGATCGCATAGCCATAGGGACGGATGACCATGCAGCCCTTAACGCTGGTATAGGCGATCAGCTCCGCCTTCTTGCAGATATCGGTGTACCACTGCGCAAAATCCACATCCATGGAAGTAATGGCATCCACCATTTTTTTGTCGTTCTTAGCCATAATTTTCGTATCCTTTCGATAGAGATTTATTGTTCTTCAGGAGTTTTTTCAGATTCCGTCTGTTCGGGCTGCTGTGCCGGTTTCTTTGGCGGCAGCTCGTAAATGGAACGAACGGAATAGGTTTCGTCACGGGTCGGAGAATGATTCTCACGGTATCGTGCAATCCATGCATCCACCTTTTTTGCCATCCAGGGCGTGAGAACCGCAAGCGCAAAAATTGCCGCAAATACGCCGAGTGTCGTGAGTGCAAACTCGACGATCTGACTTGTGCTTATGGTATCTTCCATGACATCAGCCTCCTTTTTTCATAGTCCATTCTTTATTATACCAAAATATTGGATATTTTGCAATAGGTGAAGGGAATTTTTTTGCGAAATCACGAAGTGCTTTTCGGAAAATATAAATTGCCCCACCACGCCCCTATCCGAGGATGGGGCATGATGGGGGCGGCGACCCGCCGCTGATCTATTGCCGAAAGTAAAGCCGCCTTGGCGGCACAGCTTGTCAAAAAAAGTATGATTTCACTTAATTTTGCCCCACCCCCTAACCCCCTCCCCAAAGGGGAGGGGGAAAAAGGGAGGGTGCTGCCGCACCCTTGCCCCGCCCTCTTGCAGAGCGCTTTTTGGCTATTTATTGGGGGATAGAGAGTTCGCCCCCTACCTGCGCCGAAGGCGAAAGCGCATTGCGGTCAGGAGAACAGGAGACATCCCCCTGACAGATCATCTTGTCAGCGGCGACCCGCCGCCAATATTGTTTATCGCCGAAAGTGAAGCCGCCTTGGCGGCACAGCTTGTCAAAAAAGTATGATTTCACTTAATTTTGCCCCACCCACTAACCCCCTCCCCAAAGGGGAGGGGGAAAAGGGAGGGTGCTGCCGCACCCTTGCCCCGCCCTCTTGCAGAGCGCTTTTTGGCTATTTATTGGGGGATAGGGCGTTCGCCCCCTACCTGCGCCGAAGGCAAAAGCGCATTGCGGTCAGGAGAACAGGAGGCATCCCCCTGACAGAATATCTTGTCAGCGGCGACTCGCCGCCAATATTGTTTATCGCCGAAAGTGAAGCCGCCTTGGCGGCGGCCTTATGGTGAAAACCAGCTTTGCTCTGCTCGCCGAAGGCGAAAGAGCATTGCGGTCAAAAGAACAGGAG
>SVNQ01000034.1 GCA_015066865.1 Ruminococcus sp.
ACCGCAGCGGATCTCAAGCGTTCCCTCGCCTGTTTCCGCATCAAATGCAGTCAGCGTGACCGCATCCACATGCACCTGTCTTGCCTTGCGTTCCACGGTCTTTCCCTGTCTTGCAAGCTCATAGAGTTTTTTGCCGTCCCCGGAAACCGCCGAATACATGGGGGGGATCTGCGCAATATCGCCGACAAACTGCGGCAGCGCCTGCAAAACCTGTGCTTCGGTAATTCCCGATGCGTCATGTTCCTCCAGAATCGTTCCGGTGCTGTCCTGTGTATCGCTCACCTGTCCCAGACGGAAATTTGCAATGTAGACCTTTCTCTCGTCGGGCAAAATGCCGCATGCTTTCGTTGCAAAGCCCACAAAGACGGGCAGAACACCCGTTGCCATGGGATCGAGTGTCCCGCTGTGACCGAGGCGGCGCATTTTCAAAATGCCCCGCAGCTTTCCGATCACATCAAAGGACGTGAATCCCTGTGGTTTGTCAATACAGATGATTCCGTTCACGCCCTCGCCAGTCCTTTCTCCACAGCGGCAAGGATGGTTGCCCTGACCTCGTCAAGGGTACCCTTGAGCAGACATCCGGCTGCCTTTACATGACCGCCGCCGCCAAGTTCCTGACAGATTGCGGCAACATTTACATCCTTCGCAGAACGCAGCGAAACCTTATAGACATTCGGTTCACGCTCACGCAGGGTAACGCCCACTTCCACGCCCTCTGGCTGTGTGGGAAGATTGGTCAGACCCTCGGTGTCATCCTCCTCCATACCGGTCTTGTCACGAAGCTCCTGCGTCACGCAGATCATGGCGCATTTGCCGTCAAGATGGTATTCCATCGCCTGAATCATAAGCATTTCTGCCTTTAAGCGTGCGGGGGATTTGACGTCGAACATATTACGATTGATCAGCCCGTAGCGGATATCGGGAAATTCCCGCATCAGCTCCGCTGTGTAGATGTGTGTTTCGGGCGTGGTGTTGTCAAATTTAAAGCATCCCGTATCGGTTGCCATGCCCGTATACAGGCACATGGCGATCTGCTCCGTAAACTGCACATTCATAAAACGGTACAGCGCATACAGGATCTCACATGCTGCCGCAGCTCCGGCGCACAGCAGCGTCTGCTTTGCATACAGGAGATTGGAAACATGGTGGTCAATGCAAAGATCCACTCTGTCTGCGTACACATCCTTGTATTTTCCAAGAAGCTTGGAATCTGCCACATCCACAGTGATCACGCATTTCGGCTCAAACTCCTCCTCGCTCTCCGGCAGGAGATAGTCATAACGTGCCGGAATTTCATCGGAACAAAGTACCTTCGCACGCTTCCCCATCAGTCGGAGAACCGCCTGCAGCGAATAGCCGGAACCGACGCAGTCCCCATCGGGACTTTGGTGGATCAGAATATAGGCATCCTCACAGCTTTGCAGAAATTCCGCTGCCTGCTGCACATCAATCCTCTGCATCTTCTTCCTCCGTTCCGTTCTCCTCCGCAAGTGTCTGCAGCTTTCTGGTGATCTCTGCGCCCTTTGCGATGGAATTGTCCGCAATAAATTCAATTTCGGGACTCTTGCGCATCTTCAGGCGTGAAAACAGTTCACGTCTGACAAAGCCCGCAGCACTGCGCAGTCCCTTGACGGACTGGCGAGTATCCTCCTCGCCAAGCAGACTGGAGATATACACCTTGCAATGGGAACCATCCCCTGCCAGATCCACACGGACAACAGTCAGCATGGAACTAATACGGGGATCTTTCAGCTGCCGGATAATGTCCGGCAGCTCTCTGTGGATGTCCTCCGACATCCGATTGTTTTTGTAACTGGCATTAATTGCCTGCCTTTCCGTCCGCTATGGCATATTCTGCACCGGATTCAAAGAATCCGTCAGCTTCGAGGCATTCGCCAAAGTTTGCCTGATTGGACATTTCTTCATAGGAGAGAAGCTCCTCCGCAGTGATGGGATGGCTGACGTTTGCAAGTTCATCCGGCTCATCGCTTTCCACTCTTTCCACTGCACTGCACTGTCCGAGCAGGATTCTCTTGACAGACTCGAAGAAGAAAACATCTACCGGACCAAGTTCATCCCATGCCAGTGCTTCATCACAATACTGAAGCATATCCTTCGTACTCATTCTGTTATATTCCATGCGCTTTCCATCCTTTCATATATCTTCTTGCTTTTTTCAAAAATTATTCGGGACGATATTCTTCCATAATATATGCCTCAAAGATGTCGCCGACCTTCAGGTCATTGAACTTCTCAAGACTGATACCGCATTCATAGCCGCTTGCCACTTCCTTGACGGAATCCTTGAAACGCTGCAGACCTGCAATATGGTCATCGGCAACGATGATGCCGTCACGAACGATTCGGATCTGGCACTGTCTGGTCAGCTTACCATCGAGGATATAGCTGCCGGCAACCGTACCGACGCTGGAGATTTTGAATACCTCACGAACCTCTGCCTTACCAAGAATTACCTCACGGAACTTCGGTGCGAGCATACCCTTCATTGCAGTGGTGATTTCCTCGATAGCATCATAAATGATACGATACAGACGGATATCCACACCATCTCTTGCTGCGCTTTCTGCTGCGCCATTGTCGGGACGAACGTTGAATCCAACGATGATCGCATTGGACGCATTTGCAAGCATAACGTCGCTTTCTTTAACAGCACCAACGGCACTGTGAATAACTCTGACACGCACCTCGTCATTGGAAAGCTTTTCCAGAGATGCCTTGACTGCTTCCGCACTGCCCTGTACGTCAGCCTTGACGATGATCGGCAGTTCCTTGACCTCACCCTCTGCCATCTGGCTGAACAGGTTATCAAGCGTCAGCTTTGTGGTGTTCTGGAATTGTGCTTCCTTTGCCTCGTGCTTTCTCTGTTCCACGAGTGCTCTTGCCAGACGCTCATCCTCAACTGCGTTGAAGATATCGCCTGCACTGGGCACCTCGTCCATACCTGTGATCTCAACCGGAACGGACGGACCTGCACTCTTTACAATAGAACCCTTATAATTGGTCATTACACGAACCTTACCAACAGTCGTGCCTGCAATGATGATGTCACCCGTATTCAGTGTACCCTTCTGTACCAGCATTGTAGCGATCGGGCCTCTGCCCTTATCCAGACGTGCTTCGATAACAGTACCCTGTGCCATACGGTCGGGATTAGCAGTCAGTTCCTTAAATTCTGCAACGAGCAGAACATTCTCAAGCAGGTTATCAATGCCGGCACCCGTCTTTGCGGAAACCTCAACGCAAATGGTATCGCCGCCCCATTCTTCGCAGACCAGACCATATTCGGTCAGCTCCTGACGTACACGATCGGGGTTGGCGGTTTCCTTATCCATCTTGTTGATGGCAACGATGACGGATACACCCGCTGCCTTTGCGTGGTTGATGGACTCTACCGTCTGCGGCATGATACCGTCATCAGCAGCAACAACCAGAATTGCAATATCGGTGATATTTGCACCTCTTGCACGCATGGAAGTGAACGCCTCATGTCCGGGGGTATCGAGGAAGGTAATGGTCTTGCCCTCATAATTTACCTGATATGCACCGATATGCTGTGTAATGCCGCCGGCTTCGGATGCAGTTACCTTTGCATTACGGATTCTGTCAAGAATGGAGGTCTTACCGTGGTCAACGTGACCCATAACCACAACAACGGGAGAACGGGGCAGGAGCTTGGACTCATCGTCCGTATCCTCCTCGATCAGACGTTCTTCAATTGTCACGATCACTTCCTTCTCAACCTTTGCACCCAGCTCCTCTGCAACGAGGGATGCGGTATCGAAATCGATCTCCTCGTTGATGCTTGCCATCACGCCAAGACCCATGAGCTTGCCGATTACCTTGGAAACAGTAACCTTCAGACGTGCTGCCAGTTCGCTGACTGTGATCGTATCGGGGATGCGCACCTTCAGCTGCTGCTTTCTTGCACGCTCCAGCTCCAGACGATTCAGACGCTGTGCCTCGGTTTCCTTCTTGCTTGAACGCTGCTTGCCGCGCTGTGCAGACTTCTGGTTGATCTTCTGCTTTTTCGTAGAATAATCCTTATGGCGGTCAGCGGGAGCGATCTGCTCGTAGCGCTCGTTGTACTTATCCAGATCCACATAGCTGCCTCTGGTATCAACAGTACGGCGCTTTTCGGGGCTTTCCATGCGCTCGCTGCTCATCACGCCGCCCAGACGGGTCTTTTCGCCGTGAACCTGCGGCTGCTTCTTTTTCTTTTCTTCCTTGCGGCGCTCAGGCTGCTTGGGAGCAGGCTGTTCCTGCTTCTCTGCTGCAGGCACCGGCTTTGCCGCAGGTTTTTCCTCTGCCGGCTTAACAGCAGGCTTTTCTGCTGCAGGAGCAGTTTTTTCTTCCTTCACAGGCTTGGGTGCAGGTGTTTCTGCTTTTTTTGGTACTGCATTCTCGGATGAGGTTTCCTGCTTAGCAGGCTTTTCAGCCTTTGCAGCCTTTTCCGTATTATCAGTCTTTTCGGTCTTAACTGTTTTCTTTGCGGGCTTCTTGGTTTCCTTTTCAGCCGGCGCAGCGGGCTTGGGCTGGTTCTTGGTTGCAAAATATGCATCAAAGCTGTCCACATGATACTTCTGACTGAAATATTCCAATGCAAGGTTCATTTCCTGCTCTGTAATGGATGAGCCGCTTTTCTTCTTGCCCTCTCCGTGTTTTTCAAAAAATTCTGCAAGTTCCTGCACGGACATCTGCAGATCCTTCGCTGCATCGGTCAATTTGATTTTCTTTGCCATAGGCAAAAACCTCCTATCTCATACAGTCCGCCGCATCCATATGCTGCGGATCTATCGGTCACTGCTGCTGTACTTCTGCACACAGTGTCTGTATCCTGTCAAAAAATCCTTTGTCAAGAATTGCGATTACTGCCGAACGGCGTCCCGTTGCTGCACCGATCTCCGCCTGTGTCAGCGGAACGGGGCAGACCGGAATGTCCTTCTTCCGGCAATGAAAGCATACTTCCTTATATGTTTTCGGGGAAATATCCTCCGTCGTGATCACGCCGCTTGTCTTTCCGCCCGTCAGCGCCTCAAGCATGGGGTCGAACCCCATCGCCATTTTTCCCGCCTTACGGCAGATACTAAGCAATCCCGTCAGCTTCGGACAATGCATGCATCATCACCTCGTATACTTCCGGCGCAACCTTGCAGGAAAAGCTCTTTTCCAGTCTGCGGCTTTTCTGCGCCTGTGTCAGACATTCCTGACTGCGGCAAAGATATGCACCTCTGCCTGCCTTTTTTCCTGTAAAGTCCAGTGTAATCTCTCCCTCGGGGGATTTTACCACACGAATCAATTCCTTTTTCGGTTTCATTTCTCCGCAGCCGATGCACATGCGCATCGGAATCTTCTTCGCCATACGGACACCTCCGAACGGAATTATTCCGCAGCTTCCTCAACAGCTGCTTCCTCGGCAATCTCCTCAACAGGAGCTTCCTCTTCCATTACAGCTGCATCCTGATCGGATTTGATGTCGATCTTGAAGCCCGTCAGCTTTGCTGCAAGCTTTGCATTCTGACCGCGGTTGCCAATGGCAAGTGAAAGCTGGTCGTTGGGAACGATTGCAACGCAGGTACGTTCTTCCTCATCGAGGATGGTCACCTTCAGCACCTTTGCAGGGGAAAGTGCATGTGCAATAAACTCTGCCGGATCCTCGCTGTAGGGGATGATGTCGATCTTCTCGCCGCCAAGCTCACGCACGATTGCAGAAATTCTGGAACGCTTCGGGCCGATGCAGGAGCCGATGGCATCCACGTTCGGGTCATGGGAAACGACTGCGATCTTGGAACGTGAACCCGCTTCACGGGAAATTGCCTTAACCTCCACCGTACCGTCATAGATCTCAGGTACTTCCAGCTCAAACAGACGCTTAACCAGATCTCTGTGTACACGGGAAACCTTGATCACGGGTTTCTTGCTCTTATTGGCAATTGCTGTCACATACACCTTGATGGTCATGCCCTCACGCAGCACCTCGCCCGGAATCTGTTCCTGACGCAGCAGGTACAGCTCCGTCTTGTCATACACCAGTGTTGCGGAACCTCTGCCGGGTTCTACCTGAGTTACAGTTGCAGTGAGAATATCGTTCTCCTTGCCCTGGAACTTCTCCAGCAGACGGTCACGGTTGATGTCACGCAGGTCGCCCTTGATGGACTGTTTTGCGGACTGTGCGGAAGCTCTGCCAAATTTGGAAATATCCAACGGATACTCCAGAATTGCACCTACATAGGTGTCGGGGTCAATGGTTCTTGCCACGTCGATGTGGATCTGCGTTGCGTTGATGGGTTCTTCATCCACAACCTCCTGCAGCAGCACCACGCTGAAAATACGGTTTGCCGGATCGATGTCCACACGGATATTCTCCTTGCAGTCCGGATAAATACGCTGTGCAGCCTTCTGCATTGCGCTCTTTACCTTCTCGATCATAATCTCGGCATCCACGCTGTTCTCTGTGCCCAGATCCGCCAGCGCTTCGAAAAATTCGTTGTTCATCGTTTGTTACGCCTCCATGTTTTTATTCAAATTCAAAATAAAGCTTTACAAATGCCAGTGCATTGAACGGAATTTCCGCCGCACCGTTTTCTGTTTCCAGAATGATCTGGTCCTTGTTCCAGTCCGTCAGTGTTCCCACCATCTCACGGCATCCGTCGATGGGACGGATGAGTCTTGCACGGACAACGCAGCCCACGCATGCATCAAAATGGCTCTCACGGATCAGATCACGCTCAAGTCCTGCGGAGCTGATCTCCAGAATGTAACTCTGTGCGATCGGATCCTTTTCATCGAGCATGTCGCTGATGGGCTCGGTCACCTTTTCGCAGTCGTTGATGCTGATGGTTTCTGTTTCACTGTCAATGAAAATGCGCAGGTACCACGACGCACCCTCCTTCTCGTAGCGGATATCCCATACAAGATAGCCAAGATCCGTCACGATGGGAGCAGCCAGCTCATAGATCCGCTGCTCGGTGCTGCCGAATTTCTTCAGTTTCATTGCATTTCTCCTCTCCTTGCAGAATGATACAAGCAAAACGAAAGACCGGATTGCTCCGGTCTTTTGACTTTACATGATGATAATACTATTATACCACGTTTCAAACCGGAAATCAAGGGTTTTTTAAAAAAAATACAAAATTTTCTAAAAAATCCTGCGTTACCGGATCTTGCGGCATTCCATATAATATCTCTTATCCTCGGCATGCCCCATCGAGAAGGTCTTTCTGGGAAGAACACCATCCTTCTGTACACTGGGGAACAGCAGACTCTTGTGCAGATCGGGCAGGAGGAAGCCAATGCTGCCGTCCTTTGCTGCCAGACGCTCAACAGTTTCCTCACCATGGATATAGTCGATCTTTCCTGCATTTTCCGCAAGGAATGCATCCAGCACATTCTGAAGGCTGCCCACTGCGAGATTGGAGGAGGGCTTATGAATGTACAGTGTCTTTCTCTCGCCGTTCTGTACAACAGTCACGGGCTGGTCGGATTCGTTTTCGGACAAGCTAAGCTCCGCTGTCAGGGTATCCATCAGCTTTGCGGTATCCGTATTCTCAATAATGCGGTGGATCGCCTCAAACTGCAGCGCATCGCTGTGGAGGTTCACGATCTCCACGAGGGCATACCTTGCCGGATGATCGGAGAAATCCACGCCGGGATTTTCCTGCTTCATTGCCTCATAGCATGCCTTTGCTGTTGCAAGGGAGTGGTTGCCGTCGCCCATTGCAAACTGCAGCTCACGATTTTCCTCACGCGCAAGAAGCTCGGAAAGTGCGGTCTGGAATGCTGCCTGCTCTGCATCGCCCATCAGGTAGCCATCCACGCTGCCGCCGCCGCTCATCAGCTGTGTGCTGTAGAGCTTCTGCATGCCATTCTTTGCCGCAGTGCAGCTGCCAATGGCAGTATCCTGCGGATCGTCGATCAGGATCATAATATGGGGCAGCTCCAGCTGTGCCTTTTCACGCACACGCATTCTCGGAGGAATACGCTCAAGCACAGTTGCTTCCGTTGCACGGACGGGGGAGGTGCTTCCCTTATTATAATCATACGCTTCAAGGTCGATCTTGCCGATCACGCCTGCACGCAGCACACCATTGCCCTGCATGCGCTCAACATAGACCATGGCATTCTCGTAGGTGCGCAGTACGCCGCTTTCCAGATATTGTTCCATATTCAAACGGATGGCGGAAATCCGCTCCTCCACGTCAGCTTCCTCCAGATACACTTCGGGCAGGATCAGGTTCAGCGTGGACGGTGCATCGCCAACCTCTGCCGCAGCATGCTCCCAGTAGGAAGGATCGCCCGTGAACTGATCACATGCGATGACACTCCATTTTGCGGCATCTGTCACATTAAAATCCGGCAGAAGAATATCTGCTGCTGTAAAAATTGTCTGCATCATGATAACTCACCTTTCCAAAAAAACAAACGGTAAAACCGACATCCGTTATTTTGTGTCTATTCTTTACCATAATTTGTAATAAGTATAGCACATTTTTAACCAAATGTCAATTATGTTTTTCAAAATCCGCTGTATTTCGTCAAAAAAGCAGAAAAAAGGTTTGTTATTGAAATGTAACCTCCTGTTCATTTACTTTATACTATGTTATATGGTATACTTAATCATATGGGACGAGTGTATGCTTTTTCAAGGCAATCTTGTCATACACCTGCTCGCCATTGCATACATAGCATTTGCTGTCGGATGAATGCATCCGGCATGCAGCGGGGAATTGTTCGGGATGCGCTTCTACGTTCAATGTGCATCATCCCTTTATTATAGATAGAAAGGATTGAACAGCTTGTCAGATCAGAAGGATCTCAATCAGGGGGTCACCCAAACTCCTGCAGCTGAGGATACAGAGAAAATTGATCGGATGAACCGCATCCGCCAATCGCTTGCACAAGCGAATGGAGAAGAAAAAACGGAAAGCACGGAAAATGCAGATCTTCCGAAGCCCAAACAGAAGGCTGCTTCCAAAACACAGCTTCTGGATGTGTCCGTGGAGGACAATCCTCCTCCCGTAGAAGGTTCGGAGGAAACCCGTGCGCAGAAGGTTGCACAGATTCGTGAGGCACTCTCCATGGTGGACAGAACGCCTGCACCGCAGCCACAGCCTGCCAAAAAGAGTGCTTTGCCGCCTCTTCGCAAAAAGGGAACAAAGAGTGCGGCCGTCAAAAATGCTGCCGCCGAAACAGTCGTTTCCCCACAGAGACCACAGGCGAAAGCAGCGCAGCAGCCTGCTGCACAGAAACCCAAAACTGTGCAAAAGCCCGCCGCTGCACCGCAGGTGCAAAAAAACAATGCAGCACAGGTACAGAAGCCGGCAGCACCGACAGCTGTCAAACAGCCCCTTCCCGCACTTCGGAAGGCAGGTACCGCCAAGCCCGCTGCTGTTCCTGCAAAGGGTGAAGCAACACCGGCAATGAAGCCTGTAAAAACAGCTGCCAAACCGCAGGAAAAGCCTGTAAAGGAAAAAACTGCGGATAAACCGAAAAAAAAGCTGCCCATCGGAAAAATCTCTGCGATTCTGGGAGGTTCAGCCGGAGGCGCTCTGCTGATTGCTTACATTATTGTTGCAATCGTCTACAGCAACAAGTTTTTACCGAACACCTACATCAATAAGGTTTCTGTCGGCGGCATGAGCAAACAGGAAGCACACGACGCACTGATGGCAGAGGCAGAGGTTGCCGATCTGGAACTGATCACTTCCGAGGGCGAAACCGTGACCTTCCCCGCTGAGGAATATGACGCTTATTACTCTCTGGAACTTGAAAAGCTGGATGAAGCGTTCTCTGAAAACAGCATTCTCTGGATCCGCAAGCTGTTTGCAGAATCCAGCTACACTGTGGAATACGACATCAACTATGATGATAAAGTCATGCAGCTCATGTTTGAACGTTACGGCTGGGGCAGCGATCCCTCAAAGGATGCTTACATAGAAATGAATCCCGAAACGCAGCTGTATGAGATCGTTCCGGAAACCATCGGTGATAAATTTGACAAATCTACGCTGACTGCTTATGTGGGACAGCAGCTGAGAACCGGCAATTTCTCAATTGATATTGTGGAATCCGGCAGTTACGACAATTATCTGGCGAACATCAAGGCTGAGGATCTGACGGAGCATCTGGAGCTTTGCAACAAATATGCAAAATGTGCCATCACCTTTGATTTCTCCGACCGCAAGGAAGTGCTTGACGGCGCAACCATTGCATCATGGGTATATTATACGCAGGAAGGCAAAACTGCCTTCAACCGCGGTCCCATCGAAGATTTTGTAGCGGAAATGGCCAACAAGTATGATACCTACGGAAGACCCCGTACGTTCCGTTCCACACTCGATGGTGTAATTACTGTTCCGTGGACGAAAACAAGTATATACGGCTGGCAGATTGATCAGGAAGCAACCACCGAACAGATTCTGGAACTGCTGGAGACAGGAGAATCTGTGACAGTTGAGCCGAAATATACCAACTGGGGTTATGGTTTCACTCGTGATACCAATGACATCGGCGGTACTTATATTGAAATTGATATTTCTGCACAGCATATCTGGTATTACAAAAACGGCATTATCAACATGGAAGCCGACTGCGTAACCGGTACGGAAACCGATCGTTCCCGCAGAACGCCCCGTGGTATCTTCCAGATCTGGTCGCATGACAGCCCCAGAAAGCTTGGTACCATGGCAACGCATGGCTATGAAGTATGGGTGGATTACTGGATGCCGATCGACTATACGGGTATTGGTCTGCATGATATGAAGAGCCGTGGTGCATTCGGCGGCAGCATTTATATGTATAGTGGTTCGCATGGATGCATTAACCTGCCTTACAAGTTTGTCAAGAATCTGTTCAATACCGTTGTCAACGGCACACCGGTTATCGTACATGATTGATTTGCAGAATTACATCGTTTTCCAGAAAGCACCCTGCCGCAAACGGCTGGGTGCTTTGTGCTTTCTTACAAAAACGGCTCTTGAATTTTGTGCAGATTTCTTTGTAATTTTTTGTTGTTTTCACGTACTAACAGATAACAGCACAAAAATGCTGCATTACAATCGACTTATCTGATGATTATTTTGAAAGAAGGGATCTTATGTTACTGGGTTTATTTTTATTCATCGTTGCTGCCATCATTGTATTTTCGATGGTTATGCTGTCGAAAACCCCATATCGGCAGCCGGAAGCTGTGAAGTATTTTGCCTCGCCGCAAGCACCCAATGATTACAGTAATCTCTATCGCCCCGCAGGTACGCCGCCTGCTCCGCAGGCACCGCAGGGCAGTACGCCGGTGAACAATGCGGATTCACCGCAGACACCGCCGCCGGTACAGCCGGCTGCACCGAAATTCACACCGCCTCCCCCTCCCCGGAAACCGGCAGCTCCGAAACAGCCCTTCTCGCCGATCTCACTGCTGCTGATCGCAGGCGTCGTGTTCCTGTTCATGGGCGGTATTATTTTCCTGACAAACACCTGGGAAACCCTTCCCGATATTGCACGCGCCATTTCCCTGCTCTCGGCAAGTGTGGTTGCGTTCGCTTTCAATGTGATTGCTGAACGTGGACTCAAGCTCCCGAAAACCGGTCTTGCCTTCTACATACTCGGCTGCATCTTCCTGCCCCTTGCCCTCGGAGGCATCGGTGCATTCTCGCTGCTGGGTGAATGGTTCTCATTTAAGGGAGAAGGCGGCACTCTGTTGATGGCACTGATCTTTCTCTGTGTTTCGGGAACCAGCTTCCTCGGTCAGAGCAATTACAAAAGCCCGTTCCTTGCATGGCTGGGACTGGCGGGTATTGCCGGAACATGGACTTCGTTATCCGGTTTCCTCTGTTCTCAGATTGACAGCAAAGAAATTCTTTCTTTTGAGACGGCAACGATTATCTTCGGCGCTCTGCAGGTGGTGCTTTCCGTTATCTGCATGGTGATTTCGGAGCTGTATCTGCGCAGACATGAAATCGGCACAACACCGCTTTCCAAAACATGGATGCCGTTTCTGTACCCGCTGCATTGCTTCAATCTGATCATCCTGCTTGTTTGCTCCAGTGATGCACCGCTTGCATCCTGCGTTTTCAGTCTGATCATGGCATTTTTGTTCCTGCATGAACGTTTTATTGTGAAATCCATGCACATTGGCGTATTCGGCTTTACTGCCGGAATCCTCAACACACTGATCAGCTTATGCAGCGTCAGCGTTCTGGAAGATACGGATGGACTTTTGAAATTCATCTTTGTGATTTGTACCAGTGTCTTCCTGCTGCTGAGCATTTTCTCCCTGCCGCAGCTTAAAGCAGCAACAAGAAATACCATGGGCGTTGCAGGAGCACTGCTCTGTATCCCGGCAATTCCGTGTACAGTGATATTTATGATGACGGAAATAGACTATGTGGGTACACATTTCCTGTTCCTCTTTGTTCCGTTGATTTTTGCAGCAATACACTTTGCATTTGCACCCAAGTATAAAATAAAGCAGGAATCCTACGCTTTCATCATTTATGCAGTCCTGCTTTACACCGTTTCAATGATCGGTGCTGTAAATGATGACAGTCTGCTTCTCCGTCTGCTGATGATCGCAGCAGCGCTCATCCTGCTGGTGCAGGCATTCATGAGCCGCAAGCTCTGGCCGCTGACGCTTTCCATCTGCTCCTGTGCAGCAGTTCCGCTGATGGAACTCCCCTACGGCACGCTCTGGCTGAACTGGGTCTGCACGGCTGCAATGCTGATTACCATGATCTATGCAAATCTCGTGCGCCGTCCGCTGCTGGAACGCAGCTGCGGCTGGGCGGGACTGCCGTTCCTGCTCACGAGCTGCTGCGGCACATTCCTGCTGTTCCTGGGTGATGCACAGGCATGGATCCTGACGCTTGCAGTTTTGGCACTCGTTTATCTTGCGGAATACACTGTTCTGCGTTTCCAGTTCCATTCTGCCGGAATGCGCAGCTTCTGTCTGAACCTTTCCGTATTCCTGTATCTTTGCGTACTTGTTCTTATATGCAATGAAGCCGTCGGTATTGGCTGGATCGTCCTGTTTGCTCTGTCGCTCATGGTTATGACTGCCGGCAGCATGCGCAGAGAAACCAACTTTACCGCCCTGCCGATGATGATTTATTTGTTCACGGCATTGCAGGAAATCGTTCTTGCTCTTGAATCCCTGCCCGGTCTGACAAACAACTGGCTCCTCGGTCTGCAGATCACCTGCTATGTCGCAATGCTGCTGATTTTCGCAGGTATGGGCAGACTGCTCCTGCCGAGTGGATTCTACACTGCTTCCGGCAAAAACATTCAGGTGGACTGGGGCATACTCGTTGCGGCATTCCCTATTTTCAGCGCCGCTTCTACCCTTGACTGGTATCCGTCCATCCTCTGCTGCCTGATGCTGTCGGTTTATTCCCTCCTGTTCATCGGACGTGTCAAGGCACGTTACATTCCTATTCTTCTGACTTCTGCATTCGGATGCCTGACCATCTTCTTCCACAATATCCACGATCCGTTCAGCATTCTGGAAATGTGGCATAATGCTGATTTCAAGGCACCGCAGATTTTACTGTACCTGCTTCCGATGCACCTATTCATCTTCTCACTGCTTTTCATTCTGCCGAAGAAATTCCGCAATGCTGTACATATCGCAAGATTCAGCATGTATTGCTTTACCATGCTCTGTCTGCTGACTGCAAGCCTCAGCTTCGGTAAGGCAATGGACGGTATTGTGCTGGCAACCTTCAGTTTCCTGATCCTGCTGGGCAGCTTTGCTGTGAAACGCCTGCGCTGGTTCACGCTGGGCTTCTCCGTGCTGTTCCTGATGACCATCAAGATGACTTGGGAATTCTGGCAGTCCCTGCACTGGGGCATTTACCTGTTCCTTGCAGGTGCGGCACTCATCGGCATTGCATTCTACTATGAGTATGCGGTACGCAGGGCAAATGAAAGAGCAAATACGCCTCTGCCCCCTCCCGAATCAGCTCCCGCTGAACAGGCAGAACCGGCAGATGCAGCAAATCCGAATGCTCCTGTACAAACGGTTATTCCGAAAAAAAGACGTTCCAAAGAAAAGGTTCGCCTGTTTAAGGAATGGACTTGGTAAACCGATTATTACTTTTTACTCCTATTGACAGCCTTGCCCCGCTTGCTTAGGCAAACGGGGCAAGGCTTTTGCAGGGATCTCCTCATCTTTCCCCTGCAAAAAACTTTTTTCTGATTTTCTGTCCGAAACACAATCCCTCGTGCGAATGTATGATATGAATCGATTCATTCTGCAAAACAGGAAAAAATATTTTTTAAAAAAATTTCCTTTTTGTTGTCCGAAATACACATGCTCATACGAATGTATGATATGAATCGATTCAATCCGCAAAACAGGCAAAAATATTTTTTTAAAAAATTTCCTTTTTGTTGTCCGAAACACAAACGCTCATGCGAATGTATGATATGAATCGATTCAGATACTATGGAGGTGGGAATATGACGGATTCACAATGGTTTGAATTGATGCAGACCGACCCGAAGAAGGGACGGCGGGCATTGATTGATCAATACAGTAATCTTGTCTATGCGATTGTTCTGAACAAATTAAAGAACTGCGCAAGTCGTGAGGATATTGAGGACTGCGTCAGTGACGTATTTGTTGAGATCTTCCGCAATACAGAAAAATATACACCGCAGAGCGGCACACTTAAGGGCTATCTCAGTACCATTGCAAAACGTACCGCCGTGGATGCATGGCGGCGGCTGACGCATCGTCAGAATGCAACCTCTTATCTGGAGGAGGACGAAAGTCTGGTTCTGATAGCGGAGGATGATCCTGAGGAAGCGGTTGCCGAAATGATCCAGAAACAGCGGCTCTGGGATGTGATCAAAAATCTGGGGGAACCGGACACCTCCATTATTATCAGGCAGTACTTTTATGAGCAGACTGCCAAGGAGATCGGAAAGGCACTTTCTATGACGGCGGATGCCGTACAAAAACGAAGCGTTCGAGCAAGGGCGCGCATGAAGGAAATTCTGGAAGCTGATTATGGAAGGAAGGGTGAGCGCTGTGAATACAAATGATTTTGAGAAAGAACTCCGACAGCTGTCACCGTTGGATGATCGGGCTGTTGAGGAAATTGCAGAGATCGCTCCTGCACTGGACGACGCTGCAAAGGACAGAATTGAAGCACTATGTGAAAAAAAGATGAGGTTAGAAGATATGAATACAACAACTCAGGTTTATACAGAAGACGTAAAGCACATTACAAGAACACAGCGTTTCCGTCCCATTATGACGCTGGCAGCATGCCTCGTTCTGGTGGCAGGCATCGGCGGCGCAATGTTCCTCGGAAATCACCATCCGGCAGTGACGCCCCCCATTTCTACAGATGTATCCGATACAACAGATACACCTACAGAAAGCACACTGCCCAGCGATCTGAGCATGGAAGACCTGCGCAGCATGATGGATCAGAACGTCAGATGTGTGGATTACTTCCTCCTGTTGAATGGCGTTTCCTATAATTCCGAGGATCTGGGCGATGACACCCACGAGACAGAAACCGACGCATTTGCAAGCTATGCAGAGATGAAGGAATATGTTTACTCCGTTTTCTGTGATGATTTTGCAGAAGAACTGCTCAACGGAAACGGCGGCGTACACTATCTGGAAGTTGATGGAAAGTTCTGTGTTAAGCCCAGAACTGTACTTGACGGCGTAAGCTTCTCTGAGGACTGGTATAGCTATGAGATCACAAATCCTGCAAGTGTGGACGAAAACACCGTCACATTTGATGTCACTGTGAACCGCATTTATGATGACGGTGAGAAGATCCCTGTCACCTATGTCTGCAAGGCAATCCGTGAATCCGACGGCTGGCGTCTGGAAAAGCTGTACGGCTACGACGATCCGCAGATCAACGGTCTGTATCTTGAAGATCTGCGTAATCTGATGTATCGCAACCTGGATTGTCTGGAAGCCTTCGTCACAAATCCCCTCTCCCACAAGGGCGAAGATCTGGGTGTTGGCATCTATGAAGTGGATTCGGATCAGTTTGTAAGCTATGACGCTCTTGAATCCTATGTATACTCCACCTATTGTGATGAGTTTGCAAACGAGCTGCTCACCTCCTATCCCTGTGGCTATGCACTCTATTCTGAATATGACGGAAAGTTCTGCATTCAGCCTGCCTCTGTATTTGACTACTCATACCCCGAGGAGGACTGGAGTAATTTTGAAATTACAAATCCTGCGGCAATGGGTGATTACATGATCGTATTTGATGTGACCGGCATCAGTTCTGTTGCCACCGGCGAAGAATACGGCTGCACCTGCAAGGCGATCCGTGAATCCGACGGCTGGCGTCTGGAGAAGATGTACGGCTACACAAAGGAGGAAATCCTGCACGAGCTGGTTGAGAACTCCATGCAGATTCATGGAAATTACACCCTCAAAAGCGAACCTCTCAGCGACACTACCCTGCACGAAATTGATCTGAGCAACAACTTTGATCTGTCACTCAAATTCTGGGATGCTGCATCCTTCCGTGAGCTTGTTGAAAGCACCTTCACACCCGAGGTTGCACAGTGGGTACTCAACGACTGCATCTTCAAGATCGTGGACGATAAGCTGTACATTGATGAGGCAAAGGTTGCCTATGAACAGGGCGCTCTGGTGGACTGGACTCACTTTGACATCGAAGTTCAATCCGTTGAAAAAATAGGAAATGAACAGATATGCACTTTCCGTGCAGTTGCAACAGACGATCCGAACTTCCAGTTCACGGACACGACTCTCGAAGATCGTACGGAATACTTCACCGCAACATCCTCCGATGAACACGGCTGGCTGCTGTCCATAAAGCCGGAACATCTTGTCAAGTAACCGTCACCACAATAAATTCCTCTATAGATATGACCAAAGGCTGCATCGGATGATGCAGCCTTTTCTCTACGATTTTGGGAGAATGCGTTATATTCCCCTACCCCATCCCCTCCCCTCAGGGAGGGGCTATCCATTCGGGGACTCCGTCCCCGTACCCCTGACGTGATCAAAGGCTGCATCGCAATGATGCAGCCTTTGATCTTTCCTCTCTATGAAACACGAATCAGTGTTATCTTTGTTTGAGAATATTGCGCTTGAAAATTGCAAGGTCATATGCAGTGATTATACCGTCGCTGTCAGCGTCTGCGTTTACCACGTTCTCTGCCTTCATCGTTTCGCTCGCCAGAAGAACTTTCTGCAGCAGAATAATGTCAGTAATATCAAAATCGTTATCACCGTCAACGTCACCGGGAAGGCGAAAGGGTTTATCCGAGGGTTCCTCCGTCGTTCCCTCGGTCGTTTCCTCAGTCGGTGGTTCTGTGGGCTTGATCTCACGCAGCGGAATTGCATACAGACCGTAAACCGTCATTTGCTCGGATGCGGCACTGATGAAGAAATAATCCATGTCTGCAAATTCCGTATTGTTGTTTTTCAGTGTTGCCTGTACATCTTCAAAGGTGAATTTCAGCATGAAATCCTTTGCAGTTGCACTGGAATAGGTCGGATACCAGCCATCTTCAACATCTTTATCCTGCATTACCAGATACGGATCCGATGTGGAATCGTACACCAGAACCAGCTCATAATCCTCAGTCATGTACTCGCCGATCTTGTTATCACAGATATTCTTCCATGCCTTCAGGACTTCGCCTTCTTCTTGCTTGTATACCTCGATCCAATTGTCACCAACAGGAATCTTTGCCCAGTCAAACTTGGGAGCTTCATATTCCTTGTATTCCGGCAGAACACTGTTTACACCGTAAACATCCATCATTGCCTTGACAACCGGTGCGGAATTGGGGTACCAAGTATTTGTCAGACGGTATACATAGCCGTGTGCTTCGCCTGTGCCGTCGTAGTCATTGTTGTTATCCCACAACACGCAGGGAATGCCTGCATCCTTTGCCTTGCCAAGATAGGACTTTGCCCAGTTGACTCTGGATGCTGTGTTGTTGAAGTCGGAAGAACTGAACTCGCCGATGATGATCGGTGCATTCTTTTCATTGGAAATGCTCTTGAGATTGTTGAACAGTGTAGTCAGGTTATAATCGTAATCTTCACCCCATCCGCTCTTGCCAGGGAACTCATGGTTCGCCTTGTCGGAGGTATCCATGGTGAAGAAATACGGTGCATAGGCATGTACGGACAGTGCCACGTTGCCGCTGTTTGCCGGAATTTCAATTGCACGGATCGCCGAAGGATCGGAGGACGCACAATAACCGGGAAGCATCAGCAGACGCTCGTTATTTGCCGCAGAACCCTGCGCTCTGACGGTCTTTACAAATGCCGCATTCAGATCATTGATGTACTTGCGGGAATTGGTGTCGCCTGCGCCCCATTCCACGCCGCCGCCGAGACCTGTCTGACGGGGCTCGTTCATTCCCTCAAAGATCAGATGCTGGTCGTATTCTGCAAATTCATCGGCAACCTGCGCCCAGATGCTCGTCAGCTTGGAAGATGCATCCGCATAGGTCGCATCGGTGAACTGACTGACATTGACCCAATTTTCGTGATGCACGTTCAGGATGATGAACATGTCAAGCTCATACGCAAAGTCAACGGTCATCTTGACGTAATCCATCCATTCCTCATCCACGACCCACATCTGCTCCGCATCGCTGTACTCAATGTGCGGGTACCATGTGGTAGGGATACGAACCGTATTGAAACCGGCATTCTTGACAGTTTCAAACAATTCCTTGGTCGGCTCGGGATTGCCCCACTGCATGGCGGATTTTGCCGGCGTGTTCACCTTGCTTCCATGTGCATCCAGTGTGTTGCCCAGATTCCAGCCGATGGTCATCTGGGATGTGATGGCTCTTGCGTTCTGACCGGTCAGTGCCGGATCCGCTGCATCCGCATTCATCCACGGAAAGCTAACTGCACTCGTCAGCAGCATTGCTGCAGCAGCGGCGATGGATGTCCATCTGCTAAATTTTGCTTTCATATGTATTTCCCCTCTCTTAACTTGAAATGTTGTTTTCCGAACCCATTTCGATATTTTTATTATACAATGATTCGTATAGGATGTCAATGCAATTTAGTTAAAAAGAGGTAAAAAAACTATTTAGTTTCCTTTTGCATTAAGTTATTCACACTTAATTAACAGCTTTCCTGTTTCAAGGAACGCCGCTGCGTCCGTGAGGGACGGAAACACCTTCCACGAAAGTGCGTAGGTTTCTGTTGCAGCAGGTACCTGATCGGGAATCTGCACTGGGTACATTCCGGCACGGTAGGCGCTGCGGATTCCATTCTTGGAATCCTCAAAGGCAAGGCAGTATTCGGGTGCAATCCCAATTGCAGCACAGGCTTTTTGATAAATTTCGGGATGCGGTTTTCCATTTGTCACCATATCGCCCGTCACCACTGCATCAAAAAACGGCAAAAGGCCTGCACGATCGAGCTGATCACGAACAGTCACTTCCCTTGTAGAGCTTGCAACAGCAAGGGGAATGCCCCGATTTTTCAGCATTCGGAGGATTTCTGCTGCTCCCTCTTTCACAGGCACATGTACATCCAACACCTCATGTGCAAGCTTGCGTGTCAGATCACGAAACGTCTGATAATCAAAATTTTCTCCATAGGTGCGCAGGAAAAATGCCCTTGTGCTTGCTTCATTGCAACCGAGACAGGCAATTTTTGCCCGTTCGACATCGACAAAACCGGTGCGTCTTGCAGCTTCATCCCATGCGGCATTCACCACACGCTCGGTATCCAGCAGCAAGCCGTCCATATCGAAAACAGCTCCAAGGATTTTCGATGGATCGCCGAATGGAAAAAGCCGTGCACCGGGGAAATTTCGATGATAGAGATCAAATATCTGATGCATGAAGGTATAGGGGATCACCTGACGGGATGCGATGAGTGCCTCCCATTCCTCACGATCCACCCATCTTGTTTCGGAAACCTCCTCGTTCTGGAGTTTCAGCTGCACGTCATCCGTATCCAGCTGCACCATCCAGTAATCGTCAAATACGGTGTCTGCACGATAGGAAATTACAGGAGAAATATTCCGGAGATCGACCTTCAATCCAAGTTCCTCAAAGGCTTCACGTTCCGCTGCGGATGCGGAGGTTTCCCCTGCTTGTGCCATACCGCCGAGGGAAATATCCCACATATCCGGCCAGCTGTGTTTTTCAGGAACTCGCCGCTGAACCAAAAATTTTCCATCTTTACGAAAAACCAGCATATGCACAACAAGATAGTATTCCCCCTCGCCAAGCGGTGTTCCTCTTGGTGCGGTTCTGCCTGTTAGCCTGCGGCTGCTGTCGTAAATGTCAAGATATTCCATATTACCCTCCTGCATATTTGTTTTACTTCATTATAGTGTATTTCTGTCGTTCTGTCAAGTTCGCCTAATGTAAAAAACCCCGTCCAAATGGACGGGGTTTTCGTGTTAATTAGTCAACCAGCTTGATGATTGCCATTTCAGCAGCATCGCCACGGCGAGGACCGGTCTTGATGATCTGTGTATAACCACCATTACGATCAGCGTACTTCGGGGAGATTTCGTCAAACAGCTTCTTTGCAACGCTCTCCTTT
>SVNQ01000035.1 GCA_015066865.1 Ruminococcus sp.
AAACATTCAAATGATTCGGAGCTGAATTCCTATTCACGAAGTGAATTATGATTCAGTGGAGAATCTTTTGATCTAGCTCATAATTCTGAAATTTCCGCAGCGACTCGCTGCAGTCTGCATTTTTGCATATCGCTGTTGCCTGATGATTTTTGATTTGTTCATACCCCGGTTAACAGTTCGCACTATTCCACCATATGTCATACTAATCATATATATTTGGATGGAAAAAATAATCGGATTTTAGAGAAATGCAGCCCGATCTGGGGATCGGGCTGACTGAATGATTCTTCTATTTTTTCTGACAATGCTTCAAATACGCACTAATTGATTTTGTTCGCCTTTTCCTGAAGTTCATTAAGAGAAATCGGAATCATTTTTGTATATTTACTTTCCTCCCGAATTGCAAAGCCGCAGGTTGAAAATGCAGAAAGCAATGCATCATGGCACTGTGTCGGCTGTGCATAGAATGTCTCAACAGGTTCATATCCTCTTGAAACCTCTGCTTTCTGAGAAGGATTCTCATAGTTAATACACCAGTCTGCATAATACTGCTCCCCCTCTGAAGGGTAATCAATGCATATGTAAAGGGATGACTCTGTGGATGGATGATAGTATCCCTGCAAACTTATGTAAGAATATTGGTCACGATAGTAGACATATTTCGCTCCACCATCACCGCTTACTGTATAAAGCACAAAATTACCAAGGGCCTGCCAGCTGCCGAACGAGCGTGTATACATTGTTCCGTCCACATATTCATACAAATAGAATTCATAGGAATCTGCATCCGGAAGGATCATCTCATCCTGACCATCCCCATTCAGATCCACAAGGTAAAGACCGGAAAGACTAATTTCGGATTCATATTCTGATGCGATCTCTGCATATGCACTGTACATGGCACCATTATCAGAATCATTATTCGACGGCAGCGTAGTTTGTTCCTGTGAAGTTGTTTCTGTCTGTAAAGTTTCTTCCGACGGTTTAGTTGTTTCAACATGCTCTGTGCCAGAACGTTTCCGTTCATAACGAGCGATATTCTCCCATTGCAGAGAATCATAACTGCGTTGGAGCGCATCATACTCTCCGCTGCTGATCTTCTCCCCGTTGCACATGAAATTTCCATCGTAATCATAAAAAATCACATCTTTCAGAGAAACATTTCCCTGTGCATCCATTTCATAAATTGTCCGTACCTCTGCCCCCTCATAGGAACGCAATTCAATCAGATGTGCCGAAACACATACTCTGGCGTTTCCCCAGGTCAGTGCATCATATTTCCTGTAATCCCCGCCATCATAGATATACAGTGATGAAGTATCTGAAGCTTCAGTCGGATATGATGTCAATAACTCCGGTACACCGTCCTCGTTGACATCAATTAGGCTGTACATCACATTATCCAGATAATACGGTGCATCCGCAGGCCCCAGCCAATAGCTTTCCAGAAACCCATCCAAAGTTCTGATTGCCGACTCTTCATAAACCTTGTACGGCACTTCCGCAGTACTATGGGTTTCTGCCTGTGTATCCTGCTGCATCATTTCTGTTTCCGATATGGATTCTGCCACTGTTTCCATGGATACATGATCCGTTTCTGAAGATACCGTCATTTCTGTTTCAGCGGTCGTTTTCTGTTCCTCAGGATTACCACGATCCTTGCTCAGCATGATTCCTCCGAAAACACCGCCGACTCCGGCAATCATCACAACCGCCGCAATGCCGATGATCAGCGGAACATACGACTTTTTTGGGGGCGAAATATTCTGCCGGCTGACCACCGAATCCGCTGGTTTAGCAGAATCAAAAGCCTCCGGCGTTTCTGTATCATCCGATTCGGCCGCATCATCGGAAGAAGCTGCTGCACCCCATGGAGCATCATCCTCCTCCGGAAAAACATAATCCTCCTCGTCCTCTGTATCTCCCCAGCCAGCAGGGATCTTGCTATTTTCATCCATCTGCTTCACCTGCTTTCAATTCAGTTTTTTTCCTGATGTTTCGGGTTTTCAGGCATTATATTGGTAAGTCCGAGCAGAGGATAGGCAATCGCCGGCAAAATACCGAGTAGCGAATAAATCGGCATAATAATCATCTCATTTTTGAGTCTGAGTATCAAATAGGAAATTGCTGAAAGGCAACCAAATAGAATATAGATCACCATGGCAATCCGTACAAGTGTGACAGAAAGCCCCGTATATTCTGCAATGCCGCCACAAATACCAAACAATTTCTTGTCACGAAGCGAACGGTATACCTTGGGTGATTTTACCTTGGCTGCCTTTGCCGCTGCCGGCGTAGAGGCATTGTAAGTCTTTCCGCAATGAGGACAGAAACCGTATGTATTGAACTCAAAAACACGTTTCTTTTCAATCATCGGAAAACCGTGCACCAGCATATACAGACCGAATGTGAAAATGACACAGAGCCAGTACTTTTTTCCGTAGTCAGGCAATTGCAGCACGGAACGTTTTTCGCCGATGCCGCTGATGAGCAGGGCTTTGTCGCTCTGGCAGTAGGGACAGTGTACATCCCGTTCGATGATGTTTTGTTCGTTAGATGTGTTCAGATTCATGGTAATGCCTCCTATTTCTTTCTCAGGATAACCTTGTCACCCTGTTTTTCCATTTTGTAAGCACGAAGCTTATTTAGTGTGCCAACTCCGCCGCCCCCTGCTGCAATTAATGCCGCACTAAATGCAACAGCAACGCCCGACACACCTGTTCCACCCAGTACAGCTGCTGCTGGCAGAATCCCTGCAATTGCTGCAGGAGCGGGCAAGGGACCGGTGGGAATCATCATTATGATTGCAGCAACCGCTACTGTTAGTCCACCAATTGCGACCGCCCAAGCTACTTTTCCTGTTGCCTTAATTCTGACAACTTTTTTGCCAAGATCGCCTTCAATTTCAATACATTGTTCACCATTTTTGATTGCAGTACCAAGATCTTTTTCGTTTTCAATCGTCATACATTTCATCCTTTCCACGTTTATGTCTGCGGAAAATCGCAGTCATTTTTGAATACTCCGCTCCACCCCGTATCACCGGCTTCGGAAACGGATGCTTCTTCACTCCGCTCGCCCCGCACGCCGGACAGGGATCCTTGACACACTGGATCCTACCCAAATGGTACGGGCAGTCCGCACACTTCTTCCATTTCTTCATAAAATCCCTCCCATCGCCTGCGAATGCTCCGACTGGAACATGGTATAATATAAATAAGCAAGCCCTTCGCAAATAGGGGCACTCCCAGAAAGCTGCCTCTAAATATACGCAACACAGCCACATTTTCACCCCCTCCCGACCAGAATCCTGACGGTAAATTCACTCTATGCCGCAAACTTTATAAGCCCCATGCACTGCACCTTCCGTTCCATCGACGAATGTACATAGCGATTGAGCGTCGTTTCCACCGAAGCATGTCCCAGAATCTCCGACAGTGTTTTCACATCGAATCCCAGAGCCACACAATTTGTTGCAAACGCATGGCGCAGGCTGTGAAAGCCCACTGACGGCAGCCCTGCTTTTTTGAGAATCGCCTTAAAACGGTGCTGCATCGTTCTCGGTTCTATCACATGTACATTGCCAGAAAGCACATAGGCATCGTCATTTCCATGCAGTTTCCGCAAAAGCTCCATCAGGAATGCAGGAATCGGAATTGTCCTGACAGAAGTCCGGCTCTTCGGAGAACCCACCAGAATCCTCGTACCACCATCACAGCGGATACGCTGTACTGTCCGCCTGACGGTGAATCTTCTTTTTGTAAAGTCAATATCACCCCACCGAAGTCCGCAGACCTCGCCAACTCGCAGCCCCGTGTAAAGGCTCAAGAGAATGCAGAGGGATGTGGAGTTTTCGTGTTTCTGCAGATGCCTGCACAGAGTTTTCTGTTCTTTTGGGGACAGAATTTTCCGCTCTGTTTCGGTAATTTTCGGGAGCATCACATCCCGTAAAAGATTGCGGAAGCCATGCACACGGGATGCGTATTTTGCCATAGATTTGATGACGACTACAATGTCGGATACATATTTCGCCGACAACCCGCCTTGCAGCTTTCGCTCAATGAACGCATGAAGCATCTGCACCGTCAGCTTGTCGTAGCGGATGCCGCCGAATTCCGGCAGAATGTGCTTGTCCGCCTTCATGCGATAATTGGCATAGGTGGATGGCTTCACCCTAAGCTGCACCGCCGACAGCCATTCCTCAAAAAGCATCCCCACCGTCAAACGTCCCGACTCTTGATAAGTGTATCCTTTCGCTTTCAGAGGGAGAAGCTTCTCCCTGACCTCTGCGTAGGTTTTACCGTAAACAGAACGGTATTTCGTCTTTCCCCGTGCATTGTGTCCGATCGGATAACGCCCCTCCCAGCGTCCGTCCTTACGTTTGTAAATGTTCTCTCCCTTGCGTGCCATAGTGTCCTCCTTGACCAGAATTGTGACGGGTTCTGTCCCGTTTGTTCATAGCAGATTCGACAAATGCACCATCATATTCTTGTGGCATGTGTCGAAATTCTGCTCCCGTTTAGTGAAATTGCTAAATTTTACTTGCAAATCGAGGGAAGTCATGGTATAATAGTACCAATGATCAAGTGATTTTCACTTGTCGTCAATTGCCCCTATTTGCGGCAAATCAAAAGCTGCAGAACGCTCCCGAAATGGGAGCATTTTTCATTTTGGCACCTTGACTTTGACTATTTTCCATGCTACAATAAAAGAAATTTCTGGTCAAGTTTATTCTAACACGTTGGAGGGATACATTTATCCCAAAAACTGCAAAATATATCCACAAGCAAACTTAGGAAGCATCTGAAAGCAAGGCTGGATTCTGTTTGCGGTGGACTGGTATTCCGACACAGGATGAAAGGAGGAAAATCGCACATGAAACTCACACTCTGCACACTACTTTTTCTCATCATACAGGCAAAAAAGACCGGCAGCGGAAAGCTCGGCAACGGCAGGATGCTCGTACAATTCCTGCTTACATTCGCCGATCACGACGGCTGCGAGCGTTCGGATGAACGTAATATTCTACGAAAATTCTGCGATGATGCCATGCTTGCGGATGCCTACAAGAGCATGAACCGACGAGTTGACCGCTTTCTCCATGAGGGAAAGGGCTATCCTCATGACAAGTTTACATTCACGAATTTCGAACGGAATATGGGGGATATTGCACGCTATCGGGTGCATCTTTCAAGGATGGCAGAGGTCTGTACACATGTGTTGGACGAATCGAAAATCGAACCCCTCGTATACACCCTCCTCGAAATACTCCGACAGGATGATGCAATCCAGCATATCCCCTACGGCTGCGGATTCCTCCTGAAATCGGCGTTGTTTGGCACATTTGCCCACCCGAAGAAGATATGCCCAGAATCGTTGCTGTTGGGTCTTCTGTATCTTACGCACAAGGAATTTTCCTCTGAATATTGCAAAAATCCTATTTTACTTGATATTCCTGAAAAGCTTCAGTTTCACGTTATGCGATATGAAAAGTGGCGGTTTTCCACATTGGATCATGGCGATCTTGAAAACCTCCTTCATCCGGAATATCCGCTCTCGCTCAGGGAAAATCTGCACGAGAATGCCAAGCGTCCCTATGCAGTGACCGAGATCAGAACAGCGGATTTCTCCGACTTCACTCACATCTACCCGCTGGAATTCCGAAGTACTGACGGCACAAAAAACACCCTCCCGAAGGAGGGCAATGTGTTCATATATGGCACAGGAGGTGTTGGAAAAACGACAATCCTCCTCGAAGAAATCCGTCAGAATGCAGAATCGGATAAGGTGCATTTTCTGCTTTCCTTGCAGCAGTTCCATGCGCAGAATATTCCCAAATTTCGACCATTTCAAAACCATTGGATGCTATCCCGGATTTTTCTGAAGTATCACTACCAGTACGAATTCCACACACTCGAAGCCTGCATTGCTGTCGAGGGGGAGGATGCAGTTTTACAGCAATTGTCACAGCTTCACGCACTTCTGACAGGATGTCCGAACGGGTGGGGACCACAGTATACTGTGCTTTTGGATGGTTTTAATGAGATTTCCGCAGACCTGCAAACGGTACTCATACAGGAGTTGGAGTCCTGCCTGACGGAGTGGAGGAATGTCCGGTTTGTCATCACGGGGCGAAATGTTCCGCATCATGAAATCTTTCGGAATTTCGGGAAAATTGAGATTCTCGGCATTACGGAGGAGGGAATTTCGGATATATGCAAAGACCATCCGGAAATACCGTGCAATCCCCAAATAATCGAAATCCTGCGGATTCCGCTGTTTCTAAAACTTTGGCTTTCGCAGAATCCGAAAGATACACTAAACCGTGGAAGACTGCTGGACGCCTATGTATCGGGCTTTTCCGGCAGTGAGGAGATGCGGTTTGCAGTGCAGTATATTCTGCCTTTTGCAGCAAAGAAAATGGCAGGGCATGGACGTTTTGTGATGGAAAGAGCCGACCTTTCAGAAGCCGTGGATGCTGCATTTTCTGTGTATCTTGAGGATGAGCGGATTTTTCAGAATCTCCTTGCGCCGCAGGATTTTCACAAAAAAATCCTGCAAGAATGCAGGGAACACTTGATAGACTTGCTTCTCACAGAGATTTGTTTTCTTTCTCCTATCGGCAAAAAATCGCCGAAAATTCAGTTTACGCATCAGTATTTCCGTGACTATTTTGCGGCAAAGCATATTGTGAATCTGATCGCTGCACTGGATGCCGGTTATGGGAACTGCTGTGATGAGGATGAGGAGCGGATCTTCACGGAATTCCGTCTGGGGCATATCTGGTTTCCGGATCGTGAAACGGAGATTTACCGCATGATCGGGGAAATCCTGGGCGATGACCGGAACCGTTACCACGAGGATTTCTGGTACGAGGAAACGCCGCTGGATGGGCTTCTCGACAGGTCGAGGCGGTATGATACGTTCCGTGTGACGGAAAATGTCATCCGCACGATGGCAGCGGCAAGGGACAATCTTCTCTGCGGTGTGGATTTCAGCGGCACTTCCCTTCCCCTGCATCTGCCGTGCGGTGTGAAATTCAGCAAAAACGGTGAGGAAGCGTGCGATTTTTCGGGTTGCAAGGTCTATGACATCGGCTTTTATGACAGCGAGCTGGAATGTGTAGCGGCATCTTCGGACGGCACAAAACAGCTTCTCCGTTCGGAGGATGGGTATGGATTGTTGTGGGATACAGAGAATCGTGTGGTTCTGGCGGAATATTGGGATAATCTGCTGATGGATCTGGAGGATTTGGTGTATTATGAGGATGCTGTTGTGATTGAGGATGATGCGGTGAAGGCGGAAATTGCGGCTGAACTCACACATTTCGTGGGTTGTGACTTCAGGGGTTCAGTATTCCTGTTTGAGCATACAAAGGAGATACTGCGGAGAATGGGAGCGATTGTAGACAAAAATGGTAAAAGTTCATTTTAGGAGGAAATTCAATACTTAAGCAAAGACATATATTGGACAGCCCACCCGCAACAGGGCAATGAATTACTACCACATGCTCAAATGGCACAAGCAGAATACGGTTGCCATTCGGCAGTTTCTTCTTAACAGAATCTCTTGCATAAAGATTATATCTGTGGTATAATGATTGCAATATCACAGGAAATCACTTTCTGAAACAGTAAAGGAGGATGAAGATGCATCGAAAAACAATTTCAGTAATTGTAAGCTGTGCGATACTTCTTTCTGCAATACCTCTGCAGGATGTATCCAAGCTGCAAACCTTTGCCGCAGGCACGGATACGGAAGCAGCAGAAAACGAAAGCACCTACGAATCTGTCCGATACCGGATTTGCAGTGACCATATTGAGATTACAGGATGTGTTCCCAGAACACGGGGAATGGTCATTCCTGCCGAAATCGACGGACTTCCGGTTACAACGATTCGGGAGGGGGCTTTTCAAGAGAATGCCATGTTTGATTCCTTGATGATACCGGAAAGTGTTGTGGAGATCAAAGCCAATGCCTTTGCAGGCTGCGATGTTCTGAACACGATCTACTATAAAGGCAGTGCCGCACAATGGGATGCGATTACCGTTGAAGATGGGAATCAGCGGCTGCGCTTTGCGGATATCTACTGCGATTATAATAAGCCGGTGGTAGAACGTGAAAACGTATTTGTACCGGGAAAAGACAACTGGTGCTTTCGCAATTCTCATGAAAATTTCGGAAACGGATTCTATGTCATGACTGAGGAACACAGTGCCCTCGCATCAGAAAGAATCAAACTTAGTGCCGGCACAGTATGGGAAGGTTCCTGCTATGGCATGGCAGTGACAACTGTACTTGCTTGTGCAGGCCTCCTTGATCCTGCATCTTTACAGGCAGACGCCTCTTCCTTGTATGAAATTGACGCACCGCCGGAGTTGAATGTGCTTTCCACGATCAATTATTATTTTCGGACGCAGTTTTCAGAACCCCAATATTTGCGTAAGAACCAGTTTTTTGAGTCCTCAGCTATGAAAATTCAGCGGCTGTTGGATTATCTTGCAGATGATTCCCCTGTTTTGCTTTCTATCAATGGATATTGGGGAGAAGTGGATGGATATGCAAATCATTCTGTTGTTGCCTATGATGTTGTCTACGGTTCATACGAATGGGATGGCATCACCTATGATGGAAAAGTTTTGATTTATGACAACAATTATCCCGAACTTCCGGATGAATGCTGCCTGTATTTTAACAGCGATGATCTGACATCCTATACACTTCCGCAATGCGGCATCATCTCCGGCAAGCATGGCGGCATTTTAAGTGTTATGGAAGATATTGATATTCTCAATTACCATGGACTTTACTGCGGAAACCTCCATGCGGATAGTGCAAGCAATCATCTGATCGTAAGCGGAGATATGATCTCTGTCCCGTATTCACTGCATACAGCTGTAGTTCAGGATCAGAATTGGAGCATCAGCGAAACGCTGGATGAGAAAGCAATCACCTATGTGAGCCAAAAAGGTAAAATGCAGCTTGCCCTTGAAAGCAAGAACGGTTATGCACTGCAGATGGAAAGCCCTGTTCTGCTGGATCTGACAGTTCCCTACGAAGCATCCCCTATGCAGATCTATGCGGATTCTGCCGCACAAGCTGTGTTCACGCCGAACGGATATGCACAGCTTGGCGGAACGGACATGGAATTCTGCATCACCATGGCTTCGGAATCCGAAATGTGGGAACAGATTTCCGTGAAGGGCAGCGGTGCGGATTCGGTTATGATTGAACAGACTGAAAACGGCTGGATCCTGCGATCCGACAACCTGCATGCAGTTTCACTGCGTGTGAAGGATAGTGACACTGCAGTACATGGTGCATTTTCTACCGATCACACCAAAGTGTTCCTGTCCGTTTCAGAAAGCGGTGAAATCAACGCTTTCGCCGATATGGACAATGACGGCAGTTATGAAACAGATGTGCCGGTAAATATGGACTATGTCTTGGGCGATGTGAATAACGACGGTGAAATCGACGCAGTGGATGCTGCGATCGTACTGACTGCAGCTTCTGCAGTTGGGGCAGGACGGGATAGCGGACTATCCCTCATGCAGGAGGCAGCAGCGGATGTAAAGCAGAACAGCACGGTCAACGCATACGATGCGTCTTACATACTGAGCTATTCTGCAAAACGTGGAGCCGGCAGTGAATTGACTTTTGAAGAGTATATGGATTCTGTATACTAATGCATGATTTGGAAGAAGTGTATTTTAACATCTCAAATTGTATTCATAAGGAGGATCGTAATGAAAAAAACTGTTTTTATTTTGTTATGCATCGCCCTATTTTCCAGCACATCTGCAAGTGATGTGCTCTCTGAACAGTGGGTGGAAGCATCTGAAGTTTCTAGTGGCACCTGCGGTGAAAATTGTACATGGATATTAAATGAAGAAGGCACGTTGACAATCAGCGGAACGGGAACAATTACAGGAAACCTGTATCCGTTGAAAAATACTTATGCAGAGCATAAAAATGATATTTCTAGGATTGTAATTGGTGAGGAAATTACAGATATCGGTGACTGTGCGTTTGGAAATCTCGGCAATGTAACAGAGGTTGTTTTGCCGGATACACTTAAAACAATCGGATATAGAGCTTTTGCTTCACAGTGGCAGCTTCATGAAGTGGAAATTCCATCTTCTGTAACCGCAATATATGGAGAAGCATTTGAGGGATGCACCAGTCTTCAGAAAGTAACTTTGCATGAAGGTTTAAAGTTAATTGGAGAAAAATGCTTTTATGATGCAGATGCTTTAAAAGAATTATCCATTCCAGAAAGTACAGATATTATCGGAGAATGGGCATTTGGATTTTACACTTTATCTGACAGCATCATTGGTGGAGCTGTAGCAGCTGATGAAATGATTTATGGCTGTCAGGGAAGCACTGCCGAAAAATACGCCTTCGACTGTGGTATCAATTTTGATGCATTAGATCCAGTTGTTTCCGGTGATGTAAACGGCGATGGAAATGTAGACGGATTTGATAACGCTATACTGAAACGATACCTAAATTCAAAAGATGACTTCTTGATCTGTTTATCTTCAAGTGACACAAATGAGGATATGAAAGTGGATGAAAATGATGCCCGATTGTTGCAGGATTATTTGCTGAAAAGAATAGACACCTTTTCGGTAAAATAACCGTACAGGCTAACGATCGACAGAAAAATACCATTGGTTTGTGGTTTTGCTGTAAAATAAGGCAGCACCGAAAAAAACTAACGAGGCTACCGCACCGAACCGCCCTGCGCTTTGCAGGGCGGTTCTTATACACAGCCATGCTCCTGTATTTTTGAGCAGGCGATTGAAAAGCAAAACGTCAATCTCCGTTCTGCTGCGTGACAGCGGAAATTCGGAGGCACAGGCGTATGTCAATGATATGATCCGCAACAAACTGAATTTCGGATATGCCGGTGTAAAAACAGGACATCATGTTGTGGATGCGATTGCTAATACGAAGCTGTCCCAGTGTAATGCGGAGCAGATCAGAACAACTATGAACACCAGCGGGTTTGATCTGGAAATGGACGATGTGGACATTTGCATCATACTCGGAAATCTGTTTGATAATGCTGCACTGGTTTTGCAGTATGCGGCGTATGCAGGGGCAGGCTACAAAGGAAGCCTTATGGATTTCCTGACTGAATCGGAGATGCAATCCAGCTTTACTGTATGAAAATAAGAATGCAAAAACGCCTCCCTTTCGGGAGGCGTTTTCATACAATTGTACGCAAAGAATATGCAGCGTTTCTCAATATTCACATGTATATTCTTATTGCAGGCTCTTTTCACTTTCCGTCAAAAGTACTCGTTTCATTAAAGAAAGATCAAATGCGTCGATTACATTATCATCGTAAAAATCTCCTGCCTCCCAGTTTGCCAGAACCGCATCCGGCATACCAAGCAGCCATTTCTGAAGCAAAACCACATCGGTCACATTGAATAATCCGTCAAGGTTCACATCCCCCATCAGATACTCGCTTACACCGGAAGTGTACACATTGAAGAACACATTCACTCTGCCAAGTTTCTCCTCTTTTGAAACAGGTTCTTCTGCATGAATGATCAGGTAGTACATTCCGTCATCGGCAACCTCCAGACTGTACGCAGCAGTTTCATAAATTTCCGAAATATCCGTTCCGTCGAAATTAACCTCAACCGGAATCACTGCCAGATCCGGAAAATCAACCTGTGCCATTCCAGTGCCGATGATAAGATCCAGCATGTCATTGCATTTGTTGTAGGGGATACCATTTTCAGATACCCTGTATGTTCCGTCACCGTTGATAAACGCAGGATCGGGAGATGAAATCGAAAGCGGTTTGGGGGCTGAATCGTTCATGGCATAATTGTAGATGTCTTCGATCTCCGCATGAAATCCGTTTACGATCTCGTATGCAATGCCGTTGTCTGCAGCATATTTTTGTGTCTTAGATCCCTCACGGCAATAAATGGTTAGATCCTCCCGCTTGGTATAAGTGTCGGAATCCGCATCATAAATATATCCAAGTGCTTTGGTGGGCGTAGACCCAGAAAAAAATCCCATTGATCCGATGTAGAATTCTGTCAGCTTATCACATCCCTTGAATGCGGTAAGATCAATATAGGAATCCTCCGGCAGATAAATGGATTCAAGGGATGCACAATCCTTGAACATATCCTTGCAATTATATCCAAATGAATACACAGTTTCCGGAACATAGAGTTCTTTGAGAGATGTACAGCCTTTGAATGTTTCGACACCGTCCACAACAGAAGCATGTGGGATGGTTACTTCCTGAAGCGATGCACAATTCCGGAACGCATAGCCAGCAATGGATCTGACCGTATCCGGGATGATAATAGTTTCCAGTGCAGTACAGCCGTCAAAGCAGTTTGCTCCCAAATCCTCCAGACCATATGGAAGCTTGACCTGTGTCAGGGAGGAGCAATTGCGGAAAAGATCTCGTCCGAATATCTCCGTGGTGTTATTTTCATAAAAACTGAGGGCATACTCCGGCAGATCCACACGCTCAAGCAGGGTGCATCCGCTGAAAAGACCGTTGCCGATGACCTCTACACCTTCAGGAATCACAAGCTCTGTCACCTTAGAACAATCGGAAAAAGCGTACGCTCCAATAGAAGTCACACCATCAGGAATGCTGATTTCCGTCAAAGACGAACAGCCGCTGAGTGCATACGAACCAATGGAAGTCACGCCGTCAGGAATGCTGATTTCCGTCAGGGAGGAACAGCCGTTCAGCAGACGCTCCGGCAGCTCAGTCATCTGCGGCGGAATGGTGATACTTTCAAGGGAGCTGCAGCCCTTGAAAACATGGGAAGCAAAGCTGGTCACAGTTTCCGAGTAGGAAATACTTTTGAGCGAAGGGCAATCATAAAAGGTTGACTTGGGAATTTCTGTAACGCTTGCCCCGAAATCACAGTATTCCAGCCTATCACAGCTTTCAAACAGAGATGTGCCGACCTCTGTGACGCTCGAAGGAATGGTGACACTGCGGAGCCACATATTGTTCCTGAATGCTCCTGATTCAATGGTTGTGACAGATGAAGGAATCACCAGTTCCTCAATATTTCCGAAAAGATACCGGATCGTGGTGACCGGAAGTCCTTCGATCTCCGTGGGGATCTCCTGCACCGGATCTCGGGTATCAGAAAAGCCGAGGATGGTGATCTCATTGCTTTCCGTGATCTCGTAATGAAATCCTTCGCCTATCTTCAATGCCCTGACTCTGAACAGTTCAGGCGTGCAGATCATTCCGGAACAGAGCGAAAATGCCGTAACAACAGCGGTAATGGATGAAATAATATGTTTCACAATAACACCCCTTGTGTTTTGATTTAGAAACAAATTGAATATGTTCCAAATAATATCATAGCACAATTGATAGAAATTTCAAGTCGGTTTCAATATGTTTTACAAAAAATTTACACCGGGAATCCTGTGAAAACTCCATGTAATATTGTATAATTGTTTTTCCATGATTTTCAAATACGAATAGAAACATAAACAAGTTTACTGATTTTCCTGTGCAAGATATTCCTCAAACGAAAGCCCCCCTCCTGCACCCGTATATGCCGCATACTGAAGCATCAGGGCAGCATCCAGAGCATTCAGCTCCCCATCACCATTCACATCCGCTGCATAACGCTGACCATTGACAAATCCGCTGTCACTTCCTGTGCCTTCGGCGGCGGCTGCTGC
The DNA here is from genome assembly GCA_015066865.1 of Ruminococcus sp. Lineage (GTDB taxonomy): Bacteria > Bacillota > Clostridia > Oscillospirales > Ruminococcaceae > UBA3855. The sequence continues at coordinate 13,708 of SVNQ01000035.1, forward strand.
GAGAAGCTGTGCTGCATCCGCTGCATTTACAGATTCATCCTTGTCAAGATCCCCTGTTTCGTAGGTGGAGCTGTATGCAGTAAAGTTGCGGATGCCGTAAGGAATACGATCGGGCTCATGGATAAATCCGGAGAATTTCACAACAGATTCCCAGCAGGGAATGTACATCTCCTCGAACGCTTCATTGTAGTAGATACAAGTCTCATCCTGAAAGCCTTCCTTGTTATTGTCGTAAACGAGAATTCTGTTGGTATAGCTTGTATCGTTGTACTGCCATTCCCCCTCTTCAACACCATAGGCAATGACTGCGTGTCCGCCCAGTTCCGGTATAAAATAGGAAAACCAGACAGGCTTGCCTTGCTCTAAATCGGAGAGCAGCGTACCGCTTTCAATATAGGCAATCTCCATCTCAGGATTGAGTGCCTCAATCAGCTCGCCACGGCTGCATCGCTGAAAGTAGTAGCAGATCGCCTCAATAGATTCCTGACAAAGCGGTATATCATGCAGTGTTTCCGCACCCTCGTAAATATCGGACGGCTCCAGAATGCCGCAGCATACCATGTAGGAAGCAAGTGCAAATCCGCCGCAGGCACCCATGTACTCCAAAGGAAATGCCAACTTTTTGCTCCTGTCGATGGTATCCGGATGGCAGCCTTCAAGATAATGCTCCAACGATTCTTCACGAAGGAGATATTCTTTCAAATCACTATTCTTGAAACTCCAATCGTCTTCCCCGAACACAAAATTCATTTCCCGTCCATTGGAACGATTGAAATTTGTAAGGATATGGGCATTGTGCAAATATGAATTTCCTGCACCGACTGCAATTGCATCCCAATCGGCATCGTCTCCCTTGTACAGAACGTCACGCAGTGCATCACACCCACCAAAGGCTTTGGCATCTATCCGTTCAAGCGTTTCGGGCAGAATGATCGTTTGCAGACTTCGGCAATTCTGAAAGCAGTTTGCAGGAATGCTTGTGATCCATTCCGGCCAGATCATCTGGTGCATTCTGATTCCCGACAATCCGCCCTGTGCGATTTCCGTAACGGGAAGTCCGTCAATTTCTTCAGGGATCGTCATACCATAGGAAAAATGTCCGTTTCGGTTACGGATATACGGCGTAGTAGCACCGGTGATTTCAATATGATCGCCGTGGTTGATGTATGTGAAAAATATCTCGGAACCATCCAAGGCTTTTGCAATCACTTGGCTATGGGGAACGATTCCCGTGACCAGCAGAATGAAACTCAAGAAAAGGGCGAACAATTTATTTTTCATCATGCTTCCTCCTGCCTTATTTCTTCACATACTCCTCAAACGAAAGCTCTCCGCCTGCTCCTGCATACGCCGCATACTGCAAAATGAGTGCAGCATCCAGAGCATTCACGCTTCCGTCGCCGTTCATATCACCGTAAACGGATGGTTCCGGTTCTGCAGAAAGCTCCGTTTCGTAGACACCATCCCCGTCCGTGTCGATCTTTGCGGAAATGGTGGTTTCATCCGCTTCGCAGAGAAGAACGGAATCGGCATCAGTTGAAAATATCAGATTCGCCTGTACATCGTCATTTTTGGCAGTCACGGTGATGTTTTGGAGATTGTCAGATTTGAGAATGTAGCCGTTCTCCGTCTTGCGGAGGCTTGCTGTATCGGCATTGCCGGACACGGTGAAATCGTACCAGCTGCCGGTGTAGAAACCTTCGTTCCAGACCATTTCGAACGTATAGGCGGTGTTGTCGCCCGACATTTCCGAAAAGCCATCGGGAGAAACCGCAACACGGAAAGTGCTGTCCGCCTGTACACGCTGAATGCTGTCCTCGTAGTACATGAACGTTTCCAGCTCCTGCGGTGCTTCCAGTTCGAGAATATAGGCATCCTGCACGTCTTGTGTCAAAAAATTCTGTATCGCACTTGCAACACAATCAGGATAAAAGCTGTCAGTTGCCTTGAAATTGGCAGTCCCTGTCGGAGTAAGTACGTCGTTTGCTGTTTTTGCCTTGTGCAGTGTGTAGCCGTTCTCCAGCCAGTTGGTTGTCATCACACCGATGAAGGGCTGATCAGAGGTGTAGGGTTCCGTTCCGGAAAGGATGCCACCCTCATTGAGCAGATTTACATCCGCACACAGAGAAGTCAGACTGGCACCATTTTCTGAAGAAGCGTGGTAAACCGGAAGCACCCATGAGTAGTCCTCCGTGTTCACATAGATCTGGTCAAGACGCTCAAGCCCCTCTTTCAGCCCATCATCGGCAATCTTCTGAGGACCGTTGGGATCGTAAAGACAAATTTTCTTATCATAATGCTTGTAGTCCCACTCGAAATCACATTCCTCGACTGCATAGGCAACCACCGCATGACCGGTTCTTCCGTTTTCCTTCTCTCCTTTGAAGTAGAAAAAACTTGTCACAACCGGAACTCCCTGCTCTGTCAGACGCAAAAGCTCCTGCACACGTTCTTCTTCACTATAAGCGTACATCTGCCAGGCAGACAGCTGACGATGCGTATCTGTAATCTGCATCCTCATATAGTAATTGATCAAGGAAACAGCTTTGTCCGGAGCAACCACATCCATTGCCTGTGCGGTATCGCTGATGTACGGCAAGCCAATATCACTTAGGCGAGTCGGGATGACATCATCGTTCAGGGCATATTCTTCACAGGGAATCAGTCCGTAGGAAGAAAGCACCGATGTTGCAGCAAATCCATAGCATGCACCACGAAAAGTACCGTCCAATCGTTCGTAGCCGTATTTCTCAGTATTTTTTAGAACGGATTCCAGTTTCTCCCTGTCCTCATCAAGGAGCATATAGGTTTCACCCATATGCTCCTTGACATTGAGAATTGCCCAGGCGTTAGTGTCATACTGCCAGTTCGGGACAGTACTCTCCGCACAGACTTGCATACCGCCTGTCAGAAGCAAGGAGAATGCTGTGATTGCTGCTGTGATTCTTTGAATTTTCATTGCAACCTCCTGATTCAAGTTTTATTGTGCTATATACTCCTCAAACGAAAGCTCTCCGCCTGCTCCTGCATACGCCGCATACTGCAAAATGAGTGCAGCATGCCAGAATGGATGTCACGGACATGCCGTAACAGATACCGGGGGCCTCCATCTGCCAGATCTTGCTTAGTGAGAATTTTTCCGTATTCTGCAGGCTGTCCAGCAGAAGCTGCCTGTCCTCATCAAGCAGAAAATTCCGGAAACCGAATTCCTCATGTGCGTTCGGATAATTCCAGTTGTCCTGTCTGTCTGTGAATGTCACAGAATTACTGTCGGCAACGGCGGTCATGCCACCGGTCAAAGCGATCAGCAAAGCCGTAATAGCTGCTGTTAGTTTTTTGATTTTCATATTCATTCTCCTTCATATGTAACCTGGCTCTTCACCAGAAGCTCCATGTCGTCAAGATTCTTCAGCGGCGAATTGACATAGCAGATATGGCAGCCGTCAAACCACATAAGCACACAATCGGCATCGGGATCATCTACATGATACACAAGATAAGACGGTTTACCATCAATCTCATAGGACTTTGTCATCATATCTCCAACGGGTTCGAGAACGTATACAACCCGCAGACTGCTGAACATCCTAACTTGATACTCCTGCCCGTCCTCACGTTCGACCCGATACAAAATAGAATGATATACCTCATCAGAATCTTTTTCCTGCATATCCGTTACGGTAAAGCCCTCTGCTGCAAACGAATGCTGCATCGGCCTGATGGGTTCCGTACTCTCCCGTACAAAGGAAATCTGCATTGTAACGCCGTCGATTCCGTTGAATACAAAATGTCCCTGTAATGAAAGGTCCGGCGGTTCCGTTGTCACCGCTGTAGTCGTTTCCGTGGTATCTGTGGTCTGTACTTCTGTGGGCGGCGGCAGTGTGGTTTCGATGCTGTCGGTTTGTGCAACTTCCGAAGCGGCAGGGGTTGTCTGCACTTGCTGCGTTTCGGGGACTTTGATAAGCATAGTGGTGGTGATGATCGGTTCCGTTTCAGAAGCGATGGGGGTCACAGTCGTTTCGGTATTGGAATCACCGCCCAGCTGCGGTACATCACTGCTATTGCTTTCATCCGGAAAATGATCAACAGGCGGCTTCATGCCATCCATCCGAAAAATGAACAGGTAAAATCCGATACATGCTGCGGCAAATGCAGCATATGCCCCGACCTTCCGAAATCGGTGCGTTGCTTTGATTTCTTTGGAACATTCGAATATTTCTGTAAATTCGCTGTCCGTCATTTCTTTCTCCTGCTGCTCATTTTTAAGGGAAATGAATTTTTGATATGTCGTCTTGAACAGCTTATCCGTATCCAATTGTGCAGGATGTTCCTGCATAATGGCTTGTGCTGTAGCTTCATCGGTTTCATGCAGCGATTGGATTCTGTTATTAAGGCTCATAGAATTTCACCTCACTATCGTAACATTTCTTCATTGGTTAATAATTGGCGTAGTTTCTTCAGTGCACGGTTCAAACGCACTCTGACAGCAATGGGCGTCATATGCACCAGCCTTGCAATATCCTTGGATTTTCTGCGGTAGAAATATTTCAGTATCAGGATCGTTGCATCCGGTTCACCAAGCTCCTGTATCTTTTCGTACAGAAGCTTATGTTCCATCGTCGCTTCGATTTCCTGCTGGATATTTTCGTCGGTGGGAATATCGTGCAGCTCCTCATGATTGTCCAAATGTCCGTTCACAGAACGCAGTTTCCGGACATAATCAATGGCCTTGTGCCTGGCAACTGTACCGATATATGTCTGCAGTGAGCCGTCCTCAATCTCCTCAAAATGCAGAAACACCTTCAAAAACACATCACTGATGCATTCCTCGGCATCCTCGGCGGTACCGACAATTCTCAGCTGATTCCACACGATCGTATAGACATAGCTCTGGTATTGCTGAAAAAGTGCTTTGAAACCTTCCTCCTGAGATGTACTGACCAATTCTCGCAGTTCACAATCAGTCATAGGGTTTCTCCTTGTTAAAAGCTTTTATGCGCATTTCGGCTTCTATTAATACAAACGAACTGCAGCCGAAAAGTGTTACATTCGCATCTTACCAAATCAGGTTTTCTTTATTATAGCACAAGGTACGAATGCGGTCAATGATTGAAATATTGACGTAAATTACAGTGTTTTGTTGTTCTAAATCCCTATTTTTCCGATTCTCCAAATATATATTATTAAATTGCATACAGATAAAGCCGCCAACATGGCGGCTTTCATTATGTACAGCAAATCTGATTTATGGAGGATTCATATGTTTCACAACCCCAGATACATGACAAGAGGCGTTCAGGATACAATTCCGCCGGAGCTGCAGCTTCTCATGTGGAATGCCCTCGAAGCTGTTCCCAAACCTGTCGATTACTTCCAAGTCTTCAGGCTCTCATCCCTGAACGGCATTCAGTGCATCGAACATGAACAGGAACAGCTGCCGTACAAACGGGAATATCTGCTGCCGACGATTGAAAATCCCATCACGGCAAAGGTCTACATCATCGACGACGGAGACCACAGCACGATGCTTTTAGCAGAAGAATATTGAAACCGCCGCTCCGAAAGGGGCGGCAATTTTTATGAGGAGGAATAATTATGGAGGAAAACAAAACCATGCAAAATGAGGAAAACCAACAGCACTGTGCATTCTGCGGTGTTGTCATTGAGGGCGAGAATTTCAGCATTGTGGACAACGAAATCATGTGCCCCGAATGTGCAGAGCGGCTTCAGGTTACATGTACCCACTGCGGCTGCATCATCACGGACGGAGATTATCAGCTCATTAACGGCGAGGATGCCATTTGCCCCAACTGTGCAGAGCGATACTGTACGACTTGTGATCGCTGTGGGGAGCTGGTCTATGATGACGATACCTATGGTGATGATAATCACTGCCTGTGCCAGCGGTGCTACGATAATTTCTACACCCGCTGTGACAACTGCGACTGCGTTGTTCATGTGGATGACACCTACAATCATGACGATGACTGCCTGTGCTATGATTGCTATCAGGAACGTGAGCGTTACATCCGTGACTACAGCTACAAGCCCGAACCGATCTTTTACGGGAAGGCAGATCGCTATTTCGGCGTGGAGCTGGAAATCGACCTCGGCGGTCGGGATTCGGATAATGCCCAATCCATTCTGGAAATCGGAAATTCCGTCGATGACTGCATCTACATCAAATCGGACGGCAGCCTGCATGATGGGATGGAAATTGTCACGCATCCGATGAGTCTTGGGTATCACATGAATTATCCGTGGGAGGATGTTCTTGCAGAATGCGTGCATCAGGGTTATCGTTCGCACCAGACTTCTACTTGCGGCCTGCATATTCATGTGAACCGGTCAAGTCTTGGGGATTTCACCGAACATCAGGAAGCGACGATTTCCAGAATACTGTACTTTGTGGAACAGCACTGGAATGAACTGCTCAAATTCTCACGTCGCAGTGAGGCTGCCATGAACCGCTGGGCTGCAAGATATGGATATGAGTCCAGCCCGAAGAAGCTGCTTGACAAGGCAAAGGAACGATATGGTCGATATTCCGCTGTGAATCTGTGCAACAAGCACACCATCGAATTTCGGATGTTCCGAGGGACTCTTAAACTGAATACACTTCTGGCTACGTTACAGCTCGTAAATCGAATCTGTGACGTAGCCTT
>SVNQ01000036.1 GCA_015066865.1 Ruminococcus sp.
ATGTTTGCAGCACCAGCTCTTGCTCTTCTCATGTCACCCTTTCTGTGCGGGCCGTCGAGAATCATCTGGTCGCCAGTGTAAGCGTGGATTGTGCTCATGATACCGCTCTGGATCTCTGCATAATCGTTCAGAGCCTTAGCCATGGGAGCCAGGCAGTTTGTTGTGCAGGATGCAGCGGAAATGATTGTATCCTCAGCAGTCAGAGTTTTCTCGTTTACAGAGAATACGATTGTGGGCAGGTCGTTGCCAGCCGGAGCAGAGATAACAACCTTCTTAGCACCTGCATCGATGTGAGCCTGTGCCTTTGCCTTGGAGCAGTAGAAACCTGTGCACTCCAGAACAACGTCAACGCCGATCTCACCCCAAGGAAGCTCTGCAGCGTTAGCCATAGCATAGATCTTCAGAGTCTTGCCGTCAACTGTGATTGTACCAGCCTCGTCATCAGCAACAACAGTGTGCTTGTTCTCGCCGATTGTACCGCAATAACCGCCCTGTGCTGTATCATACTTGAGCAGCTGAGCGAGCATGGAAGGCTTTGTCAGGTCGTTGATTGCAACTACCTCATAACCCTCTGCACCGAACATCTGTCTGAAAGCCAGACGGCCGATTCTACCAAAACCATTAATAGCAACTTTTACTGACATTGGATATACCTCCTAAATTTTTATACTTATATTGTACACTAATTTCGGAAAAAATGCAAGTACTTTGATAGAAAAATATCAAATTTTTCATAGATTCCGGCAAAAATTAACATTTCAGACAAATATTGATTGGCGAAACTATGAAAAATCCACAATTATTTGGAAACACTGAAAAACAGGGATAAACATGCTTTACTTTTTTTTAAAAAAAATGTATAATTAAAAAAAATACTTTGTCGAATTTTGTCGAAAAGAGTCGAATCAACAGTAAGGAGGGAAGCAATTGGAGAACACTATTCTGCAAACACTTATACACTGTTACCAGCACAGTCCTTCGCTTGTCATTATTATGAATACGGATTGGGAGGCAATCTGGGCAAACCGTGAGTATCATCATCTGCTGAATTTACCGATGCAGCTTGGCATCCCGTCCGATCACAAAGAAAACTCTGTGCATCGATTCATTTTTGAAGGTACACTGCAGGAATGCCGGCTGCTCTGCAATCTTCTGGACGGCTACAGAATTGCAGAAATCTCCCCCTGCGCCAATGAAGGGCACACTTCTCTGCGAATGGATGTGGATGAGATCACAGCTTCTGTTCAGTCAATGACCTCAGCCTGCCATGCATTATTCAACGAACTCAACGAACTTGAGCTATACGATCAGACTCCCCTGCTGAACACAATGATCGGCAGCTGTTATCGAATCTACCGCATGGCGTATCTTCAGAAAGAAATGGAGCGCCTGCAAAATGGCAGGCGCAGAAATACAATTTTTTCGGTCAATACAGCTGTGCGAACTTTGTACCAGAAATGCCGTGACATTCTGCGTGTCTGCGTGGACGTAACGCTTGAGAACTGCGATGAGAATCTTTATCTGGAAGGCGACATGGACGAATTTATGATGGCAGGACTTTGCGCTGTTACGCTCTGCTGCAGGAACTGCAATCATTTTCAGACGCTGCGCATCAGCCTGACAATGGCGGATACTGCGGCTTGTCTGCTGGTGCATTCCGAACAGGAAAATACCGAATTGCCTGACAGCATCCAGCATTCAGGCGACTGCGAAGGTGAGAAAGCGATCCTGACGTTATTCTGTCAGCAGCACAGCGGAAAATGGATGTTTGCCGAACAGCCAGAAAACAAATTCAGAAGCTGCAGGATTATCTTTACACCGCATTCCGGAACGGTTGACAATCTGACGCTCAACAGCCCTCGTGATATACAAGAGGGCAGATTCTACAACAAATACGAAACCATGCTTTCCTGCATTCATTATCGCAGAATGTTTTAAAAAATAAGGCTGTTCCCTTTGAGGAACAGCCTTTTTCATATGCTTATGAAACATCCACCAGATCAATATAATCTCCGCCATACTGAGCGATATAATCCTTTCTGCCCTGCAGATCGTCACCCAGCAGCAAGTTAAACATCTGCATGGTACGCTCCACATCCGCAGGCATCACCTTGATCAGGCGGCGTGTATCGGGATTCATCGTTGTCAGCGACATCATCTCCGGCTCATTCTCACCAAGTCCCTTGGAACGCTGGATGGTGTATTTCTGATCGCCGATTTTATTGAGAATATTGGTCTTTTCCTTTTCGGTATAAGCGAAATACGTCTTATTCTTCGCTGTGATCTCATACAGCGGTGATTCCGCAATATACACATATCCCTCACGAATGAGCGTGGGCGTCAGACGATAGAGCATTGTCAGGATCAGCGTGCGGATCTGAAAACCGTCCACATCCGCATCGGTGCAGATGATGATCTTGTTCCAGCGCAGGTTGTCCAGACTGAACTGTGCGATATTGCCGGTATTCTTCATTTTGACTTCCACGCCGCAGCCCAAAACCTTCAGCAGATCGGTAATAATATCACTCTTGAAAATTCGGGGATAATCCGCCTTCAGACAGTTGAGGATCTTACCTCGCACGGGAATGACTGCCTGAAATTCCGCATCACGGGCAAGCTTTACCGCACCCAATGCAGAGTCACCCTCCACAATGTACACCTCACGGCGGGTAACATCCTTTGTGCGGCAGTCCACGAACTTCTCCACCATATTGGCAAGGTCAATATTGCTCGTCAGATTCTTCTTAATGCTTAAGCGTGTGCGCTCCGCACTCTCACGGCTGCGCTTATTGATGAGTACCTGTTCGGCGATTTTATTCGCTTCATCAGGATTTTCAATGAAATATACTTCCAGCTGATGCTTCAGAAAATCCGTCATTGCCTCCTGCACAAACTTGTTGGTAATGGATTTCTTTGTCTGGTTCTCATAGGAGGTCTGTGTGGAAAACGAGGAAGAAACCAGCACCAGACAGTCCCGAATATCCTCGAATGTGATCTTACCCTCATTCTTGGTGTACTTATTATTCGCCTTAAGGTAGGCATCTATCTTTGAAACAAAGGCATTCTTCACTGCACGATCGGGGGATCCGCCATGCTCCAGAAAGCTGGAATTGTGATAATACTCAATGCAGTTGACCTGATTGGAAATGGTCATGGCAACGGAAATTTTCACCTTATAGTCCGGCTTATCCGCACGGTCACGGCCAACTCTCTCGCAGCTCCAGCACTGCACGGAGGTCAATGACCTCCCCTCTGTCATCTCACTCACATAATCGGAGATGCCGTTTTCGTACAGATATTCCTTTTCCGTGAAGCTGCCGTCTGCCTGCTGTGAACGATAGACAAACAGCAGATTCGGATTGACAACCGCCTGACGCCGGAGCGTATCATGGAAGAATGCATCCGGCACCATAATATCCGTAAAGACATCCAGATCGGGTTTCCAGCGTGTTTTCGTACCCGTCTGCTTCTTCTTGTACGGTGTTTTTTGCAGGCCACCGACATTTTCACCCTTTTCAAAATGCAGCGTATATTCAAAACCGTCACGATGCACCGTAACATCCATAAATTCCGATGCAAACTGTGTGGCGCACAGACCCAGACCATTCAGACCGAGGGAATAGTCGTAGGAATCTGCGTTATCGTCATATTTTCCGCCGGCATACAGCTCGCAGTACACCAGCTCCCAGTTAAATCGCTGTTCTGTATTGTTATAATCCACCGGACAGCCTCTGCCGAAGTCCTCGACCTCGACGGTACCGTCGTTCCAGCGTGTAATGACGATCTTCTCGCCAAAACCCGAACGAGCCTCGTCAATGGAATTGGAAATGATCTCGAAAATGGAATGCGCACAGCCATCGAGTCCATCCGATCCAAAAATTACACCCGGACGCTTACGCACTTTGTCGGGGCCTTTCAGCATCGTAATACTGTCGTTTCCGTACTCCTGTTTTTTTGCCATGTGTTACTCACTTTCTGAAAAACGCAAAATTGCGTGGATTTCGTTTATTTTCAGTCACATTCATTATCATAGCATATTTCCGAAAAAAAATCAAGGGGTGAATTTCCATCATGCGGGAAAATTCCGTCAAAAGCAATCCCCCGTCTTTACAGACGGGGGAATTTCGCTGCTTCTTAGAGTGTTCCCAACACGATGCGCTTCATGTATACCATATCAAATACATTGACCGCGCCGTCATTGTTGAGATCTGCCGCTGCAAACTCTGCCTTGTCAAAGCTTTCCAGCGTGAGCAGATACTTCTGCAGGAGGACGAGGTCCTTCACATCCGCAGAGCCGTCTGCATTGATGTCTCCGTATACGGGACCATCCGCACTGAAGTCCACCCACAGCTCCACAGCCGTATTATCAGCTGCATACTTCGGACTGGACGTATTCTGTGCTGCAAGCTCAGCAGCCGTCAGTGCCTTGTTGTAAACACGAACAGAGGAGAATTCTGCCTGCGAGCTTCTTCCGGTATCGGGGCATGCACCGATCGTGAAATTATACTTGCTCGCTGCCACACCCTCGGTAGTTCCTGTTGCCTTTTCAGTGAGCATCTTGCCGTCACAATACAGACGGATGGTATTTGCAGAGGCATCGTAGATACCTGCGATCTGATGCTGTCTGCCGACCCAGCTGCCTGCCATATCATCGGGCATGTTGTAGGAGATACTTCTCCATGAACCACCTGCATAAACATGGAAATCCAGAATGCCCGGTCTTGTTCTCAGTGCAAACGCATTGTCGCCCTTACCTGCGAACATGTTAAATTCGGGATTGCCTGTAGGTGTTACATTCACTTCCACAGTGAAGGAATTCTTACCCTGCAGTGCCTCACCCAGACTATTGCCGGAAGGAACGGAAACGGAGCCAGTCAGTACTGTGCTGTCGCCCTTATCCTTGAGTGCTGCGGAGGAGGATACAGGAATCACGATCTGATTCTTACTCTGATCCTGAATTACGGAATTGATGCTGCGGTAGGGCTTGGAGCTTTCTGCCAGAGATTCAGCGGAAGCCTTACCGGAAACGGGGATAATGGTGAACTCCCAGTCATAGACCTTCTTGCTCGACAGACAATACTGCGAAAGTGTTCCCTGTCCGCAGGTTGCACTGCCCGTACCCATGGAGCCGTAGTCGATACTCAGGATGGTTTCCTTTCTGGGGCTAAGCTCATAGGGATGCTTTGCAGCATGGAGATCATTGGGCTTGAAATGCAGCGCACTTGCCTCGAGAGGATTGGTTGCTGCTACGAGCAGGCCGTTTGTGTGCTTGCTGCTCTGAACGGCGATCCACTTGACATCCGTGAGGTTGCCGCAGTCGTCCGCCTTCATATACGGGAAGAACATGCCGGAAACTGTGCTTTCCCAGACACCCTGTCTGCCGTTGGTCTTTCTGTCATTGAAGGTTTCTACGGGGCCATTGCCGTACCATGACAGCTTCTCAAAGCCTGCCGGCAGTGTCATCATGGAACCAACTCTCAGGAAGCTGCCCATGCTTGTTGCCGTTGCATCCACGGTCATCTTTACGGTTACTTCACCATTGCCGTTGATGGTGTAAACGATCGTTTCCTTGGTACCGCCGGCATTGGGGAAATTCATATTGACGGTGATCACATTCTGCCCTGCTGCATTCTTGGATGTCTTAATGCTGTCTACCTTGATATTGTTTGCAGCATGCTGCCAATTGGTATCGAACAGCTTCTGCTTGCCGGCATTATTATCATTTTCAACATAGCCGCGCCAGAAGTTCGGTGCAGGGCCTTCGCTGATCAGGGTTTCACCCTTGTAGGTGTAGGACTTCATGGTTCCTGTTGCCTTGTTGATCGTGAAGGAGAAATCCTCACCCTTGACATCATAGCCGTTTGTGGATTCTGTAACGGAAACAGCATCCTTGCTGATCGTTGCCGATACCTTTCTTGCTGCTGCCGGAACCTCAAACTGTCCGTAAGAAATCTCTGTACCTGCGGGGAGCAGGTCAGTTCCCGTCTTTACCAGTACGGATACGTTCAGATAGAACTCATCGCCTGCCTTGATCACGCCGGGCATCTCATAGGGTACGGAAATGGTTCCCTTGGAAAGCGGCGCAACGTTCGTGTTGGTAGCCAATCCTTCGTCCACAACGATACCGTTTCTGAGAAGCTCATACTTTACGGTATATTCGTTCAGATTCTTGAAGTTATTCTCGTTATAAACAGAAACCTGTCTGTTGCTGATCATGTCGGAATCACCGCTGAACCAGAAATTCTGATACTGGAACTTAACCTCGGCGATTTCGGGCTGTTCTGTTCTGTCGGGGCTTACCAGACCATTCTGGCAGAAGCTGTTGTCGTTAGGATTATCGCCCCAGTCACCGCCGTAAGCAAAATAGTGACCCTTGCTTTCGTCTGCATACAGATTCTTGTGAGCATAGCTCTGTGCGTAGTAATCCCACAGACCGCTGTCAGTGGAAGGTCTGTTCTTGCTGTAATCCATCCATACAAGTACGGAGGAATCGGAAGAAGAAATTGCCGGTGTGGAAGAACGCTGACCGTCGATTTCAGACTTGGACAGTGCTCTTGTGTAGATACGTGCAATGGCAATCTCACCGGAAACTCTTCTGCCGTTTTCGGAATCAAAACCGATACCGATCGGCTGTGTACCTGCTGCAATGCTGTCAGCAACGCTGCCGGATTTCATCTGATTGCCGTCCACATAAATGGAGATTGCGCCCTTATTGTAAACGCCGACTACCTGATGCCACTGTCCTACCCAGTTGGAGGGGAAGTCACAGGATACGGATTTCCAAGAACCGCCGTCATATACGAAGAATTCCAGACCGCTGCCGGAGCTTCTGGTCTTGAGCGCTACCTGCTTATCGCCCTTGGAAAGCAGTACGCTGTTGGATGCTGTGGATGCGGGCTTTACCAAAACTTCAAAGGTAAATGCCTTGCCCGTTCCTGCAAGTGCCGCATTGAACTTTGCAGTATCCTTGAGTGTTGAATAGCCGCTGAAGGACTTACCGCCGTTAAGGCTTCCGGTGCCTGCATTGTTGTTCCAGTTTGCGTCAGTGCCGTAGCAGGTACCGCTGTTTCCGACGGAGTCTGTGATTCCATAGGATGGATTGAGTGTACTCAGGCTCACAGCTCTCGACTGGTCACACCAGTCCCAGATAAAGCCGCCGAGCATGTTGTCCGCACTGCGGATCGGATCCCAGTATTCCTTCAGTGCGCCCAGGGAGTTACCCATTGCGTGGTCATATTCGCACATAACGTAGGGCATCTTGCCTGCGCCTGCTCTGCCCCAGAGGCTGCCGGAGCCGGGATACATGTTACTTGCCATGTCAACGCCCAATTTGTCGCCCTGTCCCTCACTGTGTACAGGTCTTGTCGGGTCGTTGCGCTTGAAGAACCAGATCATGTCACGGAACATACCGTTGGAGGTATTCGGATCGCCCGTATATACCATTTCGTTACCGATGGACCATGAAACGTTGGACGGATGATTCTTCAGACGCTCAAATGTCGTCTTGGTTCTGTCCATTGCCAGTTCATAGAACAGGCCCTTGGCATCGTGGTTGTTCATCAGTGCGTGGCATTCCAGATTGGTTTCTGCCATTACATACATGCCGTACTTGTTGCACAGCCAATAGAGATAGGAGTCATTGCTGTAATGCGAGGTACGGATGGAGTTGATGTTGTTTCTCTGCATTACACGGATGTCTTCTTCCATCACTTCCTGCGTTACTGCCTTACCGTTGAAGGGGTCAGTGTCATGACGGTTAACACCCTTGAACAGCAGACGCTTGCCGTTGATGGTGATGGGCTTCCACTTTGTTGTGGTTACCCTATAACTGGAATCGACCTGTGTGGAGGTAAATTCAACCTCACGGAAACCAAGCTGCTGGGATACAGTTTCAACTGCAACGCCGTTTCCGTCCACCAGTGTCAGCACCAGTGCGTACAGATTCGGATTTTCCGCAGACCAGAGCTTCGGCGCTGTAACTGCCTTGCTGAGCTTGAAGGATGCGGTTTTTCCGGAATCCACCGAAGTTACGGGAATACTTGTATTGCCGATGATGTTCTTTCCTGCCTCATCTATGACTGCAACATTCACGCTCCAGCCATTGTGTGAGGTAGTGGAAAGGTTCTTGATGTCCACTTCCATATTCAGAGTTGCATTCGTGTAGGAGGAATCCAGATCCGTCTGCACAGTATAGTCGCTGATATGTACCAGCGGCTGGCTTGTCAGAAATACGTCACGGAAAATACCGCCGTCATAGATCATATCCTGACCTTCAAACCATGTACCGTCACAGAACTTGTGTACCTTGACTGCCAGTGTATTCTCACCGCTTGTCAGATAATCCGTAATATCAAATCTGTGCGGGCTGAACGTATCCTCACTGTAGCCCACTTCCTTGCCGTTGACATACACATAATATGCAGATTCTACACCCTCAAAGTGAATGATAACACGTCTGCCGTCAGCAAGCATGTCGGAATCCACTGTGAACTTCTTACGGTACAGACCTACGGGGTTGTAGTTGACCGGAGATTCCGGTACGGTAACATAGTCATAACCACTCTGCCACGGCATGACAACATTGGCATAGATCGGGAAATCGAAGCCCTGACATGTCCAGCTTTTCGGAAGCTGCACGGTTTTCCAGCCATCCGCACCGCTGGGTGTGTAATTGCTGTTCATGAAGCCGGCATTGATCAGCGGCTGTGCCTTTCCTTCGTTCTGGAACACTGCCAGCTGCCAGTCCTCGCCCTCGCCCGTGAGCATCTGCATGTAGGTGGACTTTTCTCTTGCGTTGTAGTCCCACACAGCATCTGCCGCTGCAGCTGTGCTCTGGTAGGGAATCAGCGTCAGGGACGCATCTTCACGGTTGATGCCGAACACGTCCTCTCCCGTCACACCTCTGCCGCTCACATCGGTGTAATCCTTACCGGTCCATTCCTTGTGTGTGAACTTCTTAGCGTTCACATTTGCCGTTACTGCCGATTTGAGCCCCTTTGATGACGTTGCAGCCGATACGGATAATTCCGTCATCGGAACTGCAGCTGCCAGCATCGTACACGCAAGCATCAGCGACAGTATTCTTCTTTTCTTTCTCATAGTAACCTCCCTTTTCTGGCACCTGTATTGATTTGATTTCAAAACAATTGCAGTTAACTATATTTTAGCATAATTCATACATTGTACACAACCCCAAATTATCATTTTTGGTGGATAAATTGAATATTTCGTTAACTTTTTTTGTAGAAATTGAAGGAGCGATTCAAAGTATGCTATAATTAAAATAGAGAAATCAATCTGTTTTCATTTTTTACAGAAAGAAGGTATTTTATGAAACGTCATACATTCTCAGCAATTGCAGCAGCAGTCATGCTCTGCGCAGCAATCACACCCTATACCCCGCAGCGGCATATACGGGCAGCGGACGCCTATGATGTGGAAGTTACGGTAGATCTGAACACCTATCGCAAGCCCATCAGTCCATATATTTACGGTGTCAACAGCCAGTTCCGCTCGGAGGAATATCTGTATCCCGCACATGCCACGAGTGCCCGTCAGGGCGGCAACCGTTTTTCGGGCTACAACTGGGAAGAAAATTACTCCAATGCAGGAAATGACTGGAAGCACAATTCTGATGAATATCTCGTGGATTTTGACAAAACGGAGCTTGCGATCCCCGGCGCTCCTGCGCTTGGCTTTGCAAAAGAAGCGGCTGCGAAGAATGTTCCCTACAAGGTCACGACCATCCAGATGGCAGGCTATGTTGCAGCAGACGGCAAGGGTGAAATCACCGATGATGAGATCGCACCCTCCGCACGCTGGAAGGAGGTCAGGGCAAGAAAGGACAGTGCATTCACTCTGACGCCCGATAAGACGGATGATTATGTGTACATGGATGAATATGTCAACTACCTTGTGCAGAAGCTCGGCGATGCATCGTCGGAGACGGGCTATCAGGCATATAACCTCGACAACGAGCCGAGTCTGTGGTGGAAAACCCATGCAAAGATGCATCCGGAGCAGCCCACATGCGAGGAGATCGTTTCCAAATCCAAGGAATTTGCATCCGCTATCAAGGATGTTGATCCAAAGGCTGAGATTTTTGGACTTGCCCTGTTCGGCATCGGCGCCTACCATAACTTTAACAATGCGCCCGACTGGGCGGAGCATGCCGATGAATACAACTGGTTTGTCTCCTACTATCTCGATGAGATGCGAAAGGCAGAGGAGGAACACGGCAAGCGGCTGATCGACGTCATCGACCTGCATTACTACTCGGAAGCCAAGGGCGA
This sequence comes from Ruminococcus sp., assembly GCA_015066865.1. Taxonomy (GTDB): domain Bacteria; phylum Bacillota; class Clostridia; order Oscillospirales; family Ruminococcaceae; genus UBA3855. The sequence continues at coordinate 10,293 of SVNQ01000036.1, forward strand.
GTGCCGTGTAACGGAATGCCGTGACATCACACATACCGCATGTATCGAAGCAAGACTGCAGTCACCCCGCACGCTGTTCGATCACAATTATGTGGAAAAGAGCTGGGTGGGCGATAATCTGCAGCAATTCCTCCCCGTTCTCTACAATGTCAACAAGTCCATTGACAAGTACTATCCCGGTACCAAAATCGGCATGACGGAATACAATTTCGGCGGCGGCAACCACATTTCCGGTGCCATTGCACAGGCGGATGCATTGGGCGTGTTCGCATCACAGGGCGTATATGTGGCGAACATCTGGCAGCTCAACGAAATCGAATACCAGCTCTCTGCCATCAATCTGTACACCAACTATGACGGAAAGGGCAGTGCCTTCGGCGACACGCTCGTTTCTGCTGAAACCTCGGATGCAGTAAAGGCAACCGCCTACGCCTCCATCAACGGCTCGGACACCTCAAAACTCACCATGGTACTGACCAACAAGAGCCTGACGGAAACGCAGAATGCGGAAATCCATATCAACGGCGATGCGAATTACAGCTCTGCTAAGGTTTACGGCATTACGGGCGATTCCAGTAAGATCAAGCTGCTTGAAACCGTGGACAGCATCAAGAACAACAGCTTTACGCTTTCTCTGCCTGCGCTGTCGGTGGTGCAGATTGAACTGCATACGGAAGATGACCTTCTGATGGGGGATGTCAACACGGACGGCAGTGTGGATGATGCGGACGTGCGTCTGCTGGGCGACTATCTGCTGGCTAAAAAAGCGGCAAAAATTACCGCTGCCAATGCGGATATGACGCAGGATGGCGTGATCAGCGCATTTGATCTTGCAATGCTCAAAAAGCAGCTTCTGGTCTGGAGAACACCGCCTGTTATTGAAGATGTGGTGGGCTTCTGGGAAACCAAAGCCGGACAGTGGAAGCTGAAAAACGGTCTGGGCGGCAAAACCGTCCGCTGCACATTTTCCGCAGAGGCAGGAAACAACCTCAAGCTTGCATACGGCTACTGGGATCCGACAGTGAAAAATGAGGAAACGGGCAAAATGGGCATATGGGTGCATAATGACACCACACAGCTCGGAACACATCCGTTCGATGAAAACGGCATGCTGGTTCTGGACATCGAAGTACCGGAATCGGCGATGAGCGTGGAGATTATGATTTACAACTACATGACCACGGATGAAAATGGTAAAGTGGTGCAGCTCGACAAGGGCGAGGTTGTGCTTGAAAAGGTTGTTTATAAATAAAGTAAAAATGCAGACGATCACAGATCGTCTGCATTTTTTCGGTCCTTTTTGTGAAACGCTGCTGCCAGCAGAAAATACAATTGTGTCGTTCTGTGCTTCATTCTGACCGGTAACATTTGTCATTCGCATACATATAATATGGTAGGTACTTTTTCAGGTACCGCATTGAAAGACTGGAGGAGAATCATGAACAGACAAAACGCATTCAGCGGCAATTGCAGCTGTAATCATAATTCCGATGAACACTACTGCTGCCGAAGAAATAACTGTGACTGCATTGTATGTCCGGAAGGTCCCGTTGGTCCTCCCGGCCCGGTCGGTGCAACAGGTCCTCCCGGCCCGGTCGGTGCAACAGGTCCGCAGGGTCCCGTCGGTGCAACAGGTCCGCAGGGTCCCGTCGGTGCAACAGGTCCGCAGGGTCCCGTCGGTGCAACAGGCCCGCAGGGTCCTGTTGGCGAAACTGGTCCGCAGGGTCCCGTCGGTGCAACAGGTCCGCAGGGTCCTGTCGGCGAAACTGGTCCGCAAGGTCCCGTCGGTGCAACAGGTCCGCAAGGTCCTGTCGGCGAAACTGGTCCGCAGGGGCCTGTCGGTGCAACAGGTCCGCAGGGTCCTGTCGGCGAAACTGGTCCGCGGGGTCCTGTCGGAGCAACGGGACCACAGGGACCCGAAGGTCCGCAGGGACCTGCAGGCAGTGCATTGGCATTTGCGGATTTCTATGCACTGATGCCGCTTGACAATCTTGAGCCGGTTGATCCCGGAGCAGATGTAAGCTTCCCGCAAGATGGGCCGAACAGCGGCACGGGAATTACCAGAATCAGCGATGATTCGTTCAATTTGGCAGAAGTCGGCACTTATCAGGTGTTGTTCTTCGCAAGTACTGACGAGTCGGGTCAGCTGATTCTGACATTGAACGGAGAGAATCTGGATTATACGGTAGTCGGTAGAGCCACGGGAACTTCCCAGATCGTGGGAATGTCCCTTGTGACAACAACTGCTGCTGATTCCGTCCTGACGGTACGCAATCCTGAAGACAATGTGTCACCGCTTAATCTGACACCCCTCGCCGGCGGAACACGTCCTGTTTCTGCACATCTGATCATCACGCAGATTCAGTAACACGCACGGAATAAGGTGCATTCTTCTGTAAAAGGAGGATGCACCTTCCGTTTCAACAAGGATAGTTGTAATTTCGCACAAAAAAGTGCATAAACTTTTGACGGAATATCTCAAATTTTGTACTTGACAAAACTGAAAATTCATGATATAATAATAAGGCAGTTTGCGAAAGCGACCTATTGCGAGTGTGCTGGAATAGGCAGACAGGCTAGCTTGAGGTGCTAGTGTTGGAAACGACGTGTGGGTTCAAGTCCCGTCACTCGCACCATCGCTTTCCAAGCTGACAAATTAAATATTTACGGACAGATGGCTGAGCTGGTCTAAGGCGCACGACTGGAACTCGTGTATACGTTAATAGCGTATCGAGGGTTCGAATCCCTCTCTGTCCGCCAAAACAAAAAGCCTGTATTTAGCAAAAACGCTATATACAGGCTTTTTTGTTATTTATGTACACGCAGTCAGAACTGCGTGTGTGACGCTGAAACTGCATAGAATCACACGAAAATGCAGTGCCAGTCACACGAAAAATCACACGAAGAAACCTTTAAGGCTGTTCCATATCATTTCCAGCTCCGAAATGGAGCTGGATTTTTTATAATCACCGCTGTTCTTTGTACTTTCCCCTTCTCGAATGAAATATGAGATTTTTGCAGTGATCTGTTGCGATTTTTGTTAAAATGTGATATAATATAATATAATTATGTATAATATCTTCCGAAAGGTGGTATAGGTATGCTCCCAGAAGAAAAAGCTCGTGTTAAAATTGACGAAAAGCTCAACAGAGCCGGCTGGTATGTTGTTGATAGGGCGGAGTATGTCCCACAGACAGCTTCTGCGATCAGAGAAGCGTTGACACAGGGAAACAAGGAGAGCGACTACCTGCTTTTTATTGATAATAAGGCTATCGCCGTTCTGGAAGCCAAGAGAGTCGATCATTCGCTCGGAGAAGCTGTTGAGTCCCAGGCCGAAAACTATGCCCGTACACCGCTTTCGTGGTATGGTTTATGGGAAGATGGCTTTATTCCGCTTGTATATCTGTCCAATGGTGAGAAGATACTCTTCAAAAATCTTCTGTCAGATGCTGATGAATATATCGAGATCGACAGCTTCCATACTCCAAAGGAAATGCTTCGTCTCATAAAACAATCTTCTGAATACGGTGCTTTGCCCAAGCTTGAAAAGCAGACACTCCGGGATTGCCAGTACAATGCAGAACTCAATTTTGAGAAATCCGTGAAAAATGGACAGAAAAAGAATCTGGCAGTATTGGCTACCGGCAGCGGCAAGACCTATCTTGCTTGTCTTGCAAGCTATCGTCTGCTTAATTATACCTCGACAAGAAGGATACTCTTTCTTGTTGACCGAAATAACCTCGCAAGACAGACGGAAAGCGAGTTCAGTCAGTTCAGCATGACAGAGAATAAGAAGGAAATGAATACCCTTTATGACATCAAAAGGCTTAAGCATGAAGATGATCTGAAGGGAGATATTGTCATTTCCACGATTCAGAAGCTGTATGCTGTCATGACGGGACAAGTGCTGCATGACGACGATGAGGATGCAGAAGACGAACGTCTTGCCGAATCCGAAGAAAAGGACGACGACACAGTTGTTAAGCTTGGCGGAAATTTGACCATACCTCCGGATTATTTCCAATTCATCATAGTCGATGAATGCCATCGCTCCATCTATGGAAAGTGGAAGGCTGTCCTTGATTACTTCAAGGGTGCGAATATACTTGGACTCACTGCAACGCCCACTCCGGAAGCATATGCATATTTCAATCAGAATGTTGTAGAGAACTATACATATGAACGCTCAGTCGTTGACGGGGTCAATGTACAGGCTCGTATCTATCGGATCGCTACGGAGGTTACCGAGCATGGAGGGACTCTTGATAAGGGAACAACTGTCACAGAAACAGCAAGAAGAACCCATGCTGAAACCTCATATGCGATCGACAGCAGCAAGGAATATGATAAGAATCTGCTTGACAGATCCATCGTCAATCGACAGCAGATCCGCAAGGTGCTGGAAGTATTCAAGAATGCGATCTATACCGATCTCTATCCCGAACGTGCCAAGTCGTGGGAACACATACCTAAGACCCTGATTTTCGCCAAGAACGATCATCATGCTTCTGAAATTGTAGAAGCAGTCAAAGATGTATTCGGCTGCGAATTTGAGGGCGGAGAAGTGCCGGAGCATTTCGTACAGAAGATCACCTACTCCTCCGATGATTCCAATGCGCTGATCCGTGATCTGAGAAACGAAAAGGACTTCCGGATCGCAGTCACCGTTACCCTCGTTGCAACTGGCACGGATGTAAAGCCTCTGGAAATTGTCATGTTTATGAAGGATGTCATGTCCGAGGTACTGTACACGCAGATGAAAGGGCGAGGATGCAGAGTCATCACCGAAGACAAGCTGCGAGAAGTCACCCCAAACGCTGACGGTAAGGATTGTTACTTCATCGTGGATGCGGTCGGGGTGACGGAACATGAAAAGAACATACCCGGATCGGGTTCCGGCCCCGGTTCCAGTGGGAAAAGGCTCACGCTTGAACAGCTTCTGGAGCATCTTTCGCATAATGAGTTGAGTGATGATAATCTGTCACTTCTTATGGATTACTGTTCAATCATTCACAGACGCTACAAGGATAATCGATTCTTCGGGCATCATCTGGAATATTTCATCAACAGCTTCGGCTTCTCGCCGAAAGATATTGCGGCTTCGATACAGGAAGCCCTTGAAAAAGGACATCTCCCACCGTACAACAGTCCATCCGATGCGAATATGGTCCGTATGCAGCTGATCGACAGGCTCATCAGCAATATTCCGGCAAGAAAGAAGCTGCTTGAGCTTCGTCAGGGTTATGTTCTGACAACGGAAGAAGATCCCGATGCGCTCATCAGTGCAGGCTTCAAGCTGGAGGATGCCAGATCTTATACCGAGAAGTTTGAGCAATATCTCAACGATAACAAGGATAGTATCGAGGCACTTCGTATCCTCTATAATTCGGAAGATGCACTGATCACGCAGTCGATGCTCATTGACCTCCGTGACAGGCTGCTGTCGCAGAGCAGTCATTTCAAGGCTTCGCATCTGTGGAAATATTACAGAACGCTCGATCCGTCCAGCGTTGACGACTTCGATACCAGAGCCAATGCAAAGGCTCTCACAAACCTCATTCAGCTGGTACGTTACGCATACAAGAAAAACGATAAGCTGACAAGCCTTATGAATGGCTTTGTGCAGCGTTTCAACCTGTACTGCGGTCAGACACAGCGTGATCTTTCCGAGGATCAGATCAATGTCATGCGGCAGATCGCCGAATACATCGTCAATGACGGTGCGATCACGCCGGCAGAGCTGAACGAAATCAACACCGACCTCTGGAGACAGGGGATCCGTGCATTCGGAAAGCCTGTCAGCTTCTCCGAGGAAATGACTGCATTATCAAGAATATTACTAAAGGCGGCTTAAAATATGGCAAATCAGAAAACAGAATCGGCACTTCTCAAAAAAGTCTGGGACATCGCAAATGTCATGTCCTCTGCAGGTGTCGGATTTACGGATTATATCACCCAGCTCACCTACATCCTGTTCCTGAAGATGGACGATGAAAAGGAAGAATACGGACTCGGCAGCTCCATTCCGGAGGACTGCAAGTGGAAAGCTCTGGTCAAGGAGAACGGCGACGATCTCGTCAAGAAGTACGAGGGAATCCTGAAAACGCTCTCCGATGAGAAGGGTCTGATCGGCACGATCTTCACAAGGGCGGCGAACAAGATCGACCGTCCGGTTATGCTCAAAAAAGTTCTCGATATGGTATCGGAGGAGAACTGGTATCTCATGGACGGTGACTTCAAGGGAGCGATCTATGAAGGTATCCTCGAAAAGAACGGTCAGGACAAGAAGAGCGGTGCTGGTCAGTACTTCACACCCAGAGCACTCATCAAGGCGATCGTGGACGTGATTGATCCGAAGATCACAGAAACCGTTGCCGATCCCTGCTGCGGAACGGCTGGTTTCCTGCTGGCGGCTTACGACCATATGAAGAAGCAGAGCAAGGATTCCGACAAGCAGAAATTCCTCAAGAATAACGCTCTGTTCGGTGCGGACAATACATCCCTCGTCGTAACGTTGGCTTCGATGAATCTGTATCTGCATGACATCGGCACAAAGAAAAGCCCGATCATATATCAGGACTCTCTGCTCGATCAATCGGATAGGATGTTCGATGTGGTAGTTACAAATCCCCCTTTCGGCACAAGACCGCAGGGAAGCGTTGCCATTGACTTTGACGGGCGTGGATTCATAGAGACATCCGACAATCAGGTGAACTTCCTGCAGCATATCATGTCCATTGTCAAAACGGGCGGACGTGTGGGCGTGGTGCTTCCTGACAGCGTTCTGACGGACAGCGGTGCAACAAAGAAAGTCCGTGACAAGCTAATGAAGAATTACAATCTGCACACGATTCTCCGACTGCCGACCGGAATTTTCTACGCAAACGGTGTCAAGACAAACGTGCTGTTCTTTGAAAAGGGCAAGCCCACGGAGGAGATCTGGGTCTACGACTACCGCACGGACATCAAGCACACATTGGCGACAAAGCCCATGACAAGAACACATCTTGATGAATTTGTGGAGTGTTACTGTGCGGGTCATATGCAGGACAGAAAGCCCACCTGCACTGAAGAAAACCCCAACGGCAGATGGAGATGCTTCACAGCGGAGGAAGTCCATCAGCGTGAGGATCTGAATTTCAAGTGGATTGACTTTACCGAGGAGGACGAGCGTTCTGTTGATGAGATCATTGACGATATGCAGGTACAGGCGGACGTGATCAATCACGCCCTCGCTTCTCTGCGGGAGATACTTGGAGGGATCAGCCTTGATTGATACAAAAGCGTTAAGAAGCCGTATCCTTGACCTTGCCATACAGGGCAAGCTGACAGAACAGCTTGAAAGTGACGGTACGGCGGAGGAATTATATCAGCAGATACAGGCTGAAAAGCTGGCTCTTATCAAAGAGGGCAAGATAAAAAAGGAAAAGCCTTTGCCTGAAATATCGGCTAATGAAATACCTTTTGAGATTCCGAGTAATTGGAAATGGGTGCGATTTTCAAATGTTTGTGTAATAATAAACGGAGATAGAGGTAAGAATTATCCTGCAAAATCTTCATTAAAAAAAGAAGGTATCCCATTTATAAGTGCATTGAACTTGAACGGAAAAAGCGTTGAAGTAGACGATAACCTTCTTTGCTTAAGTGATGAACAATATGAGCGATTAGGAAATGGTAAACTAATGAAAGATGACATAGCAATATGCATTAGAGGTTCATTAGGTAAACATGGACGCTATCCTTTTGAAAAAGGTGCAATCGCTTCTTCATTAGTTATTACAAGATTTTTTACAGAAAAAGAAACACTTGGAAATTATGAAATGTTGTGGCTCGATTCGACAATGTTTCCTCTTGAAATCAAGAAATATGATAGCGGTACAGCACAGCCAAATTTAGCAGCTGAAAATCTATCAAAGTTTTTATATCCCCTCCCACCCCTCGCAGAGCAAAAGCGTATAGTTGAGCGAGTTGAGGAGATATTCAGTTTACTCGATACCATTGACAAGGCACAGGAGAAATACTCCGCAGATTCGCAGATACTCAAAGCCAAACTCATTACCGCAGGCATTCAGGGCAAGCTCACAAAACAGCTTGAAAGCGACGGTACTGCCGAGGAGCTTTATCAGCAGATACAGGTGGAGAAACAAAAGCTAATCAAGGAAGGCAAGCTCAAAAAGGAAAAGCCACTGCCGCCTATATCTACCGATGAGATACCTTTTGAGATTCCACAGAATTGGATGTGGGTGAGGTTGGGAGAAATAATGTGGAATCGTGATTCTGAGCGAATCCCTGTATCAGTTGCAGATAGAAAGAAACTAAAAAAAGTCTATGATTACTATGGTGCTTCTGGAGTAATAGATAAGGTAGAGGAATACCTTTTTGACAAAAGATTGTTGCTTATTGGTGAGGACGGAGCAAATCTATTAAGTCGTAGCACCCCCATAGCTTTTATGGCTGACGGAAAGTATTGGGTAAACAATCATGCTCATGTTTTAGACTGCTATATTGAGAACTATTTAGATTTTGTTATGTATTATATTAACGCAATCAGCTTGGTTCCGTATGTAACAGGCTCTGCACAGCCTAAACTTAATCAGGATAGAATGAACAAAATCCCTATCCCACTCCCGCCCCTCGCCGAGCAGAAACGCATTGCGGCGGTGCTGGAGAAGCTGTTGGGGACATTGGAGTAGCGTTTTCCCAATCTTTCGTGAATCATATTCCAGACAATATCCCCGAGCTGCAACCCGGGGATACATTTTTCATACAATTCCAAGTTGACGACTTGACACTACATCCCCGCCATCTCCAACTCCCCCTCCAACACCGACGGCTCCCACAGCATCATCTCAATCTCATCATACGAGAATCCCAGATCAATCAGCCGACGCACTTCCTCCGGAGTCACCCCGAAATACCCGCACATTTCAAGCAGAATTGCATAATCATCCGTTCTTTCGGGATATTCATCCTCCCACCCGAAGATGCTCCCCGAATATCTGCCGAAGCTGTAAGCAGGCACAGGCGTGAACGTATCACGCTTGAAACTGCCACTTGGGGTAATTCTCAAAATCTCCCCATCCTCCACCGCAATCACCTCATAATTCAGATGATTCAGCGACACCACTTTCAACGCCTTGTGCATGATCCCCGCAGTCGAGGTATACACATAAAGCCCGAAATCCGGGAAGTAAATGAGATACAGAGGACTCGAACCCTTGACAAAATACAGGTTGTTCCGCTCGTCCAGAATCGTGAATGTAAAGCTTCCCCGAACCTCCTCCGCCATACTCCGCAGACTCTCAAAATTCAGCTCCCCCTCACGCTCAATCAGCTGCACAGCAACATAGCTGTCGGTCTCAATCTGCGTTTTGGGGAGCTGTTTTTCTTTTTGAAGTTCTCTGTCATTGTACAGCACGCCGTTATGAGCGAGGGCAAATTCACGTCCAGCATTCCCATGAAAAGGGTGATTGTTGTAATTCTTCTTCTGATCGCCCTGCGTGGTGAAACGGCCCCATCACAGCGGTCGTGCCTTTCGGGATACGGAATTTCATCTTGTGAGCCGGACGGGGACGCTTATATATCGTCAGCTTTCCGCAGCTTTTGTAGGCAATGCCGCTTGCATGATCGCCCCGTTCTTCCGAGGCATTTGCCAGTGCCTGCACCAGCTTTTGCAAAGTCCTGTGCGGAATTTTCTTTCCGCAGTCAAGGTATCCAAATAATGCACACATGGTTGTTCCTCCTAATCAATATGTTTCATAATCTCCGAAAAATCGAGCGTCCGCAGCTCCTCGGCAGTCAGCAGAATC
>SVNQ01000037.1 GCA_015066865.1 Ruminococcus sp.
TTCCGTGGACGGCAAACGGCTCTATGAGCTTGCAAGACAGGGAAAGACCGTGGAACGCAAGGCAAGACAGGTGCATGTGGATGCGGTCACGCTGACTGCATTTGATGCGGAAACAGGCGAGGGAACGCTTGAGATCCGCTGCGGTACGGGCGTGTATGTCCGCACCATCCTGCACGATCTCGGACAGGTTCTCGGATGCGGTGCAGTGATGACGCAGCTCAGACGAACCATGTCCAATGGTCTGCCCATCGAAAAATGCCTGACATTTGAGCAGATTCAGACACTTGCGGAGGAAGGCCGCCTTGCGGATGCGCTTATTCCGATTGCGGAGGTGTTTGAAAGTCTGCCGAAGATCCGGCTCAGCGAAAAGCAGACGCAGCACTACCGCAATGGCGTAAAACTGGGACTTTCTCAGTTCAAACGTCAGCTGACGGATGCGCAGCGGTATGCAGTATACGGAACTCCTGACGGTTTTCTCGGCACTGCCGTCATTGATACAGCGCAGGATTGCCTGCGCGTGGAGCGCAACCTCTGCGCCCCGAAAGAACAATAACGAGGTGATACAGTGGGAATTTCACTGATGCCTTCAGCCGTTGCACTCGGTCTTTTTGACGGTGTACATCTCGGACACCGCCGTGTGCTGGAGCTTGTGCTTGCACAGAAGGAAAACGGCATGAGACCATCGGTTTTTACATTTGCAACGGAATCCATTGGTGTTAAGCATGATGCTGCACTTGATTATCTCTATCCCACGGAACAAAAATGCGCCATGCTGCGTGAATGCGGTATGGAACATATCTCCCACCATCCCTTTGCAGAGGTCTGCGATATGGAAGGGGAGGAATTTGTGCAAAAAATTCTCGTGCATCGTTTTTCCGCAGGATATGTCTGCTGCGGCGAGGATTTTCGCTTTGGCAGGAATGCGGCATGGAATGTGCAGGATCTGCGCAGGTTTGGAGAACAGTACGGATTTGCGGTACAGCTTGCCGAAGCCGTGCGTGTGGACGGTGAAACCGTTTCTTCAAGCCGAATCCGTGAGCTTCTGCACAGCGGTGAGGTTTCTCATGCAGCAAAGCTGCTCGGTGCGCCCTATACCATCGCACAGGAGGTCGTGCATGGCGCACAGCTTGGACGTACCATTGGTTTTCCGACGATGAATCAGGTCTTTGCACAGGGGCAGCTTGTCCCGAAATTCGGCGTGTATGCGTCACGCACAGTTTTGGATGGTGTTTCGTATCCGTCCATTACGAATGTCGGCAGAAAACCCACGGTGCAGTATGACGGCAGACCGCTTGCGGAAACCTACGTCATCGGTGCGAAGGGTGAATTTTACGGAAAAACGATTCCCGTTGCACTTCTGGGCTTTATCCGTCCCGAGCGGAAGTTTGATTCGCTTGCGGCGCTGACGGCGCAGATGCATAAGGATCTGGAAATCGCACGGACATATGGGATGCAGCCGGAATAAATTTCGCTTTGCTGTCACTTGGTTGACACAAAGCTTTGTTATAGTAAAAATGCGTAAACGTTTTAGGAGCTTTGCGGATAAGACGAAAAGTTCCGAAATAAAATAAGTTTTTCACAAAAGGAGGCTATTTCGCATGATTGAAGTCAGAAATCTGACGAAGCATTATGGCGACAAGAAAGCCGTAAACAATATTAGTTTTACGGTTGAAGATGGCCAGATTCTGGGATTTCTCGGACCGAACGGTGCGGGTAAATCTACAACCATGAACATGCTCACGGGCTATATTTCATCCACATCCGGACAGGCGCTGATCAATGGCGTGGATATTCTGGAGGATCCGATCAAGGCAAAGTCCTACATCGGCTACCTGCCGGAGATTCCGCCGCTTTATCTGGATATGACCGTGAAGGCATACCTGAATTTTGTATATGATCTGAAGAAGTGCAAGCTTCCCAGAAAATCCCATCTGAAGGATGTCTGCACGCTCTGCAAGATCAAGGACGTGGAAAATCGTCTGATCAAGAACCTTTCCAAGGGTTATAAGCAGCGTGTAGGTCTGGCGCAGGCGCTCATCGGCAATCCGCCGGTGTTGATTCTGGACGAGCCGACCGTAGGCCTTGACCCGAAGCAGATCATTGACATCCGCACGCTCATCAAGCGTCTGGGCAAGAACCATACGGTAATTCTGTCCTCCCACATTCTGTCCGAAATTCAGGCAGTATGTGATCGTGTGATCATCATCAACAAGGGCGTTGTGGCAGCGGATGACACCGCAACCAACCTTTCCAATAAGGTAACCACCGACCATCGTGTGATCGTTCGCATTGACGGCCCGAAGGCAGAGGTGCTGCAGGCGATCCGTGCTATCGAAAACCTCAAGTATGTCCGTGCGGATATGGAGCGTGAGGAAGGTATTTTCGAGTATGAACTGGAAGCGGAGCCGGGCGTTGATGTTCGCCGTGAGATCAACCGTGTGGTTCGTGAGAACGGCTGGAATATCCTGATGCTGCGCACCATGGAAATGACGCTTGAGGACATCTTCCTCAAGATCACCATGGGTGAAAATATCACGAATGAAAATAAGGAGGCAAAGGCATAATGGGTGCAATTTACAGACGTGAAATAGGCGCATTTTTTACATCCGGCATCGCCTATGTATTCCTTGCAGTATTTTATGTATTTGCCGGTTATTTCTTCTCCATCAACACCTTGGCGATGGGTTCGACCAATATGTCGGGCATGTTTGCAAACCTCTTTCTGGTAATCATCTTCCTCATTCCGATTCTGACCATGCGTCTGTTCAGTGAGGAAAAGAAGCAGAAAACTGAACAGGGACTGCTCACAGCCCCCGTATCACTGACATCCATCGTGCTTGGCAAATATTTTGCCGCACTGACACTCTACACCATCGGCATCAGCGTTGTGTTCGTTTACGGACTGATCCTGAGTCTGTTCGGTACAGTTGCATGGCTGACACTGCTGTCCAATTTTCTTGCACTGCTGCTGCTTGGCGGCGCATTCTGTGCAGTGGGCGTGTTTATTTCTTCCCTGACGGAAAATCAGGTGGTTGCGGCTGTCGGCGGCTTTGTATGTCTGATGCTGCTGTACATGATTGATGTCATTGCATCTTCCGTTGGCGTGACATGGCTTCAGAATTTCCTGTACGACATGTCTTTCTATTCCCGTTATTATGAATTTACCTGCGGTATTTTCAACCTCTCCAGCGTTCTGTTCTATGTCAGCTGCGCTGTGCTGTTCAATTTCTTTACAGTAAGAGTGTTTGAAAAGAGACGCTGGAGCTAAGGAGGCAGTAAGATGGCTGATATTGAAAAGGAAAATATTCAGGAAGCTGCTGCTTCCGAAGCAGCGGAGAGTGCAGCTCCCGCACAAGAGAAGAAATCCCGCAAGATGAGCGTTGCGGCAATCAAGAAGTTCAAGTACGGCGGACTTGCGACCGCAATTACAGCAGTCGTGGTTGCGATTGTGGTGGTAGTTAACCTGCTGGTAAGCATGCTGGTGGAGAAATACCCCATCAAGCTTGACCTGACAGAGAGCGCAATGTATGAGATCTCCGATGATACCATTGAATATGTGAAGAAGCTTGATCAGGAAGTAAACTTTACCGTTCTGATGGACGAGAGCAACTTCAAGACCAGTGGCACCTACCTGAAGATGGTGCAGGAGATCCTGCAGAAGTACACGCAGTATTCTGACAAGATCAATCTGACCTATGTTGATCCCACGAAGAATCCCGATGTTGTCAATGCTTATCAGGCAAATTACAGCGGTACTCTGGTAACGGGTGACGTTGTCATTGCAAATGCAGCTGACAATACCAAAATGCGTGTGGTAAACGTGGACAATATGTTCACCTACGATCAGGAAAAGTATTACTATTACGCAAACTACGGCTATTACAGCCTTGAGGACTGTATTACCGCATTCACCGGCGAGCAGGATCTGACATCCGCACTGATGTATGTTACCGATGCAGACCCCGTGAACGTGGGTGTATTGGCACTGGCAAACGGACAGCCGCTGTTCAATCCCAATAACAATGCCTATTCTGTAGCGATGTTCGAACAGACCCTGAAGAAGAACGGCTACGATATTACAGAGATCGACCTTTACGGTGATGCTCTGGATCCCGCAGTTTATGATATGCTCGTTCTGCCGGCACCTGTGAATGATCTGACGGAGGATTCAATTGAGAAGCTTTCCAAATTCCTCCACAATGACGGCAAGTATGAGCGTGATCTGATCTACTTTGCGGACATTTCCCAGTCAAACACGCCCAATCTTGATAATTTCCTTGCATCATGGGGTATTCAGGTGGAAAAGACCGTTGCTATTGAAAGCGATGAGAGTGCTGCACAGGTTGTGGGCATTGCCATGAATGGTCAGAAGGTGCAGGCAGGTGTACCGCTGGCATCCATTACCAATGCGGATTACAGTGCAAATATGGCAAATACCAGTCTGCCGATTCCGGCACCGTTCTGCCGTCCGATCACCCTTCTGTGGGAGAGCAAGACAAGCGGCATTACCTCTGCACTGCTCCAGACATCCCCATCCGTATATCTGCGTGAGCTTGGTGCCGATGAGGCTAAAGATACCGATCCCGACGGCGCACAGACGATTGCCGCTGTGTCCATGAGAAGGGATAGGGACGCAGATGACAATGTTATCGAAAGCAATATCATGGCAATTGGTTCCATGATGCTGACTGACTACTATATCATGCAGGATACCGCGTATAACAATGCAGAATACCTGATGAGTGCGATCAATACCATGACCGGCAAGGGCGACGGACTGATCATCTCCCAGAAGGATCTGTCCAAATCCACCATTGCCATTGAACAGGCACAGCTCAATGCAGTTAATGTAGTGCTGTATACAATCCCGTTCATTGTGGTTGTGATTGGTATTGTGGTATTTATAAGGAGAAAGAATCGATGAGCAACGAAGAAAAGCAGAGCATGCAGGAACAGGATGACGATCTGCAGGCAGGAATGGACACATTTTTTGCCGAGCCGTCACCGGAACAGGAAAAGCAGAAAACGGCCGGCGGTATGTCTAAAACCGTCAAGGGTCTGATTGCAGGTGTAACTGCACTTGTACTTCTGGGCGGCGGACTGACCGCAGCCCTGCTGCTTCGCAATCAGAAGACGGATCCCCCTTCCGGCAGTGATGATTCCGGCAATGTGGGTACAACGGATGCGGATGCTCTGATTCCTCTGAACACATCATTGGTTGACGATCTGACGCAGGTGGATGTTAAGGGCGTTGACACCTTTACGGTTTACCGGATTTCCGAAGAAACAGAAACCGAGAGTGCCGTGTACAGCATTAAGGGTCTGGAGGATATTCCGGTCAGCAACAATCTGCTCTCCACACTTGCAAACAATGCCAGTGACCTTTCGGCGTATCAGCTGGTGGAGGAGAATGCAGCGGATCTTGCAAAGTATGGTCTGGCAGATCCGGATGCGAAGATCACCATGCATTATGCGGACGGTGCAAAATTCAGTATGGCGATCGGAATGGAATCGCCGCTGGATAATATCTATACCTATGCTCTGGTGGAGGATGACGTATATCTTGTGAAATCCTCTCTGATGTCCAACTACAGGAAGGAACTGAATTTCTTTGTTTCTTCCACAGTACTGGAAGAACCTGCGGAGGGCGACTATCCGATTGTAAAATCGGTGCGCATCCAGCGTGAGGATCTGGATTATGACATCTATCTGGAATATGAGAATGATGAAAACGAGGAATCCGCGGGCGGCGCAGTTGCAGCGCATGTTATGCGTGAGCCGGTATTTGCCTATCTTACGCCCGATAAATCCGTGGACGTGACAAATGGCATGTTTGGTCTGTCCGCTTCGGAAGTAGTTGCGATTCATCCGACGGATGCACAGCTTGCGGATGCCGGCATCATGGAACCGTTCTGTACGGTAACCATGAAATGCAGCGGCGGAAAGTCCTATTCTCTGTATTTCGGCAATACCTACACCAAGGAATCCACGGGTCTTGAGTGCTACTACGCTTATTTTGACGGTGTGGATCTGCTGTATGGTATTTCTGTGGACAATGCCGTGTGGGCAACGATGGAACCGGGAGACATTACTTCGGCAAACATCCTCAACACCTATGTCTGGGATATTGCCACACTTGATGTATCGGCAAATGGAAAGTCGATCAGCTTCAAGGGTGAGGGCGATAAGGATGAATATGAAGTAACCAAGGATGGCAAGGCATGTGATACCGAGCGTTTCCGTCAGTTCTATCGCTTCATGCTGTACATTTACGGCGAGGAGCTGTATCTGGAGGGAGAAAAACCTGACCGTGAAGCGGATGCCTATATCCATGTGACGACACAGGATGGCGAAGAAAACGTAAAGGTTGAATTTTATAAGCTGGATAATCTGAACCTGATGGTAGCCATCAACGGTCAGCCGACTTACAAGACACGTTCTTCCTGTCTGGATGCAATTGCGCAAAATATTGATATTTTTGATACGAATGAAGAATTTACTACGACATGGCGGTAAACATCCGCAATGAGAAAGGAGCCGGTATGGAATCCAAATTCATGACTTATAAGGGATACCCCTTGGTTCGTAAGGGTGACGAAATTTACTTCGGCTATATGAGCGATGACTATGTTGTCTGGATGCAGATCGACAAGAAGCAGACCGAGGAAGGTGTTGACGTATCCCAGAAGATTCGTCTTTACCAGATGTCCACGGATGAAAAGCTCAGTCCCATTGAAGCGATCACCAAGACTTCCGAGCGTGATACGCTGTATGATGCACTGGATGTTGCAGTAGCATGGCTGGAGCGTGCAAACAGTAAATAAAAACAGAGAGGGCGATGCACATGCATCGCCCTCTTTTTATCAGGATTACTTATGTTTCGTTCTTTTTTCGGCGCTTTGGCATTCCGATAAAGAGGATATCCGATTGGTACAGCTTCAGTGCCAATGCCGTCATAACGATGAGGAATACTGCCTGATAGGCAAGGCCGCCCCAGAACAGCGGCATGTCGTGGAATCGCAGACAGGAGGTTGCTGCAAATGTGTGCGTAAACGGAATGGCATACATCACGATCTGCGCCATCCCCTCCATATGTCGGATATCGGACACCATTGACAGAATGTAGGGGAACATCGCGCATACCAATATCGGCAGACTTGCTGTCTGTGAGCCTTTGGCATCCTGCACCAATGCACCCAGAATGATGGACGACATCAGTGCAATTCCAATTGTCAGCATCAGCTGTACGATCACAAGCCCCCATCCCCACATGGGAATCTGCAGTCCCAGTGCCGTTGTTGCCTGTGCCATCTGCGCCATACCCGTAACAGCTTCTCCAAGATCTACATTTTCACCGGTTCCGCTTACCGTCAGAACCATCGTCACCAGAAATCCCACACCATAGGTTACTGCATAGATGACCGCTACGATCAGCGCAGCAAGCATTTTTGCACCGATGATGTGTCCCCTCGGTACGGGGGAAGCGAGAAGCGTTTCCAGTGTTTTATCGGATTTCTCTGCACCAACAGCTGTGATGATCGTCTGTGAGGTCAGCACGATCAGCATAAACAGCACCAGCGGCATAAGCTTGTCAAACAGGGACAGAGAGCTGACCAGCAGGGAGCTGTTTACCTGCGCTTCCTTGCCGTTTGCCACTGTGAAGGGAGTGCTTGTGACCGGTTCGGCGAGAAACTCCATATTGTCGCCCAGTGTTTGTTCCATCAGCAGTTCCTGCACTTTTTCAGTGATGGCATCCGCACTGGTGTTTTCCGCCAGCATTGCACTCATGGAGGTCGTGGATTTCAGTGCCGATACATTGTAAATTTCTCCCGCCCTTTTCTCCTCCAGAACGGACTTGGTAAAGCCTTCCGTGATAATGGCAGCCTCATCCCATTTCATCGAATCCATGAGCTGTGCAAGGTCATCACTCTTCTCACAGGTTTCTATCGTGTATCCGTCCTCCTTTAGTGCGGAGAGGATCTGTTTTGAAAAATCCGTATCATCCATGTCCACGATATGCAGTTCACCGCTGACTTCCAGAGATTCGGAAACCGTATTGGTCATGATCACACCCATCAGGATGATGAGCAGGAGTGTTCCGAAAAGTCCCAGCAGCATTTGCTTATTGATCAGCTCGGACAGTTCTTTTCTCAGTAAATGCATCATACGCCCGTCACCGCCCTTTCAAATACTTCCTCAAGCGTCACTGCTTCATATTTTGCAAGCAGTTCCTGCGGTGTGCCTTCCGCAAGGAATACCCCGTCCTTCATGATGGCACAGCGGTCGGCAGTGGTGGAAATTTCCTGCATGTGGTGGGAAGAAAGCAGGAATGCCGTGCCATATTCCTCGGCACAGCGGCGTATGGTCTTGCGGATGTCCAGAGAATTGAGCACATCCAGTCCGCTTGTCGGTTCGTCAAGAATCGCAAGGCGTGGTTTGGGCATTACAGTTCTTGCCAGTACCAGTTTTCGTGTCATGCCGCGGCTGTAGGTGCTGATCTTGCGATTGAGTGCGTCACCCAGTCCGCAGATTTCCTCACCAAGCGCCACGCAAGCCTTTTGTTCGGCATCTTCCTTGAAATACAGACCCGCAATGAACTGCAGGTACTTTCGACCCGTCATGCTGCGGTATGCGCCGGCTTCATCGGGCAGATAGCTGATATTCGCACGCACAAGCTCAGGTTCCTTGGTGATGCTGTGCCCTGCGATGAATGCATCACCGCTGTCAGGATGCAGGAGCGTAGCCAGCATACGGAGAATGGTGGTTTTTCCTGCGCCGTTCATGCCCATCAGACCGAAAATTTCTCCCTCCCCGATCTGGAAGGAAACATCGTTCACGGCTTGTTTTTTGCCATAGGCTTTGGAAATATGCTGCACATCAAGTGCCGGATTCATGGGGATTCCTCCTTTATATGGTAATTACAGATAGCGTGATAATTTTTCACCCCAGATACCGATGCGTTTGTAGGAAATGCATTTGCAAAGAAAGTCGGAAAACTTTCCGAATTTCCGGTACAGGAGATTGAATGCCAGATAGGCAGCCCGCTGATCCTTGTGTTCCGGCATGCGCCGGATGATATTCTTCAGGCTGTAGATCTGCTTATAAATGCGTATGTAGCCGTCATACAATTCCTCCGCCGTCATATTGGCAGGACGGAACACAACATTTGCCGTATTGTACAGCGACAGGTCATCCGTCACAATGCGCCCCTCCGCCTTCATGCGGTCATACAATGCCGTGCCGGGGTAGGGGGTAAGTATGTGGGAGGTGACGGTTTCGATTTTGTTTTTTACGATCCAGTCAAGCGTAGCGTCAAAGGTTTTGGGCGTGTCACCATCCAGCCCGAATACAAGGCTTGCATTGATCATAATGCCGCGGTCGTGAATTGCCCTGATCGCCTTTTCGTAGCTGTCCGTTTTGTTCTGTATCTTGTGGACATCGCTGATGGAATCAGGATTGATGCTTTCAAACCCGATGAACAGTCCCTGACAGCAGCTTTCCTTCATCAGGTCAAGCAGCTCGGAATCGTAGGCGGCATTGATGGAAACTGCCGCATTCCACTTAAGCTTCATCGGGGTAATGGCTTTGAGAAACGCCCTCGTCCACTGCGGATTTCCTGCAAAATTATCGTCAATGAACATAATATGCCTTGATCCGACTGCCTTAATATCGGCAATCACATCGTCAATTTCACGGTTGAGATATTTCTGGTCACTTCCGCTGTTGTAGCAGAAATCACAGCGGAACGGACAGCCGCGGCTTGTGTGCACCACATTGCAGTAGAGGTATTCCTCGGGCTTGATCGTATCATAAGCGGGCGAAACGATGTCCGCACCGCAAAGGGGCTTTTGGCAGCGGTAAACCTTTTGCAGACAGCCGTTGTGATAATCCTTCAGAATATCCGGCCATGTGCCTTCTGCCGCGCCGATGCAGAGTACATCAAAGCTGTCCTGCGGAATGAATGCTGTAGCTGTTGTGATGTGGATTCCGCCCGCTACAACGGGAATGCCCTGCTTTCTGAATTGCTTGGCAATTTCCACAGCCCTCGGCAGCGTATCAACAGTGACGGAAATTCCCACAATATCGGGTTTGTCATCATAGCAGATTTTCTGAATATTCTCATTTTCAAGGGAAACCTTATGTTCTCTGCGAACCATATTTACAATGGTAAGCAGTCCAAGCGGCGGTGCCATGTGGAGTTTAATGTCCGTGTCCATCGGACGTTTTATCATTTTTGGCTGAATGAGTTTGATATACATACTGTTCGCCTCCCAAGTCACTGTATTTTGTCCTTGTAGTTACAGTATAGCACATCAAATATCATTTGTCAAGAGTTTTTTATTGAAAAACGATAAATTTTTCTTTTGTTTCGAGAAATCAAAAATTCGGGCTTGCATTTTTGCGTAAAGTATGTTAGAATAGACATAATACATCACTTGAAGCATCGTGGATGCGGAAAGGAGCGAGTCATGTCTTTACACGAATCGGGCGAGGATTACCTCGAAACCATATATTTACTGCGCCAGAAGAACGCCCATGTCCGCTCTGTGGATATTGCCAATGAGCTGGGCTACACCAAAGCGAGCATCAGCCGTGCAATGCGCATTCTCCGTGAGGAGGGGCTGATTTCAGTTGCAGAGGATGGTGCCATCAGGCTGACCAAGGCAGGGGAGAAGAAAGCGGTGGAGGTTTACGAACGCCACACGCTCATCACGGACTTTTTCGAGCAGTTCCTCGGAGTCAATGAAGTGACAGCGGAAAAGGATGCCTGCAAGATTGAGCATGTGATCAGCGAAGAAACGTATCTGCGCCTGCGTTCCTATATGAAGAAAAACGGCTATGAGCCGAAACAGCCGGAAGCATGAGTGATCGTCTGCCGCTTCCCGCAGAATGGGGGGCACTGTATGCCGCTGCAATTTCCGAAACGCTGAAGCAGGAGCAGCATGAAGCGGCACATCGGCTGCTGCAGGAATGCCTGCCGCAATATGCACGGGAATATGGCATTTCCGTGCCGGAAGCACCTCCCGTGCTGTCATTCGGAAAAATGGGAAAACCGTCTTTTCGGGAATATCCCGAACTGCATTTTAATTTAAGCCACTGCAGCGGACTTGCGGTTTGTCTGTTTTCGGGAGTGGAATGCGGCGTGGACTGCGAGAGCATCCGCAAGTATAAGCCACGCACCGCACAGCGTGTCTGCACACCGCAGGAAATTGCCGCATTGCAGACGGCAGAAAATCCGGATCTTCTGTTCACCCGATTCTGGACGCTGAAGGAATCCTATGTCAAAGCCATCGGTATCGGGATCTCCCATCCTTTGCATGAGGTCGGTTTTGTCATTGCGGGGGACAGCATTGTGTCGAATTGCAGTGACGCTTCATTCATGCAGTTTTTGCTGGAAGATCATATTGTCAGCGTCTGCGTCCTGAAAAAGATGGAAGCGCAGACCGTTGTTAAAATGGAAAAATCCAATTGAGTCCTCGCCGAAAGGCGAGGACTTCAGTCTGTCGAAAAAGTCCTGTCCAGCCAGTGCGCCTTGCAGCGCACGGCTGGACTAATGTTATTATTATGGATTGCGCCTTCGGCGCATGTAGGGGGCTTCGCCCCCTACAACCCCCATTATATAGCCGAAAGGTGAGGACTTTTTTAATATTTCTTATTGGTGCGCAGCGGTGCAAGCGGCAGTCCGTTTTTTGCAAATACAGTTACATCAATGAAATTCCGCCAGCCGTACCTTGCCGCCGCAGGGTGAGGAACTTCTTTACTGTGTACAAAAATCGTGTCCTCGTTGATCTGTGCCTTTGCCGCATGCCATACGCCATCGGTTCCACATATCTCAAATCCGCCTTCGCCCCGTGCTTCCAGTCCGCATGCCGCATGGTCAAAATACAGCCGCAGTCCTCCATTTTCAGGAAGGACATAGCGAAGGAGGGGTGCGCAGGTATCCTCCGTCTGCAATCCATATACTTGATGAAGTGCCTGCAAATAGAGCCGATGGGCAGGTGTATGCTTATCCTTCGGATGGATCTCGTTCCATTCACCGCATTCGAAGATCACCGCAAGTCCCGTATTCCGGATATTGCGGTACACCTCTTCCTGTGCCTCACGGATTCCGCACCAGTTCGTCAGATCGGGATTGTCATCCACACCGTAAATCGGCAGCTGCACCAGAAGAAACGGGAGTTCCTCATCACGGAAATCTTTCCGCCACTGTCTGATCAACGAGGTCAGCAGCGTGTAGTAGCCGTCGAACCGATGATCGTCGGATTCTCCCTGATAATACAGTACGCCTCGCAGTGTATATGGCGTAATGCGGCTTAGCATCGTGTCATAGAGTCCGTGCGGACGCAGGGGATTTTTCGGGGCATGTGGTCCGGGATAGCGATTTTCACCGCAAATTTCCAGAACCTTTCCCCACTTCATGTGAGGATCCTGCGCATAGCACGCAGCTACACGTTCGTTCCAGAGGATATGGTATTCCATATATTCGTCATACGCACGGTCAGCTTCCTCGTCCGTCAGTCCCGCCGTGCCATTTTCGTAATCCTCTAAATATTGCCTGCCGATTGCAGTTTCAGAGAGCATTTCACGGCTCATCCATGCACTTGCGGATGTGCCGCCGTAGTTGCAGTTCACAAGCCCCACCGTTACGCCCAGCTTCTGCGCAAGCTCACGGGCAAAGTAATATCCCACCGCCGACCAGTAGGGGCAGGTGTGCGCAGAGGGAAGATTCCAACAGGAATCGGCTTCCTCCTGATAGAACTGCTCATCAAAGAAGCCGCGCTTGCAGACATGATAGAGCCGGACATTGGCGTTTTCACAGGATGCAAGTGCGTCCTGTGCACCGTTTGCATCCTTGAGGTTCAGTTCCATATTTGATTGTCCGCCGCAAAGCCATACTTCGCCCACCATAATGTCGGACAGCGTGCGTGTATCCGTTCCGTCCGAAACAGAAAGCGTATATGGTCCGCCGGCGGGAAGGGGGGGCAGACAAATCTCCCATCTGCCGTTTACAGCAGGTGTACTCTGACAGGAAATATCCCCAAACCGCAAGGTGATCACAGCATCATCCGTACAACTTCCCCAGATACAGACGGGCTTTTCACGCTGCAAAACGGCATGGTCAGTGAAGATGGGTGCAAATTTCAGCATTCAGAATCATCCTTTCCGGATTCCTGCTGCATGACCTGTTCCAGATCATGGGAGATCATGGCAAGCGACACAGCAAGATTTTCATTATGTACAATCACATTTTCCGGTGTTTCGATGTGTGCGGTGGAGAAATTCCAGATCGCACGGATACCGCCCTCAAGCATGGTGTTGCATACCGTCTGTGCCTGTTCGGGCTTGGTGGTGATGATGCCGATGTGTACATGGATCAGCTTGCAGATGTGGGGCAGATCCTGAATGTTGTAAATGCGGATGCCCGAAATTTCCGTGCCGATCTTATGCGGATCATTGTCAAATGCCGCCGCAATGCGCATACCGCATGCTTCAAATCCGCTGAAGGACAGCAATGCACCGCCAAGCTGTCCGACACCTACCAGAATTGCTTCTTTCGTGCTGCGATAGCCGAGAAAATCCTCCAGATCCGCAATCAGTTTGGCAATACTGTATCCTGTTTTTGGTCTGCCGCCGCTTTTGCTGGCAGCTGACAGATCCTTGCGCACCTGCACTTCATTGAGTCCGAGTGCAGCTGCAACAGAGGTTGCGGAAATCGTTTTCTTTCCGGCAGCCGCCTGTGTTTTCAGATAATTAAGATAGACCGGCAGACGGCGAAGCGTCGGTTTTGACACTTCACGATTTGCAGGATCGTTCTGTTTGGTATTCATAAAAACCCCCTGTTTAGATTGAAATGCATGGGACTTTACCGATGTTTCTTCCTTTTAATTATACTACAGCGTTATTGCTTTGTCAATGCAAATCGCAAAAGTGCTGCGAAAATTCAAACAAATCCGGCATTACAATTCATAGACACGAAGCTCACAGTTGCCCATGAAAAAATGCATGAATCGGTCCACTGTCATGTCATGAAAATAGCTGTCGATCACCCGACAGATACCGCCGTGGCACACCAGAAGCACGTTTTCGTCGGGATACAGCCGCTTGACATCATCGATCACATTGTATGTACGCTGCACCACCTGAAAGACGGATTCGCCGCCATCGGGCATTCTGCATCCAAATTCTGCTTTGGTTTCGGAAAATCCCTTTGTAAAGCGACTTTTTCCTTCAAAGCTGCCGTAATCCCATTCCGTCAGCCTCTCGTCCGTCTGTACGGGAAGTTCCAGAAGCTGCGCAGCGATCTGTGCCGTCATCTGCGCACGTTTGAGAGGGGAAGCGATAATTCTATGAATATCGCCGTATTCTTTTGCCTTCTGCGCCATTGCCCTTGCCTGCGCAATGCCTTCCTCCGTCAGCAGAATATCCGTTACACCGCTGATGCGGTCGAGGGCATTCCATTCTGTCTGTCCGTGTCTGGTTACATATAGTTTCATAGTTTCCTCCGTATGTATCACACGCTGCAGCTGACAGCGCATGATGAAAGTTATTGCAAAAAGAAATAATACACAATACCGTACACCACCGATGCTGTACAGCCGTACAGGATCACAGGTCCTGCAATGGTGAAAATCTTCGCACCGACGCCCAGTATAAATCCCTCCGACTTGGCTTCGATCGCACTGGAGGAAATGGCATTTGCAAAGCCCGTGATCGGCACAAGCGTTCCTGCGCCCGCATGCTTTGCAAGCTGTTCATAGACGCCAAAGCCTGTCAGCAGCGCACTGAGTGAAACCAATGTGATGGATGTCCACGCCGCAGCAGCGTCCTTTTCCAGTCCCAGCGCTCCGTAACCCTCCAGCAGAAGCTGTCCGATCACACAGATCAGACCGCCCACCAGAAATGCCATCGGAATGTTGATATAGCTTTTGGATGGTGGTGATGCCTGTTTTTGCATTTTTTGGTATTCTTGGGGTGTGATTTTCATACCCTTCACCTGCCTTTCGTGAAAAGTATGCCCATTTTCTGCAAAATTACTTGCAGAAAACCAAGTTTTATGTTATGATTATAGTATAGCATAATTCTGCGGTTTCTGCAATGGTTTTCTGATTGTGAACAAAGGATTTAATGACTTTTGGGGATGCACAAAGTAAAAAAAGAAGCAAACGGAAATCTTTCGAGGTGAATGGATTCAAGCTTATTTCAAGCTAATCCTGCTAAACTGAGAGCAGGGAACGTTGTATCCCGCTGCATGAGGAGGGAACTGTTATGAAAATTTTGATAGTTGAAGATGAAGTGGCACTTGCTGAGGCACTCAGCGAGATTCTGAAACGCAACAAATACGCAGTTGATGCCGTGCATGACGGTGAAGACGGTCTGGAATATGCCATGACGGGCATTTATGACTGCATCATACTGGACATCATGCTGCCGAAGATGAACGGCATTGATGTGCTGCGCATTCTGCGGAGCAAGCATATTTCCACGCCCGTGCTGCTGCTCACGGCGAAATCCGATATTGAGGACAAGATCAATGGTCTCGACAGCGGTGCAGATGATTTTCTTACCAAACCCTTTGTTACGGGTGAACTGCTTGCCCGTGTTCGTGCGCTGCTGCGCCGCAAGGGAGAAGTGGTTGCCGATCAGTTTACATTCGGGGATATTGCCCTGAACAAAAGCACCTTCAGTCTGAGCCGCAACGGACAGTTTGTCAAGCTCAGTCTGAAGGAATATCAGATCATGGAAATGATGATGGCAAACCCCCGACAGCTCATACCGAAGGAACGCTTTATTGAGAAGATCTGGGGCTATGAAAGCGATGTGGAGTATAATAACGTGGAAGTATATATATCGTTTCTGCGAAAAAAACTCACGGTTCTGGAATCCACTGTAGTGATCAGAACCGCACGGGGCATCGGTTATTTTTTGGAAGGCGGAGATTGAGATGCGCATTTTTTCCAAGCTGAAATTTGATATGATTCTGCTCATGCAGCTGAAATTTGTTTCCGTTGCGATGATCATTCTTATCACAGTATTTCTGATCATGCTCGGTTCGATCAATATGATGATGCGTACCGTAAGTCAGTCCCAGTCCCACAGACTGCTGGTGCAGATTGCGGAAAGCGATCGTTATAATGCTCCCGAACCGATGGATGATTTCCCGCCTGAGAATGAACCTCCCCCCTTTCCCGGCAATGCCGGAAGTGCAAGCGATGGTGAGATGCAGCTGCTTGCAGAGAATAACTGGTGGGAGAACAATTGGTGGGAAAACGGCAGCTGGTGGGAAGGAAGCTGGCAGCCGCCCACGCAGCCGGATGCTGAGCAGCAGGCTGATCCTCGTCCGCCAAAGCCGGAATGGGGAGATTGGCCGCCGCAGCAGGAGACACGGCCGGAACCTCCCCATCTTCAGGAAACACGACCTGAGGAGCCGGTTCCTCCGGAACACAGACCAACGGAACCAAAACCGACAGAATCCATTCCGCCGGTTACGGACACACCTCACACGGATCCGGTTGTCATTACAACGCCTGCTCCCGAACGACCGCCTGTACATACGCAGAGGGTGGAGAAAACGGAGCCTCCGGCAACCACAACGACTGAAGAATCCACTACAGTTTCTTCCGCAGTGAGTGAAACGACAACGGAAACCACCACAACAACCATGATTCCCGAACCGCCCCCGAAGCCCGACAAATGGAATCTGACGATCACGATCGACCATTTTGCGCTGCTTGCCGGCAGTGACGGGGAATTTCTGGGACTTCGCAATACGGAGGATTATACCGACGAGCAGGCAATGGAGATCATGAACGGTATCCTGAAAACGGGTGAAAAGCAGGGCATGTACGGCTGGCTGCAATACTACGTCACGGCAAAGGACTACGGCACGCTGATCGTGGTAACGGACAAGACCTCCGATCAGGGGCTTTTGAACAATCTGTTCCGCATTACGATTATTGTGGGCTGTCTGATGCTGCTGCTGCTGCTTGCTGTGCTGTGCGTGCTTTCCAAGTGGATCACGACACCTGTGCAGACGGCATTCACAAGGCAGAAGCAGTTTGTATCGGATGCGGGACATGAGCTGAAAACGCCGCTGACGATTCTATCCGCCAATGCGGATATCCTGCAGGATGAGATCGGCGAAAATAAATGGCTTGGCTACATGCAGGAGCAGACGGGGCGTATGAATCAGCTTGTGGGCGATCTGCTGCGTCTTGCACGCATGGACAATGCTGTGCAGGAATATGAGCTTGCGCCGTTCAACCTGAGCATGGCGGTCAATGCCACGGCACTGCCGTTTGAAAGTCAGGCGTTTGAGCTGAGCAAAAATCTGGAGCTGGACATCCAGCCCGGTGTGGAATACTGCGGCAGTGAACAGCACATCAGACAGCTGATTGCGATTTTCATTGACAATGCTATGAAATATTCCGATGAAAACGGCATCATCAAGGTCACGCTACTCAAGCGCGGTGACAAATGCATTCTGGAATTTTACAACACCGGCTGCGAAATCTCGCCTGCGGATACGGAAAAGATCTTTGAACGTTTCTATCGTGGTGACAAGGCACGCAACAACAAGGGCAAGAGCGGCTATGGTCTGGGACTGGCCATTGCAAAGAGCATTATGGATATTCACAAGATCAAAATTCAGGTCACCTGCGAGCAGGGCGGATGGATCCGATTCCTGCTGACGATGTGATCGTAATATGAAAAGGAGAATCAATATGAACACAGTGTACGAAGCAATTTTATCACGCCGCAGCATCAAATCCTACACGGACGAACAGGTTCCGCAGGAGCTGCTTGAAAAGGTCATCGAAGCAGGACGCTATGCACCCACGGGCATGAATGCAATGGCACCGATTTTCATTGCCGTGCAGAATCCCGAAGTGATCGCAAAGCTGTCGAAGATGAATGCCGCTGTCATGGGCATGAACGGCGATCCGTTCTACGGTGCGCCCACGGTCATTCTTGTGCTTGCCAATCGTGAGCGCGGTACATGGCTGCAGGATGGTTCCCTTGCAATGGAGAACCTCCAGCTTGCCGCACATGCACTGGGACTGGGAAGCTGCTGGATTCACCGCTGCTATGAGATGTTTGAGAGCGACGAGGGTAAGGCACTGCTCAAAGAATGGGGCGTGGAGGGCGACTATGCAGGCGTTGCCTGCTGCATCCTCGGCTATGCCGCAGGGGAACCAAAGCCCCGCACGGAGCGTCGTGAGAATCAGGTGTTCTATGTGAAATGAGTGTTGTTTCTATAATTTACAGTATAAAGCGAAGTCGCTTTTTATGCGGAAATCCTTTGTTTTAGCGGATTCTCTGTTTATGGTATGGACTTTCTTGGCAGACTGATGTAAACTTAGCTTATAAAACAAGAAGGAGGTATCTCAGATATGGATACAATAAAAACAGGGAAATTCTTAAAGGAACTTCGTAAAGAGAAGGGCTTGACTCAGGAACAGCTCGGAGAGAAAGTGGGAGTCACGAATAAAACTGTGTCAAGATGGGAAAATGGTAATTATATGCCGCCCGTAGAGTGTCTTACGTTGCTTTCAGACATTTATGGTGTAAGCATTAACGAGATCGTTTCAGGGCAAAGACTAAGCAAGGGGGAGGAGTTTGCGGAGGCTGCCGAAGAAAACTTGTCAGATGTTCTTGCGTTAAATGAGCAAACGTATAAAAAGTCAGAAAAAAAATTAATGATTACAATGTTGCTGTCAACACTCCTTGCAATTGCAATCATTGCACTCATGCCAACTGACAGCAATTATGTTATCAGAACTGTCATTACCATCGTACTTGTTGTCAGCCTTGCATTTGTTAGCAATACTGTAAATATCGTTGCACTCGCTTTAAATAAAGAACGCTTTGAAAAATGAGGATAAATTTAAATTTCTGCTCCCGATGCACCACATCTGCATCGGGAGCATCTCATTTACGCACATTCCGCAAAACCCCTTGCAATCCCATACAGAATATGCTATAATAACAATAACCGCTGCGGCGGAAACTAAAATTTGGTAGGAACTACTATGAAATACTATGATTATCTGATCGTCGGCGCAGGACTGTTCGGTGCGGTTTTCGCATATGAAGCCGCAAAGCGTGGAAAAACCTGCCTTGTCATTGACAAGCGTGCGCATGTTGCCGGCAATATCTATACAAAAAAGCTCACGGATGAGGGGCTGGAGGGCATCAGTCAGCATGTTTACGGTGCGCATATTTTCCATACGCACAGCAAGGAGATCTGGGACTATGTCAGCCGGTTCTGTGAATTTAACAATTACGTCAATTCCCCCGTTGCCATCTACCACAATCCCGAAACGGGTGAAGACGAGCTGTACAACCTGCCGTTCAATATGAATACGTTCTACCAGCTGTTCGGCACGAAAACCCCTGCCGAGGCAAGGGCTGCCATCCAAAGGGAAATCGACGAGTGCGGCATCACGGGCGAACCGAAAAATCTTGAGGAGCAGGGAATGCGTCTGAGCAAAACGGTGTTCACAAAGCTCGTCAAGGAATATACTGAGAAGCAGTGGCAGCGTGACTGCAAGGATCTGCCTGCAAGCACGATCCAAAGACTGCCGTTCCGTTTCCGTTATGACAACAATTACTTCAATGACCGCTATCAGGGGATTCCCATCGGTGGCTATACGCAGATCGTGGAGAAAATGCTGGCGGATGAAAAGATTCATGTGCAGCTGGATACGGACTATTTTGACTTCATCCAAAACACGGACATGACCTTCGGAAAAACCGTGTACACGGGGCAGATCGACGCATTCTTCGGCTTTAAGCTCGGACGGCTCAACTGGCGCACGGTGTATTTTGAGGATGAGGTGCATGATACCGACAATTATCAGGGCAATGCGGTGGTGAATTATACTTCCCATGACCGCCCGTGGACGAGAATCATTGAGCATAAGTTCTTTGAGATCGAAAGCTATGCGGATACGCCGAAAACGATGATTTCAAAGGAGTTTTCGACCGAGTGGAAGGATGGAATGGATCCGTA
>SVNQ01000038.1 GCA_015066865.1 Ruminococcus sp.
AGCTTGTCATGGGACCGGAATACGACATGTATTTCATCGGTTATGTGGCGGGTATGTTCGCCATTATCGGACATGTGTTTCCGCTGTACTATGGTTTTAAAGGCGGAAAGGGCGTGCTCGTGGGCGTGTCCGTATTTCTGGTGCTGGACTGGAGGGTATTCTGCATCCTGATCGGTATTTTTGCGATCATTCTGATCATTTCCAAATACGTCAGCCTTTCTTCCATCATTGCAACGGCATGTGCGCCGTTTGTGACGGTCATTTCCCAGTATATCCGCTGGGAGGGCTACGATGTGTGGCGGCTTGTACTGCATGGCGCAATGACGGCAGTTATGGCGTCCATCATCATCTGGATGCACCGCAGCAACATTCAGCGTCTGCGTGCAGGCACGGAGAGTAAATTCGGAAAGAAAAAAGAAAAGACGGAATAGCATGCAGTTCCGTCCATGAACAGCAATATGACGGGAATTTTTTCGTAATTTTGTGCATAATTCTATGTAATGAATTGCGGCTTTCGGCTACTAACTGATAACATGACCGGTATCGGTGCTGTATGAAAGGAGAACAGCTATGGCAGATATTACCATTCTTGGTTCGGGCGGATTTGGTCTTGCCCTTGCGATCCTGTGTCACAGCATGGGACATAAAGTAACAGTTTGGTCGAAGTTCGAACAGGAGATCAACGAGATCCGCAGTACGGGAGAGCTTGCCGTTAAGCTTCCCGGTGTAAAAATTCCGGAGGGTATCGAACTGACAACGGATATATCCGCAGTCAGCGGCAAGGACGTGGTTCTCGTAGGTGTGCCCTCGCAGTTCACACGTTCGGTAGCGCAGGAGGCAGCGCCCCACATGCAGCCGCAGACGGTCGTAGTCAATACCTCCAAGGGATTGGAAAACGGCACATACCAGCGAATGAGCGAGGTGCTGACGGAGGAATTTCCCGACAATCCCATTGTCGTGCTGACAGGCCCTTCGCATGCAGAAGAACTTGCAAGAGGTATTCCCACTACGGTTGCCGTTGCGAGCGAGGATGTAAAATATGCCGAATATATTCAGGATATTTTTACTTCTCCGACCTTCCGTCTGTATGTGAATACGGATGTGGCAGGTTGTGAGATCGGCGGTGCGATGAAGAATATCATTGCACTGGCGGCAGGCATCAGTGATGGACTGGGCTTTGGGGATAATACCAAGGCGGCAATCATGACCAGAGGCATCCATGAAATCACGGCACTCGGTCTTGCCATGGGCGCAAGGGTGGAAACCTTTGCGGGGCTTACTGGTATCGGTGATCTGATCGTGACCTGCACCAGTATGCACAGCCGCAACCGCAGAGCCGGCATCCTGATCGGACAGGGACAAAGCCCCGAAGAAGCGGTTCGCCAGGTTGGTACTGTGGAGGGCTATCACTGCTGTGAGGTTGCACATGGACTGGCAAAGAAGCTCGGTGTAACCATGCCCATTACGGAGGAGTTGTACAGAGTCCTGTTTGAAAAGGAAAGTGCCGATTTCTCCATGTCACATCTCATGGGACGCCCCAATCGTCACGAAAGCGAACGGTATGCACTGACAGAGGTGCTTGCCGAACGAAATCCCAAATAAAAAAGCAATCGCCCATCCTCGTTTACGGGGATGGGCAGTTTTGAATATGGAGGAGCAGCCATGTCAAGGCAGTTGTACGAAGAAATTTATGGCTTTCAGCCGCACACACCGGAGGAATCCGCTGCAAAGGATACGCTTTTGAACCTGATCACAGAATACGGCGGCAGAATGCTTGACCGTGACTGCCCTGCAGGGCATATCACCTGCTCAGGGTTCATCCTTTCCCCCGATCTGAAGGAAACACTCATGGCGTACCATCTCATCTATGGTTCCGTCGGCTGGACGGGAGGACATGCCGATGGCGATGCGGATCTGTCGGGTGTTGCCATGCGTGAAGCACGGGAGGAAACCTCCGTCACGCAGATTTATCTGCAGAGCAGACGCATCCTGTCCATTGACATTCTCCCCGTACCGCCCCATGAAAAGCGGGGAAAGCAGGTTGCAGAGCATCTGCATTACAATGTGACCTATGGGCTGATTGCGCCGAAAAACCAGAAAATTGCCGACAAGCCCGATGAAAACCGCAATGTGATGTGGCTGAAAACGCAGGATATGGCAAAGCACGTCACCGAGCCGCAGATGCTTCCCATCTACGAAAAGCTTGTGGAACGCATGCATGCGATCGCTGCGGAAAAAATGGAAATTCCACAGAAAATGCTGCTTCCCCTGCTTGACTGGTATCCTGCCCATAAGCGGGATCTGCCATGGAGGAGGGACAGAAATCCCTACCATGTCTGGGTGTCGGAAATCATGCTGCAGCAGACCCGTGTAGAGGCAGTCAAGGGCTATTACAAGCGATTCCTTGACGCGCTGCCGGATGTTGCCGCATTGGCGAGGTGTCCCGAGGAGGAACTGCTCAAGCTCTGGGAGGGACTGGGCTACTATAACCGAGTGCGGAACATGCAGAAAGCGGCAAGGCAGATCATGGAGGAGCACGGCGGAGAATTTCCGCAGCGATACGAGGACATCCGTGCGCTTGCAGGCATTGGTGATTACACCGCAGGTGCGGTTTCTTCAATCTGCTTCGGATTGCCCACGCCTGCCGTGGATGGGAATGTCCTTCGGCTGATGGCGAGGCTGCAGGAGGATTTCCGCAACATTCTCTTACCGCAGTATAAGGCGGATGTCACAGCGCAGCTTGCGCAGGTCTATCCGCAGGCGGACCCCGGCATGCTGACGCAGGCACTCATGGAAATGGGCGCAACCGTCTGTGTACCAAACGGTGCGCCCCATTGTGAGGATTGCCCCCTTGCGGCACTGTGCATGGCGAGAAAAATGAAAAGCGCCGCACATTTGCCGGTTCGGGAGAAGAAAACAACACGGCGTATGGAGGAGAGAACCGTGTTTGTTCTGTCGTGTAACGGGAAGATCGCCATTCGCAAGCGACCGCCGAACGGTCTGCTTGCATCCCTCTGGGAGCTTCCGAATGAGGAGGGATTTCTGGATGTGCAGGCTGCTGTTTCTCAGTGTGAGAAATGGGGGACAAAGCCGCAGGAATTTCTGAAAACCGTGAAACGCCGCCATATTTTTACGCATATCACATGGGAGATGCAGGGTGTGTTTGTCAATTGTGCAGAGGAAAGCCCCGAATTTGTCTGGGCGCAGCCGCAGGAGCTTGCAGAGATCTATTCGCTGCCCACGGCATTCCGCTGCATACTATCGTAATAATTCCTGCCGCAGGTACAACAGCAGCTTCTTTTCACGACGTGAAACCTGCACCTGCGTCATACCAAGCTTTTGTGCAGTCTGCACCTGTGTGAGGTTGTGATAGTAGCGATATTCCAGCAGCATGCGGTCGGCAGGTTCCAGCGTACTCATCATTTGCCGCAGAGCAAGGCGGTCGCCGATGCGTTCATCCGGTGCGTCTACGGCAATGTCGATCTGTCCTTCTCCGTCATCCGGAGCAGTCAGGGATACCACGGGACTGCAGGCACAGAGTGCAAGGGAAATATCCTCCGTACTTGCGCCTGACCGTTCCGCAAGCAAACTAATGGGCGGATCGTCACCCGTTTCCTTGATGAGCTGTTCCCGTATTTTCTGTACCTTCATGGATAATTCACGCAGACTGCGTGATACATGTACTGTTCCGCCGTCACGGAATAACCGCTTGATCTCGCCGAGAATGACGGGGACAGCGTAGGTTGAAAACTGTACGCCGCGGTTTGTATCGAATGCATTTGCCGCTTTGACAAGTCCCTCACAGCCGGCAGAATACAGATCCTCATACGGGATACCACGGTTGCGGAAGCGATTTGCACACAGATGCACCAGTCCCAGGTGATCCTCCGCACATGGCTTTTGATCAGGCATCTGCGTTTGTTTCATCATGCTGCTTTCCAAGTCTGCGGCGCATCGTCAGTGTTGTGCCATGTTCCGGTGTGCTGCGCACATGCAGTGAATCGGTGAATGTCTGCATGATTGCAAAACCAAGTCCTGCACGATCTTCTTCCGGAGCAGTTGTGTAAAGCGGTTCCATTGCCTTTTCCACGTCCGGAATACCGCATCCCTTGTCGCTGACTCTTATGTAGATCACACGTTCCGGCAAAAGCCGCAGACAAACCGAAACATCCCCCGATTTGCCGCGATAGCCATGAACAATGGCATTGGTGACGGCTTCGGAAATGACCGTGCGCAGATCTGCAAGCTCCTGTGCTGTGGGATCCGCTGGAATTAAAAATGCCGAGAGTGTGGCACGGGCAAGACCTTCGTTTGCGGAATTTGCAGGGAAGGTGCATTTAAATTCGTTGAGTATCTTCATTGTACGACCTCCTTTCCCAGTTCATGCTGAATCTTGGCAAGCCGTTCCATGCCGGCAAGCCGAAGAATGCGCTTGATGTGGGGGGCGGGCCGCAGGAGAATGATCTCTCCGCCAAGCGGACGCAGGATCTTGTAGCGCCCCATAATCAGCCCGATGCCGGAGCTGTCCATGAAGGTGACATCCTGAAAATCCAGAATGAGTGTTCGTGGGGTGTGCGCATAGAGCGCTGCGTCAAGTTCGGAGCGGACTCTGCCGCTGGTGTGGTGGTCGATCTCTCCGTCAAGCAGCACAAAAAGCTGCTCCGACTCGGTATCGTAATGCAGTTTCATATGAATGACTTCCTTTCTATTGTCTTTGTTACCATTGTAGCATAGGTGCAGGAAAAAATATGTCGGAATTCGGAGTCGGATCCGAATTTTCTTTTGACTGCTTATGAGAATTTTCCGCTTGACATATTTATGAAATGTGGTATAATTATATTAAGTGTTCCCATTTTCGGGAATGTGTTCGCAGAGTGCATAATTTCCCTGATTTTCGGCATAATAGTTCTGTAGCTTATTACAGAAAGGACGGGAATCGTTATGCGGGAAAACTGCGGAGAATACAATCCACCCAGAGAGGGAAAACCGGAGGAATCACAGGAACAGGAAGGAACTGCGGTAGAGCAGCAGCTTGATGAAAGTGATCTCATAGAGAAAACTGGCAGCATTCAGACACAGAATGCCAAGCATCTCATTCATTGCCTGACCATTATCGGGCAGGTGGAGGGGCATTATGTGCTTTCTTCACAGAATAAGACAACCAAGTATGAGCATATTATTCCTGCGCTTGTGGCAATCGAACAGGACAGGAGTATTGAAGGATTGATCATCATACTCAATACGGTCGGCGGTGATGTGGAAGCAGGTCTTGCCATTGCAGAGCTGATTTCCGGTATGAAAACGCCTACAGTTTCGATCGTGGTGGGAGGCGGACATTCCATCGGGGTGCCGCTTTCTGTCAGTGCGAAACAGTCGTTTATTGTACCGTCGGCATCCATGACCATCCATCCCGTGCGGATGAACGGCATGATGCTTGGAGTGCCGCAGAGTCTGTCCTATATCGACAGGATTCAGGACAGGATCATTGATTTTGTGACAAGACAGAGCAGGATCAGTGAGGAGCAGTTCCGCAGGCTCATGACCAATACCAAGGAGCTTGCAACCGATGTCGGCTCAGTTGTTTCGGGAGCACAGGCAGTGGAGATGGGACTGATCGACCGCTTGGGAAGTCTTTCCGATGCCATTGAAGCTTTGTATGCACTGATTGAAAACGGTGAACCACGCTATCCGGATGCACCGGAAAATAAGTAAGCAGCAGTGCCGCCGAGGCACTGTACATATGATCAGCGAAACGCTGTACTTTTGAACGGAGGAACGTTATGACGATTTTAGAAGCAATTTTGCAGGGTATCATTCAGGGCTTGACGGAGTTTCTGCCGGTATCAAGTTCGGGACATCTGATGCTGTTTGCACATATCACAAACAATGCGGACAACGAAACCGGCTTTCTGTTTTCTGCATTTCTGCATCTGGGCACGCTGCTTGCCATCTGTATTGCATTCAGCAGCACGGTGCTTGCGCTGATCAAGGAGCTGTGGAGCATGGTGAAGGATCTGTTCACCGGAAAGCTTATTAAGAATGGCTTACATAATCCCGAACGCCGCATGATTGTGATGCTGCTTATATCCCTTGTGGTGCTTGTGCCGTTCTATTTCCTGCGTGATTTTATTGAGCATGTGGCACAGACCTACCTGATAGCACTCGGATGCTTTTTCCTGTATACGGCCGTCATTCTGTTCCTTTCCGACAAATGCGTGAAGGGAAATAAAGGCCCTGCGGAACTGACATGGAAAACTGCTCTTACAGTGGGCGTTTTTCAGGCAATTGCCCTGTTCCCCGGAATATCCAGAAGCGGCTCTACCATCTGCAGCGGTCTGTTTGCAGGTATGAATCGTGATACCGCTGTAAAGTATTCCTTCATGCTCGGTATCCCCACTATTCTGGCAGGATGCCTTGTAGAGATCAAGGATGCTGTTTCCACGGGCTCCATGCCGTGGAATGAGCTGCCTATGTATATGGTTGGCTTTGTGGTAGCTGCAGTTGTGGGCGTACTGGCAATCAAAATGGTAAATCTGTTGGTAAATAAAAATAAGTTCAAGTTTTTTGCAGCATATACTTTGGTAGTAGGTCTGGTCGTAATTGGCTGCGGCATCGCACAGTTGGTTCGCTGATGTGACCGTGATCTGATAGAAAGGAGAAAAAAGTGGCTGGACAGAAAAAAAACAGCGGCCAGAAGAATACAAACAAAACAACGAAACCATCCCCCTCTAAATCCGCATCGTCAAAGGCATCAGGTGCTAAATCGACGACAAAAATACAGCCGGCGGAAAAACCAAATCATAACCAGCAGTGGTCGGTCGTTCTTTTTGCAATTGCAATTCTGATTTTGCTGCTGGCCATTATTCAGGGGTCTGCGGGATGGCTGATGATACATAAGGCGCTTAAGGGATTTTTCGGATTATCCCTGCTGATGATTCCGGTGATGCTGGGATATATCGCAGTAATGCTCGATCAGGACGAAACATCCCAGAAAATCTTGCGCCGTACCCTGACGGGCTTGGTTGCAATTGCGTTTTTAAGCGGTTTTCTGGAGATCATGTTCGGAGACGGCAGATTGCTCAGACAGACCTATTCAAGCGCTGTACAGCTGCTGTACAATGACGGTATGGAATGGAAAAGCGGCGGTATTCTCAGTGCCTTGATTGCAATTCCGCTGCTGGATCTGTTTGGAGATACGGGTTCCAAAATCATTATCTGTCTGCTGCTGTTTATCAGCGTCATGTGGCTGACCAAAAAGGGACTGATGGATTTTCTCAGGATCATTACCAAGCCGTTCCGAGCTTTCTGGGCTTTGCTGCGGGATGATTATGAGGATGCCGCTGCAATCAAGTCATATGAACAGGAAGAAACAGAACGTGAGAAACGATCCGAGCAGTCCGATAAAGAAGCCATTGATATGGTTGCTGCACAGGAAAAGAAACGTGTAAACGGCCAAGAGCCTCAGTTTTTGATTGATGTTCCCGTTGTACAGACGGGAGGAAAGCATCCGGACGAATCTTCCGATACAATTACGAAACAGGTCATTGTGACCGAGACTCCGGCAGAGCAGGACGATGCACTGGAGGAGCTGATTCGTCAGGCAACGGAAAAGCCTAAGAAAAAAACGAAAAAAGAACTGCAGGAAGAAGCAGTGACGGAAATTGCCGAAGAAGTGGCACAGCAGGCAAATGCAGAATCGGCAGCTGTGCAGTATCAGATTCCGC
Source organism: Ruminococcus sp. (assembly GCA_015066865.1). Taxonomy (GTDB): domain Bacteria; phylum Bacillota; class Clostridia; order Oscillospirales; family Ruminococcaceae; genus UBA3855. The sequence goes on from SVNQ01000038.1 coordinate 7,725, forward strand.
CGTTGGATTTTCTGAGCCCCGGAGAGAGCTTTGCGGGCGATCCCAATGCCAGTACGGAACTTCGTGATAAGGCGGATCGTTTGCGTGAGGTGCTTCAGAGCTTTAACGTCAGTGTCCGTATTACGAATATTGCAAGAGGTCCTGCGGTTACCCGATATGAGGTGCAGCCTGCGGCAGGCGTTAAGGTTTCCAAGATCACGAGCCTTGCCGATGATATTGCCCTGAGTCTGGCGGCACAGGGCGTGCGTATCGAAGCGCCCATCCCCGGAAAGGCTGCGATCGGTATAGAGGTTCCAAATTCCAAAAAGGATATTGTGTCCCTGCGTGAAATTCTTGAATCCACACAGTTCAGAGATGCCAAAAGCAAGCTGACATTTGCCGTGGGCAAGGACATTGCAGGCAATGTGATCATTGGCGATATTGCAAAAATGCCCCATATGATCGTTGCAGGTACAACGGGTTCCGGTAAATCCATCTGTACCAATTCTATTATTATGAGTATTCTCTATCACACGTTGCCTTCCGAGGTAAAACTGATTCTGATTGACCCGAAGATCGTAGAATTTCGTGTGTATGACGGCATTCCCCATCTGCTCATCCCCGTTGTTACCGACCCCAAAAAGGCTGCCGGTGCGCTCAACTGGGCGGTGCAGGAAATGCTGCAGCGTTATCAGACCTTTGCGGAAAACGGTGTGCGTGACCTTGCCGATTATAACCGCATGTGTGCGGAGTGTGAGGATCTGGCTCCCATGCCGCAGATCGTAATTGCCATTGATGAGCTTGCGGATCTGATGATGGCGGCATCCAAGGAAGTGGAAGATTCCATCTGCCGTCTGGCACAGATGGCAAGAGCTGCGGGCATGCACCTGATCATTTCGACACAGCGCCCGACCACGGACGTTATTACCGGACTGATCAAAGCGAATATCCCCAGCCGTGTAGCGCTGAAGGTAAAGGCGGCAATTGATTCCCGTATCATCCTCGATGAGGGCGGTGCGGAAAAGCTGCTGGGCAACGGCGACATGCTCTTTATGCCCAATGGTCAGCCCAAGCCCGTGCGTGTGCAGGGATGCTATGTTTCCACGCAGGAGATCGAGCGAACCGTTGGATTTATCAAACAGCAGTCCGCCAGCGCTTATGATGAAGCGATTATGCAGGCTGTTGAACAGATCGCTGCATCCGGTACGGAGGAAAGCAGCGCATCAGAGGAAGAAAGCCAGCTTGACGGTGATGCCGAGCTGATCGAAAAGGCAATCGAGGTTGTGGTCAGTGCAGGACAAGCTTCCACCAGTAATCTGCAAAGACGGCTGAAGCTTGGTTATGCGAGAGCTGCCAGAATTATGGATGAGCTTGAAGAAATGGGCATCATTGGCCCGTATGAGGGTGCAAAGCCCCGTCGGGTGCTGCTGAGCAAAATGCAGTACGAAGAACGGAAACTGCGGAAAATGAACGATAATCACTGACAGGAGAATTTGTGATGGGAAAAAGAAGCTCCCGTATGCCAAAGGAGAAAAAAAGCAGCAACATGACGCTTTTTACATTTGTCATTGTGGTGCTGCTTGCAATAGCATGTCTAAACGGCAGATATGTTACTCCGCAGCAGGGGAATTTTGCGGATAGCGAAGCGGAATTTCAGGTGCATGTCATTGATGTCGGACAGGCGGACAGCATTCTGGTGATCGCCGACGGCGAAGCCATGCTGATTGATGCGGCAGAAACCGGAAATGCCGGAACGATCTGTGATTATCTCAGAAAATGCGGTGTGAAATCGCTCAAATATGCCGTGGCGACTCATATGCATGCAGATCATATCGGCGGATTTCCGAGTGTGCTGGAGGAATTTAAGGCAGAAACAGTATTGGAGCCTGTGTATGCGGATTCCCTTGTGCCGACAACAAGAGTGTATGAACGCTATCTGGATGCTGTGGAGGCAAACAGTAAAACGTATCATGCAGCAGAAGCAGGAGAAACCTTTGCGCTCGGCGGAGCGAAAATCACGGTGGTCGGTCCTGTTTCGAAAGAAACAGACGATATGAACAATACATCCCTCGTGCTTCGGGTGGATTATGACGAGGCATCTTGTCTGTTTACCGGTGATATGGAAACACCTGAGGAGGAGTCGATCATACGCAGCGGCGCAAAGCTGAACGTTGATTTCCTGAAGGTGGGACATCACGGTGCGGCGACCTCATCCGGCAGAAATTTCCTTGCAATGGTAATGCCGCAGTATGCCGTGATTTCCTGCGGTGTGGACAATGACTATGGTCATCCGGCTGAAAGCACCATGGAACGGCTGAAGAAATTTACGAAGGAAATTCACATTACTGCAGAGGAAGGCTCTGTGGTATTCAGCTACGATAAGGAAACCGGTGCATGTAAAATCGTGTCCGAGCGCAGCGAAGAACACAACGCTGCTGATTAAAGGAGAATAGAAATGTACATCATTGATTGTTTTGAAGGGGAGTTTGCCATTGTGGAAACGGATGACGGCACACTGAAGCTTCTCCGAGCAGAGCTTCCGGAATCTGCAGCGGAGGGAGATGTTCTGCAAAGGACAGAGGACGGCTGGCAGGTGGATGCCGAGAGTACACAGGCACGCCGTGAAAAGCTTGCAGCACGCAGACGCAGGCTGCTTGATGGAGGAAATGCATGAGAACGATTGTCATCGGCGGCGGCGCTGCCGGATGCTATGCGGCGATCCATGCGGCATACAACGGAGAGCGTGTGCTGCTGATTGAAAAAAATAAAACCATCGGCAAAAAGCTTCGCATTACGGGAAAGGGAAGATGCAATCTGACCAATGACTGCGATCTTGATACGCTGATGAAGAATATTCCCTGCGGCGGCAGATTTTTGTACAGTGCCTTTGCGGCGTGTTCTCCGCAGGATGTGATGGCATATTTTGAAAATCTGGGCGTTCGCCTGAAGGTGGAGCGCGGGAACCGTGTGTTTCCCGTCAGTGATCAGGCAGCGGAAGTCGTGCAGGCGCTGTATGATGAACTCAAACGCACCGGAGTGGAACTTATCACGGGTACTGTGACCGAGCTTTTGATTGCAGACGGCGTTTGCAAGGGCGTTCGATGCGGTGACAAAGTCTATGAAGGCGACCGTGTCATTCTGGCTGCAGGCGGTGCAACCTATCCCGGTACAGGCTCGGAGGGCGACAGCTACCGTCTTGCGCAGCAGGCAGGGCATACCATCAGCCCCCTGCGTCCGTCGCTTGTTCCGCTGGAAACGCTGGAGCGTGACTGTGCAGAAATGATGGGGATTTCCCTCAAAAACGTTACCCTTCGTCTGAAAAGGGACGGTAAGATTGTTTATGAGGAACTGGGAGAAATGCTGTTCACGCATTTTGGCGTGTCCGGCCCTCTCGTACTCAGTGCATCGGCGCACATGGATAAGGAGGGGACATATACCCTGCATATCGACATGAAGCCGGCACTGGATATGGAACAGCTTGACAAACGGCTGCAGCGTGAAATTCTGGAACAGCCGAACAAACAGCTTCCGAGTCTGATGCGCAGACTCGTTCCGGCAGGAATGGTATCGCCAATGCTTGGCAGATGTGCGTTTCCGCCGTATCTGCGCGGAAATTCCCTGACACGGGAGCAGCGCAGACGCATCTGTGAGGTGCTCAAGGACTTCTCCTTTACTGTGAGGGGAACACGTCCCATCGCCGAAGGTATCATCACAAGGGGAGGCGTTCTGTGCAAGGAGGTTTCTCCGAAAACGATGGAATCCAAGCTTGTCAGCGGATTGTATTTTGCGGGAGAAGTGCTGGACGTAGATGCTTACACGGGCGGTTTCAACCTGCAGATCGCATTTTCTACGGCATATCTTGCGGCAGCAGCAAGCCGCTGAGTATTATACATATAAAGGAGTAAATTATGAAAACCATCAACATTGCCATTGACGGCCCCGGCGGTGCCGGAAAGAGCAGTATTTCCCGAACTGTTGCCAATGAACTGGGCTTTATTCATGTGGATACGGGTGCTATGTACCGTGCCATCGGTTTGTATGCCATCCGCAATGACTGTCTGGAGCCTGAGAAGCTGACAGAGGAGCTGGAAAAGGTTCATGTGGAACTCAAATTCATTGGCGGTGTGCAGCGTGTACTGCTGGGCGGCGAGGATGTTTCCGATTATATCCGCAGTCCTGAGGTGACCATGGCAGCATCGGCTGTTTCCGCAATCGGTGCAGTCCGTGCGCATCTCCTGGACCTTCAAAAGAAAATTGCATCTGAAAACAATGTGATCATGGACGGCAGGGACATTGGTGCCGTGATTCTTCCCCATGCGGATCTGAAGATTTTTCTGACTGCATCAGCTGAAGAACGTGCCAGCCGCCGTTATCTGGAGCTGCGTGAAAGACCCGATTGTCCGCCCTATGAGAAGATTCTTGAGGACATCGTGCAGCGTGATTACAATGATTCCCACCGTGCCATTGCACCCTTGCAGAAAGCTGAGGATGCCGTGCTTCTGGATACTTCCAATATGGGATTTAATGAGGTCGTGGAGCATGTTACAGCAATGATTCGTGAAATTCTCGACTGATGAGGTGCGGATATGTATTATGTAGTAGTATTTCTGGTTAGAGTTGCCTATGCCATCTGGTACAACATCAAGGTGGAGGGCAGGGAGAATATCCCCAAGAAGGGTTCTTTCATTTTTGCTTCCAATCACCGCAGCTATGCCGATCCCGTACTGGTGGTGATCTGCGGCAGAGGAAAATTCAGTTTTATGGCAAAGTCCGAACTGTTTGAGAACAAAGCCTTTGGCTGGCTCATCCGAGCGCTCGGTGCATTCCCCGTGGAACGTGGAAAGGGCGATACTGCAGCCATTGACCGTGCAATTTCCCGTGTCAAGGAAGGAACGCATCTGCTGATTTTTCCGGAAGGCACACGCAGCATGACGGGTAAGGTCGGCAGGGGAAAAACAGGTGTTGCCCTCATTGCCGCAAAGGCAGAGACAGATGTGATCCCCGTTGGCATCAATTTTGAAGGAAAGCTGCATTTTCGCAGTAAAATTATAGTTCGCTACGGAAAGCCCATTCCTGCGTCGCAGTTTGCAATGGCGGATGATCTGTCCGACCGTGATATGCTGCGCATGCTGAAACGCAATGTTGTGCCGCCGATCATGGACGGCATCAAGGCTCTGGTGGATGAACCGGAGGAAGCTTCCGTAACGGAGGAAACTGAAACCGAAAAGGAGTTGACTTGATTGCAGATTACAGTTGCAAAATCCGCTGGTTTCTGCTTTGGTGTGAACCGTGCCGTGCAGATGGTCTATGAGGCGCTGGAACGCTCAGAACCCGTCGCAACACTCGGCCCCATCATTCACAACAAGGACGTGGTGAATGACATGGTGAAGCGCGGCGCACGCATCATCGAGGACATCAGTGAGCTGCGTCCGGGCGAACATGTGGTAATCCGTTCCCACGGAGTGGGCAGACAGGTTTATGAGGAAATTGCGAAACTTGGAAACCCCGTGATCGACGCTACCTGTCCGTTTGTGGCAAGGATCCACAAGATCGTTGCGGAAAAAACAGCGGAGGGATATTTCATCCTGATTGCGGGCGACGAAAGCCATCCTGAGGTGCAGGGAATTGTCGGTCATTGTGAACAAAATTGCTTCGTTTTCAAGGATGAATTTGTGCTAAAGGACTATTTTTCAAAAAATGAAAAAAATTTTCATAAAAAGCTTGCAATCGTTTCCCAAACAACGTATAATAGTATAATATGGGGAGAGTGTTTAAAGGTTCTTCCTAAAGACGATCCGAATATCGTAGTCTATGAAACGATCTGCAGTGCAACCGAGACCAGACAGTCCGATGCAGCTGCGCTGGCAGCACAATCCGACTGTATGATTGTGATTGGCGGTAAGCATAGTTCCAATACCGTGAAGCTTTTTGATGTCAGCTCGGGGTATTGTAAGACATATCACATCGAGAATGCGGACGAGCTTAACACTTTAGACCTGTTCAATGCTGAGAAAATCGGCATTACAGCCGGTGCGTCAACGCCGGCGCATATAATTAAGGAGGTAGTATCTACTATGGACGAAATGATGAACAAGGAAATGACAGAGGAGGATATCGATTTTGCGCAGGCAATCGATGAAACCTTCAAAAAATTACATACGGGAGCAAGAGTTAAGGGCGTTGTTATGAACGTAAACAACAGCGAAGTTATCGTTGATCTGGGCGCAAAGCAGACCGGCAGCGTACCTGCATCCGAGCTGACAAGCGACCCCGGCAAGAAGCCTTCCGATGTTGTAAGCGTTGGCGATGAGATTGATCTGATCGTTATCAAGGTAAGCGATCTTGACGGTATGGCTACTCTGTCCAAGAAGAGAGTGGACGAGCAGGCAGGCGTTGAAAAGGTAATCAAGGCTAAGGAAGAAGGCACAGTTCTGACTGCAACAGTAAGCGCAATCGTAAAGGGCGGCGTAAACGTATACTACGAGGGCGTTCGCATCTTCATTCCCGCATCTCAGACAGGTCTGCCCCGTGAGGCATCTCTGGATGGCATGAAGGGTCAGGAAGTAAAGTTTGTTATTCTGGAAGTTCCGGAGCAGAGAAGAAAGTCTGCTGTTGGTTCCATCAAGGCTGTTCTCCGTCAGGAGAAGGAAGCTGCTAAGGCTAAGTTCTGGGAAACTGCTGAAGTAGGCAAGGAGTACGAGGGCGAAGTTAAGTCCCTGACAAACTACGGTGCATTCGTAGATCTGGGCGGCATTGACGGTATGGTTCACATTTCTGAACTGAGCTGGAACAGAATCAAGCATCCGAGACAGGTTGTTTCTGAGGGCGATATCCTGAAGGTTTACATCAAGGAACTGGATCCTGAGAACGACAGAATTTCTCTGGGTTACAAGAAGACCGAGGACAATCCTTGGGAGAAGTTCAAGGCTAACTATGAGGTTGGCGATGTTGTAACTGCAAAGGTTGTTTCCATCACAACATTCGGTGCATTTGCACAGATCATTGATGGCGTTGATGGTCTGATCCATATTTCTCAGCTGGCTGACCGCCGTGTTGAGAACGTGAAGGATGTTGTTGCAGTTGGCGATGAGGTACAGGTAAAGATTACCGGTATTGATCTTGAGAGCAGCCGTATTTCTCTGTCCATGCGTGCTCTGCTGGAAGATGCAGAAGACGCTGCTGACGAAGAGGATGCAGAGTATGAGGTAGAGGCTGAGGACGAGGAATAATCGTCAGTTTGGCTGAATACAGATAATTCAATGCCCCCGATGGTGTAATCGGGGGCATTTTTACGTTTTGACGGGTTCTTTCGTCTGTTCGGTTTCGGATGAGGCGTGGTTGCTTTGCGGCTTGGTGTCGTTTGGCGCAGTTGTTTCCGGTTCCATTCCGGATAGCATTGCAAACAGCAGCGCTGCATACATGCTTTGCTTCATTTTGTCTCCCTTCTTTCAAAAAGTATTGATGGTACGCAGCACAGGTTCCGTGCAGCGCAGTTCATTTTCCATCATACCATAAATCAGGCTCCGAGGTCAATGGCACTTCTATAAAATCCCGAAATTTCGACAAAAGTTTTTGAAACAAAAAATGAAACGGGAGCTTTCTTGTCGAAAACTCCCGGTTTTTATTCTGTTGAATTTCAGACTTGTTCCACCTTCATCATGTTCGTCATGCCCGAAATGCCAAGCGGTACACCGGCTGTGATGACAACCAGATCGCCGTCCTCAATGATGCCGTGTTCCTTAGCAGCGGCAACTGCCTTGGCAAACAGCTCATCCGTGTTGGTTTCCTCATCAATGACAATCGGTGTCACGCCCCAGCTCAAACTCATTTGGCGCTGGTTGGCTTCATCCGTAGTGCAGCCAATAATTGGAAATGCCGGACGGTACTTGGAAATCAGACGAGCTGTGCGGCCGCGTTTGGTAACTGTGATGATTGCCTTTGCATTCAGATCATGTGCTGTGGTAACCGTTGCATGTGCAATGCCTTCGGCAATGCTGGTGTTGTCGGATTCCTTGCGGGTGTCAAATGCATGCTTGTAGTCGATGTTCTTTTCTGTGGTTGCAGCGATCAGATCCATTGTGCGGACAACCTCCACGGGATACTGACCGGCAGCTGTTTCACCGGAGAGCATGATGGCGCTTGTGCCGTCATAAATGGCATTTGCAACGTCCGTGATTTCCGCACGGGTCGGTCTTGGATTGTTGATCATGGATTCAAGCATCTGTGTTGCTGTAATGACCTGTTTTCCGGCGTTGTAGCCCTTAGAAATCAGTTCCTTCTGGATTGCCGGAATCTGCTCAAACGGGATTTCTACGCCCATATCACCACGGGCAACCATAATGCCGTCAGCGACTTCAAGGATCTCGTCGATATTCTGAACACCCTCCAGATTTTCAATTTTGGCAATGATGCGCACGTTGAACCAGCCGAGACTGTGGGTGAATTTTCGCAGATAGTTAATGTCCGCAGAGGTGCGTACAAAGCTTGCAGCGATGAAATCGTATCCCATCTTTGCACCAAATTCCAGATCACACATATCCGCATCACTCAGGTACGGCATGGTGAGCTGTACGCCCGGAACATTGATGCTCTTGTTGTTGGAGAGGATTCCGCCATGAATGACACGGCAGATGATGTCCGTTTTTGCAATTTTTTCGACCAGCAGTTCAACCAGACCGTCATTGATCAGGATGCGGGTGCCGATGGAAACATCCTGCGGCAGGTTGGAGAAAGTAATGCTTCCGATTTCGTTTGTGCAGGGGACATCCGCCGTTGTCAGAGTGTAAATGTCACCGTCATAGATTTCAACAGGCTTGTTGTCCACAAATTTGCGGAGGCGAACCTCCGGACCTCTTGTATCCAGCATGGTTGCGATCGGGAGTCCCAGTTCTGTGCGAAGACGAACGATTTCACGGAATCTCTTTTCGTGAGTTTCATAGTCACCGTGTGAAAAGTTGAACCTTGCAACATTCATTCCCGCAAGCATCATTTCACGAAGAATGGTTTCATCATCCGTTGCAGGACCGATGGTACATACGATTTTTGTCTTTCTCATGATCAGCACTCCGTTTCATTGATATTTCAGCGTTGGCTAAACGAAAATTTTTCCATTCCATATTATACACCGATTTATTTTCAAATGCAAGCGCATTTATGTTAAATTTATGTCAAATCGAAATGATTGGATAGAATGCTGAAAACACCCCTAAAGCACGAAAAGAATTTCTACCTGTATTTTTTTATGACAGCACTTTTCAAAACGTGCAGAATCGTGTATAATATAAATAGGATTATTTTTTAGCATGGAATGATGGAAATGCTGTGCAAATAAATTGGTAAAGAAAGGGTGATGCGGGTGACAAAAAAATTAAGTTTTTTCAGGGGCTTTTCTGAAAAGATGGTCGAGGCTGTCCGTTCGGTTATGCCGATTATTGTGATCGTGCTGGTGTTGTCCGCAACGCTTCTGCGAGGGGAACTTTCAGGCTGTATGCTGACATCCTTTCTGCTTGGTGCAGTGATGCTTGTGATCGGAAGTGCCTTTTTCACATTGGGTGCGGATATCTCCATGATGCCCATGGGAGAGGAGACCGGCGCACACCTTGTCAAAAGCAGAAAGGTATGGCTGATCGTGCTGATGTGCTTCATCATCGGCTGCATTATTACGATTGCAGAGCCCGATCTGAAAGTGCTGGCGGATCAGGTACCCATCGTAGAATCACAGGTACTGATCTATGCTGTTGCGGCAGGCATCGGAATTTTTCTGGCACTTTCATTTCTGCGAATTTTATTCCAGATACGGCTTTCCTACATACTGATTTTTTTCTATACATTGATTTTTATTCTGATTCTGTCTCCACTGATTCCCAATGATTTTGTGGCGATTGCATTTGATTCCGGCGGCGTAACAACAGGTCCCATCACTGTTCCATTTATTATGGCGCTTGGACTTGGACTTGCATCGCTCCGTGGCGATAAGACAGCACAGGAGGACAGCTTCGGACTGGTTGCACTGTGTTCCGTAGGTCCCATTCTCACGGTGCTGCTGCTGGGAATTATCAGCGGTACGGACGGTGTGACGGCGAGTGAACAGAATGTTGTGGAATATACAGGCATCCCCCAGATCCTGCGTGATTTTGTCCATGCCATTCCCGAATATGCATTGGAAGTGCTGAGAGCGCTTCTGCCGATTCTGGTATTCTTTATCATCTATCAGATCGCAGCACTGCATCTTCCGAAGCGCAGATTGATGAAGCTTGGTGTGGGTCTTGTGTATACAGCTTTGGGACTTACGCTGTTCCTTGCGGGTGTAAATGTGGGATTCATGCCCATGGGCTTTAAAATTGGGCATGCGCTCGGTGAGAGCAGCTATGCGTGGATTCTGGTGCCGCTTGGTGCATTGATCGGTTATTTCATCGTTGCCGCAGAACCCGCCGTGCATGTCCTCAAGGAACAGGTAGAGGACATTACAGAAGGCGGTATTTCCGCAAAGACCATGGGCATTGCTCTTGCAATCGGCGTGGCGGTTTCTGCCGGTGTTTCCATGCTGCGTGTGCTGACGGGCGTTCCGCTTTTGTACATTCTTCTGCCGTGCTATGCGATTGCGCTTGTAATTTCGTTCTTTGTTCCGCCTATTTATACGACCGTTTCCTTTGACTCAGGCGGTGTTGCATCAGGGCCGATGACCGCAACGTTCCTGCTGCCGCTGGCACAGGGTGCCTGTGAAGCAGTTGGAGGAAATCTGTTGACGGAAGCCTTTGGCGTGGTGGCAATGGTTGCAATGACGCCGCTGCTGACGATTCAGACGCTTGGTCTGATTGCAAGGCTGCGCAGCAGAACAAGAACGGCAGAGCCGACTCTGGCACTCACAGAGGATGGAATCCTCAGCTTTGCGGTAGAGTGGGAAGAATAGTTGCTTAAAGATGATCTGAATTATATCAGATGTGATAATCGTACTCCAAAGGAGGTAGAAATATGCAGGGGCAATATAAATTTCTGGCAGTCATTGCGGATTTTACCTTGCGAGAAAAGCTTGCGCATGTGATGGCAAAATACCATGCGCTGCCCAAGGCGCTGACGCATGGCAGCGGTTTTGCAGATTCTGAAATGCTTGAGCTGCTTGGATTTACAGAAAACCGTAAGGTTGTGGCGCTGCTGACGCTGGATGCAGAACTTGTTGGCGGATTCTATGATGAGCTTGATCGTGAACTGAAAATATCGGAAAAGGGCATGGGAATTGCATTTACCGTGCCAATCAGTGCTGCAAGCGGATTCTGCGGAAAGCTGATGCAGTTTACCGCAATCAAAACAAAACAGGAGGGGGCGGAAATTATGCCGAAGAAGTTTGCATATACACATGAGCTGATCGTTTCCATCGTCACCAAGGGCAATGCGGAGCATGTCAAGGAGGCGGCTAAGAGCAGCGGTGCTAAGGGCGGCACAATGGTGCATGGTCTGGGACTGGGCGGCGAGGAGGCTGCACGTTTTCTTGGAATATCCATTCAGGAAGAAAAGGATGTCGTCCTGATCGTAGTGCATAAGGAGGATCGGGAGGAAGTAATGCGCTCTATTGTGGATGCCTGCGGGATTGAGAGTGAAGCAAGAGGCATCTGCTTCTCCCTGCCCGTGGACAGTGCAGTAGGTCTGAGATAAACCAAAAGAAGCCGCCGGCATTATGCCGACGGCTCTTAAAATTCTGTTGAGTGGAGCATAGGGGATTCGAACCCCTGACC
>SVNQ01000039.1 GCA_015066865.1 Ruminococcus sp.
GAATCTTAGGGTTCCAGTTTTTCTTTCGCATTGTTCAGTTTTCAAGATGCAAGTTCCGTTGCTCCTTAGCTCGTTTCCTTCTCCGAAGCAACTCCTTTATTATATCACATCTCTTGCTCTTTGTCAAGTACTTTTTTCTTTTCTTTTTCAAAAAGTTTTTCCTCGATGTAATACACTTTTCTCTTTGCCGCCTTACTTCTCTCCGTAACTTCCGTTCGCTTCCGTTCGACAGCTTTATTATTATACCACACTTACTGCGCTTTGTCAACTCTTTTTGGTGTAGAAGGATGTCCAAAATTAAAGATTCTTTTTGTACACTTTTACCACTGTATTATAAAGACCTAACCACCGCAATAATCGTCGAAATCAAAACCACTGCAAGAGGAATCGCAATCCTGATCAGCCGATGCAGCACACAGCGTTCTCCCGCATCCACCTTCTGTTTTCCTTCCGACATCTCTAAGACGTTTTTGGTTCACTCTGCCAACCCTTGACACACGCTCCGCACGACGGGCAGTACTCATCCATCGTGGTTCCTCCAAAAAATAAAACACCCAAAGCATTCGCTTTAGGTGTTTTGTGCATACCGGAAATATTTCTCCGATACGATTGGAGCGGATTACGAGGCTCGAACTCGCTACCTCCACCTTGGCAAGGTGGCGCTCTACCAGATGAGCTAAATCCGCAATGGTGCTTCCGGGCGGAATCGAACCGTCGACACAGGGATTTTCAGTCCCTTGCTCTACCGACTGAGCTACAGAAGCACAAACTCTCATAAAAAAAGAGTTGGCGACCTGGATGGGACTCGAACCCACGACCTCCGCCGTGACAGGGCGGCGTTCTAACCAACTGAACTACCAGGCCAAGGTAATGGTGGAAACTATAGGGCTCGAACCTATGACCCTCTGCTTGTAAGGCAGATGCTCTCCCAGCTGAGCTAAGCTTCCACCGTGGCCATGTCTTTCAGGAGGTTTTCCTCCCTGCGACTTTATTAGTATATCACACCTAAAGAAAAAAGTCAACACCTTTTTTCAAAAAAAATCCTGTTTGTTAATTTCGTCATCAAAGCAACTTTGTTCCGAGTTGAAATTTGTTGAATTATATCAATTTTTGCATTTCAAACACCGTACTGTGCAAAAAAACAGCACGGTGTTCAGTTCAGACCATTTTCTCCGTTTTTTGCAAACAGCCGTATAATATCCATGTACAGCGCATGGTGTTCATCGCTTGTCAGCGCCGGATCCTTCTGCAGAATGGCATCTGCTGCTGCCTGCACATCACGCAGCATAAACGCATCTGTCAGGCTTGCAAGTTTAAGCGGCGGCAAGCCATGCTGCATGCTGCCGAAGAAATCACCGGGGCCGCGCAGCTGCAGATCCGCTTCTGCCACTTGAAAACCGTCCGTCGTGCTGCTGAGCAGGCGCAGCCGTTCCTTATTTTCATCATTTGCATGTTCCGTGATCAAAATACAATAGCTCTGACAGCTGCCTCTGCCGACACGTCCACGAAGCTGATGCAGCTGGGAAAGTCCGAATCGTTCGGCATCCTCGATCACCATGACCGTGGCATTCGGCACATCCACGCCGACTTCCACAACCGTGGTGCAGATCAGCACATCCGTTTCATGGCTGCGGAACTTCTCCATCGCCTCGTCCTTTTCCTGCGGATTCATCTGTCCGTGAAGAATCCCCACACGCCAATCCCTCAGCATTCCCTCCTGCATATCCTGCGCATAGGCTGTCACGGCACGCAAATCAAGCTCCCCCTCCTCAATGGCAGGACATACGATGTACGCTTGCCTGCCCTCACGGAGTTCGCCGATGAGGAACTGCATGGCTCTTGCACGAAGTTTTCCGGTTACTGCGTAGGTTTTGACCGGTTTTCTGCCATTTGGCATGACATCCAGTACCGATACATCGAGATCGCCGTAAATCATCAGGGCAAGCGTTCGGGGAATGGGGGTTGCAGACATGACAAGCTTATGCGGAACGCCACCCTTTTCCGCCAGTGCGGTACGCTGGGCAACACCGAAGCGATGCTGTTCGTCCGTGATCACAAGCCCGAGCTTCTGATAGGTTACCGCCTTCTGCATGACGGCATGCGTGCCAACAATTACCTGCGCCGTTCCATCGGCAATCCTTGCATGGCATTCCCGTTTCTGTTTTGCCGTCAGCGAACCCGTCAGCAGGCAGACCTCCACGCCGAGTGGTTTCAGAAATCCCTCCAGCGTTTTGAAATGCTGACCTGCAAGAATTTCCGTGGGGGCCATCAGGGCACACTGGCAGCCATTCTGCACGCAGAAATAACATGCTGCCGCTGCAACAGCAGTTTTTCCGCTGCCAACATCACCCTGCAGCAGGCGGTTCATGGGAGAATCCCCCGACAGGTCGGCGGCAATTTCCTCCACAGCACGCATCTGTGCAGTGGTAAGTGAAAAGGGCAGGCTGTCAAAATACGGCTGCAAATCCGTTTTCGGATTCATGGGATACTCCGTTTTTTTACCGCCCCGTTCTTTCAGCAGGCGCAGACCGATTTGCAGGCGGAGCATTTCCTCGATGGCAAGACGGCGGCGTGCTGCCTCCGTTTCCTCCATATCCTCCGGAATATGCACGGCATGCAGCGCTTTTTCAAGCGGCATGAGGTCATAGCGTTCCAGAATCTCAGACGGCAATGTTTCAAAGGGAGACTGCGCCAGAATTTCCAGACATTCTTTCATATTGGTACGCACCATGGCACTTGTCAGCCCCGTGGTCTGCGGATAGACCGCCTCAAGGGGATTGTCATCATCCCTCAGCACCTGCGGATTGTGGATCTCTCGCTGCAGGAACGTGCCGCTGATCTTTCCCGACATGGTGTAGGTTTTCCCCACATCCAGCGCACGGTAACTGTACACATTATTAAATATACGGATTTCCAGCGTGGTATCCTCATCATCCACTGCTTCCAGACGGAAGATCTGCATTCCTGCCCTTGCATAAACAGGACGGTGCTTATCCGTGATCGTCACACGCACCACGGAGGTTTCGTCAAGAGCTGTTTGTGCAACCGGAATGGGGTTACGGTAATCCCGATAGGCTCTGGGGAAATAGTAGAGCAGATCATAGGGTGTGCTGATGCCGATTTTCTGGTAGATCTCAAAGCGTTTCTTTCCCACGCCCTTGAGATTACTGATGGAAAGGAATAATCTTGTCATGTTTTACTCCTGCGAACAGTGCCATTCCCATGGGGGAATGGCACACATTTTCGTTATACAACGCTTAAATGATATAATAGTACACAAGCTGACCGCCGTTCGGAGGAACTGCATCTATGCAGTTCCGGGGGTGTGGGGTGAAACCCCACAAATTTCCTCCACTCCCAAACAAGCGAATTATTCAGCGGAAATGATATAATAGTACACAGGCTGACCGCCGTTCGGAGGAACTGCATCTATGCAGTTCCGGGGGTGTGGGGTGAAACCCCACAAATTTCCTCCACTCCCAAACAAGCGAATTATTCAGCGGAAATGATATAATAGTACACGGGCTGACCGCCGTTCGGAGGAACTGCATCTATGCAGTTCCGGGGGTGTGGGGTGAAACCCCACAAATTTCCTCCACTCCCAAACAAGCGAATTACTCAGCGGAAATGATATAATAGTACACAGGCTGACCGCCGTTCGGAGGAACTGCATCTGTGCAGTTCCGGGGGTGTGGGGTGAAACCCCACAAATTCCCTCCACTCCCAAACAAGCGAATTATTCAGCGGAAATGATATAATAGTACACGGGCTGACCGCCGTTCGGAGGAACTGCATCTGTGCAGTTCCGGGGGTGTGGGGTGAAACCCCACAAATTCCCTCCACTCCCAAACAAGCGAATTACTCAGCGGAAATGATATAATAGTACACAGGCTGACCGCCGTTCGGAGGAACTGCATCTATGCAGTTCCGGGGGTGTGGGGTGAAACCCCACAAATTCCCTCCACTCCCAAACAAGCGAATTACTCAGCGGAAATGATATAATAGTACACGGGCTGACCGCCGTTAACCAGCATGATCTCGATTCTGTCGCCGAATTTGGACTGGAGCTTCGCAATCAGCTGCTCTGCGGTTTCCTCACTGACATCCGCACCATGCATTACCGTAACAAAACTGGTATCGCTGTCCACCATACGCTTTGTCAGACGATATGCCGCATGGTTCAGATCCTTGTCGGTGAAGGACAGCTTGCCGTTATCCAGCGCCATGACTTCGCCCTTCTTGATGGGCGTACCATCCAGCTCGGAATCACGGGCTGCAAATGTGATCAGACCCGTGGACACCTTTTCAAATGCCTTCGTCATTGCCACACGGTTCTCATCCGGACCCTGACTGTCATCAAATGCCAGCATTGCGGACATGCCCTGCGGAATGGTTCTCGTCTGAAGTACGCAGACATTTCTGTCCGCCAGAGATACCGCCTGCTCGGCAGCCATGATGATGTTCTTATTATTCGGCAGAACAAACACGTTCTTTGCCGGTGTTGCGTGAATTGCACGGAGAATATCATCCGTGGACGGATTCATCGTCTGACCGCCTCTTACCACGCAGTCCACGCCCAGATCCTTGAACATGGTTTCCAAACCTTCGCCCGCTGCTACTGCAACAAATCCAAATGTCTTTTCAGGTTCTGCACGCACATAGGTTTCATCCTGTGCAGCATTCTGTGCCTCACGCACTCTGCCGGCATGCTGGATGCGCATATTCTCAATCTTGGGCTTGGGATCATTGATGAAATATCCAAATTCCAGTGCCTTCTGCAGCGCAAGTCCGGGATTATCCGTATGCACATGCACCTTGATGATCTCATCGTCATCCACAACTACCACGCAGTCACCAATGGTTTCCAGATATGCACGAAGCTTGAATGCATCGGGGCAATCCTTCTTCTTCTCCACGATGAATTCCGTGCAGTAGGTGAAGTTGATCTCTTCCTCCATATCCACTCTGCCGATGGCAGTTACGGTGGAAGTCTCGGATTTTGCAGGTGCTTCCACTTCCGCAGGAGCTTCGCCATGCATTACCGCAAGCATTGCCTCCCATACGGTGAGCAATCCCTTACCGCCGGCATCCACAACACCTGCCTTCTTGAGGATCGGCAGCTGTTCCGGCGTTTTTTCCAGTGCTTCCGCAGCCGCCTTGCAGGTTTCCTCCCATACAACGATGGGGTCATTATTTTCACGGGCAGTCAGCTGTGCCTGCTGCGCGCCCATTCTTGCAACGGTCAGAATCGTACCCTCGGTGGGCTTCATTACGGACTTGTATGCTGCCTGCACGCCGATCTCCAGCGCATTGGCAAGATCCGCACCCTGTGCGGTTTCCATGCCTGCCAGACCCTTGGAAAATCCACGGAACAGCAGCGACAGGATAACGCCGGAGTTTCCTCTTGCGCCTCTGAGCATTGCGGAAGCCGCCTTGTCGGCAATCTCGGATACTGTGGAAGAATCCGGCATCACCATCAGCTCACGCCTTGCTGCGGACATGGTCATGGACATATTCGTACCCGTATCGCCATCCGGTACGGGATAAACATTCAATTCATCAATTGCTTTTCTGTTTTTTTCAATTGTTACAGCTGCGCTGCAGAGCGCATCTTTCAAAAGTTTACCATTCATCTGTGTCTAACTCCTTCTGTATACGCCCTTTTACGGCTCAACGATCTCATCCACATAAACCTGAACAAGGGATGCGGGAATGCGCACGGCATCCTCGATGACAAATTCGATCTTGTGTATCAGACTGTGTACCACCGCGGGAATATTCACACCGTACATCACCTTAATGTGAATCGAAATCACAAGCTTCTGATCTTTTGTCATGATCGTCACAGGACTGCGGCGGCCTTCAAAGATCAAATCCGTCAGCTTAACATCCGCAAGGCCGGCAACGCCAAAGCACTGCAGTACGGTCTGCTCAGTCAGTTCACGCAAATACGCATCGGAAATGGAAATTTTTCCGATATGATTTTCCATATATAACATCTTTGCCATCCTCTCTGTCAGTTATTTTGGATCTTCACCAGATCCTCATAATGCCGTTTCACAGCATGCTCTTTATTATTATATCATATTTGTATGCAGATTACAAGCCCCATTTTCTGAAAAAAATATGTAAAAAACGCACAAAAAAGGGCATTGTCCCATCCATGGTGGGACAATGCCTGCAAAATTTGACAATCAATTAAACAGATCCTTGATTTTATCAAAAAAGCTGCGGCGCTTTGCGTAATTCTTTTCCGTCATGGAATCCTCAAATTCACGCAGCAGTTCCTTTTGCTTCTTGCTCAGATTCTTCGGAACCTCGATATACAGCTTGACATACTGATCGCCGCGCATATCACGCTGCAGATACTTCACGCCCTTGCCCTTGAGTCGGGTTTTGGTGCCGTTCTGCGTACCTTCAGAAATGTTGAACTTCACGTTGCCGTCGATCGTCGGCACAGTGATCTCATCACCCATTACTGCCTGCGCATAGGTGATCGGGATCTCACAGTGAATATCATAGCCATCACGGGTAAAGATCGGATGCGGACGCACGCTCACGCCGACATTCAGGTTGCCTGCAGGGCCGCCGTTGATGCCGCAGTCACCCTCGCCCGTAACACGCAGAGTCTGACCCTCGTCGATACCTGCCGGAACTGTCAGCGACACCTTTTTCTGGACACGGTTTCTGCCTGCGCCACGGCATTTTGAACAGGGATTCCGGATGATCGTACCCTTGCCGCTGCAATGCGGGCAGGGTCTGGAGGAAGAAAACGCACCGATGGGAGTCTGCTGCGTTACCTTGATAGAACCACGGCCGTGGCAGTCGGGACATGCGTCCACCGCTTCGCCGTTTTCAGAACCGGAACCGCCGCATGCCGTACATCTTTCCATGTGCGTCACGCTGATTTCCTGTGTTTTTCCCATGCACGCTTCCATAAAGCTGATGTTGATGCTGATATTAATATCCTTGCCGCGTCTGGGTGCATTGGCTGCGTTCGTCCGAGAGGATGTACCGCCGAAAATACCGCCGAACAGGTTGTCGAAAATATCGCTCATGTCTGCGCCGTATGCACCGCCAAAGCCGCCCATACCGCCCATGCCGTCGGCTCCGCCAACCGCATCATGACCGAACTGGTCGTATCTCTGCCGTTTTTCCGGATCGGATAGTACGGCATACGCCTCGTTGATTTCCTTCATCTTTTCTTCGCATTCTTCTACGTTGTCCGGATGAAGATCGGGATGGTTCTCTCGTGCCTTCTTCTTATATGCCTTTTTTATTTCGTCCTCGCCGGCGCCCTTCTGAATCCCGAGAATCTCATAATAATCACGTTTATCTGCCATACTTCTCCGCCTTTCAAAGTCTTTGCTGCCGGAGGATACACCTCACCGCACAAACACTTTCTGTTTCATTGTCTATAATCAGCCATAGGGCAGATGAAAATCTGCCCTGAACAGCTGTTATTTTTACGCTTCTGTAAAGTCAGCATCAATGACATCGTCATCTGCCGGTGCGCCCTGTGCGCCTGCCATGCCGCCCATTGCATTCGGATCAAAGCCGCCTGCCATGTTCGGATCGCCGCCTGCCTGCTGGTAAGCCTTTGCACTCAGATCGTAGAATGCCTGCTGCAGCTCGTCGCTCTTAGCCTTGATGTCTGCGGAATTATTTGCTTCCAGCGCAGCCTTCAGTGCTGTGATCTTTTCCTGGATCGGAGCCTTGTCTGCGTCAGTTACCTTGTCGCCGAAGTCAGTGAGTGCCTTCTCGCACTGGAACACCAGATTCTCAGCCTGATTCTTGATGTCCACTTCTTCACGGCGCTTCTTATCTTCCTCAGCATAAGCCTCAGCTTCCTTAACAGCTCTGTCTACGTCCTCCTTGGACATGTTGGTGGAAGCTGTAATAGAAATGTTCTGTTCCTTGCCGGTGCCCAGATCCTTTGCGGAAACGTGTACGATACCGTTTCTGTCGATGTCGAAGGTTACCTCAATTCTCGGAACGCCTCTCATTGCCGGTGCGATACCGTCCAGACGGAATGTACCCAGCTGCTTGTTATCTCTTGCAAATTCTCTCTCTCCCTGCAGCACGTTGATGTCAACTGCCGGCTGGTTGTCAGCGTAGGTGGAGAACACCTCTGTTTTCTTGGTCGGAATCGTGGTGTTGCGCATGATCATCTTGGTGCATACGCCGCCCGCTGTTTCAATACCGAGGGACAGGGGTGTTACGTCGAGCAGCATCAAACCTTCCTTCACGTCGCCTGCGAGCAGACCGCCCTGCAGTGCAGCACCGAGTGCTACGCATTCGTCGGGGTTGATGCCCTTGAACGGCTCTTTGCCGATGAGCTTCTTAACTGCTTCCTGAACTGCAGGGATTCTGGAAGAACCGCCCACCATCAGCACCTTATCCAGATCGGATGCGCTGAGCTTACTATCCGCAAGTGCCTGACGAACCGGCTCCATTGTAGCCTGCACGAGATCAGCAGTCAGTTCGTTGAACTTTGCCTGTGTCAGTGTCAGGTTCAGGTGCTTCGGACCATTTGCATCCGCTGTGATGAACGGCAGGTTGATGTTGGTTGTCGGAGTTGCAGACAGCTCGATCTTTGCAGCTTCCGCAGCGTCCTTCAGTCTCTGCATTACCATCTTGTCGCCGGACAGATCCATGCACTGTTCCTTCTTAAATTCCTCAACCATCCAGTTGATGATTCTCTGGTCGAAGTCATCGCCGCCCAGACGGTTATTACCGGCGGTAGCCAGAACCTGCTGCATGCCTTCGCCCATTTCAATAATGGATACGTCGAAGGTACCGCCGCCGAGGTCGTATACCATAACGGTCTGATCTTCTTCCTTATCAATGCCGTAGGACAGCGCAGCTGCAGTCGGCTCGTTGATGATTCTCTTTACCACCAGACCTGCAATCTGACCTGCGTCCTTGGTTGCCTGACGCTGGGAGTCTGTGAAGTATGCAGGAACTGTGATAACTGCTTCATTTACAGTTTCGCCCAGATATGCCTCTGCATCCGCCTTGAGCTTCTGCAGGATCATTGCGGAAATTTCCTGCGGTGTGTACTTCTTGCCGTCAATGTCCACCTTATAGCTGGAACCCATGTGACGCTTGATGGAGGAGATGGTCTTGTCGGGATTTGTGATTGCCTGATTCTTTGCAACCTTGCCCACCAGACGCTCGCCTGTTTTGGAGAATGCCACAACGGACGGTGTGGTTCTTGCGCCCTCTGCGTTTGCAATGACAACAGCGTTGCCGCCCTCTACTACTGCGACGCAGGAGTTTGTTGTACCGAGGTCAATACCGATAATCTTTCCCATAATTTTCTTCCTTTCTTAACTCTCTCTATTGTGATTTTTCTGCGAATGCATCTTAATTTGCAACGGCAACCATTGCAGGGCGTACCAGCCGATCCTTCAGCATATAGCCCTTCTGGAACACCTCACAAACCGTGTTTTCCGCAAACTCCTCGTCTGCCTCTACACGTTTGATCGCCTGATGGATGTTCGGGTTAAATTCTGCGCCAAGCGCCTCAATTTCCGTCACACCAAGTTTTTCCAGCATGTTCTTCAGCTGTGTGAAGATCATCTCCATGCCGCTTTTATACTGCTCATCGGTGCAGGGAGCATCGATGGCACGTTCAAAATTATCCACAACCGGCAAAAGCTGTTCCACGCATTTTGCAGTGGCATCCGTGTAGGTTTCACGCTTTTCCTTTGCGGTGCGCTTACGGAAATTATCAAATTCCGCATAAAGCCTCACATACTGCTCCTGCATTTCGGCAAGCTTCTCTGCCATTGCGTCCGCTTCATCCGCCTCGTCCGGTTCGGAATCCGCTGTTTCTTCTGCGTCCGCTGTTTCGATTTCTTCATCTTCCAGCAGTTCGTCACGCTTTTCATCGTTCATGGGAATTCACCCTTTCTTTATTGTTCTTCGTCATCCTCACTCTGCTCTGAGATCAGGTCAGTAATTTTCTGTGAGAAATATTCCAGATACGGAATGACCTTCGCATAGTCAAGTCGCATCGGGCCGATCACACCCAAGGAGCCGACATTGCGTTTGCCCTTCCGATACTTGGAAACGATCATGCTGGAGTTGCCAATGACAAAGCTGTCATCGCTCTCACCGAACAGGACGCGGATGCCGCTGAACGAATCATCCAGCAATTCCCGCAGCTCGTCTTTGTGCTCAATGAAGCGCACAACCTCCATTTTGTCCAGATCTTCGTAGGAAAACAGATTTCGCTCACCGCTGAACATCAGCGCATGCTGGCGAAGATCCCGTGACAGTTCGCAGATGCCCTGCACCAGCGGTGCCATGACCATCATGTATGCGCCCATTGCAGCAGTCATGCGATCCATCATTTCCTCGGACAGATCACTTACGGAAACACCCTCAAGATTTTCCGCAAGATACTTTGAAAACATTTTCAGCTGTTCATTCGTCAGGTCGATTTCCAGACGGCAAGCCTTATTCTTAATACTGCCGCCGGAAGTGATCAGCAAAATGACGTACATTCTCTTTCCGGTAGGAATAACCTCCACCTTGGAGATGATCGAGAATTTCGGAGAAAAGTCCGAAACAACCGCCGCACACTGCGTAAGCTCCGCAAGCGCCGTCGTCGCACTCTGAATCAGAAGCTCCTCGGTCATCGGACCCTGCTGTGCAAGCATGTCATCCAGTCGCTCTCGTTCCTCGCCGGAAAGACACTGTGCTGTCATCAGTTCGTCAATATAAAGTCGGTATCCATTGATGGTTGGTACTCTGCCTGCGGAGGTATGGGGCTGTTCCAGATATCCCAGCTGCTCCAGCATTGCCATATCATTGCGGACGGTTGCGGCGGATACGCCGATGTCCGGCAGCGAGGCAATGGCCTTTGAACCGACAGGTTCACCGGTACGCACATACTCCTCCACCACGGCAGCCAGTATTTTCAGCTTCCGGTCTCTCAAAGGAATACGCTCCTTTCTGGCAGTTTGTTGTTTCGAGTGTTAGCACTCGTTATCCCTGAGTGCTAAGTTTAGTCTACCACGAATTCTCCAAAAAGTCAAGGGGTATCATCATTTTTGGCAAAAAAACTAAATTCAACACATCCACGCACACTGTTTTGTACAAAAACAATACCAAAAACCAGTACATGGACATTCTTTCGGCGCCAGCACATGGTCTTTAACGGGCGATTTTCGACAAAAAAGTCCGCCTCCTCACGGAAGCGGACTTTAAAATAATGCAATTAGTTAATGATAGTTCTCTCAGTTTCCTTGTCAAACAGATGGATTCTGTTCGGATCAATAGCAACCTTGATGTTATCCTGCGGCTTTGCAGTGGAACGAGGAGAAACTCTTGCTGTGATGGAAATACCCTGGCAATCCAGATACAGGAATGTTTCAGCACCCATCAGCTCAGTGATTTCAACGTCACAGTCAATAACACCGGTAGTAGCAGTGGAAATGAACATTTCCTCATCGTGTACGCTCTCAGGACGAACGCCCAGAGTAACCTCACGGTCAACATACTTCTCAAGCTCCGGAACAGCCTTTGCTTCCGGAATTACGATCTGATACTTCACGCCTCTGGAGGATCTTGTATCCTCAGAACCGAACTCAACATAGTACTGCTTGTTCTCATTCTTCTTCAGAACAGCGTCGATGAAGTTCATCTGCGGAGAACCAAGGAAGCCTGCAACGAACTTGTTTACAGGATTCTCATACAGAGCCTGCGGTGTGTCGATCTGCTGAATGAAGCCATCCTTCATAACTACGATACGGTCACCCATTGTCATAGCCTCTGTCTGGTCATGTGTTACATAGATAAATGTAGTACCCAGCTTCTTGTGCAGCTTGGAGATCTCTGTTCTCATCTGCGCACGGAGCTTAGCGTCCAGGTTGGACAGCGGCTCGTCGAGCAGGAATACCTTAGGAGAACGAACGATAGCACGGCCGAGCGCAACTCTCTGACGCTGACCACCGGACATTGCCTTCGGCTTTCTGTCGAGCAGGTGGGACAGGTCGAGGATTCTTGCAGCTTCTTCAACCTTACGAGCGATCTCATCCTTCGGAACCTTGCGGAGCTTCAGACCGAACGCCATATTCTCAAATACTGTCATGTGCGGATACAGAGCATAGTTCTGGAACACCATTGCGATGTCTCTGTCCTTCGGAGCAATATCGTTTACCAGACGGTCGCCGATGTACAGCTCACCCTCGGAGATCTCCTCAAGACCTGCGATCATACGCAGTGTAGTGGACTTACCGCAGCCGGAAGGTCCTACCAGAATGATGAACTCCTTATCTCTGATTTCAAGATTGATGTCGGATGCAGCTACTACGCCGCCAGGATACTTCTTATAAATTCCTCTGAGTGATAAACTTGCCATTTATTCCAGTCCTCCTGTTTACATAAATTTTTAAGACGCCGCAGCTTGCGCTGACGGTCTGTTTGTCTATATACTATCATACCAAATTATGATGTATTTTTCAAGTCGCTATTTACCTAAACTTATTGCCCTTCATTTATCAAATATGACGAAAAATTTGTCACAATTCGTTCATACACCACATCAAAATCCCCTGATTTCAACATGTTTTCAACATCTTTGTGCAAAACCTCTATACAGCATCCAAACGCCAGATTTTCGGGCAAAAACATGCCTCCGACTGCAACACGATGCAGTCTTTCGACATGATTTCCCAGCGCCGCAAACATCCGCTTCACCTGATGATATTTTCCTTCATGCAGGCAGATCAGGACATAATTTCCGGCTGTTTCAAGGGGTTTCGCTTCTGCCGGCAGACACTCCGTGCCATCTCCCAGACGAATGCCCTCTGAAAGGTGTTTTACATCCTCGGAACGGCAGGGTCTTGTGAGTTTCACCAAATAATATTTGGGCACATGGCTCTTTGGAGCGAGCATTCTGTGTGCCAGATCACCGTCATCCGTCAGCAGCACAAATCCGGTGCTGTCCACATCCAGCCTGCCCGCAGGGAACAACCCCTTCACACGAAGCTCCTTCGGGAGCAGATCAAGCACAGTTTTATGCATCCTGTCTTCCGTGGCACAGATATATCCCTGCGGCTTGTTGAGCAGGACGCAGACATGGGTCTGACCAACGAGTTTTTTGCCGTACAAAGTAATTTCCTGCGTATCGGGATCCACCTTGCGTTCACCGCTGCATTCCGTCACACCATCCACCTGCACCGCACCTTTTTTCAGGATCCCCTTAATGTCGCTTCGTGAATGCGAAGTGCGGTTTGAGAGCAGCTTATCCAGTCTGATCAACGCCATACTTCCTCCGTTCTGTACCGCTTTCGCCCTGCATATACTGCAGGGACGGATACCGATTTCAGCGAAACAAAGGAGGCTTTCCCATGAAACGCCGCATCAAATTCATTTTCATAATAACACCGCTGCTCATCTGCGCTCTGGCTGTTCGTCTATGCCGCAGCAATCCGAGCAGCCGCATGCAGAAAATCCCTGCTGCAACAGAAACCGAGCAGCAGCAATGGCTCTCCGAACAGGGATTGCAGACAGAAAAGATCTCCGTACAGGAAGTGACAATTCCGCATGATCTCGGCGAAAATTACATGAACTACGCCGCACTGCAGGAACACCAGATGCTGCCGCTTTCCGAACATGCAGGAAGTCGGGCAGAATGCATCACCTACGAAATCACAAATGCCGCATCGCAGATGTACGCTGAGCTTCTGGTTGCCGACGGCATTCTTATCGGGGCACAGTGCTATGCTCCGGAGAACGGCGTCACGCTGACCATGCAGGGAACGCCGTACACTGCATCGTCGGACACGGCAGAGCTGACATAAATCGGATTTCCCCGCAAAACTGCGGGGAAATCTTTTTTCTTATTACTTATTTAAATGCGTTGATTGCCTCACCAACAACCGGCAGACGTCTTGCCTTGCCCTGAATTGCATTAATGAACAGGAACAGGAAACCAGCTGTGGGAACCAGACCGATCACGGTAGAAAGCAGCCAGCCAACGAAGGGAATCAGACCTACGATACCGCCTACGAAACCTGATACAGCGCCCAGAATCAGAAGAATCAAACCCTGATTTGCGTAGAAAGTACCAAAAGCGGAGCCCTTTGCTGCTACCAGCGGCAGCCAGAACAGAATCGGAACTGTGCCCAGAGCTGCAACGATCTTATTGGACTCAATATCTTCTGCAGTAAACATATCGGTCACTTCCGGGGGATTGGTGAACTGTTCTTTCAGATTTTCAAAATTCATATGTATGCCTCCTAATTAATTATTAATCTTCGTCCTCACTGTCAAGCGCTGAAATTGCGGCAATAAAACCGGCAACATCGTGAAAATCCTGATACACGGATGCAAAACGGATATACGCAATTGCGTCAATATCACGCAGACACTCCAGCACAACAGCACCGATCTTGTCGGATGTCATCTGGCTGTTGAGGATGCCCGTGTACTTATCCTCCACTTCATCAGCAATGGCATTCACCTGTGCGATGGTAACAGGACGTTTTTTGATGGCATGATAAATTCCGCTGAGAAGTTTGTTGCGGTCATAGGGTTCGATCGAACCATCACGCTTCACAACAAGTCGGAGCGGCTCTTCCACCACTTCATACGTTGTGAATCGTCTTTTGCAGCCCAGACATTCCCGTCTGCGTCGGATTTTCTCTTCCTTTGGACGTGAATCTATGACTTTAAACTCCTCATAGCCACAATACGGACATTTCATTGCTGTCACTCCGTTTCATAAGCCAATCAGCTTCCACAGTGATGTACACTTTTATTATACTAAATTTTACCCATTCTGTCAATACAGAATTTTCACAATATCCCAACAAATTTCAAGCATTTTTTAGGGAGTGTTGACACTAAGGTCCGCCGCTGATTTCCATGCAGAAGCTTGATGCGGCACGGCATCACCGCTTACAATTCAGGAAGTCACATACATGTTATTCCGCTTCTGCCGCCTGCTTTTCCACTCTTGAAATCATCCAGGAAAGCATACGGTAATTGCTCACAAGATCCGAGATCCCTCTGAAATTCGCACGATACAGCTCCAAGATCACGGAGCTCTGCGGACTGAACGTATGCAGATCCTCCAAAAAGCCACGAATCCTGAACTGACCCGAACCGAGCAGCTGGCAATCTCCCTTGTCGCTGTGATCGCTGATATGCACATGCACCACATGATTTCCCAGCGCACGAAGCATTTCCGAAGGGGATTCACCTGCACGCACTGCCTGCTTGGTATCCAGCACAAAATGGACATCGCCGCCCAGCCGAAGCGTCATTTCCCGCAGGAATTTGAGCGAACCGCTCTGGCAGCGCACCACATTTTCCTGTGCAACGATCACCCCGTATTTCTTCCCCTCCTCCGCAAGTCTGGAGAAGCGCTCGCAATAAAAATCAACGGGAACGGGATTATTGATACTGCTGCCATGCAGCACAAAAATTTCCGCACCGAGGCGCTGCATTGCCTCAAACGTTCGCTTGGAATACTCGATCATGTCTCCGACACGGCGTTCATATTTGGAAAACAGCATAATCGGCTCCATGGGCGCAGTAAAGGGGTGAACCGCACGGCAGGTCACACCGAAGCGTTCCATAATATCTGCCATATTCTCTACAAACGGCCGTTTCAGCTCACTGTCCGAATTGACAAACAGCTCCACATGCCCGATTCCGTTCAGAGCAAGGTCATAGAGTGCCTCCTCAAGCAGCTGCGGATAAAGGCATGCTGTTGAAACTCCTGCCTGCATTGCTTTCACTCCCTTCCAATTGCAGTGATTTCCTTTATTATAGCATAATGCGAATGCATTTGCAACCGATTTTCGAAAAAACGATACGGAGGTACTTTTCAGCACCTCCGCAAGTGTTCTATTCCATCTGTCTGCCCAGAAACTGTGCAGCAGCATTGACAAGGCTTTTCTGCAGCTCCGAAACGGTCTGCTTATTGCCGTTAGAAAGGAACGTCACCGCACCTGTCACATCGCCTGCCGACAGGATGGGCATGCAGGCAAGGGCGGACTGCTCCACGCCTTCAACAGCATAGAACTTGCGTTCTGCGTCCTCCGCAAAAAACTGCCTGCGTGACTCCATCAGTTCCTCCAGCTCCGGAGAAACACGGCGTTCGCTGAATTCCTTCTTCGTCACACCGGAGGATGCCACCACATGGTCACGGTCAAAGACCACCACCGGACAGCCTGCCAGCTTGTGCATGATGTCTGCTACCTGATTTGCATTTTCGCTCATCTCACCGATGGCGGAATATTTCTTGAAAATGACTTCTCCGTCATTGCTTGTGTAGATTTCAAGGGGGTCGCCGTCACTGATAACATTGACACTGAGAAGATCGCCCTTGCTGTTGCGGATGTGGGCGATTTGTGACGTATTTTCGGACTTCTCGGTGCCATAATCAAAATTTGCAGCTTCCTCCTGTTGTATCATCTGAATGCCGCACTGCAGCAGTCTGTCAATGTCGGGCTTGAGATAAATCTCCACTCGGTCGGTGTACACCACGATTTTCTGTATGATGAAATCAATGTCGCTCTTGGCAAGTGTATCCTTGTTCAGGATGTTGTCGAATACCTCCAGTACCGTTTTCGCCGTGCGGTTCACACGAATGATGGTATTGTGCTTGTCCGCCGCCATCTGAAGCTGATTCCGCAGTCCCTCGATCCGCAGTGTCAGGTCGTCGATCTGCTCGGCATAGATCTCTTCCAGAATGTCCGCACGCTCGGGATGCTTCATCAGATCCCTTGCCTGCTGTCTGGTGAGGAGCTTGATTTCCGTCCGTGCATCCTCGATCTGCTGTTCCAGCGTTTCAATGACGGATTTGCTGGATTTCGTTTCCGTTTTCTCCTTAGAGATGGAATCCTGTAATTGTCCGAGCATCTCCGCAGAACCCTCACGCACCTTACGCAGATAGTCTTTCAGCAGTCCATCCAGCATATCCACCCTTGTATGGTGTGAGGTGCAGCCCTTTGTTCCCCGCTTGTGGTAGGTGCCGCAGGTGTAGGCAGGGGCAAGGTCGCTCCGGCTCATGGAGAATAGGGGGGAGCCGCAGTCTCCGCAGAACAGATAGCCCGAATACACATTCTCAAATTTCCGCACACCTCTGTAATGGGCGGTACTCCGGTGTTTCAGCTGTTCCTGTGCCTGTGCGAATACCCGATCCTCCACAATGGCAGTGTGATTTTTCTCAAACACAATATGGTCGGTTTCGTGCTGACGCTGCTCACTGCCGTTGATCTTCTTCCGCTTGTACTTGCCCTGACGGAGCGTGCCGATGTAGAAATCATTCTGCAAAATCTCGCTGATGGTGATGATGCTCCACTCCCGCTTGACTTTCAGCTTGCATTCCTCGCCGTTCTGTTCCCTGCGCATCTTCTCCGCCATGCGTGGCGTGGGGATATGCTGATCGGTCAGATGGTTGGCGATCCGCTTGTAGCCCCAGCCCTCATTGTACAGCCGGAAGATCTCACGCACCACCTCTGCCGCAGGCTCGTCCACCTCAAACTGCATGGTCTTGTGGTTCGTCATGACATAGCCATAGGGGACGGCACAGATCCACCGCCCCTCCTCCTGCCTGCGTTTGATGACAGATTTCACCTTTTTAGAGGTATCCGTAACAGGCATTTCATTGATGAGAAAGCGGAACTGGATCGCCGTCCAGTCATCATAGGTCGGGTAGTCGATGCTGTCACCGATGGAGATAATCCGCATTCCTGCATCACGCAGGTCCTCCAGCTCCACAAGTCCCTTGCTGTTGCGTCGGGAAAATCTGGAAAAATCCTTGACGATAAGGATGTCGTATTCCTTCATCAGCATCTTTTTCCGCAGCTCCTGATACCCCTCACGCTGTTCGAAGGTGTAGCCGCTGCGGTCACGGTCTTCGTAAAAATCCAGGATGCAGTCGGGGAATTTTCGTTTCACAAAATCCGCAATCATGGACTTCTGGTTCTCGATGGAGGTGTTGTCCCTGTCGAGTTCTTCATCCACCGAGATACGGCAGTAGCCCGCAATGCTGTATGCAATGCTCATAGCTTGCTCCTTTCTTCAATGTTGTTCATGGTTTTGCAGGTATGTCCTCTGTTATTGTAACATATCCGAGTGTTTCGCAGCAACACACAAATGTTGGAAACTATGTATCGGTGCGGTGACCGCACCGTGTGATCAGATGCACAGATTTGCTTTCAGCAGGCTGTCCGTGCAGGTGAACAGATCCGCATTCCCAGAACGGAACACCGCCACTTTGTAATTCTGATTGCTGTATTTTCTGGCAGTATCTTTGATATAAGTGTCCGTTCCAGCGTCCTGCTGTTCCTGACGATTCAGCCAGATTTCCACCATGCGTCTGTCATCTTTTACATGAATTTCCAAATCAGCAACATCTCCTTTGCAGTAAGTTTTGACGGCTTACAGGGTTTGTATGCATGACTGTGACCTCCTTTCATGGTATCCTTCAACCAACAAGGATACCACATTTTTGTTTGGAATGGAATCATCATACTCAACGACAATTTGTCGCCGAGTTTGTGCAATTGCAATCAATCTGCTGCTGTCAGCCTGACTGACGGCAGCTTTATTTTGGGGTGCGTCGTGTTTCACGACGTGGTCTCTTTTTATATGACGGGATGATTCGTCCCGTCACGGTGAACGGATTGTTCACCGTCTACCACTTGCACCGAAACAGTGCGGGTGGATGGTTGCTTGCGACAGACCATCTAGCGTTTCACGAGGTGATCTCCTGACCGAACGATTCGTTCCGTCAGCTTGAGCAAGGGGGCGGCGAATCACCTCCTCCTGCATGACACCTCAACTACCGAAACGGTACCTGAGTCGGTGATTTGCCGAGTGAGCTGTCCATGAGACGGAGTCACGTTTCGTTACCCCGTCTTCTACGCAAGGGAGGAACGGTTTGTTCCGTCCTTTGCAAAGGGGTGCGTGAAACACGCAGTCCTTGATTCTGGTGTTTCTGAAAGGGGTTCGGGTTCTCCCGACCGGCTGCGTTCGGCGGACTGCCGAATGCGATGCTGGCAGGTATAATAATAGTGGTAGAGCCTATGAGCAATACCAACGCTTGCAGCCACCGGCACAAAATGTTAGAATAATCTAAAAGAGATGAGAACAATGCAAGTGATGCTGGCTGGGTATCTGTTGATC
>SVNQ01000040.1 GCA_015066865.1 Ruminococcus sp.
CCAAAAGTGAAATTGACCGTCTTGCTGAAAAGCACAAGGAGGAGATCGTTCCGGAAGAGTATAACTTCTTTGTGGAAAACCTCAGTATGCTTACCCCTGCCGAATACAGGATATATGAGCTGTACCTTTCCGGAAAGACTGCAAAACA
This sequence comes from Ruminococcus sp., assembly GCA_015066865.1. Taxonomy (GTDB): domain Bacteria; phylum Bacillota; class Clostridia; order Oscillospirales; family Ruminococcaceae; genus UBA3855. The sequence continues at coordinate 149 of SVNQ01000040.1, forward strand.
GATTGCGGAAATTCTCAATATTACCGAAAATACGCTCAAATATCACAACAAAAATATCTACAGCAAGCTGGGAATTTCCTCACGCAAGCAGCTGCTCCGCTTCGCAGCCCTCAAACAGCACAGGGACGGAAAAGAGGATTGGACTTGAAATTGATTGGAGCAAGCCTTTATTTTGCTTCAAATAGTGCAATAATAAATATGAAGAACACGGCTTTTCATGAAGCTGTGTTCTTTTTAGCAATTTGCAAAACAGTGCACAAACTGTTGGCAATAAAAATAATACGCTGTTCTCAATTTCTTGAAAACAGCGTATTATAGAGATAAATACTGTCATGGTGTGACAAAATAGATGACATACTTTCCGATTTCAAAACTATCATTAGCATGATGCTTTGCGCAGCAAGCATCATGCGAAAAACGAAACCACATCGCGAAAAAAGAAAGCCTCCCGAAAAGGGAGGCTTTCATACGCGTCTGCCCTGTGCGGGCACGCACCTGGTCTGAGTGACGGGACTTGAACCCACGGCCTCTACCACCCCAAGGTAGCGCGCTACCAACTGCGCCACACCCAGACATCAAAAGGGGCTGGTGAAAATCACCTTAATTATTTTACTACAAAAATATACATTTGTCAATAGGAAATTTGATTTTTGTGCATTGTGAACAAAAAACATCACATTATAAACAACAGCATGGATAAAATGTGAAAGTGTACCCCGTTGAGTCGTTAGAGAGAGTCAACGGGGATTGATTTATTACTCTATATCATTTTTGCGGATGCGTTCTTTTTCCCACATTTCACGAGTTTCATTTCCCCATGGCGTGCCGCGCTTGTATTGTTCCAGTGCGGCATAGCCGTTTTGTTCAAAATCTTTTTTGATGCGTGAAACGTATCCTTCGCTGATCCCTAACATTTTTGCGATTCTTTGTCCGGACATACCATTTTGACATTGTTCGATGATCGCCAGACGCGTGAAATATTGTTGTTTTCGTATTTCATTTTTGTTGTCTTGTTTTTGTGTCATTTGAAAGTCTTCCTTTGTGTTCTTTTCTTTTTTGATTTTCGGGGGTGCATGAGAAAAGCGGCTGCAGTATCAACAGCCGCCCTCTAACCCCCAAGCGACGTTGGGGGTTAGAGGATTCGGATTACTTCTTCAGGTTCTTCAGAGCAGCAGGTTCTTTGGGCTGGTGCATGTATGCCAGAGAAGCAGCACCGGCAGCCTTCACAGCAGTCATCTTGCCTACAGAAGCCATGCATTTCAGAACGGATTTCTGAATGTTTTTCATTTTTCTTCCCCCTTTCGTTTCATTTTAACTATTAAGATCAGCATTGCCACGATGAACAATGTGAGTCCAATCAGAATTGATGCGCTGTAATTGCATGTAAAGCATGCACAGCTGACAGCGGATAAGATGATCGCTGATAGAATGCTGCATATGTGGTTTTTCCTTTTTTGTTTTTCATCAAGCGGCTTGTTTGGATTTTCCACAGGTGCATAAACGATGATCACAAGTGTTGAAAAGAGCAAAAACAGCAGATGGATGTTCAAGGAATATACATGATCCTGCGACAGTATTCTGGTCAGCACAAGTATGCAGAATGAAATAATGCCAAATGACAAATTGCATTTGAAATAGGTGTCCGCATGGTATCCCCCCGTCATTTGCCGCAAAGAGGAGAAGATGATCAGGTACAGAATTGACAGGGCAACCATTCTGAGCAGGATGCCGATTGCAAGTATGATCAGAGTGGCAAATATTGTTGAAACAATGATTTCAAATCCATACATGTATATTTCAATATCCTCAGAATCGATCACATTGTTTTTGTACAAAAAAAGCGATATGCGTTTACTGATAGCTGTGATCAACTTTATCACCGCCCTTTAGTAAAATCATATCGCAAAAAAATATAAAATTCAAGGGGTTATCCCCAAAAGGTAGATTTTCATCCCCCATGTTTCAGTTTTCTTGTTTCATCAGCAGTACGCTGACAATAAATGTACCTTCCTTTTCGTAAAAATCAACCGATCCTTTATGGGATGCGGCAATATCCTTAACGGATTTAAGTCCCCATCCATGCAGCAATCTGTTCTCCTTGCTGGTTTCCAACATTTTGTTCTTGCTCAGAACGGATTCCTGAATGGTATTTTGCACGACCAGTCTGTAATAACCGCCTTTCTCTGTGAAAGAAACTGTCAGTTTGGTATCGGCTTCCTGTAATTTGCATGCCTCTAATGCATTATCCAGAAGATTCGACAGAAGAACGCTCACATCAAACTCCAGATGTTCCGGCACATGTGTGATCATACGGCAGGAAGTTTCGATCCTGTGTTTCTGCGCCTCGTTGAATTTCGCATTGATGACTGCATTTACAACGGAACTGGAGCATTGAACATGCTGTTCGGCAATGCCCAATTTTCGTTCTGTCAGCGTATTGGTATAGTCCAGAGCTTTTTGCGTATCGCCGAGCAGGAGCAGGCTGCGGATGCATTCGATCTGATTCTTGAAATCATGACGCAGAATAGAAAGCTCATGGTATTGTTTGTCCAGCTGTTCAATTTCATTTTGCTGCTGTGCCATCTGAAATTCCAGCATTTTCTGCATATTTTCCTGACGGTTGACTGCGTTCAGTTTTTGGAGGAACACAAATACAATAATGTCCAGCATGCACAGCATGATCGTAATGGCAATGTAGAGGTAGGGGCTGAGCGTGCTGCCGGATGCAAGCAGAAGGATCCCAAGACCGATCAGGAGTGTTGTCGAAAAGGCGGATATAATGATGATCCATTCAGCTTTTTTGAAACGATACTGTTCTTTTTTATGAAACCACAGTACTGCCTGTGTCAGAATGAAGAAAATGATCTTGGTCATTAATATGCTGGAGGAACGAACCGCATCCTGTGATTGAAACGCAAATTCATCGACATCCTTCTGCGTAAGGTGCGTCAGGAGAAAAATGAACGGAAGCGTGGAAAAATACACCATGATGTAATTCAGAATATTGACAAAGATTTTCTCAAAAACATTTCCCTTTAACAGCAGCAGGGAAAGGAGGATGGCGCCGGGAATGAAGCATGTAATAAAAAACAATTCTTCTTTGATCACAAAAGTACCGATGAGATCAACAGCAATCAGGCATAGTGCCAGAATGGAAGTATGCAGCACTTTCTTTTCCGGTTTTCTCAATCCGAAATAATTGACCAGCAATCTGGTGATGATCAGACATTCCGCCAGAATTGCAATGATTTCCACTGCGATCCAGATCATAATACCGCCTCCTCACGAAGCAGTAACCGGTATTGTTCCCTGACTTCAGCAGTTCTTCGGCGACTGAGCGGGAGCTTTTCGGTTACATCAGCAGTCAGAACGATATGATCTGCCTGAATCTGATAAATATAGCTGTAATTAAGAAGATAGGATTTGTGTATTCGAATGAATCCATAGGGGCGCAGCATTTCCTCAAGCTGTTCCATCGTATAATTCCTGACAGCAAGCCGGAAGGATGTCCTGCTGCTGTCACAGTAGAACAGGCTGTGACGAAGGGCATAGAAATACATGATCTGTGATATATTCACCAGGTCGGAACGATTGTTGTCGAGTTTCAGCCGGATATAATTCTGTTCAGCTTCAAGCATGCGGCAGAAGGCGAGAACTGCTTCTGCAAGTTCATCGTCCACATGATCTTTTCGGATAAAACGGAACGGTGCATAATGAATGGATTCAAATACAAAGTGATTGTGGGCGGAAACGAAGATCAGGGAAGTTTTGTGATTCACCTGACGCAGATCGGCAGCAAGCTGGATTCCGGAAAGATTCGGCATGTCAATATCCAGAAATACCAGATCGTATGGCTGTTTCAGATACACTTCACGAAAATGCAGACTATCGGAAAATGTATGTATCTCAAACTGGATGCCCTGCTGTCCAAGCAGTGATTCGACTATTTTCCGATAGCGGTTAATGAATATGGTTTCATCGTCCACAATTGCAACACGAAGCATGACGCTCCTCCTTGTATGGTATAATATCGCAAAGTTCGGGAACAAATCCCATGTTGTACTACTCCGTTTTCCGTTCCGCAAAAAAACCGGACAGGCTGAACAGCCGCATAGGGAAGCCGCTATCGGGAACATCCCCGTAAAAATATAACCTCCTGTGCACAGGAGGTTATATTTTCATCATTTGTAGAGCATAATGTGATATGTTTTCCGAATACAATTACATTTTAACATGGTTTTCCTGTTTTGTCAATTCGACATACTATACGAAATCTCGCGAAATAATTTGTATATAAGCACTCGAATTTTGTCGAATTATGTCGATAAACGGCGTTGTTTCTAAAATTATGGAACAGTGAAAGATTTTGTCCTGCAAACGGTATAGGATCCCCCCGAAGTATCCATACTCTAAGCAAACGTGTTCAGACCGATTTCCGATGCCGGAATGGGCAGTTCTTCAATTCCGGAAGTGCTGGTGCTTTCAGCATTTCATCAATCGCAGGAGGTTTTTATGCAGCAACGAATGACACTGATTGCGGCGATGCTTGTCATGGGGTATACCCTGCTTGTGGCGGTTATTGCCATCCACATGAAAAATGGCGGCGGATACACGCAGGCAGCGCTTCAGCAGCGCAAATATACCGTTGTTGCCGCAGATGCGCAGGGATATATTTATGATCGGAATTTTGAACCGCTTGTCAATTGCGATACAGCCTATTATGCCGTTGTTCAGCCAACGTCTGAAGCAATTGCGGAATTGATCCCGCATACGGAACAGATGAATGCGGTGATCGAAGGGATTCGCAGTGAACAGCCCTTTTCCTGCCGTGTGGATACGAATATATTTCAATCGGAGGACATCATTGTAGTGAAAGCGCCGCTGCGCCGACCGGCACGGCAGCTTGCGCAGCATGTGATCGGCTATACATCCGATGGTGTGGGCGTGACAGGACTGGAAGCGGATTATGACAGCATTTTGCGCAGTACTGAGGATACAGTCGGCGTGACTTACACGGTGGATGCTCTTGGAAAAGTGCTGCGGGGCGAATCTCCTACGGTTTCGCCGATCAGTTTCAGCAACGGCAATGTTGTGACAACGCTCGATGCGAGAATCCAGAGGATCTGTGAGGAGGCGGGCAGTGGAATTACCAAAGGAGCGCTTGTTGTGATGGATGTGGAAAACGGCGATATTCTGGCAATGGCAAGCTTTCCGAGCTATTCTCCCGATCGCCTTGTGGATGCCTTGGAGGATGAGAACAGCCCCCTCATCAACCGTTGTCTGTACACCTATAGCGTTGGGTCTATTTTCAAGCTTGTGACGTCTGCCGCAGCATACAATCAAGGGCTGATAAAATTTGCCTGCGAATGCAGCGGCAAAACGGAAATTGCAGGGCAGATCTTTCGCTGTCATGACTGGCGGGGGCATGGTGTTGTGAATATGGCACAGGCAATGACCTACTCATGCAACAGTTATTTTGTGGAGCTGAGCCGTTTTGTGCAGCCCGATAATATGCGCACGGTTGCGCAGAATCTCGGATTCGGCACACAGATCGCACTGACCAGGAGCATCATTTCCGCAGGCGGTACGCTTCCGACGGAGGAGGCGCTTGCGCTTCCGGCAGAAATGGCTAATTTTTGTTTTGGGCAGGGCTTCCTGACTGCAAGCCCTTTGCAGATCACACAGATGACCTGCGGTATTGCCAATGACGGCGAAATGCCCCTCGCAAGGCTTATTGCCGGTTTCTCGATTGACGGGAAAACCCTTGAGAACGAGAAGTCTCCCATGTATGCCAAATCCCTTCCGAAAAATGCAGCGTACTTCCTGCAGGGACTGATGATCTCGGCAATCAACGAGAATGAGGAATCCAATGCCATTCCGGAGCATGTCTATGCCGCCGCAAAGACCTCCACCGCACAGACGGGACGCTATGACGAGGATGGAAATGAATACTGCCACGCTTGGATCACAGGGTATTTCCCGATTGAGGAACCAAAATATGCCGTCACGGTGCTTTGTGAGGATGGGGGATATGGTAATGATGCGGCAGCACCGATCTTTCGGGAGATTGCAGACAGAATTGTCACGGAGCTGTCCTGAATCGAAAAAATTTCTCAAAACAATTGACTTTTTGCCGAAAATTTGGTATACTGTATTTGTATCACAACAGGACAACTGTGTGCAAATGCGAACTGCCCTGTCCCGAATGGTGACAGGGTTTTCTTTTTGCGCGTCCTGTGGAAATTTTAAGATTTTGGAGTGAATTTTTATGGAATGGCGTGGACTCAATGACCTGCGTGAGCAGTATCTGTCCTTTTTTGAAAGCAAGAATCATACCAGAATGGCAAGTGCCTCCCTCGTACCGCAGGGTGACAAGAGCCTTCTGCTGATCAACTCCGGTATGGCACCGCTGAAGAAGTTCTTCCTCGGACAGGCTGTACCGCCCAACAAGCGTGTGACCACCTGTCAGAAGTGCATTCGCACCCCCGACATCGACAATGTTGGTAAAACCGCAAGACACGGTACTTATTTTGAAATGCTCGGTAACTTCTCCTTCGGTGATTACTTCAAGCGTGAAGCGATTGCATGGGCTTGGGAATTCTTCACCAAAGTTCTGGAGATGCCCGAGGAACTGCTCTATGTTTCCGTATTTACAGATGATGACGAGGCATATGACATCTGGACACAGGAGATCGGCGTTGCCCATGAGCATATGGTAAGACTTGGCAGAGAGGATAATTTCTGGGAGCATGGTTCCGGTCCCTGCGGTCCGTGTTCTGAGATCTATTTTGACCGTGGCGTATCCCACGGCTGCGGTTCTCCCGATTGTAAGGTGGGCTGTGAGTGTGACCGTTTCGTAGAGGTATGGAACCTCGTATTCAGCCAGTTCGACAGCGACGGCAAGGGTACTTACACAGAGATGGAGCACAAGAACATCGACACAGGTATGGGTCTGGAGCGTCTGGCATGCGTAATGCAGGGCGTGGACAACCTCTTTGAGGTAGATACCGTGCAGAATATCATGAAGCATATCCAGAAGCTGTCCGGCGTTGCTTACAAGGAAGGCAACGAGGATACGGACGTTTCCCTGCGTGTCATCACCGACCACATCAGAAGCACGACCTTCATGGTTGGCGACGGCGTACTGCCGTCCAACGAGGGCAGAGGCTATGTTCTCCGCCGCCTGCTGAGAAGAGCCGCAAGACACGGCAGAATGATCGGTATTGAGGGAACCTTCCTGCATGAAGTATGCGATACCGTTATTAACGAAAACAAGAACGCATATCCGGAACTGGATGAAAAGCGTGCTTATATCAAGAAGATCATCAAGGTTGAGGAAGAAGCATTTGCCAAGACCATTGACAAGGGCATGGAGCTGCTCTCTCAGGTAATGGACAAGGCAGAGGCTGAGAACTGCAAGACACTTGCGGGCGAAGCAATCTTCAAGCTCAGCGATACCTACGGTTTCCCGTTCGATCTGACTGTGGAAATCGCCGCAGAGCGTGGCTTTGCAGTCGATGAGGAAGGCTATCGTGCACTGGTGAAACAGCAGCGTGAAACCGCAAAGGCTGACCATCTGGCAAAGGCAAGCTCCTCCTGGGCCGATAACAGCGTGAAGATCGAGGCTGCCGCAACAACATTTGTCGGCTACAAGGAATATACAGCCGATGCAAAGATCCTTGCCGTTGTTAAGGATCAGGCAGTTGTAGATTATGCCGTTGCGGATGATGCCGCAGCACTGGTGCTTGACCGTACACCGTTCTATGCAGAAAGCGGCGGTCAGGTAAGTGACTTCGGTACAATTACGACCAACGAGGGCGAATTTAAGGTTACGGCAGTTACGAAGGATGAGGATGGACACTACCTGCACTTTGGTACAGTAGAATCCGGCAGCATGCGTACTGGCGATATTGCAAAGGCAGAGATCTGCGCATCCACAAGAGCTGCTGTGATGAGAAATCACACCGCAGCACACCTGCTGCAGGCAGCACTGCGAGAGGTTCTGGGCGATCATGTGCATCAGGCAGGACAGCTTGTCAATGCAAAGGCTTGCCGTTTTGACTTCTCCCATTTCAGTGCAATGACTGCGGAAGAAATCGAAAAGGTTGAAAATATTGTCAATGGCTGGATTCTCGATGCCATCGCTGTAGATGTCAACGAAATGCCCATCGAAGAAGCAAAGAAGCTCGGTGCAATGGCACTGTTCGGCGAAAAGTATGGCGATGTGGTAAGAGTTGTCAAGGCTGGGGAACATTCCATTGAATTCTGCGGCGGTACCCATGTTTCCAATACCGCAAATATCGGTCTGCTCAAGATCGTTTCCGAAAGCTCCGTGGCTTCCGGTGTACGCCGTATTGAAGCTGTGACAGGTGCGGGCGTTCTCGCACTGCTTGACAGCTATAAGAATACCGTTCTTGAGAGCGCAAAGGCACTCAAGCTGAATAACCCTGCGGAGCTTCCGTCGAGATGCTGTACACTTTCCGCACAGCTCAAGGATGCAGAAAAGCAGGTAGAGCAGCTTCGTCAGAAGATGGCAGGCAGCGTTGTCGATACACTCTTTGACAACGCAAAAACGGTGGGCGGCACTCAGGTCGTTTCCATCATGCTCAACGGCGCAGGCGCAGACATGCTCCGCAAGCTCGGCGATCAGGTAAAGTCCATGGACAAGCCCGTTGTTGCAGTGTTTGCAGGTGTTGACGGTGAAAAGGGTACCTTCTACTGCGTATGCACCAAGCCCGCTGTAGAGCAGGGCGCACATGCAGGAAAGATCGTACAGCGCATTGCCGCAATTACAGGCGGTAAGGGCGGCGGCCGTCCGGACAATGCAATGGCTGGCATCGGCAAGACCTATATGGTCGATGAGGCACTGCTCGGTCTGGAAAGCATTGTCAGTGATATAATGACTCACTAAGGAGGAAATGGTATGGATTGCCTGTTCTGTAAAATTATCGCCGGTGAGATTCCTTCCGGTAAAGTATATGAGGATGAGTATGTTTACGCATTCAAGGACATTAGCCCGATCGCACCGTTCCATGTGCTGATCGTGCCAAAGCTCCATATTGCAAAGGCAAATGAGATTACAGCGGAAAATTCGGCTGTGGTTGCAAAAATCTTTGAGGCAGCTGCCAAGATCGCTGCACAGGAAGGCATTGACAGCTACCGCATTATCAATAACTGTGGTGAGGATGCCGGTCAGACTGTGATGCACCTGCATTTCCATATGGTTGCAGGCGTGAAGATGGGCTGGGGCGAACAGTCCCTCGGATAGGGAGGCTTATGTCATGGCTGAATATTACAAGATGAAAATTGCGGGGCTGGAGCGCTCTCTGCGTATCTGCCCGATTAATGAAAAGCTTGATATTGCGGCATTCATCATGTTTTCCGATGTGGAGATCACGGTGGAAAGTGCAAAGGCACTGCTTGCGAAAGCACCGGATTTTGACGTGATCCTGACTGCAGAATGCAAGGGAATCCCGCTTGCTTTTGAAATGGCAAGACAGAGCGGCAAGAACTATGTGGTTGCCCGCAAATCCGTCAAGCTTTATATGCAGGATGTGGTGTCCGTTGCAGTCAAATCCATTACCACTGCACAGGAACAGACGCTTCATCTGGACGGCGAAAAGGCTGCCCTGCTTAAGGGAAAGCGTGTACTGATCGTGGATGATGTTATCAGCACAGGTGAATCTCTGATTGCACTGGAAAAGCTGACTGCTGCTGCTGGCGGTGAGGTGGTAGGAAAAGCTGCTGTTCTGGCAGAGGGCGATGCTGCGCAGCGTGATGACCTTATTTTCTTAGAGGAATTGCCGCTGTTCTTTCACTGAGGACTGAAAAGAAAATGAAACGGACAGCTTTGTACATTGGATTTCCTTATACAGCTGGTTTGCTGGCAGCGTCCGTTGTACACAGACAGCTGTGGTTCTGGGGTGCGGTTGTCATTAGTCTGACTGCATTGTTCATTATTAGTTATCGCAGAGCTGTCTGGAAATATGTACTGATCAGCACGCTGTCATTCATGACGGCGTGCTGTGTCTATTGGGGATATGATGCAGCATCCGTGCAAAAACAGCTTGCATTTGAAGGAAAGGAAAACACCGTGTTTTCGGGGGAAATTACAGAAATTTCCCTTCATGACAGCGGCTATGCAACCTATATTCTGGAAGGGAGGCTGAATGAGAAGCTTTCTGCAAACATCATGCTTCTGACGGATTATCAGGGCTATGCCTACGGTGACACGCTTACAGTAACCGGCAAGCCGGAATTGCTGCAAAGCAGCTATGCATTTGATTCCGTTTCCTACTATAAATCGAAAAATGTATTTCTGTCCATGCCAATGGACGCACTCATTTGCCATACACCTCGATCGCATCCAACACTGCGAAGTGCGCTCTATGAATGGCGCATGAAAATGACGAGCCGTATTCGTTCGCAGGCGGACGGGGAAAGCGGTGCATTGATGACGGGAATGCTTTTTGGTGATAAATCCGAGATGTCAAGCAGTACCCGAACATCCCTTTACCGCACGGGAATTGGCCATGTTCTTGCAGTTTCCGGATTGCATCTGGATTTTCTGGCGTTATTTGTCATTCGGATTTTGCGAAAGGCGAAGGCTGACAGGCGGCTGTCATTCGGTGTTTTGGCACTGCTTGCAGTGTTGTTTGTGCTATGCGTCGGAGAGACGGTTTCGGTAAAGCGTGCCTGCATCATGATTCTGATTTCCCAGAGTGCAGGATTGTTTTTCCGCAAAGCGGATATGCTCAATACGATCAGCATTGCAATGCTGATTCTATCCGCAGAAAACCCGTTTGTGGTGCATAGCGCCGGATTCTGGCTTTCATTTGGTGGAACATTTGGTATTGCGGTATTTGCACCGTATATGACAAAACATATGAAATCAGAAACATATTTGCAGAAACAGATGAGATCGGTTGCGGCAATGTTCTGCGTATTTGTGGTGATATTTCCTGTCAGTGCGCTGTTTTTTCGGGAGGTGTCACTGATCTCTCCGTTTGCAAATCTTCTGGTTGTTCCCCTTTGTATGCTGATACTGTTGTTGGAGGCAGTTTCCCTTCTGTTCGGAGCGCAGGGCTTCGTTGCGGAATTTTTACTTTGCGCGGCGAACTTTGTTTCGGAAGCGGTTCTGAGAATTTCAGCATATATTGCAAATCTTCCATGGGCATATGCTGCTGCGGACAGTGAAGTGCTTTTGTGTATTGTCGGATCATCCGTGGTGCTGATTGCATTCTGCATTGTCCGTTTCCGAAATCATAGAACCACATGCATTGCAATTGCGGTATCCTTTGCCGCAGCATGTATGGCAGCGGGAACGGAATGGAGGTATCAGAATCATTCATTTCACATTGCTGTCCTCGGAGAGGAACGTGACTGCACACTGGTGCTGCGCAGCGGAAGTGATGCTGTGATCGTGGATATGAGCGGTGATTCAAATGCATCGGCATATGTGCAGGCTTACCTGCAATCCTCCGGTGTGCGGACGGTGGAGTCATTGTTTCTATGCAAACCGAAGGCGAAAAGCATTACACGGTATGAACAGACACTGCGGTTTTGTGCGCCGGAGCATCTGATACTCATGCAAGAGCCTGAGACAGAAAACATTTCCATTGCCGGAACCAATGCTGTGCATGCTCAGCACCGTGAAATTCTGTTCCATGGTGCAGTTGTGAGAGTATCCGCTGATTCCGCAGAGGTACAATACGAGGATATGCGGTATCTATGCACACAGGAGAAAAATCCGGAGATCGGTACATGCGATGTACTGACTGTTTACGGCACAAGCAAGAATGTACTGCCCGACTGTGGGATCCTGATGGTGCTGGATGCACGCACATGCTATACAGCGGATGATCATACTTATACAGGAGTGAATAATCTGGAACTGGCACTTGCCAATGACGGCAAATGCAGGGTTAGGAGTCTATATGGGGATACTTGATGCAAAAGGGCTGCAGGCGCAGCTGAAAAAAGGACAAATCGAAAATCTGTATTATTTTTATGGCAGTGACCTGCTGCAGGTGGAAAATTGCGTCAAAAAGCTGATCACGCAGGTTACAGGGAGTGCGGATTCCGATAGTGTGACAAGGCTTGACGGCGCATCTCTGAATCTGAGTCAGCTTGCTGATGAAGCGGAGCTTTGTCCGATGTTTGCAGACTACAACTGCATTGTGATCCATGACTGCAACATGGAAACCATGCGTGAGGATGCACGCAAATCGCTCAGGGAGATTCTTGAGAATGTTGCGGAAAATACGGTGCTGATCTTCTATGTTACGGGATTTGATATTTATGGCGGAAAAACGGGAAAAAACAAGAAACCTTCCGCAAAAAACAAAACCATAATTGATTATATTGCCAAGAATGGAACTGTCTGCTGTCTTGAACCGAAAACACCATCGGCAATGGCTTCGGATATCGTGATTTCTGTAAAAAAGCGCGGATGCACCATTGAACGCAGCGCCGCACAGCTCCTTGCAGAAGAATGTGCATGTCAGACTTTGCGCATTCAGCAGGAAATCGGTAAGCTCTGCGCCTTTGCGGATGGTGGAGAGATTACGGAAGCCATGGTGCGTGATATGGTAAGTCCCCAGCTGGAAACGACAGTGTATGCACTTACCAAAGCCGTGATCCGCAGACGTTCTGCGGATGCGATGCATGCAGTCGACGAACTGCTTTCCATGCGTGTTGAAATGCCCTATCTGATGGCAACGGTTGCGGGGTGTTTCATTGATTTGCAAAGAGCGATTACCGCACGGCAGAGCAGACATACTGTGCAGGATGTTGTGACGGATTTTTCCTATCGTTTTGCTTTTGCAGTTGAAAATGCATTTCGTGACAGCAGCGGAGAATCCACGCAGCATATTGTCGCATGTCTTAAGCTTCTGTGTGAGGCGGAGCTGAAGCTGCATACACAGTCGGTGGATGAGCGTGTATTGTTCGAGCGTACCATCGTGGAAATGCTGCGGCAGTAGAGAAAAGGAGGCAGATATGCTGCAAATTAAGCAGGCGATCATTGTGGAAGGAAAATACGATAAAATCAAGCTTTCCTCCATTGTGAAAGCGGTGATCATTCCGACGCATGGCTTTCGGATTTTCAAGGATGCAGAGATGCTGGCGCTGATTCGCCATTATGCGGAAACTACGGGTATCATTATCCTGACGGATTCTGACAGGGCGGGCTTTCGCATCCGCAGTTATCTTAAAGGCGCGATTCCGAACGGAAATATCCGCAATATATATATCCCCGATGTGTTCGGGAAAGAAAAACGAAAAGAAAAAGCCTCTGCCGAGGGAAAGCTCGGTGTAGAGGGCATGGATGCCAAGGTGCTGCGTGAGGCGTTTGCGAAAGCAGGCGTACTGTCCGAAGAGACAACGGCGGGCGAACTGATTACCAAAACGGATCTGTACCTTGCCGGATTGAACGGAACACCAAACAGTACGCATCGTCGGCGTGCCATGCAGCAGCAGCTTGGACTGCCTGCAATGCTTTCAGCTGCCGCATTTCTGGATATTCTCAATTCCATGATGACAAGGGAGGAATTTTTGCAAATGACGGATACCCAGCTAACAGAGGAGGTGTAGCATGTATCTTTCTACACTGACATTTACACTGCTTGTGCTGCCCCTGCTGCTGTTCCTGTTCTATCTGATCCCTTCGAGAGGGAAACCCGTATTTCTTCTGCTGGTCGGATTTCTGCTGTATGGTTGGGGTAATCCCATTCGTCTGCTCGTTCCGGCAGCATATGTGTTTTATGATTACGGTATCGGACTGCTTTTACAGAAGGTGGAAAAGCACCATACGTTCAGCCGATGTATCGTCATCGTGACTGCCGTGCTTCAGGCAGCGGCACTGACGGTTGTTCGCATGTATGCGAATGAGGATTCGGAGTTTCTCTTTCCGCTTGGCATGGCGATTTTTACCCTGCACGGACTTGGCTATCTTATTGGCGTGCACCGCAGAAATCATGCGGCAGAGGTGCATTTCTGCAATTTTGCGCTATATCTGACATTTTTTCCGGTTCTCTATGCAGGGCCGCTGATTTCCTATTCGGATTTTCAGGAACAGCTTTGCAAAAACAAACATCATATCGTAAATCTTGGCTCAGGACTGGGACTATTCGTCCGTGGTCTTGCCGAGAAGGTCGTTCTTGCGGATACACTCGGCTATGTATTCCGTGAGCTTCGGCAGACAGATACTGCCTCAATCAGTATGCTGACTGCATGGCTGACAGTCATCGTATTTTCCATGTATCTGTATTTTGAGCTTCTCGGTTATGCGGATATGGCGCGTGGACTTGGAAGGTGCTTCGGCATCAATCTGCCGAAAAATTTTGGTCAGCCCTTCTGGACACCCAGCGTTACCGCATTTATGGAAAGCTGGAATATCAGTCATGTTCATTGGTTCCAGAAGAATTTCAGAGATTTTCTGTTTCGCACAGTCAAGCATCGCTGGACAAAATACGCAAGTCTGGTGCTGATGTGGATGCTGATCGGGTTGTGGTATGGCTCCACCCTGCAATTCCTGCTCTGGGGATTGTTTGTGGGAGTTTTGCTGGCAACGGAACAGTTTTTTCTCAATAGAATCTTAAAACGCAATTATGCCTTTGGATTGCTTTACACCGGAGTTTCTCTGCAGTTTGCATGGGTACTGCTGTTCGCAGGATCCATGAGCGAGGCAGGGGACTACTGGAGGGCAATGCTTGGATTCGGAGCGGGGCTTGCCGATCGCTATGGCTTGTACTTCTTCACGTCATATATTGTGTTCCTGCTGATCTGCTTCTATATTGCCACGGACTTGTTCCGCAATATTACGGAACGTGTTGCTGTGACAGCGGTGGGAAAGAAAATTATGTCGCTGATGCCCCTGATCGAATGCGTTTTGCTGATTTTCTGTTTTGCCTGCATGCTCTACAAGAGTATACCGATTGAATTGTGGCTGAAACTATAGTCTGAAAAGGAGGAGATGCATTGAGCAAGCAATTTTACTATCATACGGTCCTTATGGTGGTTATTGTATATGCAGCTGTACTTCTGAATACAGGACTGCGTGGATTTCCGAAGCCCACCATGCAGACACTTGTCAATGGTGCGTGGTCCGCACAGGTAGAATCGTTTTTGGAAGAAAAGATCGGATTTCATGACAGTTTGTTCCGTCTGAAATCCCAGATAGATCTGTTGATTGGGGAAAGGCTCATTCAGGATGTGTATATCACCGATGATATGCTGCTTGAAAAACTTGGTTCGGAGCCAACGGTATCCACAGCGGATTCAGTGAACGTGCTGAATCAATTTTATGAGAAATACCGGATACCGACATATTTGATTCTTGTGCCGTCTGCGTCGGAGATCTATGAGGACCTGCTTCCTGCAAATGCAGTGAAAGAGAATCAGCAAAAGCAGATCAGCGAGATATATACAGGTGTTATGACCGGTATTCGTTATGTGGATGCGTACAATATTCTTTCCTCTCTAAAGGAGGAGTATGTGTACTACAGAACGGATACGCACTGGACGAGCTATGGCGCATATGCCGTATACCAGTCAGCGATTCGAAAAATGGGGTTTACGGCAGTGCCGTACAACCGTTATGTGGTTTCACATCTGAGTACGGATTTCCGTGGAGATTTGTATGAACGCACGCTGTATGATGATGTCAAGGCAGATGTACTTGACTGTTATACCTATGAAAACGGCGGTAAAGCTGTCAGTGTAACAGCGTATTATGCGGATGGCACAGAGGAAGATCGTGGCACACAGCTGTATGCGCATTCACGTTTGGAATCCGGGAATATGTACGAATTTTATCTTGGAAGACCCTGCGCCATGCTGAAGATCCGCACGGATCTGGAGAATGACAAACGGCTTTTGATCTACAAGGATGATTTTGCCAATTGTATGATTCCTTTTTTGCTGCAGCATTACAGCGAGATCTGCATTGTGGATCTTGAACAGAGCATCGGGATCTCGGATCGACTTGCAAATCCTGAAGAATTTACACAGGTACTGTTTCTCAGCAGTATGGAAAGCTGGGAGAATGTGTGGATGCACATCGGTCAAACCGAATAAAAAGCGCTTCCGATTATTCGGAAACGCTGAGATACTCAAAAATAATGGGGGTTCCCTGTAAAGGGAACCCCCATAAATTATTTGAATAATTCAGAGAAATCGTCAATCAGCTTCTTTTCCAGAGCCATTGCTTCATCCATGGTATTGCCCACGGTTGTGTAATAGCACTTGATCTTCGGCTCCGTACCGGAAGGACGGATCACAACCTTTGCATGGTTTTCCAGAGCAAATACAAGAACATCGGACTTGGGCAGAGTGATCTCCGTTTTTGCACCGGTGGCAACACATGTGGTGATGCTTGCCTGATAGTCGGAAACCGCCATAACCTTCAGACCGCCGATGTCAACGGGCTGTTCATCACGCAGATGCTGCATCAGCGCCTTCATCTGCAGCATACCGCTTTCTCCTTCAAAAGTAAAGCTCTGCAGACTGTGACGGAATACACCGTACTTTTTGTAAAGATTCTCACGGGCCTGAATCATAGAAATGCCCTTTGTGCGATAATATGCAGCCATTTCACAAATCAGCATGGAAGCTACAACTGCATCCTTATCACGCACATAAGTACCTGCAAGATAGCCATAACTTTCCTCAAAGCCGAATACATAACGCTTTTCTTCGCCCTTATCCTCAAGGAAACCGATCTGCTCACCAATGAACTTGAAGCCCGTGAGAACTTCGATCATTTCCAGACCATATTCCTTTGCAATTTCCTCAATCAGGTCTGTTGTTACAATGGTCTTTACAGTGATCGGATTTTCCGGCATTGTGCCGTTCTTTGTGCGTTCGCTGCAGATGTATTCCAGAAGCATTGCGCCAACCTCGTTGCCGCTGAACAGTGCATAGTCATCACCATCCGGAACAGCGATGCCAACACGGTCAGCGTCAGGATCGGTTGCAAGCAGCAGGTCGGGCTTGACCTCGTCACAGTATTTCAGACCAAGCTCCAGTGCCTCGCGAATCTCAGGATTCGGATACGGACAGGTCGGGAAATTGCCATCGGGCATTTCCTGTTCCTTTACAATCGTCACATCCTTGATTCCGATTCTGGAAAGGATCTCACGAACAGGCTTGTTGCCCGTACCATTGAGAGGCGTGTATACGATTTTCAGACCGCTTGTCGCACAGAGTTCCGTGTTAATGCCCTGTGCCAGTACATTTTTATAGTAATCTTCGATCACATCCTGTGAGATAAAAGAAATCATGCCGTTTGCAACAGCCTCGTCGAAATCACAGAACTTGACATCATTGAACATGTCAAGGGAATTGATCTCAGAGAGTACGGTTTCTGCAACCTCCAGTGTGATCTGGCAGCCGTCCTCACCATAAGCCTTGTAACCATTGTATTTTGCGGGATTATGGCTTGCTGTTACCATGATACCTGCGCTACAGGAAAGCGCACGTACAGCAAATGAAAGAGCCGGAGTGGGCATCAGTTCTGTATAAATATGTGCCTTGACCCCATTTGCTGCGAGTACACAAGCTGCAGCTTTTGCAAACACATCAGACTTGTTGCGGCTGTCGAAAGAAATGGCAACACTCGGATTTTTGAAAGATGCCTTTACATAATTGGCAAGTCCCTGTGTTGCACGGCGAACAGTGTAGATGTTCATACGATTTGTACCTGCGCCGAGAACACCTCTCAAGCCGCCTGTGCCAAATTCCAGATCTCTGTAGAATCTGTCGCGGATTGCGTCTTCATCATCGTGGATCTTCAGAAGCTCAGTCTGCAGATCGGCATCATCCACCGCATTTTTACACCATACATTATATAATTCATTTACTGACATAATACACCCTCCTCAAAATAACCGATGCACACGCAGCGGTCTACATCAGAGATGACCTCCGACATTCCATATTATTATACCATATATTTCTGAGTTTGAAAAGGGGGTAAAGCGGAATTTTTAAAAGTTTTTTAAAAATTGGGATTTCTATGAAAAACCATACATTATAGCTATAAAAAAATAGCATGGTGCATAGACGAATAACTTGTGTTATTTGATGTATAATTGGTTATTGCGACATTTTGCACAAAACAATGCATAAAAATTGCGACATCCTTCTACACCAAAAAGAGTTGACAAAGCGCAGTAAGTGTGGTATAATAATAAAGCTGTCGAACGGAAGCGAACGGAAGTTACGGAGAGAAGTAAGGCGGCAAAGAGAAAAGTGTATTACATCGAGGAAAAACTTTTTGAAAAAGAAAAGAAAAAAGTACTTGACAAAGAGCAAGAGATGTGATATAATAAAGAAGTTGCGGCAGTGAGGGAAACGAACTGAGTAGCAACGAAACTTGCATCTTGAAAACTGAACAATGCGAAAGAAAAACTGGAACCCTAAGATTCCTGTTCTGGCGAGAGCCGGAACGAGAATAAGAGTTAAAGTCAGCAAAAAGACTAAAACAGAGCAACAGTAATTGCGAGTGATTCGTAAAGAGCTGATATCAACGAGGGAAACCTCGTTCATATACAAACTTATGAAGAGTTTGATCCTGGCTCAGGACGAACGCTGGCGGCACGCCTAACACATGCAAGTCGAACGGAGAATTAAGAGCTTGCTTTTGATTCTTAGTGGCGGACGGG
>SVNQ01000041.1 GCA_015066865.1 Ruminococcus sp.
GCAGAATTGTTGGCTGTATCATGGTCGGCAATGACGGGCGCAGGGGCTATATCTATCATACCGCCGTACATCCCGACTGCCGGAAGCAGGGCATCGGTGCGGCACTGGTGGAAGCGGGTATGGCAGTGCTCAAAGCCAATGGCATCCACAAGGCGGCACTGGTGGTATTTGACCGGAACGAAACT
Source organism: Ruminococcus sp. (assembly GCA_015066865.1). Taxonomy (GTDB): domain Bacteria; phylum Bacillota; class Clostridia; order Oscillospirales; family Ruminococcaceae; genus UBA3855. The sequence goes on from SVNQ01000041.1 coordinate 186, forward strand.
GGCAATGCCTTCTGGGAGAAAATGGGTTTCACCACACGGGAGGATCTTGTGTATCGCAACAGGACGATCACGGAGATGGTAAGAATTGATACATAAGGAGATGCATATGAACCACAACCTCGGAAAATTCGTTACCGTCACCATAGATCGCCCGCTTGGCAGCTTTCATCCAGAATACAAGAATATGTATTACCCTATCAATTACGGCTATATTCAGGGAATCATGGCACCCGACGGCGAGGAACAGGATGTTTACATCCTTGGTGTGGAAGTGCCTTTGCAGGAGTTCACGGGCAGAGTGATCGCCATTATCCACCGTTTTGATGATGTGGAGGAAAAATGGGTGGTTGCACCTGAGAATATGACGTTTACAAAAGATGAAATCATGGAGGCGGTATACTTCCAGGAGCAGTTTTTTCGGTCAGAAGTGGGAGAAATCTGGGAGAGATAAGATGAATATGAAGTTGCAGATAGTAAATCCGGAACAGTACTCAATGTATTTACAGCACATCAACACCATAGACCACGGTAATGTCTATCCTCTTTCTATTGCAGAAGGTTTTCAGCATGGTGAAATCTATGAGAGTTTGGATGAAAAGTCCGCTTTCATCTGGCATCGCTGCGGTTTTGCGTTCGTTGCAGGAGTTTGCGATGAACCATTTCTTGAAAGTGTGTATGAGCTGTTGATTGATAAAAATCATACAAATCAAAGGCGAATGATCTTGTTTGCAGAACATGCAGAAATCAAGGATTTCTTTTCTGAGAAAGCCGGAGTTTTCATCGAGCAGCGGTACTTTTTTGCATATCGAAATACACAGCCTACATATCTTGCATCCTTACCGGATGGGTTCACATTGCAGGAAATGAATGCTGCACTTTTATCCCGAATACAAGGAAAAATCACACCCCATTTTTCTTGGAACAGCGAAGAGGAATTTCTGAAAAAAGGCAAGGGTTTCTGCGTTTTGCATGGGGAAATCATTGCTGCATGGGCATTTTCTGCCGCTGTCAGCAGCAAGGAAATTGACATCGGTGTAGAAACCTATCCTTGCTACCGGAATCAGGGGCTTGCAGCAATCGCAGCTGCACAAATGATACGGTATATTCTGGAACAACACAAAGTTCCCGTGTGGGCATGCCATGCACAGAATGCAGCGTCACAGGCGCTGGCAAAAAAGATTGGATTTGAGAAATGTGGAGAGTGTTTTATAATAAAGAACGAGGGGATTGGATGAAGAAGAACTTGACATTGCAATCCAGTTCAGTTTTGGCGTTATTTGTACACGAAATTCCTGAGATTCAAACAATGTGATGAAGTGACGTTTTTATATTTGTGTACTTTGCATATTGCACTTTTTTATAAAATCGTGTATGATTATAGTAACACAAGGTTTTGTGTAACATACACCTGTTAACGAAGAATTTATTTTACTGTAAATGCCGGCAGGATTATGTCGGCGTTTTTGATAAGGAGGTTCTCATGGCTGTAAAATTGAATGAAAATCAAGAAATCGTCAATCAGGTTAAGGAAGGGTTGAAACGTACCGGTGGATACTGTCCATGCAGACTTGAGCGAACTGACGAGAACAAATGCATCTGTAAGGAATTTCGTGAACAGATCGCTGATCCGGATTTTGAGGGTTATTGTCATTGTATGCTGTATTATAAGGACAAAAAATGATGAATCAAACGACTTTTTGAGTGAAATTTCTGTTTTGTCATAGTTTTCCCACTCTTTTTTAAGAAATGGGTGGGGACATCCAACGCGAAATATCGTATACTTTTGTATGAGTACTTGAATGTATTTATTTCACACAATTTCTAATGAGCCAAGATTGGTTAAGTATTTTAGGCAATCATGTCATGACAATTATTGACGAACAGACACCGCATTCAGCAGAAAGGACGAGTTATGAAAAAACATCGTATCAAGGCACTGGTTATCAGTGTGTTACTTGCAGCACAGACTGGTGGAATACCAGCATCCGCATTGTATGTGGATCATCAAAGCTTGCAGTCAGCCGGAAGCAAAACGGTGAAACTTGCAGAGGGGGTACACTATAGTTACGCCAATTATTCCGGAGGGATCTCAGAAAAGGCGAGAAATGCTGTCCTGCCGGAACGTTATGATTTACGTGAAGTGGGACTTGTGACAGCGGTCAAAGATCAGTGGGATTATGGCACATGCTGGTCATTTTCTGCACTTGCATCTCTCGAAAGCTCCTTGATTGCAGATGATCCGACGATTGATCTATCTGAATGGATTCTTGCCTATGCAACCTATTGTGATGAATTTGGCTTTCCTTGGGACAACGATAAAGCAAGTCTGTTTCACGAAGGCGGCTTATATCACTACACTTCCGCAATGCTGATGAGCGGTGTGGGAAGTGTGGATGAATCATATCATGACTATTGGTATGGCAATACAGAAATTGAGAATTGTGGTTATTCTGCAGATGACTGGCGTGATGCACGTTATTGTCAGGCAACGAACTGTATTAAGTTTCCGTACTGGCAGTCTGGTTCTGAATTTAAAGATCAAATAAAGGCTGTCAAGAATGCAATTTATGAGGGGCATATTCTTTCGATCAACTATGAGCATGATGATTTCTATTTTGATCCTGATAAAAACAGTTATTGTTATACTTACGGTGGCAGCGGGGAAGCAGTTGGCAGTGCCAAAACCGGAGATGAATTTTCGCATTCTGTTGCAGTTGTAGGATGGGATGATAATTTCCCGGCAGAAAACTTTATCAATCAGCCATCTTCAGACGGTGCATGGCTGTGCAAGAACAGCTGGGGTACAGAATGGGGAGATTATGGATATTTTTGGATTTCTTATGAGGATGAGAGTATATGGGACATCTTCTATTTAGAAAGTGGTCCTATCAGCGAATATAAAGATATCGCACAGTATGATCTGTATGGATTCTCCAGCTCCGTCATGTTGGGTGACGATGACGATGGAAATGAATCCATTTATGCAGCAAACGTATTCACTGCCGAAGAAGATTGTTATGTAACTGCTGCCATGCTCTGCACAACCATGGTGGATGAAGATTACGAAATCACTGTATACAGTGGTTTGAGCGACAAACAGAATCCCAGTTCCGGTACACCTTCCAGTGTGACTTCCGGTCATTTATCAGAAATAGGGTATCATACCATTGATCTGGAAGAACCTGTCTTTGTTGCGGCTGGCGAATCCTATGCTGTAACAGTCAAATACAGCGGTGAAGTTGGGTATCATCTGGCATGTACAGGTACGAATCAGTCCACCATTTGCTACAATGACGGTTCCAAGGAAATATCAACGGATGTGTTGTACAAACTGCTTTCCGAAAAAAGATATTCGGGACAGAGCTTTTGCAGTTTAGATGGCAGCTCCTGGAATGATTTATATGATGTGGGATATAACCTCAATGAGAGCGAATACGAACTGGAACAGGAGGACATTGACTGGTATCTCGATTATGAGGGAAAGTATCCGAAAACGTTCATTTATGAGGAGATTAATACCAATATTTGCCTCAAGGCATTCACACAACCTGCAGACAAAGTAATTTTCTCCGAAGAAGATACTCAAATTCCGATCGGAACAGAGATTTCTCTGTCCAGCCGCATCGGTGGAGATATATACTACTGTGTGAATGGCGGCGAAAAACGTTTGTATACTGAGCCGATCACATTCATCGGCGAAGATATGTCGCTGAGTGCATATATAGAAGGTGGGGACTCTCCCGAGATTTACAGTATGCAGTACAAGGCAGAAAAGCCCATGCTTACGAGCCTGCTCTTTATTGAACCGAATGATGAAGGAGATTACCATTCATATATTACATTAGAAAAAGGTGTTTACGAATTTCCATCCTATGAAGAAACGGAAACCATAACAATAATTCCCATTGGTGCGGGAAAGATTTATATTGAAGGGGAGCAGATTAATTCCGGTGACTCTCTGACTGTTAATGTCGGTGAGGAAAAGATCAAGAATCTGGCACTTCGCATTGAGGAAAACGGTGTGGAGGCTGAATATACGATTCGTTTCAAGGATATTGTGGATTATCTGTATGGTGATGTCAACAACGATGGAGTGCGCAATGCCATCGATGCTGCTGAAGTGCTTGTCTATGCCGCTGCGATTGGTTCCGGAGCTGCTCCTGAAATTCCGGATGACTATTGGCTGGATCGTGCAGATGTTACTTTTGATGAAACTGTCAATTCTCTGGATGCTGCAGAAATCCTCTATCTTGCAGCTTTAGATGGAGCCGGCAGTAATGTTTTCGGTTGAGTATTAAACGCATAGATTACCTGTATCCGCATCGCTCAAAGGTATCGCAATAGCAAGAAATCCGACAAGGTTGTAACAAACCTTGTCGGATTTTTTTTATACATGAAGATATGTTTAAGACAGCGTGCGTAATTTTACATGAATCTGCACATTTTTGAAATGTACCATTCTGCTTGCTCAAGGGGTACCTGCAATTTATGAGTCAAGATATTTTTCCCAGGGCAATTCGCCCCAGTTTTCAGAACCGTCAAATGCGAGCCTGATGCAATCTGCGTAGTAATTGAGTTTTGCTTTGATAAACGGAATTTTGTGAAAATCAGTCTGCAGGTAGTCATCCGGAGTCATTACTTCTGAAAAAATAGTCGCTCTGTCTTCGGTTGCGTTTGTGTGACCATAGTACGAAATATAGTAAGCTCCCGACGGATCGAGATCGTTTATATAACATTCGTCGTATATTTCTTCTGTTGTAGCTTCGCCATCGATATACCAGATATCATCCTCCGGGTTCAGCTTGTTCCAGCCTTCAGAGAACTCGAATGTTCCTTCGAGTTTTTCTTCAACGTAATGGTCGATTGCATGGCTAAGCTCATGGTGGAGAACACTTGAAAGATCCGGTGTCAGAGAGCTGATAACGACATTGATAATGCCGTCAATTGCGTATTTGAAGCCGCCTGCATCATCCGTTTCTATACCTTCGATATCGCCCGTAAGAATGAATCTGAATCCATTACATCCATCGTTTGATATCTGCTCTAAAAAGCCTTCCGGATATCTTGCAAGCTCTCTGTCGAGTGAGTCAAGTGCACTTGAAAGTGAGCTGTAAGGGTCTGTTGCATACGGGTTTGAATCACGTCCTTTAAGAACATAATTGCCCATAAAGCCGATAGCTTCGTTCTCAATAAGAATTTCAATACCATACTTTTCTGCAATCTTGTCTGCCTTTTCTCTGAGAGGAAGGTATTCTTCAGAAACCACGGATGGCTGGAGAATCGGATAAAGCTGAGAGATTGACGATTCATCATAACATGACTCAATATCGTCGCATTCCGATGTCACAATCTTGCTTTCAAAGCCCACCTGCATTGAGATATCCCATGTTACGTACATCTTGTATCCGACAAGATTTTGAAAGCTGATAACAAGAGTATCATCATCAAGGAAGAAGGTATCATTCGAAACAAATGGTTCGAGGTCGTATGACATGTCATAGTCAGAATCGACGCCCAGCTTCTTTCTGGCATCCTCTTCATCGGGGATCAGCTCATGCGCGTCGAGGGTAAAACATCCGATGACAGCATTTTCCGAAATGTCAAACAGTTCAAATCTGAAAATCCAATCATTATATGTATATAAGATAATCCTGTCACCATCTGAATGTTCTGAGTGATAATAATTCTCGGTATCAAATGTGAGTTTTACGGCATTACTCTTATTTGTCGCATACAATGTATACTCAGTGGAATAATCCTCTGCATACTTATCAAAGCAGAGCATGCCGTTCAAAATATCGAGGTATCCGTTACTGTCGAAATACATGACATCACCAGTATTTGCATTCAGTACGGCAGTATGCTGCTCATGGTCTTCCTCAACTGTGTTCATTATGATAATGTCATTTCCTTCAATCCTTGAAGCCTTAGTGAATTGTGATACATAATACTCACTGCTGTCTGAGATTTTCTCAGATTTGCCTGACTTTACATCATATCTGAACAAGTCAGAGAGAGACCAATAGTAAGCAGTGTTTGTATCGGTGAATTGGTATTCGTTGTAGCTTGTCGATTCAAAAGTTCCGACAATATTCATGTCGAAGTCGTAAATCGTGTACTCGTGGTGGTTTTCGCTTGAATTTATAAGAACAAATCCGTCCTCAAAAATCGGAATCGAATTAGTATTGCTCTTGTAATCCAGCTCTGCCTTAACCTCATAAGTCGTTTTGTCAAGGGAAACAAGCTTTTTGGAGGAATTTTCTGTTTCCTGAGCATAGCCCAGCATAAGCAGTATTCTGTCATCGGTGATTTTTTTGATGTCTATCGAATTTATCTTATCGCTGCCGTATGACAGTGCGTCGCAATCTATCATTGCAGCAAGAGAAAGGGAATTGTTATCACCAAGAGATTTTGCCACGTCCATTTCAAACCCGTCAAGGTCAAATGTGTTCACGGGTTCAGGTTCCGTCTCAGGTTCGGTAGTTGTCGTGGCAGCTGTGGTGGTCGTAGTATCCGGCACGGACGAGGAATCCACCCCACTGTTACCGCTGTCCTTTTCGCTGCAAGAACAAAGGAAAATTGCCATACCCAGCGACACAACTGCAGCTGCAATTTTTATATTCATATTGTATTTTACCTCCATTTGCATAAGGCTTTTGTTTTAACTTAAACGTTTAAGAATATTATAGCATAGAATCATGTTTTTTGCAAGTATCTAATTCGACTCATTTTGTTCTTTGTAATTGGAATAGATTGTGATTTGTACATAATTGAAAATGATACTATAATAAAAGCGAAATACGTTCAATGACAATTTTTCTCGCTGTATATGGAATAACTTAGCTGCATTAACCATGGAGGAGGAATTTCATGATACATACCATACTCGTGACAGAAGATGATCGCTCCTTGCAGTACAGCATCTCCCTTGCCTTAGAAACGGCAGGGGACAGAGTGATTTAAGATATAAGCCGCACTTTATGTGCGGCTTACAAACTCATTCGTTTAATAATTCTTCTGCGATCAGTACAGCGCTCTCGATCAGCTTCGGGCATTCTGTTGCGAACAGCCCGTGCTCTCTTGCATATGCCTTACCCTCATCGTTTGCAATATCGCAGTGAAGAAGCTCACGGCAGATATACGAGCCATTCTTTTCAGCAAACGCATCGAGAAATCGTACTGCATAACTGTTGGCTTTCTGCTGACTTTCATAGTCACCGTCAGTACTCATACCGTATTTCAGACCGAGCGCCATCAGTGCCCCCGTACACGCTCCGCAGACCTCTGCTTTGCACATTCCGCCGCCGAAGCAAGCACCAACCTTGAGTGCCAGTTCCTTTGACATTCCAAGCTCCTCAGCAAGTGCAGCAAGTACCGCCTGTGAGCAATAATACCTCTTTGAAAATAGTTCCTTTGCAATTTCTGTATGTTCCATAACTTCCTCCTATAAATAAATTTAAATCAATCAATATTGATCTGAAACAACTATCCGTGTTTCCACGGATAGTTTATTCACAGCAGCTTTCACTGTATTCGGTTACTTTAGTCAGTTCACGCAGACAGTGTACAGCAATCTCCGTTCCCTTGGCTGAAATTGAGTAGTACATCCACTTGCCCTCTTTTCTGCCGACCACAAGATCGCTGTCGCATAGTATCTTCATGTGGTGCGAGAGTGTAGGTTGTGTGAGCTGCATCGCTTCAAGAAGTTTGCAGGCACATCGTTCACCGTTCTGCAAAAGCCTGAATATCTGCACTCTGTTCTCATCACACAGAGCTTTGAATATCACGGTGATCTGTTTGTTTGTCAGTTCCATGTTGTACCTCCGTTACATTGATATTTTTCTATATTATAACAAATATATAGAAATATATCAATATGTTTTTCGAAAATTGTGATCACAATTCAAAAAAGTCTTCCCCTCGTATTCTACAAAACCAAAATTTTCTTGACAATATCTAATGGGTATTGTATAATAAAATTTGAAACTGTAATATTGTATTTGGATTATAAAATAGGAGCGTTAAAATGAAAAAAATATTAAAATCCATTTTCTGCTTTGCATCAACCTCTGTATTGCTTTCCACCTCATTAAATTCAGGCATCTCTGCAAGGTCGACTGTTTCGGCTGATTTATCTGCATTCCCCACCTCCATTCAAAGTGAAATTACGGAGCTTCAGGCAATCCGTGCAAAGGCATTGCAGGAGTACAACGACTACGCCAATGAAAAATGCACTTACAATGCAGACGTTCCGTCGGATTTCAGAGTGCTTTTCGTCGAGACCCAAAATGTTATCACAAATAAGGAGAACATTGTCCAGGCAACCGAAGAAGACAACGAGATCTTCAATAAGGTCCCTGAGCAGTTCGAGATGGTGGTAGAGTACATTTCAAATTATAATGTCAATATCATTACAGACACGCTCATCATCGACGAACCGGTAACTGCAACAACGGATTATGTGCTGTTCCAGGACATTCAGCCCTGGCTTGAAGAGATTGCACCTTTCGCCTCCTATGACAGTGTACTCGTTTTCTCGCCCGAAAACCATGATTTTGGTTGCCCCAACACTTCAATCGGTGCAAGAACCCCCGCAACAGGATTCAGCTATGCATGGGTTCCAATTGCACTGTTTGACCATCAGATTCATGAGCCCAATCCGGAACATCATCTTTATTCTGTAGATCTCGCTATTCATGAATGGCTGCATGCTGTTGAGAATTTCAGAGATATTACCGACAGCACTGTAATTATGCCTTCTATGGATATCCAGACAGACAAAGGCGATATCCAGCTTGTTACCGATACAAATGAATCCTACTATACCAACACTTACTATAAGTGGGATGATGTCTGGCCTGCTGATACAGTTTATGGCAAGAGCGAAGAATTCTACAGGGGTCGCGAGCCTGAGCGTGTTGCGTATGCAAGAGCTATGATGAACGGCACATTGTATGATTGCGAAAAACTTCGCTATTTAGGTATGTTCCCGACTTTCTGGAAATTCTTCAATGGAAAGACTTTCCTCGGTGAATTCTATGCACAGAATTCTGCCGGTGAATATGCTGCTTTTCTTGGAACAGATACAGCGTCTATTCAACGAACCCCCACCCCTGACTACAATGATAACGCATATATATGGCGTCTCTGCTATTCCTACGAATATAACACCGTTCATGCAGTATCGGAGAAATTCACCTACTGGGGATATGATTACACCGAGACGGGCCTTGCCAAGGACACCTTCACACAGGTCAGCTTCACTGGTCCTGATACCTATTACATATACAATCAGGGGGCAGGCAAATATCTTTCCTATGATGAGACTACCCAGCAGTATGTGTTTTCTAAATTCAGTACCGATGACAACCTCCGGTGGATCATCAATTACAGTGGAGATAATTTCTATACAATCTCCCCAAAAACAGCACCGGAGCGCAGATTTGACATTTTTGAAGCAAATGATATAGAAAACAATCCCGTAAACATTCATGTGGCAACCGGTTATGATCGCGCCCAGACATTCCAGTTCAGACTCAATTCTGATAATACCTACTCATTTTATCCGTTGCTTTCTCAGACACGCTGTGTAAAGGAAAGTGAAGGCAAAATGGTAATCGCAACAGGTAATAACAGTGACAAAGAGAAGTGGGTTATCAAAAAGGCGGACGAAATTCTTGCTGCCGGCGACGGTCAGACGTTCCTCAAGGGCGACATAGACATGGACGGTGCGGTCACCGCATTCGACATCGCAATGCTCAAGAAGGGTCTGTCCATGGGCTTTGATTCCGCCAAATCCTTCTTTGCAGCAGACGTTGACGAGAGCGGCACTGTTGAGGTCGTTGATCTCGTTCAGGTCATTAAGTTCGTTATGGCACAGACCGATGCGTTTACGGTGGTGAAGAATCCGGAACTGCCTACCGAATAACCGACTCCTGATGATCATGCAGAAAATTTTGAATCCTGCTGATATCCCGGCTGACAAATGGGTGCCTTTTGAAAATAAATTCGCCTTCAGCCGAGTCTGAGTAAATCTCTCCATTTTCTGATATCTGAACCTCCAAATCCTCGCTTTTTTAGCGAGGATTTGGATTTGCTCTAACAAAGATTACTGAGCCTATCAAAAATCTGTAAAACATCAGTCAACTGTGGTAAAAAAGAAATATGAAACACAGGAGGCTGATTTTATACGGGAAGACGAAAACGGGAATGAAAAAAAGTTTTGAGAATTTTGAAAAAATATCCAATATGTTTGGATCTTAGTTGTTATATAAGTAGTATCTGCCGCAATGCTGTATCTGCGGTATTTCTTTAGGAGGAAAACTATGAGAAAATTGATGAAAAGGACAACTGTCATTATTCTTTCTCTCTTTATGAGCTCTCATTTGATCGTTCCCAATGCGAAGAATGAAATGACAGAAGATCCCGTGCAGAGTTCGATCGTTCTTGCTGATGAAATTGATGAATCCACAGCGGAACCACTGAAATACAAAGAGATCCCTGTTGAGAAGTTTCGTATTGAGAATCTCTCGCCGGAAATTGAAACTTCAATGGACTACACCGACTGGTGGTATAGTGAGTGGGATGACTGCCGCTATCTCTTTCTGCCTATAACCGCTGACCGTGATCAGTTGATCATTACCTATACTGCGGAGGATAGTCTGTACCTGAATGAAACGCTCATCACATCGGGTGAAATGACCTCTCTGCTTGGTACAGCCGATGAATTTCTGATCACTGTTGGTGATACAGAATGCGGTACATTGAAGATCATGCAGTCCAATCTTGGCTGTATTTACCTTTCAACGAAAAGCGGTGGACTGGATGCTCTTGACAACGAAAATAATCTTGAGGAAACAGGCTCGGCATTGATGCTGAATGCCGATGGCGGTACGGAATACGATGGTGAGATCGAAAAGCTTACTTCACACGGTAATTCATCCTGGAAATACAGCAAGAAGAAACCGTACAATCTGAAGCTTCCTGAAAAGGCTGATCTATATGATATGGGTAAGGCAAAAAAGTGGGTATTACTATCCAATTACCTTGACCATTCCATGCTCCGCAATAAGTTTACCATAGAAATGAGCAGAGATGCAGGAATGGAATATGTAATGGATTCCGTTTTTGTTGATCTCTATGCTGATGGTTCCTACCGTGGTACATACCAGCTCATTGAGCGTGTGCAGATCCAGAAAAAACGTGTCAACATCCATGATCTGGAGGAAGAAACGGAAAAAATCAATGACCGTGATCTCAAGGAATATCCCCAGAAGGTGGTTGGTGCGGAATCTGCCGATAAGTATATGGAGAATAGTTATAAGTATTATGACATCCCCAATAACCCTGCCGATCTGACAGGCGGCTATCTGCTGGAATTGCAGCAATGGAACCGATATGGACACAAAGTCAAAAGTGGATTTATCACATCAAGGGGACAAGCCATCTCGATTGATGGACCGGAATACGCATCAAAGGAACAGGTAGAATATATTCGCAGTTTTGTGCAGGATATGGAGGATGCCCTCTATTCTGATACGGGATATAACGACAAGGGCAAGCACTACAGCGACTATATTGATGTGGATTCTCTGGCGACTGCCTACCTTGTGCAGGAGATCAGCATGAACGTTGATGCGGTCAATTCCAGCTTTTTCTTCTGGAAGGACTCTGATCTGACAGGTGACGGTAAACTGCACTTCGGTCCTTCGTGGGATTTTGATTTAAGTTATGGAGTGTTTAATTCTGTGTTCGTCAGTGCCGATGGAACAAAAGCGTCTTCGCTCAAGTATAACAATCTCTATGCGGCAATCCTTCCCATTAATGGCTATAAAGAGAGCGGCCGTCCGACAGAAGGGGTAAGCTGGATCGGACAATTCAACAAGCAGCCGGGTGGCGCTGAGCGTGTTGTAAAGATATATTTTGAACGCTTCGAGCCGTTTCTCACCAAGTGGGCGAGAGGTGAAGATCCGTATCTGATGCAGGTGGCGAAGGATATGCTTCCTTCTGCTGAAATGAGCAATGCCCGCTGGCACACCTACGGCGGCAGGGAATATTGCGTATTCGGCTCGTCAAGCGGAACGGATTTTCTGGATTCCGTGGATATTTTCAGAAACTATGCAGAAAAACGTGCGGACTGGCTGCGTGGATACTGGGAGCCGCTGTATGCCGCCGGAACATTTGGCTATGAAGTGGGTGACCTCGACAAGGACGAATCCGTAAATGCTGTGGACGCAGCGGACATTCTCATAGCCGCCGCAGCAGCAGGTTCGGGAAGTAACAGCAGGCTTTCCGATGGACAGCGGTATGCAGCGGATGTGAATGATGACGGTGAGTTGAATGCTTTGGATGCAGCACTGATTCTCCAATATGCGGCGTATGCAGGATCCGGCGGAGAGCTTACATTTATCGAATATCTTGCACAGAAGGTGTAGCAGATCCAAGAATAATGAAATAGGAGTCAACTTTCTACAGTTCAATGATACTGATCGAAAGTTGACTCCTATTGAGATTGTGGATCTGCTGCAGGCGATTTGCGACAGGATCAAACCCTATATCGTCATTTCTGTTTTTTACAGTATATAATGGATACCGTAATTTGTCATGCTATGGTTCCGAAAAATAAACTGTGTAAATGCGTATAACACCCAAAAATAAAACAATACTAAAATCGCAGTCAAACAGGGCAACGTTGAGGAGTGACCCGACGCAGGCTGTGAGATAAAACGGTAGAGACAGCGGCAGAAATGTCGCTGTTTTTTATAATCTACCGGATATCTCCAAGCGGATAAACCTCAGGGGTTCGGGGACAGAGTCCCCGGCAGCCGTCAGGCTGCGATTCTGTCTTCGAAATATACACTGAACTGTGCATACGCCAGACCCCAATCCCGTACCGGCATCGTCCACTTCTCCCACTTCTCACGGAATTCCTCCTTGGCATATTCCGCATCATCCAGATTCACCGCTCCATAAATTTTCTTCAGGTCAGCACACACCTCTTTTCTGTCCTTGTAGGGTACAAACTTGCAGCTGTTGCGGATCTGATGCACGATGCACAGCTGATTTTTCGTCTTCGGAAAAATCGAATTGATTGCATTGCAAAGTCCTGTCAGATTGTCATGACATGCCACAAAAATGTCGGTAACTCCTCGATTTTTTAAATCCGAACATATGCTTGCATAAAAGCTTGCTGACTCATTTTCCGAGATACATGTGCCCAGAATTTCCTTCTGCCCCTCCATGTTGATGCCCAGCACGGAATACACACATTTTGTAACAATTCTGTTGTCCTTGCGTGAGTTGAATACGATGCCGTCGAAGAAAATCACCGGATAAATGCTGTCGAGCGGGCGGTTCTGCCACTCGTTCACCTCGGGCAAAATTTTGTCAGTAATTCGGGAAATCAAGCCCTGAGAAATATCAGAACCGTAGATTTCGCGCAGCGTATCCTCGATGTCACGCTGGGACATACCTTTTCGAGCATCTGTTTGATCGTTCCGGCAAACAACCGCTTCAGCTTGTTCTGGATGTCGCCCGTCGTCCGACAGTCCGCCATCAGCAGCTTTACCAGTTCCATTTCTCTTTCGTCCAATCCGTGCGTTCTTTTGCTCATGCCTTTTACCTCCACTTTTCTTTGTGGCTATTATTGGCATTTACACGGTTCGGTATTCAGACTCGATGCTTACAGCACTGATCGACAGAGTTACGTTCAAATCCTTTGTTTTGAATATGAACTGCAGTTCATCTTACCGTATTGATTCAACATCCAACAACGTTTAGTGGCTCATTATTTTTTTATCAATACTGGCTCATTTTTTTATTAGTGAGCTGGCTCAGTTTTTATTGACAAAAACAGTATTTTATATAGTACATTATAATAATATAGCGAGTTCAAAAATTGTTTACATGGCTATATGCACAAAATCACTTGACAAAGTTGATAAAATATGATAACATATATATAGTCGGTTATGACAAAATTCTACAAAACGAGGAGGTCAAACACATTGAAAAAAAACGGAATATTAAACAGTGACATTTCACGAGTACTGTCATATCTCGGACACACGGATACAATTGCAATCGGTGATTGCGGTCTTCCGATTCCGGACGAAACGGAGCGCATCGACTTGTCATTGGCATTCGGAATCCCGACATTTATGCAGACACTTAAAATCGTTGCGCAGGACATGAAAATTGAGAAAATTATTCTGGCAGAAGAAATCAAAACCAATAATCCCGATGTCCTCAAGCAAGTAGAAGAATTGTTTGAAAATCAGGAGATTGACATCGAATTCGTCAGTCATTCACAGCTGAAGGAACGCACAAAGCAGTGCAAGGCTGTGATTCGCACGGGCGAAACAACACCATATGCAAATATTATCCTTCAGGCAGGATGTATATTTTCCTAAATAAGAAGAGGTGAAACTATGAACATTGAAATGAAGGGAATCAACAAATCCTTTGGTTCAAACCAGGTGCTGAAGGATGCGGGGTTCCTTCTGAAAGACGGTGAAGTACACGCACTTATGGGAGAAAATGGTGCCGGTAAATCCACACTGATGAAAATTCTTACCGGTGTTTATACCCGTGACAGCGGAACTGTTCTTGTGGACGGACAGGAAGTCACCTATAAATCCCCAAAGGAGGCAGAAAAGGCAGGCATCGTTTTTATTTATCAGGAACTGAACGTTCTCTTTGACTTAACTGTGGAAGAGAATCTTTTTATGGGCAAAGAAATTACAAAATTCTTTGGTATCTGCGACCGTAAGGCAATGCGCAAAAAGGCGCAGGAGGTCATGGACAAGATGGGTGTGAACATTCCCATCAATGCGGTGATGTCCGATCTGTCCGTTGGTCAGCAGCAGATGGTGGAAATCTGCAAGGCTCTGATGGTGGACGCAAAGGTACTGATTATGGACGAGCCGACCGCTGCCCTTACACAGAGTGAAACGGAAGGCCTGTTCAAGCTCATCAAGAGCTTGCGTGAAAAGGGCGTTTCCATCGTGTACATTTCCCACAGAATGGAAGAAATCTTTGAACTTTGTGACAGAATCACCATTCTGCGCGACGGTTCCTATGTCGGTACGGAAAACATCAAGGACATCACAATGGATGACATTGTGCGTATGATGATCGGCAGAGAAATCGGCGAACGCTATCCGAAGCGTGACGGTGTGAAGATCGGCGACGAAGTACTGTGCGTTGAGAATCTCTCCAAGGGCAAGACTTTCCAGAATGTCAATTTCCGTGTTCATGCTGGCGAAGTATTGGGCGTTTCCGGTCTGATGGGTGCAGGACGTACTGAAATCATGCACGCCATTTTCGGTAATCTTCCTTACGACAGCGGCAGAATCCTGATCAATGGTGAAGCGATGAACATCAAATGTGCAAGAGATGCCATCAATGCCGGTATCGGCTTTATCACCGAGGACAGAAAAACAGAAGGTCTGCTTCTGGAAAAGAGCATCGCAGAGAATATTGAGCTCGCAAATCTCGGCAAGGTTTCGGACAAATCCGTGCTTTCAAAGAAAAAGGGAAGCGAGCTTGTAAAAAAAGGAATCGAGGAATTCCGCATCAAGTGCTTCGGTCCGCAGCATGAATGTGCAAATCTCTCAGGCGGCAACCAGCAGAAGGTTGTCATCGCCAAGTGGGTCTACACGGATCCCAAGGTGCTGATCCTTGATGAACCTACACGAGGTGTGGATATCGGCGCAAAGAAAGAAATTTATAATGTAATCAACGATCTGGCGGCAAAGGGTGTTGCGATCATCATGGTATCTTCCGAACTTCCGGAGGTTCTGGGTATGAGCGACAGAATCATGGTCGTGCATGAGGGTAAGATCACAGGCATCCTTAATGCTGCAGAAGCAGATCAGGAAAAGGTAATGACATTAGCCACAGGAGGTACTTTGTAATGGGAAACACAGCAGCAAAAACACTCAATAAAAAGAGTTGGACTTCATACTTAGGGGAATACGGTGCGTTCATCGCACTGATCCTGCTGGTCGTTGTCATCAGCGTGATCAGCCCCGAATTCAGAACAGCAGGCAACTTCCTGAACCTGCTTCGTCAGGCAACCTTCAACGGACTCATTGCTTTCGGTATGACATGCGTCATCCTTTCCGATGGTATTGACCTGTCCGTAGGCTCCACACTTGCACTGAGTGCCGTTATTTGTGCAAAGCTTATTATGCAGGGCGTTCCTGCAGTGCTTGCCATGATCATTGCTCTTGTTGCAGGCACCTTCCTTGGTGTTGTCAGCGGTCTGCTGGTCACCAAGGGCAGACTCCAGCCGTTCATCGCAACGCTCATCACCATGACCGCTTACAGAGGTCTGGCACTGATCCTGACCGATGGTAAGCCGATCTCCAATATTGCAAAGTCCATCGAAGCAGCCGGAGGAAGCTCCTTCCCCTTCAAGCTCATCGGTAAGGGTAATTTCTGCAACGTTCCGATTCCGGCAATTCTGCTGATCTTCGCATTGATCGTATTCTTCTTCGTACTGAACAAGACTACTTTCGGACGTAAGATTTACGCAACCGGCAGCAATGCCAAGTGTGCAAAGCTCGTCGGTGTTAACATTACGCTGACTAAGATCATCGTTTATGCAATTTCAGGCTTCATGGCAGCTCTGACAGGTCTGATTCTGATTTCCCGACTTGACTCTGCACAGCCTACACTGGGTGACGGCTATGAACTCGATGCCATCGCAGCAGTTGCACTCGGCGGTACATCCATGAGCGGTGGTCGTGGTAAGATCACAGGCACCATCGCAGGCGTTCTGATCATCGCTGTTCTGAACAACGGTATGAACCTGCTCGAAGTTTCTACATACTATCAGGATGTTATCAAGGCAGTGGTAATTCTTGTTGCCGTACTGTCCGACCGTAAGAGATAATTCCAACCAATTCCAAACAGGAGGTAATCCCATGAAATCCATTAAAAAATTACTCGCTCTCTTTGTCAGTGCCGCAACACTCATCGTTTCTTCCGGCTGTGCACTGATCACCATCGACGGTGAGGACAACGGCATGACCGGTGATTACGAGGGTAATGGCTCGATCGGTCTTTCCGTATCCACCCAGAATAACCCCTTCTTCGTAACACTTGTGGAAGGTGCAAAGGCTGCTGCAGAGGAAAAGGGCGTTCAGCTGGTTGTTGTTGACGCAGGCGATGACAGTGCAAAGCAGGTCAGCGATATCGAGGACCTGATCGCAAAGAATGTCAGCGTGCTGATCGTTAATCCCGTAGACTCTGACACGGTTTCCTCCGTTGTACAGGATGCTGTCAACAAGGGTGTGAAGGTAATTTCCGCTGACCGTGCCGTTAACGGTGTTGAAATCGACTGCCAGATCGCATCGGACAACGTTCTCGGTGCAGAGCTTGCAACGCAGTACATCGTCGATCAAGTCGGGGAAGGTGCAAAGGTTGCAGAGCTGCAGGGTACAAGCGGTGCTTCAGCTGCCATCGACAGAGGCAAGGGCTTCCACAATATCGCAGATGAGAAGCTGGAAGTTGTTGCAAGTCAGCCTGCGGACTTTGACAGAACCAAGGGCATGACCGTTATGGAAAATATGCTGCAGGCAAACGGTGACATCAAGGCTGTATTTGCCGCAAACGATGAAATGGCACTGGGTGCTATGGAAGCAATTGCAGCTTCCCGCAAGAAGATCGTTGTTGTAGGCTTTGACGCAACGGATGATGCGATCTCCTCTATCAAGGATGGCAGAATGGCAGCAACCATCGCACAGCAGCCCGATCTGATCGGTGCAACAGCAGTGAATACCGCAGTCAGACTCATTGGCGGCGAAACAGTTGAAAAATCCATTCCTGTTGAAGTAACACTGGTTACCGCTGAAAATGCAGGATAATCCAATCACATAAGCAGTAAAATGTCCTGCTCTGCAGCTGCAGGGCAGGACGTTCCTATGATAACGGAGGACAAAACATGAAAGTATTAACAATCGGTTCAATGAATATTGACCATGTATACAGTGTTGATCACATCGTTCAGCCCGGCGAAACACTCACAACGGGAGGTATGAACATCTTCCTCGGCGGCAAGGGAATCAACCAGTCGATGGCAGTTGCCAAGGCG
>SVNQ01000042.1 GCA_015066865.1 Ruminococcus sp.
TATGCCTCCGTACAAAATGATGATTTACTTTTTCATTATAACATGGTATAATAGAAAAAACAAGTGCTGTGAGGTGAGTTATTTGCATACATGGCTTGAAAGTGTGCTGAATGAACAGTACACGTTCGTAAAACGTCTTAGATATACTGATAAAAATGAAATTATTGTACTGGAACACAAAACGCTTCATAAACGTATTATCAAACGGATTTTTACAGGGAATACCGAGGTGTATCGTGAATTGCTGACCATACGGCATAAGGGCTTTCCTGAGGTTTTAGAGGTCACAGAGCATGACGGAAAAGTAACGGTACTGGAAGAGTACATTGACGGCGTAACTTTGTTTGAGCTTTTACAGGATGAACTCTACACGGAAAACGCTGTAAAGGCTCTTGTATCTGAGCTTTGTGATGTACTATCAATTCTTCACGCTCACAGGATCGTACACAGGGACATCAAACCTGAGAATATTATGATTGATAACAATCAGACTGTCAAGCTGATTGACTTCGACTCAGCAAGGATCTACAAGCCATATTATCCGAGAGATACAGAATATCTCGGAACTGCGGGATATGCTGCTCCCGAACAGTATGATGAAACTGCAACGGATACGAGAGCTGATATATTCTCGGTAGGTGTACTCATGAATGTAATGCTGACTGGAAAAACTCCCTCTGTACAGCTTTATAGAGGAAAGCTCCAAAAGATCATTGAAAAATGTATTCAGGTTTCTCCTGACAAGCGTTTTCAGACGGTACAGGAACTGAAAAGGAGTCTGGAATGATGAAGTACTGTCAATACTGCGGAAAGGAACTCCATGAAAATGCAAGCTTCTGTCCCTACTGTATGCAAAGTCAAATTGATAAGGAAAATACCGTCATTGAGGAGAGAAATTCAGGAAAATGGCTGTATTTATTGGTCATTGGACTATTGCTTGCTTTGCTGATTGTACTTGTCTGTTTTCTTATGCGTGAAAACAAGGAAATCCCTGAGAATCATTCCGATATTGCAATCGAAAGCACGGAAGCTACTACAATTACAACTACAACAACAGAACCAATTTCAACTACAGTAACTACCACAACACAAGCTGAAACTACTACTTCTACCACAGAAACTACTGCTGTAACAACTCAAACTGAAGCGACAAGCACAACTGAAATTCATATTACTACAGAGACTATCACAACAACAATACCACCTGAAACAACCATTCCACAGGAAACTCCATTTCAACTCGGAGACTACATCACAGAAGGAAAAACGCTCAGTCAGATTCAAGGCTATGAAGGTTATGAGGATATGGGTGGAATTGTCCTGACGATAGAGGAAATCACAGATACTACGCTGACATTTTCGATTGTTCAGTATGATGAAAGCGGACTCGTTTCTGATACGGTTTCTGCAAGAAATATTACTGCTCAACTTATTGATAATACTGCTGAATTCGAATTCCGTGATATGCTTGACGGCAGAGGAACAGGAACATTAACTCTTGAAAATGGAATGATACATATTGAGACATGGGGAGACACCAATCGTCCCACATCCATTATTGTGAATGAATATCTGAACTGACACGAACTACAAATAAACAACCTGAATCTTTAGAAATGCAAAGTACGCTCTGAAAACCCCTTCCTTACCTTCACCTTCTAAAAACCTCTCAGACGTTCGTTAAGGCGTTCTGTTTCCAAGGGCAAAGGGTTCCGCCGAAAGCTCCGAAAACGCTTCACACGCTTGTCAGACGTCTAAAGGAGCGATTGACAGTTCGGAAAGCTTTTTGAAAGTCTTTTTCTGTATGCTGACACGATTCTGCTCCCATTTTTTCAGAGTACCGAGGGGAGTATCCAAGCATTTCGCAAACTGAGACTGCGTGAGCTTCATTGACTTACGCAGTCTTTTTATTTGTGCTCCCTGACCGTGATAGAGAAACAGGTTGTATTCATCAAGTAACGCTGTCACATCAATTCCGAACAGCTCAGCAGCTTTTGAAAGCTTGTCCAGAGGGTACGATTCAAGAGCATTTTCTTCATAATGTGAGTAGGTCGTTCTGTTCACTCCAATCGCTTTTGCAACCTGGGATTGCAGCAAACCATTCTGATAACGATACCATTTCAGCTTGTCCGATACAGTTGTAAGCTTTTCGGGATTCGGATTCTCATACAAGTATAGCTGTGCCTTTGTCAAGTGACGGTTGGTCAGAAATCGGAATGAATGAATATACAGGGGAGCATACAGAACTTTACCTTTCTGGAAACGACAGAGAATATAGAAATTTCCGCTGATTTTCCGATGAATTTTCCATATATGAGAAAAAGGCTCTCGTTTTGCTTCCTGTGAAGCCGTGAGAGCCGTAATGATAGTGTTGCTTTTTCCACACACCTTGACGCATAGGTAGAGAATTTCGCTCCTTTTTTATAATCAAACGTATCCACAGCCTTGATCAGTCCGAATGTTCCGATCGAAATCAGCTCCTCCTGTTCTTCGGAGGAATTGTGGTACTTCCGTGCAATATGCACCACAAGACGCAGGTTGTGTTCAATCAATTTATGCTTTGCCTTGGCATTTCCCCGTTCCATTTCTTCGAAACAGGCAAGTTCCTCTTTCGCAGACAGCGGCTTTGGAAAGCAATGCGGTGTATCCGCATGCAGAATGAAGAAAATGAGTCTTGTCAGAAATTCCATGATCATAACTTACACCAGCCTTTCGGGATAGTGTATGCACGAGGGCTTTTCCGGTATGTATCGAATATGCAGTTGCAAAAAATGGAAGTTTATGTTATACTAATGAAGTACTGATTCATTCAGTTTTTCTAAATCTGAGCAATTTGCATAAGGAGGGTTCTATGCACTTCACCAGTGCCAAAGGTATTCTGTCTGCAAAGAACGGCATGAATCTATATCGTGGATGCACGCATGGCTGTATTTACTGTGACAGCAGAAGCACTTGTTACAATTTCACGCACGACTTTGAGGACATTGAAGTGAAACAAAATGCTCCTGAACTTCTGGAGCAAGCACTGCGATCCAAGCGCAAAAAGTGCATGATCGGTACGGGCGCAATGTGTGATCCCTACATGCACTGCGAAGAGAAGCTGCTGCTGACGAGAAAATGTCTTGAAATCATTGACCGCTATGGTTTTGGCGCTGCCATTCAAACAAAATCCACTCGAATCCTGCGTGATCTTGATCTGCTTCGCAGCATCAACGAACAATCAAAATGTGTAGTGCAGATGACCATGACCACCTATGATGAGGACTTGTGCCGCATAATTGAACCGAATGTCAGCACCACAAGTGAACGGTTTGAGGCATTGAAAATATTGCATGACAATGGCATTCCCACCATAGTGTGGCTTTCACCCATTCTGCCACACCTTAATGACACGAGGGAGAATATTGAGGGAATCCTCGATTACTGCATCCGTGCGAAGGTTCGGGGCATCATCTGTTTTGGAATGGGACTGACACTGCGTGAAGGGAACAGAGAGTATTACTATGCCGCATTGGACCGATATTTCCCAAAATTGAAGGAACAGTATCAACGTCAGTATGGCAATGCCTATGAATTGCCCAGTAAACGCAGTGCCGAGCTGATGGCTTTATTTCGAAATACATGCAGAACCAATGGGATTTTGCACGATGTGGACGCATGTTTCCGCTATTTGCAGGAATTTCCAGAGCCCTATGAACAGCTTACCTTATTTTAAAAAGCACCGAAGCCAAGCTTCGGTGCTTTCAGCTTGTCAAAGAAGTATGATTTCACTTAATTTTGCCCCACCCCCTACCCCCCTCCCCAAAGGGGAGGGGGAAAGAGGGAGGGTGCTGCCGCACCCTTGCCCTGCCCTCTTGCAGAGCACTTTTTGGCTATTTATTGGGGGTTGTAGGGGGCTTTGCCCCCTACATGCGCCGAAGGCGCAACCCATAATAATATAATTAGTCCATCTGTGCGCCATAAGGCGCACTGGCTGGACGGGACTTTTTCGACAGACTGAAAGCACCGAAGCCAAGCTTCGGTGCTTTTACCTTTATTCATTGAAAAACAGTGCAGCAGATCAGAAAAGTTCACGCTTCATCAGGGCAAGATCGAATCCGTTCAGAACCTTGTTTCCATCAAGATCGCCAACCTGTCCGTCAGTAATGTCACCCTTGCCAAGCAGCCATTTCTGGAGCATGATAACATCCGCAACGGAGAGCTTACCGTCAGCGTTGACATCACCCTTTATTTCCTTTTTCTCGCCGAAATTCGCCTGCACGGACATCGCTTTTGAAAGCGTCATGGTTACAGTTTTATCCGTTCCGGAAATATCGCCTCCCCAGCCGGTAAATTCCATACCTTTATCGGGTAATGCAGTCAGCGTAACCGGACAGTCAGATAAATACTTTCCGCTCCATGCACTTGATGAAACATCAGGAACAATGGAGTTGATTTGGATTTTTCCGCCGCCGTTTGTTTTCAGTGTGATTGTCTGCATAGAACCGCGAAGCCCCAGATAGTTCTTCATATGCTCCAGCGTGTGGTTTGCACGCTGATTAAAGAAATTTCTGATGTTGTGCAGCGTAGTGTTGCGGTACAGATTTCGGTTGTATTCCATATTATCATTTTTAGATCCGCCGAAATAGCCCCACCAGCGCACAGTGGTATTGGCAAGCTGTTCTGTGTATTCTCTGCCGTAAAGATCCACCATGGCATTCGCCTTTTCGGGGGTCAGCACTTCATTTGCATAATCACAGTAAACAGCAGCAAATTTTGAACGAAACTCTTCATTTTTCAGAAGGTTTACAAATAGATTGGTGGGGACTTCCTTCAATCCACTGTTCATATGCTGAAAACTGTTATAGGCAAAGCCTTCAACACCGCCGAAGTCGGCATAAGTTGCGCCCATTGTGTAGTCATAGTCAAAGGAAATAAAACGCCATTTTCCGTCGCTGTAAGGATTGCCGTCTATTTCAGCTCCCGTATTGCGCCACACGCCGTAGTTGTAGTTCGGCCAGTCGAAGGTTCCGAGGTACAGACCTGCGGCATAATGCTCAATCAGGGTGTCAATATCTATGAAATCGCAAACTGCCTGATAATTTGCAGGATTTGTCAGATCCTTTTGACTGTAGCTTTCTGCGAAAGCAATGAAATTGTCGCATTCTGCCTGATCGCCTTCTTCCAGCTCACCATTCTTGATCATGGCAACATTCTCTTTCTGAATGCCGTAATTGGTTTCAATGAAATAGTCGGAAAGTTTTTCCGTCATCTCATATAAGCCCCAATATTCGCCATTGAGGAAAACAACACAGCTTTGCATATTCTGCGTTGTGATATTTTCTCTGTCTGCGATGAGCTTTTGCGCAAATCCGTCGCGCAAACGTGTTTCCTCACTGACAGAACGCAGAGAAATGGAATCGTATTTCTCGATGAGTGTGCCATCCTGTGCATAATTTCCGTCGATCAGGGGGAACAGGATTTTGGATGCACCGTAATCGCTTCTTGCATAGAGATTAAAACTCTTTTGTGCGCTGTTTCTTGTCGATGCGCCCTTGATTCGGATGCCCATGTTCTGTTCTACAACAGGCTGTCCATTCTGAAAAATGGTAATTGCTGCCTCACGCTCCCATTCACGTCCTCTTGAAAAATAATTGGCAACATTATCGGTGTCCCACACGCTCTTGTTCGGATTAAAGGACGGGCTGTTCTTCCATTTCAGATACTGACTGCCTGTCACATAAATTCCGGTATCGGGGTTGAACAGATTGTCGGGGTTTGTCACAAGGGAAACAACTGTCAGATCACGGTACTGTGCAAGCTCGCCGCTTGTCACAAAATAGGTCTGACTGACAACCTCACTGAATTTGCCGTTCTGACTCTTGGCAGCTGCACGAACAACCATTGCCTTGTCCACAGAAAACGGCGGCTTTTTGTAGCCCACGCCGCGGCAGATGGACAGAGCGGAGTTTTCATCCTCGGCATACTCGCTGTAGAGATTCGGCTGATAGGTACGGTTCTGTACAGTAATTGCTCCCGAATAAACCTGCGCCGTGGAGGATTTGGTCGGATCGCTGCCGTCAACGGTATAATAGATGGTTTCGTGATTTGCAGATGACAGTGACAGTGCAAAATCCGAACCATAAAATCCGGATTTCGCTGAGAAAACCGGTGCGGAGGTAACCGCTTCGTTTGCTTTGCCGGGAGTTGCAGGCATAATTTCAAAGGTGCTGCTTCCATCGGGTGTTCTGCCATAGGAGCTGTCTTCCGCAAGGGTGGGAACAGTCACCTGCTGCAGGATTTCTCCCTGCGGGCTGCTCAGCAGGATGGTTTCGCCATTCTTGCTCAGTGCAAAGCCCGTGTGCAGTTCTTTTCCGTTAGTAGCTTGTTTCGATGCAAAAATGATCATTCTTTCTCCTGCTCCGATCGTCGTACCGGCAGGAAATGTCCACAGCAGGGGTTCTTCGGTTTTATCTGAAATACCATAACCGGAAAGATCAACAGCGCTTCCGCCTGCATTGTAAAGTTCGATCCAGTCCGAATACAGCCCATAGCTGTCAGCGAGACAGGACTTGTTCTGTGTGCAGATCTCATTGATATAAACGGTTTGATCCGCTGCATAGCTCGTCCGGTTGGGGACTGCGCTGCATGGTATGGATGCAGCAGTCATCAGCGCTGCAAGTGCAGCGGCTGCAAATTTTGGTTGAAGCTTCATAAAAATTCCCTCTCTTTCAATGTGAAAAGCATCATCCGCAGTTGTTTGTCAGATCGCCTTCCTCAATCGGAACAAACAGAGATACCTTAACTGCCGATCATACATCAGCCGCTGCTTGGTATCGAAAAGCAGAAAATGCATGCTTTTATTACAATTATACACATAGATTGTGAAAATGTCAATAGAATCCCATGGATTAACCATAGAAACCATGAAGAACCAATGACATCCGAAGCGCATATACTGAATGCGAGGTGATGATGTAGTGAAACCAAACAAAAAACGCATTTGTGATTATGCTGCATTACTGATGCATGCTCCCCATGCATCTGCATTGCTGAAAGGCAGTGCGGCATTCTCTGAAATTCAAGGGGTCGTGCAATTCTATCGGACAGAGCAGGGGATCGTGGTTGCAGCACAGATCTGTGGACTTCCCACATCTGAGAATCTGTGCAGGCATCCGGTGTTCGGATTTCATATCCATGACGGCGGATACTGCGAGGGCGATGCGCATGATCCGTTTTCAAAAGCAATGTCACATTATGATCCTGCGGATTGTGCGCATCCGTATCATGCCGGAGATCTGCCGCCGCTGTTTGGCAGCGGCGGTTATGCGTTCAGCGTTTTTCTGACAAATCGTTTCACACTGTCCGAGGTAATCGGAAAGGCCGTGATCATTCATGGGAACCCCGATGATTTCACTACACAGCCATCGGGGAATGCAGGGATAAAGATGGCATGTGGGGTAATTGAATCCTGCAAAAATGCATGCAGGGGATGTAATGACAAGTCTTGATGGCAACAAGTCTGAGTAGGGACAAAAAACGTCTATATTTAGCCGTTCGTGATTTCCGCGAACGGATTTCTGCCCCCCTCCAAGAAGGAAATCCATATCTGATATAATAGAACTATTGACAGGGAGTATTCCCAAGTGTCAATCGCATCTTGAAAATTGTATACAGCCAAGACACAATGGATCATAGCTCAGCTGCCGGAGCGGAAGGACGGCAGCAGCGACTATATGCGGCTAAAGACATATAGAGCGGCGCTAACGCCATATGAAGTGTATCATCCAACAATCGTTCGATGACAAGGAGCAGAAAGAGACATAAAGATCAATTTTGATCGGTTCAATGATGAGAAAGGAAGTGCAGACGAATGAATGTTCAGGTGAAATCAAGTAACGGAATTACGCTTGTTCCAATGGAAACTCGTCTATTGGCAGAAAGAAAGGTTTTTATCGAAGGTGAGATCAACCATAATAGTGCCTGTGACTTTGTGAAGAAAATCATGCTGCTTTGCCGTGAGAATCCTACGAAGCCCATTGATGTTCTGATCAACTCGCCCGGCGGTGAGATTAATTCCGGAATGCTGATGTATGATGTGATTCAGGCAAGCAAAGCACCCATTCGTATGTTCTGCATAGGCGCTGCATACAGCATGGGTGCCGTACTCTTTGCCTGTGGAAAGAACGGCAGATATATGCTGCCCCATAGCGAGCTGATGCTCCATGAACCACTGCTGGGAAATCGGGTTGGAGGAAACGCTTCCTCCATTCGCTCAATCTCCGACAGCCTGATGGATACCCGACGCAAAATGAATCAGCTTCTTGCAAAGCATACCGGCAAAACAGAAAAGGAAATTGAGGAAGCTACAAGTTTTGATCATTACTTCAGTCCGGAGGAAAGTATTGAATTTGGTCTTGCAGACGAAATCATCGGCTTTGATATGATTATGGAGGGATAACATGAGTAAGGATAAAATCATTCTTGGAGAAAATGCAGTATACAGTACGGACAGCAGCCAAACCGGGCTGAATAATAATGTGCTTGTATGTGCCGGCAGCGGTGCAGGCAAGACCATGTCCGTCATGGAGCCGAGGCTTCTGGAAACGTACAATTCCAGTCTTATCGTAACGTTAACCAAAAGACGACTTGTAGAAAAATATAAGTCATTATTTGCCGAAAGAGGCTATGTAGTTCAGGACTTGAATTTTATAACGCCTTCGGAGAGTGATGTCAGTTATGATCCGCTGGAATATGTTGAAACCTGTACCGATATAAAATTTCTTGCAGAGTCCATTGTGAAATCCAATCCCCGAAAGGAGAAATCAAGTGCCGATCCTTACTGGGATGATACGGCTGTCAGTCTTCTTTCTGCCGAAATTGCCTATATCCTCTTGACTGAGGACAACCCTACTTTTGAAGATGTGCTAAAGCTGAACGACAGCCTCACAATCAAAGAGGGCAGCGGTCAGATAAAAACTTCTCTGGACTGGCAGTTTGACTTACTCAAAGATGACAAGCTGGGTCACTTTGCATCAACCTGCTGGAATACCTTTAAGGTGCTCCCGATCAAGACAGCAAGCTGTGTTTACGGAACGCTGAGTACTGCCATTGATACGATTTTCACACCTGAAATACGAGAAATGATCGAATATAAGAGAAAGGTAGACTTTGAGCAGCTTGCCAATCGAAAGACGATGCTTTTCATTTCTACATCGGCAGTCAATCCGGCTTTGAACTGTTTTGTCAATATGTTCTACGCGCAGATGTTTAAGCAGCTCTTTGAGTATGCAGAATCCCTGCCAAGCGGAAAACTTCCGGTTCCGGTAAGCGTTCTCTGTGATGACTTTGCAACCGGTTCGAGAGTTCTGAATTTTCCGGAATATATTTCGATTTTCAGAGAAAAACAAATCTCCGTGACACTTCTGATTCAATCCGAATCCCAGTTGGAATCCATGTACGGGATGGACGACTGTATCACGATCATCAATAATTGCGATACCTATGTTTTCATGGGCGGCATGGATCTGAGAACCGGAAAAAATATCAGTGAGCGCCTGAATGCACCGCTTGAGGATGTTCTTTATATGCCCATCGGACAGGAGATCATTTTCAGGCGTGGTCAGAAGCCCATCATTACGCAGCGATACAATGTGCTTGCTGATAAAACATATCAGAAGATCACACGCAGGTATGAGCGGAAAATACAAACGACGGAGCTGAAAGAGAAGGCAGGATAACCCCGCTGTCTGCGAAAAATAGAAAATCCCTGCTTGATAAAATCGTTTTATCAAGCAGGGATATTTTTATCTTGTCATGATGGCAGGGCTATGATCATACAGGCAATTTATCAATCAGCTTCACAAGAAATTTCATAATATTCAGAGAATCCTGTGCCGTGGGCTTGGCATCGCCATCCACATCCGCATTGGCAATGCCCTGTTCTGTGAGCTTGCCGCCGCCAAGCAACGCCTTGTTCAGCACAATAATATCCAGAATGTCCACTTTTCCGCTGCAGTCTGCATCACCATACAGCACCTTGCTGTCGGGCTGGGAAGATTCCGAGGTGTCGTCTGTAGGCTTTGTGGTTTCCGTGGGAAGATCGGGGGCATCCGAAATCGGATAGCTCTTTAGATCCGGCAGCTCATCAAGTGTAATGCAGTATTCGCTCTGGTATAACTCCTTCACATTCTCCTTGGGATTATTCTGTTCACTTGTCAGATAATTCATATACCACGGGCAGAAATACAGCCAAGCAGCTTTGTCGTTCACCAGATTTTCCAGGGAGGGAATGGAATCGTTCTCCGTCATGGCAACCATCTTCTCACCGTTCGTGCTCTGCACCAGTGTGTAGAATGTGGATGCAATGGAACTGAGATTGGGCTTGCCGTCAACGGCATTGTACTTGTCGTAGCCGATCATATCCACCACGTCATCACCGGGATACCACTTTGCAGACGTTTCAAAGGTACCGCCCGTCCACTGCCAGATGAGATTATCAAGTCCATAGACATTTGTCAGCTGGTCATACAGCAGATGGTACAGCTTCTTGCAGGGTTCCGGACCCTCGGCACCCCACCAGAACCAGCCGCCCTCGGCTTCGTGCAGGGGACGCCAGAGAATCGGCACGTCCGCATCCTCAAGCTTCTGCAGCTCTCCTGCAATCAGCTCGATGTCCTGCATGATCTTCTCGTTCTCCCATGTTCCCTCCGTCACCGCATTGGTGACGCTGAATGTGGTGAACGGCGTATTTCCTGTTGATTCCACATAGAACGCAGCATCCGTGCTGCCCTTTTCCGTAGGAACATTCCAGTGCCAGCTGACAGTAACGATGCCGCCGTATTCATTCACCCACTCAATGCAGCGTTCCGGTGCATTGTCACGCCACTCGAAGGTGGTATTGTACGCAAGGAAGTCAATGCCTCGGATTGCAGGTTGTTTGCCCGTCAGATCCATCAGGTACTCAAATTCCGCTTCATTGTCCTTGATATAGGTATCCGGATCATTCCACTGGTTGTAATTGTGGGAGCCACAATATTCCTGCTGACCGGAAATGATATGCTTACCGTACTGGTCGCAGAGATAATTGTACAGCCGCTTTGTTGAATCCGATGCATTGGGATTCGAAAGCTTGCGTGTCGGAGAAAGATTCGTCAGACTCTCATCCGCCGGTTTGATCGTCAGGTAGTCATAGTAAGCATAGCCCCAGTAAGCTTTCAGCTCGATGGTGTTCTTGCCTTCTTTCAGCATTACAACACCGCCGGAAGTTTCTGAAAATTCCAGATTGTGCGGAAAGCAAACCTCGCCCTGATTGACACCGTTGACATTCAGATACTGGATCTTTTTGTTCGGGTCGCTCGGCTCACAGTAGCAGATGGACAATTCATATAAGCCATCCGCCGGAACAGTCACATCCACGCTGATGCTCGTTCCCTTCTGCTCAAGATAGGTGAAACCATCTCCCGAAAACTCGGTCATGTCGTAATCCTCACCGGTGCCATCCTCGGCAGTATTGCCCTTCCAGCCCTCGGTGTGGATCTTGCCGCCGCTGACAGTTCCATCCTCAAATTCGTACTTCTGCACTTCTTCTGCACCCGATGCAGTCGGAACTGCAAATGCAGGAACTGCTATTGCTGCTGCCAACAGCAGGGAAAGTGCGGACTTCATTCTCCGTTTCATAATACTCCTCCATTCTAAACTTTTCATTTAAGTAAAAAAAGTTAACCGCAGCTTAATTATAGCACATAATTATACTAATTACAAGTATTTACAAAAAAATTAACACTTCGTATATAAAATGCCGCATTGTGGAAGCAATGCGGCATTTTAGTATGACTTACGCCATGACATTTGTTAAGAGCTTGATATTTCCATTTTCGGCAGTCACATGCACGCAGTCGCCTGCGTGGATCTCACCGCACAGCCATAATCTGGAAAGGGGATTTTCCACTTCACGGGTAATGAAGCGTCGGATGGGGCGTGCGCCGTACTGCTTTGTTTCCTCGCAGGATGCAGCAGCATGCACGGCATCTTCTGAAAACATAAGCGTCAGCCCCATCTGTTCCGCCCGTAAAGAAACTTCATCCATAATGCGGCGTGCGATTGCCGCAAGGCTCTCCAGGCTCAATCGTTCAAATGTTAGGATCTCATCCATACGATTGAGCAATTCCGGCGGCAGAGCGCGGCGCAGAGCTTCGGGGGTTCTGCTGCGGGATCCATTCGAGGTTTCCTGCAAAAATCCGACGCTGCTTCGCATATCGTGCATACCGATGTTGGAAGTCATAAAGATCATGCAGTTTCGCAAGCTGATCTTTCGTCCTGCGCTGTCGGTAATCATGCCATCCTCCAGCATTTGCAGGAGGATGTGCAGCACATCGGGGTGTGCCTTTTCAATTTCATCGAACAGAACCACGCTGCATGGACGGCGGCGAAGATGCTCACAGAATCGTGTTTCTTCCTCGTGTCCTACATAGCCGGGCGGCGCACCGATGAGCTTTGCAACTGCATGCTGTTCCATATATTCCGACATATCCACTGTCAGGAGTGATTTTTCCGAACCATGCAGGCATCTTGCCAGTGCACGGACAAGCCCCGTCTTTCCCACGCCCGTCGGCCCTAAAAACAGGAACGAACCAACAGGACGGCGAATGTCCCGAAATCCGCTGCCGGCACGGCAAACGGCATCGGATAGACGGTCTATGACCTCATCGTGACCAATGATCTCACGCCGCAGTTCAGTACGAAGCATCAGCAGGCGTTCCTGTTCTGCGGCAGTCATCTGCTGGAGGGGAATGCCGGTTCGTATTGAGGCGATCGCCGCTGCGTCCTCCGGCGTTACTGTGGGATGCTGTGTTTCACGGTTGGCTGCTCCGCGCATGGCGGCACGGGCACAGGCTTCGTCCATGAGGTCGATTGCCTTATCGGGAAAATTTTTACCGCTGATATATTTTTCCGAAAGACTTACGCAGGCTTCCAGCACCGAGTCCGGCAGGCTAACGCCGTGGAATGCGCTATAGCTGCTGCGAAGTCCCTGCAGAATGGTCAGTGTCTGCGAAGGTGTGGGTTCTGCAATTTCTACGGACTGAAAGCGTCTTGCCAGCGCACCATCCTTTTCGATGCTGTGGCTGTACTCATAGGGGGTAGTTGCCCCGATGATCCGAAGATCCCCTCTGGCAAGCCGGGGTTTGAGCATATTGGCTGCGTCTATCGCACCCTCGGCAGCACCTGCACCGACAATTGTATGCAGTTCATCAATAAAGAGGATGATCCTGCTGCTCCCCGTTACCTCATCCACACAGGCACGGATTCGCTCCTCAAAATCCCCACGATATTTTGCCCCTGCAAGAAGTGAGCCAAGATCCAGAGAAAAGATGAACATGCCGCGAAGATGTTCCGGAACCTGCCCTTTTGCGAAGCGTTCGGCAACGCCCTGCACAATGGCAGTTTTGCCAACGCCGGGATCACCGATCAGACAGGGATTATTCTTACTGCGGCGTGAGAGGATCTGCAGTACACGATCAATTTCCTGCTCCCTGCCAATAAGGGGATCCTGTTGTTCTTCGGGAGATGCCATCAGTTTTCCATAGCGAAAGAGGTTGGGAAATTCCTTTGCGGACGGCTGCACGGGGAAGGGCGTATGGGATACCGTTTTTCCGGTACATGCCGCCGCCATACGATCGGTATCGGCGGACATTGCCTCAAGCAGCTGCACTGCTGCACAATTGTCATCCTGCAAAACGGCAAGCAGCAGCCACTGTGTATCGGTTTCAACATTACCGCCCGCATCAGCAAGCACTTGGGCTTTTCGAAACATTCGGTGAAGAGCCGGAGTCATACAGCGGTAACCGGGAGAGGTTTTATTCCCTTTTCCGACTGTCAGGACGATTCTCTGATATAAAAGCTGTTCCGTAATTCCTGAGGAAATCAGAATTTCAGCCGCAGCATTGGGGTGCTGGTGCAGCAGTCCAAGCAGGTAATGTTCTGTTCCGACATAGGTATGCCCCAGTTCTCCGGCAAGATACATGGCTGCATCAAGCGAAAGCACGGCACTCTCTGAAAATCGGTCAATATCATAATGTTCACTGTTTCTGGGCAATCCACTCCGCCTCCTTAGCGAAAAATAGTATTAAGGTTTTGTACCATATAGTATAGCACATTTTTCCTGCAATATTTGTCGAGGAAGGACAGGGAGCGGTACAAATTCCCTTAAAATCTTTGCACACAATTCCGGATTGATCATAGTATGTAATATGGAACAGCTCAAGAGAGCGAAAAGTTCCAAATACAATATATTTGAGGAGTGCTTGATTTATGAACTGTGGATGCTTTGAAGGTAACAACTGCTGCTGGATTATCGTACTGATCATTCTGTTCTGGCTGTTCTGCGGCAATGGCTGCGGCAACAACAACTGGGGCGGCTGCAACAACAACTGCGGCAACTCCTGCTGCTAGTGCGGAACCCGCACAGGTAATACGCATGGGGGAGTCTATCGGGAGCGATAGCTCCCCACTTGCGTTGCAGATTCCGTGTACCGTATTTTCCTTCGGCGATGCCGAGCGGAAAATACTGCTGAATGCAAGCGATTGCGGAACCCGCACAGGTAATACGCATGGGGGAGTCTATCGGGAGCGATAGCTCCCCACTTGCGTTGCATATTCCGTGTACCGTATTTTCCTTCGGCGATGCCGAGCGGAAAATACTGCTGAATGCAAGCGATTGCGGAACCCGCACCAATAAGCAAACCAGCCCCGCCATCAGGCGGGGCTGGTTTTATTCTATTCTTCTGTATTCACATGTTCCTGCACATTACCACATTTGTAGCAGAATTTCGCATCGGGATTGACAAGCGGCTGACCGCAGTTGCGGCAGAATTTTCGCTGTGCCTGTTCTTCAGCTTCGGGTTCAGCTTTAGGTTCAGGTTCGGTGGATTCTTCCTGCGGCTTGGGGTTTCCTGCAAAGAATCCGTCATAGACTTCCTCTGCCTGCGCAGCAGGTGCTTTTTTACCCTTGACGATGAAATTACAGAGGATTCCCAGACCGAAAATCACAGCAGCAGCCAGTACACCAATGGCAAAAGCCCACACGCAGTTGTTCAGGAGAGCGGCAGTCTTGCCGAGTGTGGGAGATTTTACCGCAACCAGAATATTGGCGGCAATTGTTGCCAATACCACGAGAATGCTTGGGACAAACAATGCAATGGCATACATTTTGAATGCTGTGCCTGTCCGAAATCCGCTTCGAACGTAAATGACGATCATCCAGACCATCACCGCCAGCAGCAGGACGCCGAGTACAATCGGCAGCCATAGGGAGATGGATGCTTTCACTGCAAATCCGCTTACGCCCTTGTGCATACTCTGCTCTGCGGCAGCATTCCATTCGCTGATCGGTTCGGAGAGATTTTCACGGAGCTTCTGCTTGTCCGCATCAAGGAAGCGCAGCCCTGTTTCCGCATAGATCAGATCTGCATTCTCCTCGATCAGCTTGACAAACTCCTCGGACTGTACCTGCGGAAATTCACCGCCCTCACGCAGATAGGTGTTGTAGCGTTCTGTAAGCTCTGCCAGAAATGTGGAGAATGTGCCATCCTCCATGACCTTCTGTACATTTTCCACGCTTACACGCTCATCCTGAATGAATTCGTCAAGGATGAATTGTGCGGCAGTGGAATCATTTACAGGAATCTCAGAAAGCGGGAGCTGTTTTGCCGTGACGGGGAGGAGTTCCTCCTGTACAGTGTAGCGTAAGCTCAGGGACGCCATCAGTGAAGTTCCCAGCACCATGACCAGAACGAAGCACAGAACATTCAGCAGGACAAATTTCGGCTTGCCGTATTTCTTTTTGTTTTTCATCATAAATCATCCTTTCATCTGAAGCCGCTGCATGCGGTTATTTCTTCTGACTCTTCATCGTCAGTCCGATTCGCTTTCTCTTGACATCCACTTCCATTACGGTTACCTGCACCACATCGCCGACCTTCACTGCCTCCAGCGGATGCTTGATGTAGCGGTCGCAGATCTGGGAAATATGCACCAGACCGTCCTCGTGTACGCCGATGTCCACAAAGCAGCCGAAATCCACGATGTTGCGCACTGTACCCATCATCTGCATGCCGGGCTTGAGATCGGAA
This sequence comes from Ruminococcus sp., assembly GCA_015066865.1. Classification (GTDB taxonomy): domain Bacteria; phylum Bacillota; class Clostridia; order Oscillospirales; family Ruminococcaceae; genus UBA3855. The sequence goes on from SVNQ01000042.1 coordinate 16,110, forward strand.
ATTTCCATGACGCTTCCGCTTCGCATCAGCGGCGGCGGCAAAAGATCACGGGGATCACGACCGGGCTTCTGCAATTCCGACACCATGTCGGTGAGTGTATAGCCGCCGATGTTCAGCTCCTTTGCAAGGGTGGAGCTGCCCGTTTTCTTTACTTGTTCGGCGAGTCCGCCGAGCTTTCCGCCGGCGGCATCCTGCAGGGAATAACCGAATCTCTGCAAAAGTGCCTGTGCTGCATCATACGCCTCGGGATGTACTGCGGTGTTATCCAGCGGCTGTGTTCCGCCAATAATGCGCAGGAAGCCAGCACACTGTTCAAACGCCTTCGGACCGAGCTTCGGGACTTTGAGAAGCTGACGGCGGTTTGTGAATACTCCGTTTTCTTCACGATAGTGAACAATATTCTTTGCAACCGCACTGCTGATACCTGCAATATGGGAAAGAAGCGGTGCGGATGCGGTGTTGACATCCACGCCGACAGCGTTCACGCATTCTTCCACCACGCCGTCGAGGGCTGTCTGTAAATCATTCTTGGGCATATCATGCTGATACTGTCCGACGCCGATCGCCTTCGGATCAATTTTCACAAGCTCCGCAAGCGGATCCTGCAATCTCCTTGCAATGGAAACCGCACTTCGCAGGGATACGTCAAATTCAGGAAATTCCTCTGCCGCAAGCTCCGATGCGGAATACACCGAAGCGCCTGCTTCGGAAACAACCATGTAGGATACCTTATGCGGCAGCTCCGGCAGGAGTTCTGCTACAAAGCTTTCGGATTCACGGGACGCTGTGCCATTGCCGATGGAAATCGTCGTGACATTGTGCTTTTTTACCAGTGCCGTGATTTTCTGCGCTGCCTCCCGTGTCTTATTCTGGGGCGGTGTGGGATAGATCACGGTGGTGTCCAGTACCTTGCCCGTTTCATCCACGACTGCGATCTTGCAGCCCGTTCTGTAAGCAGGATCAAGTCCCAGCGTTACCGTATTTTTCAGCGGTGGCTGCATGAGGAGCTGCTTTAAGTTGGACGCAAAGACACGGATCGCCTTCTGGCAGGCATCGTCATAGAGCGCATTTCTCACCTCTCGGATAATGGAAGGCACAATCAGGCGCTTTGCGCTGTCGCATGCGGCAAGACGCACCAGTTCTCCGCAGAGCGATGTGTTTTTCACATAGGGCTTGGTGCACACCTGCTCACTCAGTCCCTCGGAAGTTGTAATGGTAACTTTCAGGAAACCCTCTTTTTCACCTCTGCCGATGGCAAGGATCTGGTGACCTGCCATTCTCGGCACAAGCTTTTCGAATTCGTAATAGTCACGGTACACGCTCTCTTGTTCTGCATCGGCTGCCGTGCAGACAAATGTTCCGAATCTCTGGTAAAGATCACGCATTGCATGGCGTACTTTCGCATCGTCGGCAATATCCTCAGCAATGATGTCCATTGCCCCCTGCAGCGCTGCCTGCACATCGGGAACTTCCTTTTCCTCGTCCACAAAGTCCTTTGCGGCATCTTCAGGAATGGTCTGGGGATTCTGTGCCATGAGAATTTCTGCAAGGGGAGCGAGTCCTCTTTCCCTTGCCTTTGAGCCTCGTGTGCTGCGTTTTTCCTTGAACGGACGATAAATATCCTCTGCCTCGGTCATGGTTTTCGCTGCGGCAAGTGCTTTGGCGATTTCCTCGGTCATTGCGCCCTTTCCCTCAATGGCATTGCGGATTTCCTCCTTGCGCGCTTCCAGATTGCGCAGCGCCTGCAATCTTAACGCCATGCGGCGGATGGTCTGATCATCGAGCGCCCCCGTCATTTCCTTACGATAACGGGCAA
>SVNQ01000043.1 GCA_015066865.1 Ruminococcus sp.
AACGTGGGTCTTGGCATCGTGCATTCCATGGCACATCCGCTGGGCGCTGTTTATGATACTCCGCACGGTGTGGCAAATGCTATCATTCTGCCCACTGTTATGGAATATAACGCAGAGGCAACAGGTGATAAGTACAAGTACATCGCCGCTGCAATGGGCGTTGAGGGTACGGAGACCATGTCCGTTGAGGAATACCGCAAGGCTGCCGTTGACGCAGTACGTCAGCTTTCACAAGATGTGGGCATTCCGGCAGATCTCAAGGAGATCGTAAAGCCTGAGGATGTTCCGTTCCTCGCAGAATCCGCATTTGCTGACGCATGCCGTCCGGGCAACCCGAAGGATACATCTGTGGAGGATATTACGGCACTGTACCAGTCGCTGTTGTAATTGCATCAAATTCATACCGCCGCACAGAAATTGTGCGGCGGTTTTGCGCTGCAAACATCCATTCCGGTATGTTTTCGACAAAGTAACTAAAAAATTCCCGGACAAATTCAGACTTTTTTTCTCTCAACGTCTTGAAATTTTGCTTGATTTATGGTATGATATAAAGAAGAGCGATACTGCTTTACTGCACTGCAGTCAAAATTTTTTTGCCCAAATGCAGAAAATGCTGCAAAAATCGCAGAAAACAGTAAATAAAAACGTGCGATGCTCGGCACGGGTTATGGAGAAGAATATGCCAAAAAAACAAGACATCAATAAGATTATGATTATCGGCTCCGGCCCGATTATTATCGGTCAGGCATGTGAGTTTGACTATTCCGGCACACAGGCTTGTAAGGCACTTCGTGCGCTGGGATATGAAATTGTACTGGTCAATTCCAATCCGGCAACTATTATGACGGATCCCGACGTTGCGGACATTACTTATGTAGAACCGCTGAATCTGGAACGTCTGACACAGATCATCGAAAAGGAACGTCCGGATGCGCTCCTGCCGAACCTCGGCGGTCAGTCCGGTCTGAACCTCTGCTCCGAGCTTGCAGAGGCAGGTGTTCTGGAAAAGTATAATGTCAAGGTCATCGGCGTGCAGGTGGATGCCATCGAGCGCGGCGAGGATCGTATCGAATTTAAGAAAACCATGGACAAGCTGGGCATCGAAATGGCTCGCAGCGAGGTTGCTTATAGCATTGACGAGGCTGTGAAGATCGCCGAAAAGCTCAAGTATCCCGTGGTTCTCCGTCCTGCCTATACCATGGGCGGCGCAGGCGGCGGTATGGTGTACAACGTGGATGAGCTCAAGGTCGTCTGCGCAAGAGGTCTGCAGGCAAGTCTTGTCGGTCAGGTGCTCGTTGAAGAATGCATCAGCGGTTGGGAAGAACTGGAGCTTGAGGTTGTCCGTGATGCGGAAAACAACATTATCACCGTTTGCTTTATCGAGAATATTGACCCCATCGGCGTGCATACGGGTGACTCCTTCTGTTCTGCCCCCATGCTGACGATTTCCGAAGAAACACAGAAGAAGCTGCAGGAACAGTCCTACAAGATCGTAGAAGCGATCGAAGTGATCGGCGGCTGCAACTGCCAGTTTGCACACGATCCGGAATCCGGCAGAATCGTTGTGATTGAGATCAACCCCAGAACTTCCCGTTCTTCCGCACTTGCTTCCAAGGCAACGGGCTTCCCGATTGCTCTGGTATCCGCAATGCTTGCATGCGGTCTGACCCTCAAGGAAATTCCCTGCGGCAAGTATGGTACACTGGATAAGTACGTTCCGTCCGGCGATTATGTGGTAATCAAGTTCGCAAGATGGGCATTTGAGAAATTCAAGGGTGCACAGGACAAGCTTGGCACACAGATGCGTGCAGTGGGCGAGGTCATGAGCATCGGCAAGACCTACAAGGAAGCATTCCAGAAGGCAATCAGAAGCCTCGAAATCGGCAGATACGGTCTGGGCTTTGCAAAGAATTTCCACGAGCAGACAAAGGAAGAATTGCTTGCACAGCTGCGTTTCCCGTCCAGTGAGCGTCAGTTCATCATCTACGAGGCACTGCGCAAGGGTGCAACCGTTGAGGAGATCTTCCAGCTGACCAAGATCAAGCATTGGTTCCTGGAGCAGATGCTCGAAATCGTGCAGGAAGAAGAAATGCTCCTCACCATGAAGGGCAGTGTTCCTGCAGAGGATGTGCTGCGTCAGGCAAAGCTTGACGGCTTTGCTGACAGATACCTCAGCCAGCTGCTGGAAGTTTCTGAAGATGACATCCGCAATAAGCGTTACGAATACGGCATCCGTGAGGCTTGGGAAGGCGTTCACGTCAGCAGCACACAGGATTCCGCATATTATTATTCTACCTATCATCTCGCAGAGGACAAGAGCCCTGTGAATACGGATAAGCCCAAGATCATGATCCTCGGCGGCGGTCCGAACAGAATCGGTCAGGGTATCGAATTCGACTACTGCTGTGTTCATGCATCTCTGGCACTCAAGAAGATGGGCTTTGAGCCGATCATCGTCAACTGCAACCCCGAAACCGTTTCCACGGACTACGATACCTCCGACAAGCTCTATTTTGAGCCGCTGACGCTGGAGGATGTTCTGAGCATCCATGAGAAGGAAAAGCCCGTTGGCGTGATCGCACAGTTCGGCGGTCAGACTCCGCTGAATCTGGCGGCTGATCTGAAGAAGAACGGCGTCAATATTCTGGGGACTTCTCCGGAAACCATCGACCTTGCAGAGGACAGAGATCACTTCCGTGCAATGATGGACAAGCTCGGCATTCCGATGCCCGAGGCTGGCATGGCTGTCAATGTGGATGAGGCTCTGGAAATTGCAAACCGCATTGGTTATCCCGTTATGGTTCGTCCGTCCTATGTTCTGGGTGGTCGTGGCATGGAGATCGTGCATGATGATGAGATGATGCGTGTGTACATGTCCGCAGCCGTCGGCGTAACACCTGATCGTCCGATCCTGATCGACCGTTTCCTGAACCACGCAACCGAGTGCGAGGCAGATGCGATTTCCGATGGCACCAACTGCTTTGTTCCGGCGGTGATGGAGCATATTGAGCTTGCCGGTGTTCACTCCGGTGACTCCGCTTGCATCCTGCCCTCCAAGAATCTGACAGACAAGCAGATCGCAACCATCAAGGATTATACAAGAAAGATCGCCGTTGAAATGGGCGTATGCGGTCTGATGAATATGCAGTATGCGATCGAGGGCGATACGGTTTATGTGTTGGAAGCAAATCCGAGAGCATCCAGAACTGTTCCGCTGGTATCCAAGGTTTGCAGTATCAACATGGTGAAGATCGCAACCGAGATCATGACATCCCACCTGACAGGCAAGCCCTCTCCGGTAGGCGAGCTGCGTGATCGTGAGATCAAGCACTATGGCGTGAAGGAAGCGGTATTCCCGTTCAATATGTTCCAGGAGGTTGACCCTGTACTTGGACCGGAGATGCGTTCCACAGGCGAGGTTCTGGGCATTTCTGAATCCTTTGGTGAAGCTTACTACAAGGCACAGGAAGCAACGCAGACCAAGCTCCCGTTTGAGGGCACAGTTCTGCTGAGCGTGTGCAACCGTGACAAGGGTGAACTTGTGGAAGTGGCTACCGCATTCCATGAGCTGGGCTTCAAGATTCTGGCAACAGAAGGCTGCTACAAGATGATCAAGGAAGCAGGCATTCCGGCTGAGCGCATCTACAAGATGCACGAGGGCAGACCGAACATTGCTGATCAGATCGCAAACGGCGAGATCCAGCTGCTCGTGAATACACCTGCTGGCAAGGAGAGCGTGAACGATGACAGCTACATCCGTAAGGCTGCCATCAAGCACCGTATTCCCTATATCACCACCATGGCTGCCGCCAAGGCAAGTGCGGAGGGTATCCGTGCAGTCAAGGACAATGCAGATATTGCTGTGAAGTCCCTGCAGGCTTATCACGCTGAGATTAAGTAATTGAGATGATTGCCCCACAGTATATGTGGGGCAATTTTTGTAAAACACATTCAAATCAACAAAACTGAATGATCTTGTTGTTCACTTATTTTCCTCCATCCTGTATAATAAAGATACAGAATAAAAAAGGAGGTTCAATTTATGAACACAGACAAGATTGTAGCGGAATCCATTGCAAAGGAGTATGCACCGAAGAACAACTCGAAGATCGTTGCGCTCAAAAAGCTTGACAGAAAGGCAAAAATCCCTGCAACCGTCTTTACTTACACATTTGGCATCGTTGCTTCACTGATTGCCGGCACTGGCATGTGCCTTGCCATGCAGGTCATCGGCAGCGGTACAGCAGGTTTGGTCAGTGGTATCGTGCTGGGGGTAATCGGATTTGTCGGATGCGGTGTGAATTATCCGCTCTATAAGCGGATCCTTGAAAAGAGTAAGACAAAATATGCTTACGAAATCGTAGAGCTTGCACGGGAGATCAGCGAACAGTAATTTGCGGAAGGAGGATTCTTTTGAATAAGTCGGAAAGCAAGTATTTTAATACTGCAGTGAAAATGGATCAGGCGTTGATCAGTCTGTTGGAACGGAAAGATTTTTCCTATATCACAATCAGTGAGATCTGTGCGGAGGCAGGGGTGAATCGTTCCACATTCTATCTGCATTATGAGAATACCCGTGATCTGCTGGAGGAAACCATACGGTACCTGATTTCTGATTTTCTGTCCTATTTTCCGGTGGATAAGAACAGGATCACAATTCGGTTTGCGGATTCTGCATTGACCGATCTGAACTTTATCACAGAAGACTACCTCCATCCCTACCTTTGCTATATACAAAAGAATCACAGAGTTTTTGCAACGGCATTGCAGCATTCCAGATCGTTTGGCTTTGATGAGATTTTTCAGAGGATGTTCCATGATATCTTCAATCCCATACTGGAACGCTTTCATTATCCGACAGCCCACCGCAGATATGTGATGATGTACTATCTGAACGGCATCACAGCAATTATCACAGAATGGCTGAAAGACGGGTGTGAAATGCCGATTCAGGAAATCGCAAGCATCATACAGGAATGCATTTTCGGTCTTGGCAATACGATGACGGATTTGATGGATCAATAACACTACCGCCTGAAAGTGTTCTTTCAGGCGGTTTTTGCGCTAATGTTGACAATTTCGGGGGAGGGTGGTATAATGAACGTAATGCACAATCTTTCAAAAAGGAGTTTATCCGATGTTTGAAATCGTGTTTGAAAGTATCATGTCCATGCTGTTTGGTCTTGGATTTTTTGCGTTGGGAATCTGGTTATCCAGAAATCAGCGACAGATCGGCGATTACACACAATGCTGTGGAACTGTGACAGATGTGGATGATATTCAGAAAACTGTGACTGTATCCTACAAGCTGGGCGGACAGACATATTCTGCGACTGTGAATGAAGAACTCCGTGCGAACGTGGATTCCTTGCCGCCGAAAGGAATCACCGTTTCTGTGACAGTATATTCCGATGATCCGGCGAATGTCTTTTATGTTGGCTATCCGAAACAGATGGGCAGGGGACTTGGCAGAAACAGAAACTATGTGGATCTCAGGAAAAGCGCAAAATACGGCATCCTGCTGGGGATTCTTGGGCTGCTCTATGGCTTGTACCAGCTGCTTTCCGGTCTTGGGATGCTGGCATGACAGAAAGGAATACCCCATGCAAACCCTCATCCTCAACGGTTCCCCCCGTAAAAACGGCGATACTGCCGCACTGCTTTCCCATCTGCGGAAGCATCTGCAAGGCGAGATCATCGAAATTTCCGCCTACTACGACAAAATTTCCCCCTGCGTCGACTGCCGCAGATGCAAAGAATCCGGTATCTGTGTGATACCGGACAGAATGCAGGATATTTACAAAATCATCGAAACCTGCGACAATATCATCATCGCATCGCCCATCTATTTTTCAGAACTTACAGGACGGCTTCTCGATGTCGCAAGCCGCCTGCAGACCTATTACTACGGCATGCAGAAAAATGGCGGTCATCCCGTGAAAAAGCCCAAGCGTGGGGCAGTCATCCTTGTCGGGGGAGGCGAGGGTGATGCGCAGATTGCCTATGATACCGCTGTGCGGATTTTGCATTACATGAAGGCAAAGGACGTTTATCCCCTCATTTGCAGTCACCGAACGGATGAAATCCCGGCTGCGGAGGATGGGGCAGTGCAGGAAGAAATCCGAAACGCAGTGGATTTTCTGCAATTATAATGCTTTCTCATACAGCTTGAATGTCGGGATTCCCTCAATATTTCGCAGAAGATCCTTCTCGCCTGCAAAGGTGAATCCCATTTTTTCGTACAACATGCAGGCAGGGAGATTTTCGGGGACAACATCCAGACGCAAAGCTCTGTAGCCGAGCTTTGACGCATGGCGAATGCAGTATTCCACCATGAATTTGCCAATGCCCTTGCCGTAACATGGCGGCGAGACTGCAAGCGTGTGGATGATCAGAAATTCTCTGGGGGCAAGCGGCAATTTCCATTCCCCGACCTCGTAAGCGCCCTGCGGATCGTCATTCAGGATGAAGCCGCCCACGACTGTATCACCAACAAAACAGAGGTACTGTACACCCTGTGCGATGGCGGTTTTCGTACTTTCCCTTCCGGGGTAGACGTGGGGTGTCCATTTGGGATAGTTGATATGGGCTGCGAGGTATTCAGTTACCTCGTCATAGAATGCCGAAGCGGCATCAAGATGTTCTATGGTACAGCGAATGATGTTCATAATTGCCTCCTGTTTGTATTTCGCTATCAATTATACCATAATTTCGCAAAAAAAGCAAGTGTTTGACAAAATGCATAATTTGTGTTATGATGAAGATGCAGATTATTGAAAAGGAGCATTCCAATGGAAACGAGGGTTGCCATCATCGGCATTATTGTAGAAAACGGGGATTCGGTCAGCGAACTCAATGCCATTCTTCATGAATACGGAAGTTTCATCATCGGCAGAATGGGGATTCCCTATCATGAGAGAGGGATCAATATTATCAGTGTAGCGGTCGATGCGCCGCAGAATACAATCAGTGCCCTGTCGGGGAAGATCGGCAGACTTTCGGGAATTTCCGCAAAGACTGTCTATTCCAACGTCACTGCAGAAGCAAAATGAAGAACGATATTCTGTTTTGAACCGAACCATTTTGTGCGGACAGCACAAAATGGTTCGGTTTACATATGGCAGGGCGTTGTTTATACCAATGGAAGGAATCCATTCAATAAGGCAACGATAATTACAATTACGCTCCCCAGAGTCCACGCACTGAAATAAAACGTCAGAATATAAAACAAAAAACGCAGTCCACTTTTCTTTTTTAAGCAAATCCGAGCATTCATAACAGAACCAATCATTCCCGGTATGCAAAAAAGAAGAAATCCAAACATTCCCCAGACAGTATTCTGTGTACGATAATTTTGGCTTGCAGAAAATATAATAAAGAGAATAAGAACAATGACACTCAAAAGATAAGAAAACATTCGGATTTTTGCTTGTTTCATTTTTCACCCCTATGCACTACGCAACAATGACCTTAAAATTAATTTTTCGTTTTACTTTTCCATACTCCTTTTTCAACAATTCTTTTACGTCTGATACAATAAATCAGACAGAGCAGCATAAAAGCCGCAGCGATTCCGCATGCTGCCCCAAAGCAGTCAATGAGAATATCTGTCAGCTCTCCGGATCTTCCCGGAACAAAGAGCTGATGCAGTTCATCCAGCTCCGCATACAATGCACAGATTCCCATGGATGTGGAAATATTATGCGGCTTCCGATGCAGCCACAAATAGCACAATGCGCCAAGCAGCGCATACAGCGCCGCATGGGCGAGCTTGCGAATACATGTGCTAAGCCCCTGTACAATAACTGCCTGTATATCGGATGTGTAGGACGAAAAATTCCGATAAATCAATTTTGCCGCAAATTCACAAAATCCCGAACTGAGTTCTGCCGAATCCGCAGCCTTCTGCGAAGAAAGAAGGAAAATACCAGCCATTAATGCAAGTATCAGAATGGGGAAAAGTTTTTTCATAGATTAATTGCCTTTCTTGCAGAATGCAGATCCTGTTTTATTCAGGATTGTTTTAGGACGTGCTGATACGTCCTAATTCTCAGGTTCAGCGTCATAGAACACACGGTATTTGCGAACGTTGTGACAGCGGGTGCTGTTGACAATTCCGATGGCAGTGTACATACATACAACCGCCGTACCGCCTGCGCTCATAAACGGCAGAGGAACGCCGATTACGGGCATCACCTTAAGTACCATGCCAATATTCATGAAGCAGTGGGCAAACAGCATGCCAAATGTACCAATGCAAATAAAACGTCCCTGCGCATTTTTTGAATTCATCATGTTCGTCAGAACACGCAGGCAAATAAATGTCAGCAGCATCAGCACCAACAGAGAACCAATCAGACCCCATGCCTGCCCGATGAAGGAGAAAATAAAGTCATTGTGCATTTCGGGAACAGTGACATAATACTCGGCATCCAGCAGACCTGCGCCGAAAATTTTACCGTTTGCAAGTGCGGAAAGCCCCAGATCCTGCTGGTATTCCAGACCTTTTGGATCCGTACCGGGATGGATCAGTACAAGGATTCTTGCCTTATGCATATCGCTGAGCAGGAAATTCCACGCCACAAAGCATACAGCCGGAATAGCGATCGCTGCTGCAACAATATAGCGTACTGCAATCTTTGCACTGAGGATGATCGACATAAAAATCACCACAAATACAATTGCCGTACCATAGTCACCCTGCAATGCTACAAGTCCTATGGGAATCATTGCGTGCAGACAGAGCAGCAGCATATGCACAAGCTTATTCATATTCTCCTCATCCTTGGCAAGATGATAGGAAAAAGAGAGAATAAACGCCAGCTTGAGCAGCTCCGACGGCTGCAGCTGGAAACCGCCGATACTCAGCCACGCCTGATCGTCCGCACCCGCACGTTTATAACCAAGGCTTGTAAATGTCAGCAGTACAAGTCCCAGTGCAACGGGCGCATAGATCCACCAAAGCTTGATGATTCGGTTATAATCAATAATGCTCAGCACACCGACAACACACAATCCCAATGCACTCGCCACAAGCTGTGTACGGTAGGTTCCCATATCTACCTTGTCAATCAGCTCGTTTGCCGCAATTGCATACAGCATAATGCAGCTGATTCCGGAACAGAGCATAATGGCAAGCAGGAGCATTTTGTCAGTAGCCAGAAAACATTTCTTCAGGCTTGAAAAAATTTGCTTCATAACATTCCTTTCTTTTATTATTGCAGATATTTGCTGTCAAATCCACGGAATTGCACCGCAACGGCAATATCCTCACGGCGAATGACATCGCTTCCATGCAGATCTGCAGAAGAAAGCGCAACCTTTTGCAGACGGCTGTGCGCTCTTGCACTCAGTCCGTAGCGTTCAAATACAGCTTTCAGAAGCGACTCAGCCTGTGCATCCATGCGGCAGTATTCACGCAGCAGATGATCGGGCATCATGGCATTGCAGTAAATGTCCGTTCCTCGGAAACGCTCTTTCTGTCTGTTTCTTGCGTTTTCCACACGTTCTCGGATCATTGCGGAGCTTTCCGTCTTTTCAGTGGAGGACAGATCCGCATAGGCGACAGGATCGACATCCACATGCATATCAAAGCGATCCAGAAGCGGCCCTGAAATTTTAGAAAGATACCGCTTCACAGCATTCGGCGAACAGGTGCATTTCTTCTGCGAAGACCCATAATAGCCGCAGGGACAGGGATTCATCGCCGCTACCAGCATAATATTGCACGGATACACCGCAGTTCCTGCCGCACGGGAAATCGTGACCTCACGGCTTTCAAGCGGCTGACGCAGGATTTCCAGTGTGGTGCGGTCAAATTCCGCAAGCTCATCAAGGAACAGCACACCATTGTGTGCAAGTGAAATTTCACCCGGAGCAGGAATGCTGCCGCCGCCCACAAGTCCTGCCGCCGAAACAGTATGGTGGGGTGAACGAAACGGTCTCCGTGTCATCAGCGGATGTTCCTTTGAAAGCTGCCCTGCCACGGAATACACATTGGTCGTTTCCAAAACTTCTTCTCTGTTCATTTGCGGAAGGATGGACGGCAGACGGTTGGCAAGCATGCTTTTGCCGCTGCCCGGACTGCCGACAAGCAAAATATTATGTCCGCCTGCAGCGGCAAGTTCCATACCGTAGCGTGCTTTCTGCTGTCCACGGACATCACTGAAATCCAGCAGCTGTCGCTGTGTTTCAAATTCCGGCTGATAGACCGGAACCGCCTTCATGGGCGAAAGCTCCAGCAAATGGGAAAGCAGATCGTTGACATTGGCAACACCGTAGACACGAATGTCATCAATCACAGCGGCTTCCTTCACGTTTTCAAGCGGCACATAGATCTCCTCAAAGCCATTTTTACGGGCAAGCATGGTCATCGTCAGCACGCCTCGAATGCTGTGGATGCCGCCATTGAGTCCCAGTTCCCCGACAAAAATACGCTTGGACAGGTCGATTTGCAGGATCTGCATTGCCTGCATCAGCGCAACAAAAATTGCCAGATCAAACGAGGAACCCGATTTCTTTACATCTGCCGGCGCCAGATTGATCAATACCCTGCCCTTCGGAAATGGTATGCGTGCTGCATACACGGCGCTGCGCACTCTGTCACGGCTTTCCTTGATGCCCGCATCGGGCAGTCCGCTGATGTCAAACTGCGGATGTCCCTTCGAGACTTCCGCTTCGATCGTAACCGGAAAGGCATTCATACCGAACAGCCCCACACTGTTTATGACGGAGAACATCGTTTTTCACTTCTTTCTATTATATTTGAGGAATGTCCGGAATATCCGGAAGATCCTGAATGTCACCGGAAATTTCCGGAATATCGGAAAGTATCACTTCTGTATTCATCACAGGATCCGGCACATCCCACACGGGATCCGGAATATCCGTAGGAATGGAGAAATCCACCTTCGGAACCTCCGGTTCCGACTGAAGCTTTTCCTTGAAATTCCATTTTTTCTTTTTGGGCTTTTGGATTTCAGCCGGCTTGGGTTCTTCGCCATACATCGGCGCAATAATTGCCGCAGCATCAACACTGGGAAGCGGCGTGGACTTTGGCGTGCTTACTTCCGTTTTCGGCTTCATGGAATCGGTCGGTGTTTCGGCAATGTCGGGAATCAGAAATTCTACATCCGGCATTTCCGCTATTGCAGGTGTAGGAATTGTATCCTTTGCCTCTGAAATATCTTCCATGTCGTCATCTGCCCGGTCACGGATATTATGATCGGCATTGTAGTCCTGAAAGGCAATGCTTTCCTGTTGTGTAAAACGTTCGTTAAAATAGGGATAGCCCGGCTGTGCTTTGATCCAGGCTGCCTTTTTACTGTCAATGATTCCGATGATAAACAGAATCGCGATGGCAATGCCCAAAATCGGGTTCATCAAATTCAAAAACAATCCGAGCAGGACAAGTCCAAACGAAACCCAGCATAAAACCGGTTTTTCGGGCGTGGCAAGCAGTCCGAGTACAACAACCGCAATATTGTACAGAAGCGCAAATACTCCCCAAAAGAAACCAAGTCCAAAAATTGCGATTGGAAAAACACCTTCCTCCGCACGCCATATCGGCATGGTCATAATATGAAAATATCCGTTGAATACGGTCAGTAGTAGAATAAGGAAAAAACGCTTCATGTGGCTTGATTTATGCTGCTGCATGATGGCAGCACATTCAGCATAGTGTGATGTATCGTGCATAGTTTACCTCCTGTAAGATTTATTCTTGTGTCTGTTTTGGGATAAAATAATTTTCCACATCCGGCATTTCATAAATCCGTTCAGACTTTGCCTGTTCCAAAGTATCGCCATCGCCGGATATATCATTCATTGCACCGAAATCATATTTCGGGATATATTGCGCATCCTCGGCTATTTTTTCCTTCACGCACTCTTCCTGCTCTGTCAGACGGATATTGAAAGTCGGATAGCCCGGTTGCTCACGAAGCCATGCCATCTGTTCAATTTCCTTGATCTGCCACAGATACAGCAGAAATGGAAATGCCCCAAGCAGCGGATTAATGAGTCCGGTCAGCATTCCTACGCCGAGCAGAGCGAGCATTGCCCACGTCAAGTGCTTTCGGTTTTTCAAAGTGATCAGTGCCATTACAAGTACAAACACATACAAAAACATAGAACCATATATCAGGATTATACCTTTTTTCACACTTGCCATGCTCAGATAGAAGATATTGAAAAAACCGACCGCAAACGTTGTGACAATGCGGATCACGGGATTGAGTCTGTGCCAGAGCCGCATACGACGGCATTTTGCATAATGTGACATATCGGGTAAATTTCTTTCATCAATCATAGTATTACCCCCTTTTCTATCTATACTTCTATAGTATACCATAGTTTCCATCATTCGTCAATAAAAACATGACGTGGTTATGCATTCTCCACTGATAGTACAATCCCGCTCCTTTGTCAGCCGTTTTCAATAACATGGAAAAATTGTAAAAATTCCCCTTGACAACATGGCAAAACTGTGCTATAATGTAACCATTCTGAGGAAAGGAAGGTGAACGGCATGTTCAATCAATATGATTTTTATTTTGAAAACACACATACTACTGAAAACAAGACAGCCGTATGCCTTTCGGACGGGCAGGAACAGCATTGATCATCGGTCATACTGTATGATCCTGTCATTATTTGTACGAATCGGGCACTTCTGTTTTGGACAGAAGTGCTTTTTTGCGTCCGGATGGCACAGATACGGCAGAAAAGGAGAAACACATGTTTGAAATCAACGGCGCATACAGCACAGCAAAGGTGTTCACCGATCTTGTCGATCAAAGTGCCATTTCACAGATCGCGGCGCTGTGCAGCCAACCCTTCACGGAAGGGTCACAAATTCGAATTATGCCCGATGTGCATGCCGGCGCAGGCTGCACGATCGGTACAACAATGACCATCAGCGATAAGGTGGTTCCAAATCTCGTGGGTGTGGACATCGGCTGCGGTATGGAGATCGCAGTTCTCAAGGAGACCCACATCGAACCGCAGCGGCTTGACAAGGTCATCCGTGAGAAGATTCCGTCGGGCTTTTCCGTGCGGCAGAAAGCACACAGCTATGCCGAAGACATCGACCTGACAAAGCTTTGCTGCTACCACCATATCAATCCCGACCGTGCTGAAAAAAGTATCGGCACTCTCGGCGGCGGAAACCATTTTATTGAAGTGGAGCGAGGCAGTGACGGGACGCTGTACCTTGTCATTCACTCCGGCTCCCGTCATCTTGGTGTAGAAGTGGCAGCATGGTACCAGAATGAGGCATACCGCCGCCTGAACAAATCCAGTGATGCGGATATTGAAGCTCTGATTGCAGCGCTGAAGGCACAGGGCAGACAGCGTGAGATTTCCGCAGAAATCAAAAAGCGTAAAAACACCAAAACAACAGCAGTCCCCAAGGCGCTTGCATACTGCGAGGGAGAATTATTCCAGCAGTATATCCATGACATGAAGCTAGTGCAGGAATTTGCAAGCCTGAATCGTCAGGCAATGCAGCGTGAGATCGTCAAGGAAATGCACTGGCATGTACAGGAACAGTTTGCAACCATCCACAATTACATTGACATGGAATACATGATCCTGCGAAAGGGTGCGGTTTCTGCACAAAACGGAGAGCTTCTGCTCATTCCCATCAATATGCGTGACGGCTCTCTGCTTTGCAGGGGAAAAGGGAATCCCGACTGGAACTGCTCCGCACCGCATGGTGCAGGACGTCTGATGTCAAGAGGAGAGGCGAAGGAACAATGTTCCATGACCGAATACCGCAAACAGATGGAGGGAATCTACACCACATCTGTCAGCCGTGAAACGCTGGATGAATGCCCGATGGCATACAAGGGAATGGACGACATTGTCAGCAATATCACGCCGACAGCGGAAATCGTGGATATTCTCAAGCCAATTTACAATTTCAAGGCAGGCGAGGAAACGCCGCCGTACAGAAAGTGAGACAGCGATGGAAAAATTTGTTCCGTATGAAAAATTGAGCAAAAAGGCACAAAAGGAGCTCAATGCCAAAAAACGCAATGACTGGGGACTTTGCAATCCTGCAACAAAGCAGGAGGAGAATAAAAAAGCATACCGCCGCCATGATAAACACAGGAAAATGAATTTGGAGGACTAATCTATATGCATGAAATACAACAGGAAAATGAAAGATCCCGTGTCATCCTTGTCGGAATCGACACGGGAGAATACGATGCACAGCAGTCGATAGAGGAGCTTGCAGAGCTTGCGGATACGGCAGGGTGCGAAGTAATCGCAACTGCCATTCAGAGCCGCCCTGCGCCGGAAGCAGCTACCTGCATCGGTGCGGGCAAACTGGAGGAAATCGCCGAACAGGTGAAGCTTCTCGAAGCAGATATGCTCATCTTCGATCTGGAGCTGACGGGCATGCAGATGCGCAACATCTCCGATGCGGCGGACTGCAAGGTGATCGACAGAACCATGCTCATTCTGGATATTTTCGCAGGCAGAGCCAGAACCCGTGAGGGTAAGATTCAGGTATCGCTTGCGCAGTACAAATACCGCATGACAAGGCTCACGGGTATGGGCTCCGCCCTGTCCCGACTCGGCGGCGGCATCGGTACGAGAGGTCCGGGTGAAACCAAGCTCGAAACTGACCGCCGTCATATCCGCAGCCGTGTTGCACAGCTGGAAAAGGAACTGCGTGAAATGGAGCAGCACCGCAAATTCATCGGAAGCCGCCGTAAGAAGGACGGTGTACTCACAGTTGCCATTGTTGGATACACAAATGCGGGAAAATCAACGCTTTTCAATATGCTCACGGATGCAGGCGTACTTGCAGAAAACAAGCTGTTTGCAACACTCGATGTTACCGCAAGGGCACTGGAGCTTCCCGATGGCAGAACTGTCCTGCTTTCGGATACGGTAGGACTCATCCGCCGTCTGCCCCACCATCTGGTGGAGGCGTTCCGTTCCACT
This sequence comes from Ruminococcus sp., assembly GCA_015066865.1. GTDB lineage: Bacteria > Bacillota > Clostridia > Oscillospirales > Ruminococcaceae > UBA3855. The sequence goes on from SVNQ01000043.1 coordinate 14,959, forward strand.
CTCGAAGAAACTGCACAGGCAGATCTGATTCTGCATGTGCTGGATGCGTCCGAACCCGATGTACAGGAGCGTATGAGAATCACACAGGAGCTTCTGAATGATCTTGGCTGTGCAGAAATTCCGCAGATCCATGTGCTGAACAAGGCGGATCTGGTGGATCTGCCAAAACAGAGCGATCTCGAAAACGTCTGGATCAGCGCAAAGCACGGCGATGGACTTGACCACCTCATGACTGCCATTGTCCGCGGTCTGCCGGAGACTGCAATGCGGATGAAGCTGTGCATTCCCTATTCCGAGGGCGGCTTCCTCCAGCTTCTGCGTGACGAGGGCAAGCTGTTTTCCGAAGAATACACCGCTGACGGAACGCTTGTGGACATCATGGTGGATGTCAAGCGTCAGAAAAAAGCAAGAGAATTTCTGGTGCAGGAATAACACAATGACCGCCATGTGCTGATTCTGTTATGGCGAAAACCTGCAAATCGCTTTTTATCGAAAAAACGCTTGCATTCATGGGAATAATATGGTATAATGTAAGATGAATGTGCCGCAGAGTTTTTCCATATACGGCATACAGAACTCAGTTTTGAAAGGATTGGAAACTATGTCAAACGACAATAAAAAACAGAAGGCATTTGAAATTCCCCGTCCCGAATTTCCAAAGCGTGCCGTTGTTACCGCAGGTATGCCCTACGGCAACAAGGAGCTGCACTTTGGCCATGTGGGCGGCATGATGGTATTTGCGGATACCTATGCACGCTTCCTGCGTGACCGCATCGGCAAGGAAAACGTGGTTTTCGTCAGTGGTACGGACTGCTACGGCTCCCCCATTGCGGAAGGCTGGCGTAAAAAGGTGGCAGACGGTGAGTTTGAGGGCTCCCTGGTGGATTTTGTAACAAAAAATCACGAAAAGCAGAAGGCAACCCTGAAGGATTATGCCATCTCCCCGAATCTGTTTGCGGCTTCCGGCATCGGAAGAAGCAAGGAGATCCACGCAGAGTATACCCTCGAATTTCTGAATGCACTTCACGAAAAAGGACAGCTTGACAAAATTTCCACCATGCAGTTCTTTGACGAAAAGGCAGGCGTATTCCTCAATGGCCGTCAGGTCGTGGGCAAGTGTCCTGTGGAAGGCTGCTGCTCCGAAAAGGGCTATGCGGACGAGTGTGATCTCGGACATCAGTACATGCCCGAAAATCTCCTGAATCCCATCAGCACACTGACCGGCGAAAAGCCCGTCATGAAGCCCGTTGTCAACTGGTATTTCAAGCTGCGCGACTATGAAAAGCTCCTGCAGGACTGGGTTGCAGTCATGCAGAAGGACAAGGCGATCCGTCCGGTCGTACACAAGACCATCTCGGAATTTTTAAAGCCGCCGGCAATCTATATTAAGCGTGAATTTGAGGAAACCTATTTCTCCCTCAAAGATTCCATGCCCGAACACAATTATCTGGAGGAAAAGAAAAAGCCCTCCTTTACGATTGAATTTCAGAATCTGCCCGACTGTGATGAGGCATGCCGCATTCTGACAAAGAACGGCATCCGTTACCGTACCGGCAAGACACTTGTTCCGTTCCGTCTGACGGGTAATATCGAATGGGGCGTACCTGCGCCGAAATTCGAAGCGGACGGTGAGGATCTGACGGTATGGGTATGGCCGGAGTCCCTCTGGGCACCGATCTCCTTCACCAAGACCTATCT
>SVNQ01000044.1 GCA_015066865.1 Ruminococcus sp.
GTTATTGCGGATGTGGGAACTTTTGCCTCGATGAATGGCATTCTCCTGTATCTTGACGAGATCCAGTATTTGAACAAAAAACAGCAGCAAAGCCTGCTTTCTTACATTGAAAACGGCGATATTACGCTGATTGCATCCACCACGGAGAATCCCTACTTTGCCGTGTACAATGCCGTCATCAGCCGCAGCACCGTGTTTGAATTTAAGCCCGTGGATGCATTGGAGATGGAAAAAGCGGTGCAGCGTGCGTTCCGTATCATGCAGGAGGAGCAGGGGACAGCCCTTGAAATTGAGGACGGCGTTGCCGCACATATTGCACAGGGCAGCGGCGGCGATGTCCGCAAGGCGATGAATGCCGCAGAGCTGTGCGTTCTCTCTGCCGATATATCGGAACAGGGGCTGCGTGTTACATTGGACATTGCAAAATCCCTGACGCAGCGCAGCAATATGCGCTATGACAGGGACGGCGATGCACATTATGATATTTTGTCCGCACTGCAGAAATCCATCCGCGGCAGTGACGAAAATGCAGCGCTGCACTATACCGCAAGACTGCTTGAAGCCGGCGACCTGATCTCCCTGACAAGGCGGCTTCTGGTGATCGCATCCGAGGATGTCGGGCTTGCCTATCCGCAAGCGGTGAGTATTGTGAAATCCTGTGTGGATTCTGCGCTGCAGCTCGGACTTCCGGAAGCGAGGATTCCTCTTGCACAGGCGGTGATCCTGCTGTGTACCTCACCGAAATCCAATTCCGCCATCAATGCCATTGATGCGGCACTTGACGTGGTAAGATCGGGGGATTACGGCGAAATTCCGTCCCACCTCAAGGATGGACACTACGGAGGAGCGCAAAAGCTCGGCAATGCCATTGGCTACCAGTATCCGCATGCGTTCCCGAATCACTACGTCAGACAGCAGTACCTGCCTGACAATATCGCCGATCATGTGTATTATGAGTTTGGGGATAATAAGCAGGAGCAGGCGGCGCTTTTGTATCGGAAGAAAATTAAGGAAACATAAACGCATCCCCTCTGTGATACAGAGGGGAGTTTTTGTGCGGGCTCCGCAAAAATTCCTTTGCTGCATTGCACAAAAGCCGCCTTTGGCGGCGGCCTTATTATGAGTGCAGCTTTGCACCATTTGACGAAGTCAATGGTGCATTGCGGATGTTGCTTCCAAGGCTTCCCCTCACAGAATATCTCGTCCGTGCGGGCTCCGCAAAAATTCCTTTGCTGCATTGCACAAAAGCCGCCTTTGGCGGCGGCCTTATTATGAGTGCAGCTTTGCACCATTTGACGAAGTCAATGGTGCATTGCGGACGTTGCTTCCAAGGCTTCCTCTCACAGAATATCTCGCCCGTGCGGGCTCCGCACAAAAACTCCCGACTTTCGCAATACTGCATGTCGGGAGTTGCTTTTTATTCAATTGTCTGTATCCGGTTAAACCGTACCTTTTACTTTGGCATCGGTCATACACGCCTTTCACTAAGGATTTTTCATAACGATTTTCTTTGCAGAAGCTTTCATATTGCATCACAACTTTCTGAATTTAGATGGAAGATGTAAACCTTTCCATGGGAGTGTACCTCCGTTTAAAAACTGTTAGCCTGCTATATAAAGTTTCTGTGCCCGTTCTCAATCCTTTGCATTCTGCTTTGATACACCGGCTTTCGAAACTTGAACGTGTATCAAAACCAGACGCTCTCACCATTTCTCGCAGAATTGATCATCACTCATTGGGGTTGCCAAACAGCCATTGCTGTGCAAATACACCCGTTCACTTACCTGCGACCGGCGAAACCGCCTGCTGCTGTGATTCGATCATTTCCATGGGGTTCGCCTCCTTTTCTGACCTTTGCTGTCGATGTCAAGTCCAGCAATGCTTATCATCGACCTTCCTCTTTAATAAAGTTCTGCAGTTCCTTTATCTTGATTCTATTATAGCACATCTTTTGTGAAATGTCAATAGTTTTTTTGAAAAAAATATAAAAAAATTATCGAAAACGTTTAAGAGGCGGAGGGTTCGAGAAAAAACTGCTGCAAGTTTTTTAGAACCTGCAGCAGTTTCAGAAGTTTCATTCATTTACGACCTGCAATTTTGCAGCCATTCTGGTTTTGATGATATTCTCTATGGAACCATCGGGCTTTCGGTGCAGAATATGCGTACCGTTGGAGTACACAATACTGCCGTCACTGCACAGTGTGTAATCCAGTACACCTTTGGCAAGTACTTCCTCCGATTCGTCGGGAGCACGTCGCACCAGCACACGGCTGCGGGACATAATGCCCGCATACGGATCGCCCGCTTTTTTATTTTCCTTGAGATTTTTCTCAGTATTGAGCATTTGGCCCTCAAAGAACATTTCCTTTTCGGATTTCTGTTTTGTTTTTAGATCGGTGCGCATTCCGCTGTCAGTTGCCGGCTTGCCTCCGAACAATATACTGAATGCATTGAGGAAGCCAATCAGTGCTTTCACCAGCCAGAATGGAAAGAGCAGAACATCCTTGAGCGTTCCCAGAAATGTATTGCGTTTGTTTTCCTCCCTCATATGATAGGGCTGGCGTATGTAGTAGAGATTTCCCTGTGCATCCTCCTTGGGGGAAAGAATGTCATGCTTTTCATCCTCAATCAGCATTTCCATCTTTTCGGTGTTGATGTTATAGGAAGCTGCCGCGCGGGGGGAATATGCAGAAACATGACCGTTTTCTCTTGCGATGCCCGCTGTGGAGAAATACAGCAGTCTGCCGTCGGCTGACCAGCTTGGGGAAGATTCACAGGAATCTCCGTCCGTAATGACGTTATATACGCTTGATGGGAGCTTGAACAGTGCCAGATGCACTGTACCGTTCGGGTAATGCACACAGGTTGCCATATGATTGTCATGAATAGAAATGTCGCCGGGACGGATGTCGTTGCCTGAATAGATATGCCCCTCTGGTTCGGGCTTTTCCGAAAAACTGCGGCGATAGATGCCGCCCGAAGCGTCCAACTGCAGCGTATAGAGAAAATGTTCCTGATACAGTGCCACACCGCCGATTTCTGCATCCTTCACATTGGTGTCCGCAGGGGTGATTCCCATAAACTGCGCACCTCTGCCCGTGGTTTTCCAGAGCTTATTCTGCTGGATCTCCTCGATGGTTTTCCGGTATTGCAGCGCCCGGTAACTGGGAAGCTCGATTTCCTTGCCGTTCTCTGTCAGATACATGGCTTTTCCCGTTGTGTAGAGTAGTTTCATAGAATGTCCCTCCCGCTCATAGTATGTTTTATTATAGCATAATTCGGGAGGGCTTGTCAATAAAGAGAAATCGTTTTTGCAGGATGCAAAGTACAATGGAATACATATTATTATGTGTAACTATACGAACACCATCAAAAATTACTTTCTGGGCAAAGTAAGGAAATTCCATTGCATTTGCAATGGAAATCTGCTATAATGTAACTATGGATTCACACAGATTTTATCATTTGTTCGGTACAATATCATTTTTCAGGAAACGGAGTGACTGCAATGCAATTACAGAAAGGCAGACCTGCCGATTGTTCAGGCAGGCTTGAGAAAGAAGTGAAAACCTACGATTTGCTCGATTCCCTTGGCATTGAGTATGACAGAGTCGATCATGAACCGGCATTCACAATGGAGGTGTGCGAGGAGATCGACAAGGTGCTTGGTGCTATGATCTGCAAAAATCTATTTTTGTGCAACCGTCAGAAAACGGATTTCTACCTCCTGCTGATTCCGGGAGACAAGGTGTTCAAAACCAAGGAGATCACGAAACAGCTCGGATGCGCACGGCTTTCCTTTGCCGATGGAGAGAGTATGGAGCAGTATCTCAACCTCACTCCCGGCTCTGCAAGTATCATGGGACTGATGTTTGATCCTCAATGCAAGGTGCGGTTTGTGGTGGACGAGGATGTACTGAATGCGGAGTATTTCGGATGTCATCCCTGCATCAACACCTCCAGTATCCGCATGAAAACAGCGGACGTGTTCGGGAAACTGACTGATGCACTGGGGCATGAAATGACGGTCGTGAAGCTTGTGGGGGAGGAGTGACCTTCCTGATGGATGCCATCAGAAAAACAGCAGAAATGCAGTGGGAATCTGTCAAAATTAAAAGATTTGTTATGAAATTCTGAATTTTTCGGCAAAAATAACTTGACGAGTCAGGCTTTGCGTGGTATAATAAATAATGGAGTGCTATTAGCCGAATAGGCTAAAGCTTGCATTGCGCTATGAAATGAATTTTTCATGAGTATGATTTGATGTATCAACGCTACCTCGATGATCATGGAAAAATCTGAGTATAGAACATAAAATGGGATCTTTCCCGACCACAACGAGATTAACATACCTAAGGAGGTTACAATTATGTGTGGAATTGTTGGATTTACCGGAACTGCACAGGCTGCGCCCATCCTGCTTGACGGTTTGTCAAAGCTGGAGTACAGAGGCTATGATTCAGCAGGTATTGCTGTTCGTGACGGCGAGAATGAAACAGAAGTTGTAAAAGCAAAGGGAAAACTGAGAGTTCTGGCTGAGATGACGGATAATGGCGCTGCAGTAAAGGGCTGCTGCGGTATTGGTCATACACGCTGGGCAACACATGGTGAGCCTTCCGTGCAGAATGCGCACCCCCACACCAGCGATGACGGCAACGTGGTTGCAGTACATAACGGTATTATTGAGAATTATCAGGAACTGCGTGAAAAGCTGACAAAGGCAGGCTACGAGTTCTATTCCCAGACGGATACGGAAGTTGCCGTGAAGCTGGTAGATTATTATTATAAAAAGTATAACGGCGGTCCTGTGGATGCTGTTAACCGTGCAATGCTGCGTATTCGTGGATCTTATGCACTGTGCGTAATGTTCAAGGAATATCCGGAGCAGATCTACACTGCCCGTAAGGACAGCCCGATGATCATCGGTGTGACGGATGGCGAAACCTATGTGGCATCCGATGTTCCGGCGATCCTGAAGTATACCAGAAATGTATACTACATTGGCAATATGGAAATTGCAAAGCTCGAAAAGGGCAAGGCAGTTTTCTACAACATTGACAAGGAAGAAATCGAAAAGCCCATCACTGAGATCAAGTGGGATGCTGAGGCTGCGGAAAAGGGTGGTTACGAGCATTTCATGCTCAAGGAGATCCACGAGCAGCCCAAGGTAATCAAGGACACGATCAATTCCGTTGTCAAGGATGGCAGAATCAGCTTTGACAGTGTTGGTTTGACTTCTGAAGAAATGAAGAATATCAGCCAGATCTATATTGTTGCATGTGGTTCTGCATACCATGTGGGTATGGCAGCACAGTATGTGATTGAGGAGCTGACGACCATTCCGGTGCGTGTGGAACTGGCGTCCGAATTCAGATATCGTAAGATGTCCCTTGTCAAGGACAGCCTTGTGATCATCATCAGCCAGTCCGGCGAAACTGCTGACAGCCTTGCTGCACTGCGTGAGGCAAAGGAAAAGGGCATTAAGACTTTGGGTATCGTCAATGTTGTCGGTTCTTCCATTGCCCGTGAAGCAGACAATGTATTCTATACACTGGCAGGTCCCGAAATCTCTGTAGCGACCACAAAGGCATACAGCACACAGCTGATTGCTTGCTATCTGCTGGCAATTGAATTTGCAAGATCCAGAGGTGAGATTGAGGAAGAAAGATATGCTGCACTGATCGAAGAGATCTATACCATTCCTGAGAAGATCGAAAAGATTCTTGAGGATAAGGAGCGTATCCAGTGGTTCAGTGCCAAGGTTGCATCTTCAAAGGACGCATTCTTCATTGGACGCGGCATCGACTATGCAATCAGCCTTGAGGGCAGCCTGAAGATGAAAGAAATCAGCTATATCCATTCCGAAGCATATGCTGCGGGTGAGCTGAAGCATGGCCCGATCAGCCTGATTGAAGATGGCATTCTGGTCATCAGCGTGCTGACACAGCAGGATCTGTACGAGAAAACAGTCAGCAATATGGTTGAGGTTAAGAGCCGTGGTGCATATCTCATGGGTCTGACTGCTTACGGTAATTACAGTATGGAAGATACTGCTGACTTTACTGTGTATATTCCGAAAACAGACGCTTTGTTTGCCGGAAGTCTCGCAGTGATTCCGCTGCAGCTTCTGGGGTATTATGTTTCTGTCGCAAAGGGCTTTGATGTGGATAAGCCGAGAAATCTTGCAAAGAGCGTGACGGTGGAATAATCAAATTTCATTGCATGCAGCCGTAAGGAAAAATAAAACTTATTAGGGGGCTGGATAATTTGAAAGATTTCTTCAAGAAATTCAGAATCAGAAAAGTCATACTGGCGATTGCGGATGCATTTATTATTGCGATTTCGGCATTGATTGCGAACTTCCTGCTGTCGTTGTTCCATATGGAAGCATCTACTACACAGCTGACGATTTCCATGATCATCGGCACGGTTTGTTGTCTGGCAGGTTTGCTCGCATTCGGTGCATATAATAAAATGTGGCGTTATTTCAGACAAAAGGATTATATGTCCTGCGTCTATGGTGTTGCGGTTGGAATTATCATCTGCTGGCTTCTTGTCTATCTGATCATGGGCAAAATACCGATGCTTTTGGCAGTTGCTCACGGAATGATCGCCCTGCTTGGCGTGTGCGTGTTCCGTTTTACTTTCAAACGTACATTTATTAATTTGGTTGATGTAGGCATCAAGGACGCTGCCTACAAGCGTACCATGATCATCGGCGGCGGACAGGCATGTAAAACGCTGCTTCGTGAAATCAGAAATGCACAGGAATCTCCGTATACGGAGGATAAGCTTTCTGCAATGTTTTCACCGGTCTGCATTATTGACGATGATCGTTCCAAAATCGGAACAGAGATCAATGGTGTGACGATTGTAGGCGTATCGCAGGAAATTCCGAAGTTTGCGGAAGAGTATCATATTGAGCAGATTCTCTTTGCGATTCCATCCTGTCTTGAGGATGAACGCATGCGGATTCTGAAAATCTGTTCCGAAACCAATATTCCGGTCAAGATGATTCCGTTTATTGGCAACCTGATTTTTGATGACACCAAAAAATCTCTGCTTCATCAGGTGCGTGACATCAAGGTAGAGGACTTGCTCGGACGAGATCCGATCAAGTTTGACAATCAGGAGATCAAGAATTTTATCAGCGGAAAGATTTGTATGGTTACGGGCGGCGGCGGTTCTATCGGATCGGAGCTGGTTCGTCAGATTGCGAAGTACAATCCGAAGCAGATCATCATCGTGGATATTTATGAAAATAATGCCTACGATGTTCAACAGGAGCTGAAAAATGAATATGATGATTCACTCAATCTTCATGTTATGATTGCTTCCGTTCGTGATTATTTCCGAATGAATCAGCTTTTTGAGAAGTACAAGCCGCAGATTGTATTCCATGCAGCAGCGCATAAGCATGTGCCGCTGATGGAGGATTCACCAATGGAAGCCATCAAAAACAACGTTGTGGGTACATTTAATGTGGCATCACTTGCACAGTTCCATGATGTTGAGAAATTTGTGATGATTTCCACGGATAAGGCGGTAAATCCCACCAATGTTATGGGTGCTTCCAAGCGCTGCTGTGAGATGATCATTCAGTATCTTTCTCAGCAGAACGAAGGCAAAACAGAATTTGTTACAACAAGATTCGGTAATGTGCTTGGTTCCAGCGGTTCTGTAATTCCGTTGTTCAAAAGACAAATCGAACAGGGAAAACCCGTTACAGTTACACACCGTGATGTCATTCGTTATTTCATGACCATTCCCGAAGCAGTCAGCCTTGTTATGGAGGCGGCGGCAATTGCGCAGGGCGGTGAAATTTTTGTACTGGATATGGGCAAGCCGGTTCGTATTGTGACCTTGGCAGAGAACCTGATCAGAATGTACGGAAAAGTACCGTATGTGGATGTTGAAATCAGATTTACCGGACTTCGTCCCGGTGAGAAGATCAAGGAAGAATTGTTGATGGATGAGGAAGGTTTGCAGAAAACCTCCAACAAGCTGATATTTATTGGCAAACAGATTGAAATTGAAGAAACAGAATTTATTCAGAAGCTTCGCAGCCTTTGCAAGGCAGCAAAGGAAAACGATGAGCAGCTTGCTGTTTCGAAACTTCATGAAATGGTGCCAACCTTTGTGACTCCCGAGGAATTTAATAAACTTGCGGATGCTTCCGCTGTTTCAGAGGAACACACGCAAAAGGAACCTACCACTGTATAATAAAAATGCACGCTGTACAGCGTGCATTTTTTATGTAATATCGTCGAAATTCCTATCCGTTATAATCATTGACATAGGGGATGTTATGTTCTATGGCGTATTGTTCAGCATAGGAACCCTTTGGTACATGCAGAGTCAAATCCGTACTGCAGTAGGAAAATGAACGTGGCTCAATATTTTTAACGCTTGAGGGAAGGTAAATATCGGAAAGCCTTGGGCAGTATTCAAATACGCGATCACCAATTTCTTCGCATCCCTCGTGGATCGTAACAAGGCTGAGGGCATCGCAGTATGCGAATGCCTGTCCGCCAATGGATTGCACACTGGATGGAATTTCAATGGATGTAAGCCGTTCGCAATATTCGAATGCCCTTGCCCCGATAAATGAGATGTCATTTTCAATTTCAAATTCCGTAAATGTCCCATATGAATACTGTCCGGGATTGATGATTTTACCTGAAATCTCTGTATATTCAGCATACACATTATCATGCGTCAGCCTGTTTTGGTTAACATATGACTGTGCATAGGAAGAGGAGGGAACATGCAGTGTCAGCGCATCGCAGTTAGCAAATGCATCATTGCCGATTTCCTTGATGGAAGTTGGAAGATTCACATCCTTCAGTGATGGGCAGCTCCAGAAAACCGTATCGCCGATTTTTTGTACGCCTTCCTCAAAGTGTACATACCGAAGAGCGTCACAGCTCCAGAATGCATAGTCTCCGATCTCTGTGACAGAACCGGAAATTACAACTCCTTCAATGGAATCCTTGCTCCAAAAAGCCGCTTTGTTAATTTTTTTAACATTGTCAGGAATGACAACATAGCTCTGAGTGCCGACATAATCCATCAGAATGCCATCTTCAATGATGAATGCTGTTTCCTCATCCGTTTCAGAAACGCTTTCCACAGGATTTTTTTCGGCATGAAAGAAATCTTCAGTTTTTGGTTTCTCTGCAATATGGGAATCCTCGTGAGAATCCGTGGTGTTTTTTTCGTACTTTTGAGGATTTTTCACCCGATCGCCGATCTCACCAATCAATCCCACCGATAAGAACACAATCACCAGAAATACCGCTGATGCGGCTGCAAAATATATTTTTTTCATACTTCCTCCTGCCTGCTGTAAAACAGCTTTCTGACGCTGCTTTGATTTCCTATAAATTCAGTATAGCACAAAAGGCAATTTTTTGCAATTATATTTTAATAATTGCATCGAAAAAAAGAAACTCCCCCCGCCGCAGGCGGGAGAAGTTTATGGAAATCATAGTGTTTTGAACAATCGTATCAGCGTGATTTGGTTGATGATCAGCCCTTTTCTGAGAGTTCTATTGCTGACATGATTTTTTCATCCATCTCCGCTGGAAATTCAGGCTCTGTGTGCCGGATCATGTCAGCGATATTCTCAGGGGAGGGGGAAACTGTACTGCCTGCATTTGTCTGCACAACGGCAGTTCTTCTCCTGCCGTACTTCATCATGAAAAATGCAGAAGCCACAAGAGTCACCATGCCTCCCGCCATCAGATACAATGGCAGGTGGTTTTTCGGTGCATCGGCACCGATTTCGCCGCCCGTTGTCAGTACGATTTCTTCATCCGTATAGGAGATGGAAATCGCATCACCATAGGCGGCTTCAAGCTCTTTGACCATCTCCTTTGTTGCGGTATCTTTGGCACGGTCCTCAAAGATCTCAATATCAATGCGGTTGTCGTATTCATTGAGTCCTGCCGAAACAAGTCCGATGTCCTTATCAAAATAGGGATACAGTTCATCAAGGATGCGCAGGAGTTCGTTTCTGCTGTGCTTTTGGTATACAAATGTGATGGCAGAATCATCCTCGATCATGTCAAGGATCTCCTGTTTTGCGGCATTGCCTTCCGCTGTATCCTGTATGCCGATGGTGAGCCGATCTAAGCTGCCGTCCGTGGACCAGATGCCGCAGATGTAATCGGGCGCATGCTTTGCCCATTGCAGCCACAGTGCCTCTGCATCGGACAGAATAATGGATTCCTTCGGATTTTCCGCAACAGAACATGCGGATTCTTCCGCTGCTGCTGTCAGGGGGCACAGGCTGCATAGCAGCATTGCAAGCAGCGCAGCAAATATTTTTTTCATAAACTACCTCCGTTCATCATTGTACGCAGGCTTTTGAGCGATTTCTGATACCTGCGGTAAACCGACGGCATTGTCAGCCCCACGATTTTGGCAATTTCCTTGAAATGCAGTCCACCATTGAGATGAAGTGACAGAATTTCACGTTCCTCACAAGGAAGGAGTGAGATCGCCTTTTCCAGATCCATGCGCAGTTCAATGTCACCGATGGGTGCACAGGCATCCTGCGGATCGGCGGATTGTATCCCATGCTGTTTCCTCAGCACATCAATCGCAAGATTCCGTGTCATTTGAAAACACCATGCTCTGGGATTTCTGACAGATGTATCGGGCGGTGCTGTATACAGCCGCACAAACACATCTTGGGTAATATCCTCCGCTGTTTCTTTTGACTGTACAATACGCAGAGCGATGGTGTATACGGGGCGCTTCAGTTCGTGATATATTTCCGTAAATGCCGACTTGTCGCCGTTTCTGAGTTTTGAAAAGTGTTCGGTCAGATCTGTTGTTTGCATGCAGGCCAATCCTCCTTTCACTTACTATGACGATTGGGGGAGGTAGTTTTTTCGCTTGCTGAAAATTTTTGGATAAATTATTCGTCAGTTTTGTTTACATCGAGGGCAATCTCATAAAATTCCACAGAACCATCGTCGCCGGCAAAGCGGATATAAAGGGATCCATCGGATCTTTCCGCAAAGCTGGGCGTTCCGACTTTCAGGGGATAATAAGTGCAGTTTCCTTTCTCGGTATTGTCCTGTGCATCCTGTATCACCAGACGGAAGGTGAATAGTCCCGATGTAAGCCCTACCCGCAGTGTGCAAAGCTCGTCTTTCCCATCGTCATCAATGTCGGCAACTGCCGAGTCATAGATGAGGGGGTAATTCTCATAGGACGGCGTGACGGGCTGGATGGAACGGAACATTTCACGCAGTTTCTCCCTGTATTCCTCATTGACCTCATAATAATAGCTGGAATATGGGTTTTGCCACGCATGCACGGTGACTTCGCTTTCAGGAAGTCCGTAGGAATCGACAATGGCACGCATTTGCGCAATCGGAACGGGTGTTTGCCGCATCAGCTCCGTATCCGTGTACTTTAGATTTCTGCCGGGCAACAGCGCACATTCGTAAGATTCCGGTGCCATCTGCCAGATGTAAACTTCCAACCCCTTGGCGGTGGACAGCCCAAAACACTGTGGATATTCCCGACGGAGCTGTTCGAGATAATCGTTTTTCTGAACATCATCGGGTGCATCCGCACCGTCTGACGCAGATTCTGAAGTGAAATATTCCAGTGCCATCTGTTCGCAGTTTTCATTCTGCGTGCGATAGTATTTGGTGGAATCCATTGCATCCTTCCAGAGGTAGAAAGGAAACTTGGAACGTATATCATCAACATACAGCGAGCCATCCCTCGGCTCCCAGTATTCCACAAGATGATAGCTTCCATCACGTTTTTCCACCGTGATGACAGTCGGAATGTGCGCCCCCGATTCCAGATGCAATTCCTCGTCATAGCTGTACTCTTGATACAGAACCCACAGGTAGAGCGTTGTTTTGTTGCCGATCTTTTTATTTGACAGAACCTTCCAGTCCAAGGATGCGTAATTCTCCGTGCTGTGTTTGGATTGGTGATGGAATGCAATTTCGCAGTCAATGAATACCTTCAGCCGATCATCAGGAATGATCGGATTTGTCAGCAGACAGACCGCCGTAAATACCACTGCCGCTATGGAAGCACAAAGAACCCAGAACGTTGGCTTTTTGTAGTGCAGTACATTTTTCACACGAGCCTTGACGCCCACCTCACCGAACGCAAGCGGACAGGAGAGTATGGCGTTTCGTGAAACGCTGCAATTGACCAGTGCGGAGGAATACGCTTTCTTTTCCGAAATCCTCATATCACGGATCACTTTTTCATCGCATGCAAGCTCAATGTCACGGCAGAGAAAGTGATATGCCAGCCACATGACGGGATTGAACCAGTACACCGTCAGCAGCGCAAATCCAAGTGGTTTCCATAAGTGGTCATATCGTTTGAGATGCGCATTTTCATGGGCAATTACATACTCCTGATCTTCCGGACGCAAGGCGGACGGCAGATAGATCTGCGGTCGCAGAATACCGAGGATGAACGGTGAGCCGATCCGATCACAAAGACGGATATTTCCCTGCATCGGGATGGATTCCGCCACACTTCTGCGCAGCCGCAGATAGCTGAAAATCCCATACGCAAGCATTGCCGCCATGCCGATGATCCAGAGGATTGTGAGAAATACCGTCAGCTGCATTCCCGTACCCTCCGGAACGGTCACCCCCTCATAGTAGCGGTCACCCAGAAATTCATTTGCTTGTTCGTCCACAAAGCCAATTCCCGTCTGCACCTCAAAACTGTGATCGGTGATGATCTCCTGCGGTATGGTTTCAACACTTGGAATCAAGCTGAATGCACTTTCGATGGAAAACGGGCACACCAGCCGAAGTCCCACAAGCGCCCACATCACAACATGCAGTGCCTTCGTAGATTTTCTGAATACAAATCGCAGAAGAAATACCGCAAGCACAAGCCAGCTTGCCGTGATACTCATGTTCAGAACCTTCAGAAACAGCATGGTCATCCCTCCTCGTATTCGGAAATCATGCGGTGCAGATATGCCGCCTCTTCAGCGGTCAGCTTTTTTCTTGCGGTAAAAGCCGCAAGAAACGCAGGCAGCGAACCTTGGAAGTTCTCCTCCACAAATTTCTCGCTCTGCAGTGCGTAAAACTCCTCCCTCGACAGCAGGGAAGTGACAATTCCGCCATTGTTTTGGAAGATTCCTTTTTCACACAGCCGTTTCAATACGGTGTAAGTCGTGCTTTTCTTCCATTGCAGCTGTGCTTCGCAGCGCTTTGTAAGTTCCGTTGAAGTGATGGGTTCGTTTTCCCAGATCATTTCCGCAAATCTGGTTTCTGCCTGCCCCATTCTGTAATCACTCATTTTGATACCCTCCTTGTTCTACAAGTTGTAGACCTAATTATATTCTACATCATGTAGACCTATTTGTCAAGTGGGAAATGAGAAGTTTTTGAAAATAAGAAGGCATAGGAAAACTCCTATGCCCAGTCTGTCAAAAAAGTCCCGTCCAGCCAGTGTGCCTTGTGGCGCACGGCTGGACTAATTATATTATTATGGGTTGCGCCTTCGGCGCATGTAGGGGGCGCAGCCCCCTACAACCCCCCAATAAATAGCCCAAAAGCGCTCTGCAAGAGGACGGGGCAAAATTAAGTGAAATCATACTTTTTTGCAAAGATGAGGCATAGGAAAACTCCTATGCCTCAACCACCAGTTTTCCGCAGATATGCTCGGGAATGAGCTTCAGAATGAGCGTTCCATGTGCAAAAAGGCTGATTTCCTTTTGGATATATGCCTCATCCTGCGTGAATTTCCTGCTGAGCTTCTCCGCAATTTCAATAATGGTATCCCTATCACGGATAATTTCCATCCGTCCGAATACGATCACACTTCTTACATGCCAAGCCCATTCGCCCTCGTTGCGGTAACCGCCGTCACACACACAGTATGACACCTTGTTATGCCGCATAAGCGCATCAAGCCTGTGCCCTGACATGCCGCAGTGAAAATAAATACATCCATCCTCATCATTGTAGTAATGATTCATGGGCATGCCATAAGGGTAATCGTCATCCCCCAGTACGGAAAGCACCCCACGGGTTTCACTTCTGAGCAATGCGATGCATTCTTCATCATGGATCTGTTTGTTTTTTCTTGCAAGTTCTCTGAACATTTTTCAGCCCTCTATTTTTCGCAGATACTGCGGATCCATCCCGTCACGCCATCGGGCAGACGTTCATCCGCAGGCGTGCCGTCATCAAACATCAGATCGTGCTGCACCCAGTTGATCATGCAGTGCTGTCCCATTTCCAACCCATAGAATACGGAGGAAACACCGCCATCGCCGTTGTAGACCCATTCGGGGAAGAATAGGATGCAGTTTTTCATCTGACGCAGTGCCTCCATACGGGGAACGATGCATTCGCTGAAATCTGCCATTTCATCGTGCTGTCCATGTGCAATGATGAGATGCGTACCGCCCTCGGAAATGCGTTCAAGCGCCGCATCCTCCGGAATGTAAAAAGAGGAAATCGGAATTGCCCCATCAAAATAATTCCCGTAATCCTCCAGAAGCTGCCATGTAAAATAGCCGCCGGAGGATGCACCCATGACAAATCTCTTGCCGATATTTGCACAATGCTCCGCACATACCCTGTCAAAAATTGCCTTGATCGGGGCGGAATGTTCCTTTCCCCATGTGCCGAGAATCCTGCCGTCGGGGAGCCTTTCTTCATTGCCAAGCGGTACGATCAGATAGGCACCACCCATTGCCTGCTGGTACTTCGGGGATGCATACTGCTCCGCACCGCAGCACATGATGCAGCCTTCCTCCATCAGGGAGTTGCTTGCACCGTGCAGCCACATCAGTACAGGGTATTTCTTGGTCGGATCTGCGCCGTGCTTGACGGGGTCGTATACATAGTAGCGGATATCGCCTGTTTCCGCACAGGGCTGTATGTATCGGTCGAAGAGATCAAAATAGATCTTGCTTTTGTAGGTGTTTTCGTAACTGATGAACGCATCCTTTTTCAGAAATTCTGCCCAAGCGGGAATGTTGGTTTTGTCCTGTTTCAGTTGTTTAAAATCCGGTAATGCCATGGTTCTGCTCCTTTCTATTCTGTGATTTCAATTCGATACCCATCGGGATCCAGTACAACACTTTCATAATATCCATCGCCCGTTGTTCTCGGCTGTCCTGCAACGATGTAGCCATCAGCAGCAAGCTTTGCAGTCAGCGCATCGACACCGCCACGGCTTCCCGTACTGAATGCAAGGTGAGTTAAACCTGATGCACAAGCTTCATTGATGCTATCCGTGTATTCGGGACGATGCATCAGTTCCAGCCGAGCGCCGCTTTCAAATGTCAAAAAATAGGTTTTCAGATTGGTTTTGGGGTTATGATATTGACAGTTGGATTTCCCATCAAAATAGGTCTCATAGAATTTGCGGCTGCGTTCAAGATCACGAACGTACATGCCGATGTGGCTGATCTTCATAACGATTCCTCCATAGTGCGATTCTGTATTAAGTATAGCATAAATTTCTGACCTTTTCAACCTATATCGTAATATTTCCCTGCTGGTGAGTGATAGAACAGTACCGCATGAACGAATTGATCATTCATGCGGTACTGTTATCCGTATCAAGATTGGCGGTGCAAATTTTTCAAAATGGCGTTGCATCATACATTTTTTTGAGCTTTTCCAACGCTTTCTTTTCCAGTCTGGAGACATAAGAACGAGAAATATTCAGTTTCTGTGCCATTTCTTTCTGCGTCAGTGCTTTTTTTCCGTAAAGTCCATAGCGATTCACAATGATTTCCAATTCCCGTTCATCCAGACATTGTTCCAAAAAACGGTAGAGCTGCTTGGAATGAATCGAAAAGTCCACATCTTCCTCGATATTCGTCCCATCTTCAATAATGTCCATAAGCGTCAGAACATTTCCATCCTTATCCGTATCAATCGGTTCATTCATGTAGAGATCACCTGCACTTTTTTTCATGGATCGGAAGTGCATGAGGATCTCGTTTGCAACCCTCTCGCTGCGGCTCTGGATTTTCGTCATTTGAAAGGTCTATTTCATCTTCTTCACTTCCAAAGAAATAGATGTGTACTTTGTCGCCGTCCCAGATGATTTTCTTGATAAAAGCTCTGAGTGCAAGACGTTTCTGCTCTATCGGCATAGTCTCAAAGGAATCTGCAAAGGAACAAAGCATATCTGCAAGATTTTCAAATTCAATATCGGACATATTACTTGCATTTGCTAAATCCTCATGCTCCTGAATCTGAGATTCCAAAGCTTTGATTTTCCTGTCAAGCTCATTGATTTCATTCAGAATGTAATCCTGAGCAGAAGTCCCCTCTGTCTTAGCCAGAGTCTGCAATAGATTCTTGATTTTTGATTCTGTATCAGATTT
>SVNQ01000004.1 GCA_015066865.1 Ruminococcus sp.
CTATGGTGCTTATAAAGAAACACTTTATCTGACTCCGGTTACGGAATTCGATGTGAACGGTCGATGCTCTTACCGCTGTGTGGTAACTGATGCTAATGGTACCTGCGTGATCAGTGATGTTGTTCGCGTGACACGAAACTCATAAGGAACGGACAATATAGTCTAAACAGTAAATGCTGTTGCACAATAAACACAAAGAAACCCCAAGCTGTGGCTTGGGGTTTCTCTTATACGGTTTTAAAATTGTTCCGAACATTCTCATTTCACAAAAGAAGTTCAGCTTTTCAATTTGCTTATTGATCCAATGTCAATAAAGTAGACAATAAAAAGAGGAGAACTAAGTAACAAGATCTTCAGCAGCAATAGGCGGGAGCCCATTGTTATGAGAGTGTGGACGCGTGGAATTATAGAAACCATGAATGTAGCGGAACAAAGCAACCTGCAGCTCTGGTAATGAGCTATAAGAACGTCGATCCGTTTCCTCGTGCTTGAGATATCTGAAAAAACAATCCATCACAGCATTATCGTAAGGATTCGGTGATTTTCTGCGCTCCCAACCGCTTGTCACTTTTGATGTAAAGTGCAAGGATCTTTACTCGAAGCGCCCTGTTTTCAACATCTCTGCGAGAATCTTTGCGGTTACGGAATTTGTAGTAAGTACTTCGATTAACATTCAGAACCCGACAAAGTGTAGTCACAGCGTGCTCATGACGCAGCGAATGGACTGCGGTTAGTCTTTGCCTGAGTGTGGCGTGAATATCGCAATGGTTTTTTTTAGGATTAGATTTTCCTCTTCCAACTGAGCGTTTCTCTTTTGCAAAGCTTTGATCTGCTCAGCGGTAAGAGTGTCGTCATCCAGCTTCACCACAGAATACTGCTTGATCCATTTGGCTAAGGCACTGTGGGACACGCCGTATTCCTGCTCGATCTCTGCATAGCTTTTGCCGTTTTGGTGCAGATTTACGATCGTTTTCTTGAATTCTTCACTGTATCGTGGACTTTTCTTTCCTGCCATTTCTTTTTCCTCCTGGCCTTTTCTTTTATTATACATCGTTCTTCTTTTTTGTCCACTTTTTTAGTATAGCACCACCTTCAAATAACATTACGAGTTTACTGCCATGATGATGAGAATGTAGATATTAACATTATACCAATAACAACCCGAAAAGTCAAGATATGTCGATATTCTTGACAAAACCACTGATGGCATATCTCATTAAGTGTGGTAAATACTTCTATTTTGTACATGACAGCCAGCGCAGAACCCATGTTTTTGTTATCAAACTTCACTGTTGGCTTCTTGTCTGCAGCAATAGAAAAGATTTGCGATAACATAAAATAAATTAATAATTCATTCTTGATTTTTTATTGACTTAGAGAACACAAAGATGTATAATATAGTTAAGAATACCGTTTTTGCCTTTATGCAATTTAACATAGAACGGAGGAATCGCTATGAAACACAAACTAATCGCGCTTCTCACAGCAGGTATGATGCTTGCTTCTTCGGGAGCAATTTCACCTGTGCGTGCTGAAGATGACTCTTATATGGATTCGGTCATCGGCACGCTGCCCGATTGGACGCCAATGAATTTTATTGATGCAATGGAATTCTATAACACCTACGGAAAAACTCACGTAGAGGATAATTTCATTTGTCTGGTCAAACCCATCCGTCTGGATGAAAAGGACAAATACAGAACTGCAATTTCGGGAAGTATGGTAATGATTAACACTCCTGCCAGTACAAGTCCTGCGGTATTCGAACTTGAAATCCCCGAACTGCCTGACCAAAATGATGAAGAAGCTCTTGCGGAATATGAAGAATTATGCAATAAATTAGGTGTTCCTACGGACGATTACACCTTTTTTGAAGATTATGCAAAAAGTGAAGTACAGTATGCCTTTGAAGTACAGCTGTTCCGTGTGCTTGAAGGGCATGATCTGACAGTCACATGGCTGGAAAAGGATGGCGATGATTATCGGACAACGGAAACATTCACCTTTGAAAATCCAAGCGGCTTCATTGGACAAACCGATATCTACAATTGGCTTCCCGACTGTCCTGCTGAATATAATTGGCTGAAAAGCTATAGTCATGAATCTACGCTCGCTGCCAGTGGTGCTTGCGTTTATAACAACTACATTGCATACTGTGCAGAGGTGAATGCAAGCACAGGTGCTTCTCTTGAAATGGAACAGAGTGGTGAGGGTGCAATTGAATATTATATGGAATCTGACTGCAATGGATTTAATTTAGGTTCGCAGTTAGGACTTGTTGACGGACAGGGTTCTTCCTCTGTTATCGTATATCAGCCAACAAAAGACGGTCTGGTTGATGTGGAATGGTCAGTCGGCAGGCACTGGTCAGATGAAGCGTCTTTTGATATCACAAACGGAAGCTATCACATAAAGGACAATTGTTCTGAGATTGTTGACTGCTCACACGGAAGTACCATCATCACATTTATAGATATAAATACAGGCAAGCTGATTGACGTTTCCGAGAATTCTTCATTCCGGAAAGATACGGTACAGCATAGCCCTGATGATCCGGTTCTGAGTGAATTGTATCCTGTTTCCTCGAATCCCTGTATCCTGGATTCAAACAGAGCATATGATCCAAATTGCACCTATTCCTTCGATATCAGAACGGAAGACGGCTACTATGATTTCCATGGATTTGAGGTCACATCTGAAACATCTAACCGTGTTGAAGTGACCTGCAAAATGAGCTACAAAACGAATCCCGATCTTCCTGCAGCTGCAACAAGAATTATGCTGTATGATAAGGATACAGGTGAGCTGATACCAAGTGAAGTAGTCAAGTACCATAACTTCCGCTTTGGTACGGATATCCGCATTAAGAATCCGAATCTTCCCGGCGGATGGATGATTACCGCTCCATATTATGTTGTTGAATCCAATCCCTTTATTTATTTGGATGATTTAGCAAATCTTTACAGAACCGCTGATGAATTTGAATTTATCTGCGACGATCAGCCCAAGGTCACATTGTATGAAAACGGCTCAATGGATGTTGTGTTTAGAATCAAAATCACAGTATCGGGCAACATCAATGGTGACGATGAATTCAGCGTTAACGATGCAGTCACATTGCAAAAGTGGCTGCTTGGAGAAAAGGATGTTGAGATCTTCAATTGGGCAGAAGGCGATCTGGATCTCAACGGCAGGCTGGATGCATTCGATCTGTGCATCATGAAACGCAAGCTGATTGAGAAGAACAATGCATCCTATGTGAAACCTGAAGAAACTGTGGAATATGGAGCGCCGCTTCGTGTTACGGCAGACAGTCTGAAATTATATCTGGGGCCCGATGAAAGCTCTCAATCCATCGCTGTCATCCCCAAGGATACACAGCTTTATGAAATGGGCTACCAGAAAAATAATCAATACTGGTTGTTTACAGAATACGAGGGACAGTACGGCTGGATCAGAATTTTTGCCGAAGACAATGAGACCATGACAGTATTTTTCGAGGCGTACCCTGACAAGCCTGTGATCTATCTGTATCCCGAACAGGAGACAGATGTCCGTGTGGAACTGGAACTGACGGAATCCGAGCTGTCCACAACCTATCCGAAGTACAACGACGGCTGGGATGTAGTCGCATATCCGGACGGCACACTTCTGAACAAGGCGGATGGCACACATCATAAATATCTGTTCTGGGATGCCAAAAACTGCCGCACAAAATTTGATTTCTCAAAGGGATTCTGTGTGGCAGGAAGCGATACCGAGCGTTTCTTCAAAGAAAAGCTCACATACATGGGGCTGACTGAACAGGAAATGAACGAATTTATTGTCTACTGGCTGCCAAGAATGGAGCATAATGCGTATAATCTCATTACGTTCCAGGGTGATGCATATACAGATTCTGCAAAACTGCATATCACACCGTCCCCTGACAGCATCTGCCGCATTTTTATGGCGTATGTTCCGCTTGAAAACGCTGTGGAGATTGCTCCGCAGCAGCTTGAAACCTTCGAAAGAACGGGCTTTACCGTTGTAGAATGGGGCGGCTGCGAAATCAAATCGTAATCATAACAATCCCTCATATTTGAACTTTCCATATCAAATATGAGGGATTTTTCTTATCCGAAATGTCCCTTGAACGCAGCCCCCTATTTTTTAAGCATTTTTATAAAAAACGTTATTTTTAACAAAATATTCATTGACGATAAAGCGGGGATATGGTATAATATACAAAAATACAATTCTATTTATAAAAAGAAGTGATGCTATGAAATCCTTGCAAACCAAATTTTTAACCGTCAACATCTGCTCCATGGTGGTGCTTGCATTGCTCGTCGGAGGTATGGGGATTTTTACAACCAGCAGGTTATTGCAAAGGGACGCCAACCGCATGCTTGACATGGTCTGTGACCTCGAAAAGGAACAGCTGCATCAGCTGCTCGGCGGCGTAGAGCAATCCGTACATATTATGGTGACCCAGAGTCTGAAGGAAATTGAGAGTGTAGAAAAAATCTCAAATGACGTCGAATACCGTGAAAAGTACACCCTGCACATGCTTGATCTGTATCACAATGTTGCAAGTCATACCGACGGTATTGTCGCTTATTATCTGCGGTACAATCCGGAAATCGCGCCTTCAACAGACGGCTTCTTCTGGAGCAAGGAGAATGGCAGCGATGAGTTTCAAGCTTTTCCCCCAACAGATATTCTGGCATATGATCCATCCGATACCGAACATGTCGGCTGGTACTACATACCGGTAGAAAACGGCGGTCCCACTTGGGTCATGCCCTATCAGAATTACAATAACGACTGCTATATGATTTCCTACGTTGTACCTCTGTATGTTGAGGAACAGCTTGTCGGTGTTGTAGGTCTGGATGTTGATTTCACTATGATACTCGAATGGGTGGATGCGGTTGAAATCTATGAAACAGGACATGCCTATCTCATGGATGGCAGCAACACCATCATCTATCATAAGGATCTGCCGGTCGGTGCTGCAAAGCCTCATGCAGGAAACAACACACTCGAACACGATGTAGCGCTGGAAAATGGCATGCATTTTGTTGTCACTGTTTCCAAAGCCGAGGTATACCACGATCGTGACAGTCTGGCAGTGGAAATCATCCTGCTTTGTTCCATTGTTGCAGGGACATTCATCATTATAACGATCGTATTGACAAAGCGGCTGATCGGACGTCTGCGTGAACTGACCGTTGCTGCCCAGAGAATGAAGGAGGGCGAATTTCTGTTCACACCCGGCAAATATGCCAATGATGAAATCGCTGTCCTTTCAGAAAGCTTCCGCAATGCCGGAGAACACCTGTATGAGCAGATGACGCACATCAATGGGCTTGCATACCGTGATTCGCTGACTGGTGTAAAAAATGCAACGGCTTATCAGGAAGCTGTCAGAGTACTGGAAGGGAAAATTGCAATAAAGAGCGCCGAATTTGCAATTGCAATTCTGGATATTAATTTTCTCAAAAAAACCAACGACAGCTATGGTCATGAGGCAGGGAATCTACTGATTCAGGAATGCAGCAGGCTCATCTGCCGTATTTTCAAGCACAGTCCCGTATACAGGATCGGCGGTGATGAATTTGCTGTGATTCTGGAGCGAAACGACTATAAAAAGCGTGAACAATTGGCAAAAAAATTCTTCGATGAAGTTTCCAATACATTTATTACCGTTGATGAGAAAAAAATACCGGTTTCCATCGCACTCGGTATTGCCGAATTTATTCCGGAAGAAGATTCGCTGTATCACGATGTATTCCAGCGTGCAGACGAACGCATGTATGAAAATAAGGCTGCCATCAAACGTGCAGCTGAACAATCACAGGCATAAGAGGAATAACCCCGCCACGGTGGGGTTATTCTTTTCTTTTTCTTTACAAATGCTTGACAAACATCTTGTCAATCCTGTATAATAAAATTACCTTTTTAGGGAAAATTCTCATAATTTTTGGAGGAGTCAGTCATGAAGAAGAATTTTTTCAAAAAGGCAGCCGCACTCTTTTTATCCTGCGCAATGATGCTTGCAGGAACATTGCCCAATGCTGCAATGGATGTCGCAGCTGCCAAAGCACGGGTATCCGTACACGATCCGTCCGTATTCAAAGATGCGAATGGAACCTATTATGTATTCGGCTCGCATATTGATGCAGCCAAAACCACTGATCTGCAGAACTGGACGCGCTTCACAAACGGCTACAATACGCCGGGAAATGTGATCTTCGGTGATCTCTCAAAAAACCTTGCAGGTGCATTTGCATGGGCGGGCGAGAATCTTGAGGACTGCGTTGGCGGGTTTGCCGTGTGGGCACCCGATGTCATCTACAATCCCGATTATGTCAACTCTGACGGTTCAAGAGGTGCGTACATGATGTATTTCTGCACCACATCCACCTACATGCGTTCCGTCATCGCCTTCGGCGTTTCCAAGAAAGCAGAAGGTCCCTACACCTTTGTGGATACCCTGATCTATTCGGGTTTCACATCAAATGACAGCTATGCGGTCAGCTCAACGAAGAATGTCAACCGCAAATACACCTCCACGAATGTGGACGAGCTGATTGCCGCAGGAAAGGTCACTTATAACGAAAGCTGGTTCAACAAATCCAATTTCAACAATTCCCTGTTCCCGAATGCCATTGATCCGACGATCTATTACGGCACGGACGGCAAAATGTACATGTGCTACGGCTCATGGTCGGGCGGTATTTTCACACTGGAGCTGGATCCCGCAACCGGCAGATGCATCCACCCGAAGTCCGGCACGACTGCCGACGGCAGAATGGTGGACAGCTACTTCGGTACCAAAATTTCCGGCGGATACGGAAAATCGGGCGAGGGCCCCTTCATCGAATACAATCCCGAAACAGGATTCTATTATCTCTGGGTCACCTACGGAGGACTCACGGCAACGGGCGGCTACAACATGCGTGTATTCCGTTCGACAAGCCCTACGGGTCCCTTCGTTGATGCAGCGGGCAGAGCTGCCGTACTCAGTCCGAATCCCAACCTTGACAGCATCGGTCTGAAGGTCATGGGCAACTACCAGTTCAGCAGCCTGAATACCGCATATATGTCCGGCGGTCACAATTCCGTCCTCTGCGATGACGATGGAAAGTGGTACCTGATCTATCACACAAGATTCAATGCGGGTACGGAATATCACGAGGTCAAGGTGCATTCCATGTACTTCAATCAGGAAGGCTGGCCGGTGGTAGCGCCCTTTGAATACAGCGGTGATGTAATTTCCGCAGGCGGTTATGAAACCTCCGATATTGTGGGCGATTACGAATACATCAACCACGGACTCGACACGTCAAAGGAAGTCCACAGATACAGCGGCATCACCCTCCATGCGGATGGTTCAGTCAGCGGTGCGGTCAGCGGCAGCTGGTCGCAGGCAGCGGACAGTTCTGCGGCAACGCTCATCCTCGGCGGACAAAAATACAGCGGACATTTCCTCGCTGCACAGGACGAAAACGGCAAGAAAGTCATGTCCTTCACGGCGGTCGGCAACAACAACCAGACCATCTGGGGTGCAAAAACGTCTGCTTATACGGGCAAGGATCGTGCAGCCCTTGTGGATTACACCGATCCGGACAGCAAGCTTGTGTACAACACGGATTCCATCTCCGGAACCGGTACAAGCGTGAAAATCGGAAATACCGACCTTCTCAGCGGTGTGAATTACTATATCACCAACAAGCACAGCGGCATGGTCATTGATCTTACCGGCGGAAATACCGCTGACGGCACCAACCTCCAGCAGTGGAAGAAATCCGGCGGTGCGCATCAGGAATGGCGATTCATCGCCGAAGATAACGGTTACTGTCGTATCGTTTCGCTTGCGGACGAATCCAAGTGCATTGCAGTTGCCGGCAGCACTGCCGATGACGGATTGAACGTGGAGCTGCAGACATTCAGCGGCACGGACAATCAGCTTTGGAAGATCGTTAAGGATGGTTTAAATTACGCCATCGTATCCAAAAGTTCCGGCGATACGGGCTGTCTTGACGTATATGACTGGTCAACGGAAAACGGCGGCAACATCAACCAGTGGAATTACTGGGGCGGTGACTGCCAGCTTTGGAGCATTGAACCGGTGCATCCTTCCGTTCCCGATGGAACCTACACCGTCCGCAGCATCAACAGCGGTCTGTTCCTCTCCGAGCATGATGGAAATGCAGTCCAGAGTACCGAGTTTGTCTGGACATTCACCCGTCAGTCTGACGGTAAATACACTGTTCAGGCAAAGGATGGCAGAGCGCTGACTGTAGAAAATGGTTCGGCTGAGGATGGTGCAAATATTGCCCTTGCCGCATACAGCGGAAATGATTCCCAGAAATTCACCCTCCAGTGCAACAAGGATGGCTCCTATTCCCTGCTCACGATGGTTTCCGGTGGAAAATCCTGTGCGGATGTATACGAGATCAGCCTTGAGGATGGTGCGAACATCTGCCAGTGGAATTACTGGGGCGGTGACGGACAGAAATTCGTTCTCGAACCTGCAATTCCGGAAAAAATCATTATCGGCGATGTCAATGCCGACGGGGAATTTACGACAACGGATGTCGTGATGATGCAGAAATTTTTACTCGGCATCGGTACGCTGAACGACTGGAATATGGGAGAACTCCACAGTGACGGCGTGATCAATGCGTTTGATCTTGCTGTGATGAAACGGATGCTGATAAACAGCTGACGTCACTATTACGGGGCCTTGCCCCGCATAGCCTTGCTGATTGATGAACAAATCAGCAAGGCTTTTGTATTGCAACCCACAAAATAACGATTTGGTGGATAAAATGAGTTTATATATATTGACAAAACTCCTAAAATCTGTTATAATAATAATAGATTTCACAGGGATGGTGGAAAAAATGAGTAGAAAAAAACGAATGATATTCGGTGTTGTGGGTGCCGAAGTCAATAGCATTGAGCAAAGAGAGATCCTGCGTGGCATAATTTCGCAGGCACAGAGCTGCAATATTGATGTCGTTATCATTTCCAACATTTATAATCCAAGCAATTATAACGCGGATGTCAACTGTGAGAACCGGATCTATGACCTGATACAATCTCCTGAATTTGACGCACTGATCTTACTTTCTGAGTCCTTTGTCAATGAAGAATTACAGCGTCACGTCAAAGAACAGCTCCTGAAACAAACTGTTCCGGTCCTGATCGTTGGCAGCGTGCTTCCGGCTTTTGATGTTCCAAAATTCCGTTTTATCAATACAAGTGACGAAAATGATATTGAAGATGTTACCAATCATCTGATTGAGGAGCATGGATTTACTGACATTGACATTCTGACCGGATACGATTTTATTGACGTTTCCCATTATCGTGTAAACGGCTACCGAAAGGCACTGGAGAGCCACGGCATCCCCTACGATACCCGGAAAGTGCATTACGGCGATTTCTGGATGAATTCCGGACAAGCGCTTGCCAAGAGGTATATTAATGGTGAGCTTCCGTATCCGCAGGCAATTGTCTGTGCAAATGATTACATGGCATACGGTCTGATTGACGAGCTGCTCGAACACCATGTGGTACTTCCGGAAAGAATGACGGTAGTAGGATACGAATACGTCCGTGAACGCTTTTTGCATTCTCCCCTGCTGACTACATATCAGCGCAACAGAGAAAAACTCGGTGAATCGGCTGTGCAGATCCTGTATGGTATTTTGCAGGGAGATCCGAAACCATCGTTCACACCGCCAAAGGGGAAATTTATTTACGGAACCAGCTGTTCCTGCGGCAAGTACAGAATGCAGCTGCACGAGGAGCTGAAAACCGCACGCATCAAAAAGCAATATGACACATGGAACCTGTTCAACCAGATGGAACAGAAGCTTACTGTCTGCACTACGCTGGAGGAGCTTATCAGGGTAATTGGCGACTTCCAGTTTCTGGTGCGCTATGTCCAGAACATTTATCTCTGTCTGTATGAGCATTGGTATGACTGTAATGCGGATAATACGGATGATCCCATCACCTGCCGCAGCGTGATTCCGTGGATGGATCCCACGCCAATCATCACACAGCGCAATCGCTTTGCTGAATTGTTTGCAGACAGCGAGATTCCGTCAGCATATTATTTTAATCCCCTGTTTTTCAACGGGCATATGTTCGGTCATATTGTACTGAAATATGAAAAGCCGGACACATATGACGATGTATTCCGCAACTGGCTGAAATCCGTTTCCAACGGCTTGGAATTTCTGCGTATGAAGAATGACATTCAGTACCTGCTGCAGTGCCGCAATCTATCGGAACATCAGGATACGATGCTGAATATGTATAACGAAGCCGGTCTGAAAAATGCATTTCTGTCTCTGACGGCAAACGTCAATGATGATGAAGTATATATACTGATGCTCCGTGTGTGCATGAATGATACGGATAATTTCTCTGATTCTTCCAAGAAACATAAAATCAAGGCGCTGCTCAGCGCTGCGGATGCGATAAAGAACTGCTGCCATCCTTCGGGAATCTGCGGCAGGATCAGCGAAAACACATTCCTTTGTTTTATCAAGAACGATGCAGCGTCAGCTGAGATGATCGCTGACAAATGCAGCAACATGCTGCTTTTCTGCGAGGAATATATGGATTGGTATAATCTGGATTCCTTCTGCTGTGCAGCCGCAGTGCTTCCGCATAATTGTACCTATGCACAGGCTGAGGAGAATGTAAGGCTTCTGCTGGAAGAAAAAATCAGAGAGATCGCCGTCAGACGTGCCCATCCGCATTATCCGGCGCTGTTGGATATCCGCAATCAGATTTACAAGCAGCCGCAGAATGTTTTCTCTTTGGAAGCTCTTGGAAAACAGCAGCTGCTCAGCACCAACTATCTGCGCAAAATTTATAAGGATTGCTTCGGTATCAGTTTCCATCAGGAATGCATTAACGTCAGGGTATCACTGGCAAGGTATCTGCTGCTTACCACATCCATGAACATTTCGTCCATTGCCGAAAAATGCGGCTATGATGACAGCAAGTATTTTATGCGCCAGTTTGTTGCTGCTACCAACTGCACACCCAGTCAGTACAGAAAACTGCTGGGGTAGAACGTTAAACATCACAAAATGCCTTATCCTGAAGGATAAGGCATTTTTCAATTTCGGTCAGTACTGACCGAAAAACGTTCTATTCTGCAAACAAATCGGTGGACAGATAGCGATCCCCCGTATCGGGCAGGAGTACCACGATCTGCTTTCCCCTGTTTTCGGGGCGCTTTGCAATCTCGATTGCAGCATGCGCCGCCGCACCGGATGAAATTCCCACAAGGATGCCCTCCGCCGTACCAAGCCTTCTTGCTGCTGCATATGCCTGCTCGGTCGTCACAGTCACCACTTCATCATACACCTGCGTGTTGAGTACCTCCGGAACAAAGCCTGCACCGATTCCCTGCAGTTTGTGCGCACCCGCATGACCGCCGGAAAGCACGGGAGAATCCAACGGCTCAACTGCAATGATTTTCACCGAAGGCTTGCGGGACTTCAGATATTCTCCAACGCCTGTGATTGTACCGCCCGTACCGACGCCCGCCACAAAAATATCCACTTCTCCATCCGTATCCTCAAAAATCTCAGGGCCGGTGGTCTTACGGTGTGCTTCGGGATTGGCAGGATTGACAAACTGCCCTGCGATCAGACTATTGGGGATCTCATCGGCAAGTTCCTGCGCCTTTTCAATGGCACCCGTCATTCCCTTTGCACCATCGCTGAGTACAAGCTGCGCACCGTATGCCTTCATCAGCTGACGGCGCTCCATCGACATTGTATCGGGCATGACAATGATAAGCCTGTAGCCCCTTGCGGCGCATACGGATGCAAGCCCGATGCCCGTATTGCCGCTGGTCGGCTCGATGATCACGGTATCCGCTGTCAGCCTGCCGCTGCGCACGGCATCGTCGATCATCTCCCGCGCTACCCTGTCCTTGACGGATCCTGCGGGGTTGAGATATTCCAGCTTTGCAAGCACTCTCGCCTGCAATTCGTCCTGTTCTTCAATATTTGTCAGCTCCATCAGCGGCGTTGCGCCAATAAGCTGATCTGCGGATCTATAAATATTTGCCATACTGCAATCCTCCTGTAGTTTAAATCGCATTACATTTGAATACTTGCATTATACCACCTTTCCCGTGCTTTGTCAATTGCTGCAGCACTTGTAAATTCAGGAATGTGTTTTTACGGAAAGTATAATCGAGTCATTGGAAATCCGCATTTTTCAGAATTTTTAGTAAATTTACATAGATTTAAGATTGTTTTAAGAAACACATCGTATAATTAGTACAATCGCAAAGGTAGACAATACAGCCGATACGAGCAGTATGCTGCTGAAAACGTGCGAATCACAACAAAAAGGAGCGATGCGCTATGAAAAAAAAGAATTTCAGACGTGGACTTGCGGGATTGATGGCAATCAGTACCCTGTGTGCGGCTATGCCGGCAATTTCCATCTCCGCAGCTCAGACGCTTGCAGGCGACGTTAACCTTGACGGCAAAATTTCTTCGGTCGATGTCGTAGCTCTGCAGAAATATTTACTCGGCAAAGCCTCTCTTTCAAAAGACGCTTTCGATAATGCAAACGTGTCTGCTGACAAGTCCGTCAACGGCTTTGATTTAGCAGTTCTCAAGAAAATGGTTCTGGCAGATCCGGTATCCAATGAAGTGACCATTCGTCTGAGTGACAATGGCATTAAGGTGGAAGGCGATGACAACAAGGTTGTACAAGTTTCCGGAAAGACCGCAAAGATCACCGCAAGCGGTCTGTACCATGTGTACGGCAGCATTACGGACGGACAGATCTGCATCGAAACCGCTGCAGAAGATGTGAATGATGTTGAACTGGAACTGAATGATGTAACGATGACAAGCAGTAAGCAGCCCTGCATTTATTCCGCCGCAGCATCGGGTTCTGAAAAGACCAAGATCACGCTTGTGGGCGAGAATACACTGACCGATACCGCAGCAGCGGCATATGCGGAAAGCGGCGTCATTTACACCAACAACAAGCTCACCATTACTAATAACAGCACCGGTACGCTGAACATCAACAGCAATATGAATACCGGTATTTATGCGGACAAGAAGCTCAATCTCAACGGCGGCACCATCGTGGTAAATACCGCAGACGGTTCGGAAACCGCTGAAGCGGATGCCATTGTCGGTGACAACAACATCGAGATCGAGGGCGCAGTCATTGATATTGATTCTTCCGGCGACGGCATCAAGTCCAAGGATCAGGGCGTATTCGTACTTGGCGGTTCTGTTACTGTTAAGGCAGGCAAGGATGCTGTACAGGCATGCACGGAAATTGCGGTTTCTGATGGTACAGTGACTGCAGGTGGTGACCGTGGCTTCCGCCTTGATGAGGCTGGCATGCTCAACATCACCGGCGGTAAGGTCATTGCAACTGCAACCGATTACCAGCTTACAGGTGCAGGAGTAACGGTGAATCTCACCGGCAGCACACAGCCTGTGATGATGCTGGATATGGCGGCTGAATGGACAAAGGACAGTGTCATCACCGTGAAGAATGGCGACAAGACTGTCTGCGAATATGCTCCCAGAAAGAAGTTCAGCTATGTGCTCATCAGTGATGCGGCACTTTCCGCAAGCGGCAAGTACGGTGTATTTGTGGGCGGCACACAGATGGCACACAGCAAATCCGCAGCAGGGGAATTTGCATTTGCAGGTACAAGCGCAGAATTTCTCGATGTCAAGGCAATGGACGGCGGTGCAGCGGTTACTCCCAGCTCCGGCGATACGGTGGCAGTGTCCATCGACTATGCCAGTAGTGGCTTAAAGGTATATAACGCAGCTGCTGAGGAGGTTTCCTCCCCCTCCAATCTGACGGTATCCGGCACAAAGGTGACCATCACCGAGCCGAGCGTGATCTCTGTCAGCGGAACCTCTGATTCCGCACAGATCATCGTAGATGTGGACAAGACAAAATTTGCCGATGGTGTGGTAGAACTCGACCTCATGGGTGCGGAGCTTTCCAACAGCAGTGCAGCTCCGATCTATGTCAAGCAGATCGGTGACGAGGCAATTATCGTTGCAAAGAACGGCACAACAAATACCATTTCGGATGGTACAAGCCATTCCGACACCAACTCCGACGGCGAAGTGATCGCTGCTGCTATCTATTC
Organism: Ruminococcus sp.; assembly: GCA_015066865.1. GTDB lineage: Bacteria > Bacillota > Clostridia > Oscillospirales > Ruminococcaceae > UBA3855. The sequence continues at coordinate 14,180 of SVNQ01000004.1, forward strand.
GGAGGATGATCTCAAAATCAAGGGACAGGGCGCACTGACCGTCAACGGCAAATATCAGGACGGTGTTGCAACCAAGAATGATCTCAAGGTTTACAACGGTACGATCAATGTCAACGCAGTGGATGATGCACTCAGAGGCGGCGACAGCGTAACCATCGGCAACGATACCGACACGGATTTCAGCACGCTGAATATTACGCTGAAAACCACCGCAGGCGACGGCGTCAAGGCGAATGATACCGACACCGCAAGCGGCAAGGGATTCATCACCGTCAACGGCGGCAAGGTCAATGTCACTGCATTCTCCGACGGCATGCACGCATCTCAGGCGCTGAACATCAACGGCGGCGACATCATCGTAAAAACAACCGGCAGCAGTTCTTCCACCAACACCAGCTCCAAGGGACTCAAGGCAGGCTGCACGGATGACAACGGTACTGCTGTTACCGGCGTGATCGCTGTCAACGGCGGCAATATTGACGTGGATTCCACAGATGACTGCATCCACGCAAGCGGTAATATCACGCTCTACGGCGGTACAATGCAGCTCAATTCCGGTGACGATGCGGTGCATTCCGATGCGGATGTGACCATCGGCAAGGGCAGCAACACATTTGATGATGTGCTGATCCTCGTTGAGGCAGGCTACGAAGGCATTGAAGGCATGAACATCACCCAGAACAGCGGTACCGTGATTTCCAACACCACCGATGACGGCTACAATGCCGCAGGCGGTGCGGACGGCTCCGGCAATATGTCCCCCGGCGGCTGGGGCGGCGGCTGGGGCGGCGGATTCGGCGGCGGCGGCGGAAACTACTCCCTGAATCTCAAGGGCGGTTTCGCGCTTGTCAACACCACCAACGGCGACCACGACGGTTTCGACTCCAATGGTTCCCTGACGATCAGCGGCGGCTATGTCATTTCCAACGGTCAGGAACCCTTTGACTGTGACGGCACGATGTCCTACACGGGCGGTGTATATGTCAAGAACACAGGCTCCGGCGGCGGCATGGGCGGCGGTATGGGACCCGGCGGCGGCGGATCCATGACACAGTCCGTATCTGCATCTGCATCCGTAAGTGCGGGTACCAGAATCACGCTCTGCGACGGCAGCGGCAAAGTAATTGTATCCTTTATTGCTGACAAGGCAGTTTCGAGCGTAATTGCAGGCTGCACGGCATACACAGGAGCATCCGTATATACGGGCGGCACACTGCAGGGAAGCACCTATTTCCAGAACGTTGACCAGACACAGCTTGCTGCATATGGCGGCACGCTGCAGGGCGGCACGCAGGCAACCGGTTCTTCCGGCGGCAACACCACATGGCCGTGGTAATCACAGCAGAATCCATATGCATCCCCCTCACATCGCTGAGGGGGATTTTTTGTCGGAAATACTCCGCTGTGTTAATTGACAATCATGCTAAAGTATGGTATAATTGAGGTGTTGTGTCGAAACCGACAGAATTTACAGAAACAAGAAAACGGCGGTGCAGTTTATGGATTTTGAAGCAATCAAAAAGGTTACATTGATCTTACTGGAATATCTCCCGAACACGCTCAGCCTGTTTGCGTGGACGCTCGTATTTTCCATCCCTGTGGGAATGGTCGTTACATGGCTGAAAAAATGCAGATGCAAGCCGATCAACTGGCTTACGGATCTCTACATCCTCATCATGCGCGGAACGCCCCTGATGCTGCAGATCATCGCATTCTACTATGCGATCCCCATGATCGTTGCTTCCGCTGTCAACAGCGGCAGAACGGGCGGTATTATCCCGATTCTGCAGGGCATTATGAACCATCCCGATTACATGATCATCGCACTCGTGGTTTCCTTCTCGCTCAACTATGCGGCGTATTTTGCGGAAATTTTCCGCGGCGGTATTGAAGCGATCCCGAAGGGACAGTACGAAGCAGCACAGATGCTGGGCATGACAAAAATACAGACGTTCTTCCGCATCATCCTGCCGCAGGTGACTAAGCGTGTCATTCCCGCTACGGCAAACGAGGTTATTGTACTTGTCAAGGATACCTCCCTTGCCAACGTCATTGCCTTTGCAGAGATCACGATGAAGGCAAAGCAGCAGATGAATTTCTATTCATCCATCATGCCGCTGTTCATCGCAGGTGTTTTCTATTTTGTGATGAATGCAGTGGTAACGGCAGTATTCTCATTCGTTGAGAAGAAATTTGATTACTACAAGTAAGGAGGGGTGGACATGGCAATTCTTGAAGTACGCAATATTTCCAAAAAATTCGGAGAACTCGAAGTCCTCAAGGACATTTCATTCAATGTCGAAGTGGGCGAAGTTGTTGCCATCATCGGTCCATCCGGCAGCGGTAAATCCACCCTGCTGCGCTGTATCAATCAGCTCGAACGTGCGGACAGCGGTGAGATCAATGTGGACGGACTGAATATGCTCCACACGGAGGACGGCAAGGCGGTGTATGCCACCAAAAAAGTGCTGCGTGAGATCCGCCTGAAAATTGGTCTGGTATTCCAGAATTTCAACCTCTTTCCGCATTTTTCCGTCATGCAGAATGTGATCGAAGCTCCCGTACATGTTCTGAAGAAATCCAAGGCGGAAGCAACACAGAAGGCGGAGGAGCTGCTCAAAAAGATGGGTCTTGAAACCAAGGCAAAATCCTACCCCTGTGAGCTTTCGGGCGGTCAGCAGCAGCGAGTTTCGATTGCAAGGGCGCTGGCACTCAGCCCTGAAATCCTGTTCTTTGACGAGCCTACCTCGGCACTCGATCCGGAGCTGACGGGTGAAATTCTGAAGGTCATCAAAGAGCTTGCCAAGGAGAAAATGACAATGGTAATCGTGACCCACGAAATGGCGTTTGCACGGGATGTGGCAAATCACGTCATTTTCATGGATCAGGGCTATATCGTCGAGGAGGGCACACCCGAACAGGTCTTTGGCAATACGCAGAATGAAAGAACGAAGCAGTTCTTGCAAAGATATAATGAAAATTAGCGGTGAGCTGCTGCAAATGATTTTCAAAACAAAAAACGCAGTGATTTCCCACGAAATTCACTGCGTTTTTCTATCCAAAGTTGATGAAAAATCCGAATTTGCTTGCTTCCGCTTTACTTTCATTTAAAAATGTGCTATCATAGTACTGTAATATTCAACTACTATCAAAAGGAGAAAAACTATGAAAAATTCTATGATGAAAAAGCTTCTGTGTGCAGCAGTTTCCGCTATGATGCTGTTTTCCGCAGCTGCCTGCGGCGAATCCGGCGGTACGGGTGAGGACAAGTCCCTGCAGAAGGTAATGGATGCCAAGAAGATGGTGCTGGGTCTTGACGCTACCTTCAAACCGATGGGCTTCACCAATGAAAACGACGAGATCGTTGGTTTCGACATTGATGTAGCTGAGGAAGTATGCAAGAGAATGGGCATTGAGCTGGAGCTGTATTCTGTAAACTGGGAAACTAAGGAGCAGGATCTCAACGCTGGCACAATCGACTGCATCTGGAACGGTCTGTCCGTTTCCGACGAACGCAAGCAGGTAATGCTGATGAGCGAACCGTACATGAACAACGAAATGGTATTCGTAGTCAACGGCAAGAGCGACATCACTGCACTTTCCGATTTGAAGGATGCAAAAATCGGCGTACAGAACGGTTCCACCGCACTGGAGATCCTCAATGCTTCCGAGGTTGTTGCAACAAACGGTGCAACTCCCGTTGAGCTTTCCACCAACGTAGAAGCACTCAACCAGCTGGAACTGAACATGGTTGACGCTGTGTTCCTGGATTCCGTTGTTGCAAACTATGAGATCGTTTCCACCGGCAAGGATTACAAGGTGCTTGAAGAGGGTCTGTCCTCCGAGCAGTACGCAATCGGCTTCCGCAAGGGCGATCAGGCACTGTGCGACAAGGTAACCGCTACCCTCAAGGAAATGGTTGCTGACGGCACACTGGCAAAGATCTCTACCGAATGGTTCGGCAGCGATGTTACAACAATCGGCAAGTAATCCGGAATCTCTCTGATGAATCATCAAAAAAGGCTGTATGTGAGGAAACTCCTCCATACAGCCTTTTCTTATTGAGCAGCTCGCATTTTCTGCTTTCCATCAAAGGAATTTGCGTATCCGGACAGCAAGCTGTTCTTCCTCACGGATCAGACGCTTGGAAATGTCTTTGGATTTTTCATCCGCAGCTTCATACTGGTTCAGATAGCGTGAAAGGGATTTCACACCCATATTGCAGCCATCTGTAATGAAATCCGCTACCGCATCATCGGACGGATCCACTGCCAGCGTGATATTGGTCTTAAACCACTCCATGCCCTTCGCCATTGCAGCAGGTTCTTTTCCGTCATCATGGTAATCCTCCAACAGTCCCTGCATGTCTGCCTTGATCTGCTCATGCTTCTCAAGGCTTTGTTCGAGAATCCCCTGCAATTGCGCATCCTTGACATACTTGACAGAATCATGGATGGAGGAAATTCCCATTTTTATGCCTGCGTCGCATTCTCTCAATAATCTGATGGTATCCTGTTCGATCATATTCTTCGTTCCTTTCTCTGTTTCAGTTTTTCTGCCTCTGTTTACAACCCTGCTAACGCTTCAGATCACCGTTTGCAGGATTCTCCAGCACCCTGCCCTGCTCATCAAAACGGGAACCATGACAGGGACAGTCCCACGAATGTTCAGCGCAATTCCATTTCAGCGCACAGCCCAGATGCGGACAGCGTTTCGGGGAAAGACTGAGCAGATTCATCACCGCTTCAAATCCGTTCAGGAATAGCTGCGGCTTCAGAATGCTTCTTGAAGGACTGAACACATCGGCGAAGTCATTCCTTCTGCCCTGCACCATATCACTGAGCAGCATCGCTGACAGCATGGAGCCCGTCATTCCCCATTTGTTAAACCCTGTTGCAGTATACAGGTGTACCGTACTTCCCGAATACTGCCCGATATACGGCACGTCATCAAGACTCATGCAGTCCTGCGCTGCCCAGCAGCAGGATTCCTCCGCCGTTGGGTAGTATTGCTTTGCAAGATGGCGAAGTTCCGTCCAATTCCCGCCATGCTTTCCTGTGCGGTGACCGCCGCCGCCCAGCAGGAGATAATTCCGGTAATTTCGGAATGACAGGCCCGTTTTGCTGTCATCCACATACATTCCATCCATATCCGGCGCATTGTCCAATGCCAGAACATAGGAACGATGCTGGTAGAGCTTGAGGAAATAACTGCCGTGTTTGTTGAGAAAGGGAAAGTGCGTTGTCACAATCACATGCGAAGCGGAAATCTCGCCGCAATCGGTCACTGCCGTGTTTCCGCGCAATTCCCTGACGGTTGTTCTCTCATAAACGGGCAGTCCCTTTGCAATGGCGGCAGCAAACTTCAGAGGATGGAACTGTGCCTGCTGCGGAAATTTCACTGCACCCGCCGTCTGGAACGGAAGCGGAAGTTTTTCACAAAATTCCGCATGATAGCCGATCTTATCCAGTGCTGCAAGCTCTTGTTCCAGTTTTGCTGCATTGCCGACGGTGTACACATAGTTATCCCTGATCTCGTAGTCACAGTCGATTTTCTCGCAAAGCTCTGCATATTTGTCAAACGCAAGGCGATTTGCATGCAGGTATTTTTGTGCATACTCCCTGCCGCTTTGTTTCAACAGCTTGTCGTACAGCAGACCATGCTGGAACGTAATTTTCGCTGTGGTATTCGCTGTTGTTCCGTGGCAAATACGTTCCTTTTCCAGGAGAATGCATTCCACGCCGTTCTGCCTGAGAATACGGGCGGTAAGAATCCCCGCCATTCCACCGCCGATGATGAGAACGTCGGTTTTTTGGTGTCCCTGCAGCTGCGGAAAGGACGGCAGACAGACATCCCGATGCCAAAGTGACCGCATAGTACTTCCCTGCAAGCTTCTACAGATCCTGCAGATCGGCTGCTGTCAGGTCGTTTTCTATATTGTCCCTCGCCAGATCATTGTCAATGACCGGATACACATCGGAAATCGGCTTTTCCTGTGAAAACGGTTCAGTGTGGTACACCTTCTGTGACGGGGGCTGTGTTCCTGCAATGATGGGATTGACATGTGCCTTTCCATGTCTGGCTTTACCCTGTATTTCCGGTACTGCCGCCGCAGTATTCTTCGGCTGCGTATGTGTGCGTTCAGGGCGTTTCATTCCCTTTTTTGCCATGTTCATCACCTCAGTGATAGTATGTGCACTTTTTTGCTGACTATTACAAATCCTCCAAACTTTCATGTCAAAGACAGTTTGGAGGATTTGAATAATACTATTTTTTGATGATCGGATTTTCCTTATTTTTCTTGATACGTCCCATTAATGATACTTTCAAGGACATTTCCGATGTTCTCTATTTCCTTCCGATCCGAAATTGTTACCACACCGAATTGTTCCCCATGCTCCCGCTGAATCGCATTGAGTGGGGCACTTTCAGGCGTATCCTGTGTATCAGCAAGCAATACCGCAGTGGCATTGATTCCAAAATGCTGCACCAGACTTGAGATTTTCATATAGAATGTTGTCTTGATTTCCCTCGTGGCTTTGCATTCAACAAAAAGAACGGAGAAGCCCTTCGTCAGCACGCAGTCAAATTCATTTGTAGCAAGGCTCCTTTCCCAGTCGATCTCAAAGCTGCTCCTGATGTCATCAAATCTTCCTGTTTCCTTAGCCTTGTGGTATGTGTACACCTCCAACATTCTGCCCTCGGTTGTGAGCAGATCTTTGATTTGCGGTGTAGCATAGGTAAAGCTGACCGTTTTGGAACTGCGGTCAATTTTCAGATCAATCAGGTATGATTTCCGCCACAGATATTCAATCAGGGCAAAACCATTGTCATAAAGCTCACGGCAATTCATATTGACAACCCGCAGATCATTGTAGAATACTTTCACGACATGATCCCTCGGATTGACATCACAGCGGATATAATCCGCACGCATCAGCATGTACATCCGTGAAAAGATGGCATCATATTTTTCCTTGCAATTACAAAGATCCTGTATGATCACTTCACACGAATCGGTAGTATAGCTTATGACTCGGCTCTCTGGGCTGATCATTTTCTCCGCAATAAGCGGCTCCATGATTTTCAGCACTGCTTTTTTACAGACAAAGGGAATGAGATACCGATATTCTTTTTTCAATGCGGCATTGCGGTTATCCCTGCGGAAATACGCAAGCAGATCATTTTCCTCCGCATGTCTCCCGAAAATACGGCACATGGCTTTCCATGCACCCGTATTCAGGCGGTACTGCTCCCAAAGCGCTCTATAATCACTTTGAAATTCTGGCTTATTGCTTGTACTGCTCGAAGCCATTGTAAAGGCAAACATATCGGTCACCGTAATGCTTGGCTTGACTCGGATATACCTTACAATGTCACAATCATGCACCGCAGTAAACTTCATCTTCGCCGAATCATAGCGATAACTTGAAAATAAGTCAAAGATGCCCGCACCTTCCATTACACCGGAAAGCGGTGTTTCGTTCATTTCAAGCATCAAATTGCTGTTATTGCTTCTCCTGCGCAGATAGTCACTGATAAATGCAGAAAATTCACGCCGGCTCTCTGTGGGAATGCATCTGACTCGTAAAATTTTGTTCTCGCTGAGATTCCGAAACGTCTGCTCCACATCATTCTCATTGCCGATTTTCAGACCGCTTTTGAAGCCGATCACAAATTCAACCCCTGCACGCAGCCGCTTCTTTTCCATATAACTGAACAGATAGGGCAGGATCTTCTGAATTTCCTGTAATTCCTGCAAACTGCTGCAATATGCGATGTAGATGATTCTGGAGGGATTCACAACAGTTGGCGCTGCAAGATTCGCAAAAATCTCCGTGTTGCTTCCGGTCGCAAACGGAATCGCCATATACAGGGTATCCGAATAGGTAAGGATGAACGGCACGCCTTCCACAAGGGCGGTATCCTCCCTCTTGAAATTTCGATATTGCTGGCTTGCAAGAATCGGATAGAACTTCTCATGCAGATACTCCATGAGCTGCTGGAGTGATACCCGATCTCTTTCGATGATCGTTTCCGAATCCTTCACAATACGAATAAAGCGCTCCTTCAGACCGGCATAGCGCCTGCACTGCATAGAATCCCCATTCCAGATGTCCTTCATGCAGGTCAGAAGCTCCTGAAACGCAGCCATGCACTCACCGTCCGGCTCGATCTGATGCCGGATGGCAGACACGATGTCCCCATTGAGAAGGTTATTCTTCTTTTCAGCATTTGCATGTTTCATGTACATACGGTGAAGCTCCACCGACATGCGGTCAAGCTCGTCAAGTTCGTCCAGTTCCTCGGCATTCGGCGCATCCCACATCGCCTTGTTGGGTTTATCAGGTGAACCATTTGACCAGCGCTTGGATGAAAGCGTCTGTTTGGGACTGCTTCTGACGATGCAGACATGACGTTTCCGTTTTTCATCCTTCGTCATGCCGCCTGCACACTCCTCAAGATCTGTGATCCTGCTGTAGCCGAGGCAGAGCTTTTCCGTCACCCACCTGCGGTGTTCAAGGCAGATCAGCTCGTTCTTTTTGCTTTTGCTCGAATTGATTCGCTCCAGATAGCAGCGTGCGATCTCCGTTGAAGCGGCACCGTCCATGTCAATTTCAAGACCATACAGCATGTACTTCATGGCAAGCACAAAGGATATGCAGGCATGGTGATTGTAGGATCTTCTGAACTCTCTGCGCACCTTGCTGAAATTGAGATTGAGATCCTTCTTCCAGATCAGATGAACGTTGAATGCCATTCTCTCAAGCTCCGCACAGAATGGATGGTCGCTCATATCCTCCGTCAGATAAACGGGTATCATTCCCTCTATTTCCTTCTGTGAAACATACCTTCCCTCCCATGCAACGCTGACTGCACAGACGGGTGTGATCATTTTTGCAATCGCAAGATTGCGGCGATTCTCTCCTGCCGCAACAAACGCATAATCGGGTTTTAAATCCACATTGCAGAACAGTTCAGAGAAAAACGCCTGATTTTCCTCTGCCTGTGCAGAAGAAACATCATGTATCACAAACTGAATATTCCCGTAGACATCGGATTCTCCCTGTAAAGAACCGTCAATATTAAAGAACTGATCCAGTTCGGGACGTTCCGACAGATAGTGTTCCCTATCCTCCTTTTTTTGAGCGACAATCGTCACATGCAGCGTCTTTCCGGTCGCCTGCGAGGTTTGCAGAGCGATGTCAAGGAATTTCTGACTGTATGTTCCAAAGCCGACAAGCAGCAGACTGATGGTTTCCTTTTCATGCGGTACGTCCGCATAAAGCGGATGCGTGTAAAGGTGATACTGCAATGCCAATGTGCTGTTTTTATCCTGACTGCGGCTCCGAAGATCATCCGGATCTGCAAGCACCCATTGTTCACCGTCAGTCTTAGCGGCAGCGATTTCAGCAGGAGCAGCATAGTACAGCGCTTTCTGAATTTCCTTCAGAAGCTCCTCACAGCTCTGATAGCGTTCGTCACGGCTGCACAGGGTTTTCTGGAGGATACGGAGCAGGCTGTTTCTGAGTCGGGGATGAAAATTGGCATTGGACGCCTGCAGCAATTCCGATCTGTTAACCAGTTCCTTTAGCTTTTGATAATCTGTAGGATCAAACAGATACCCTTTTTGTCTGGTTTCTTCCGTTATGATTACAGCATAGAACAGCATTGCACCGATCGAATAAATATCGGTCTGGTTGCACGCTTTTTTCGTAAATATCTCCGGCTCCATAAATCCCGGAGTGCCAACGCTTTGTTTTGGAACATGATAAACGGAACACATTGCATCCACATCAAAAATCGAAATGGTCTGCGTCAGGACTTCGCTCCCACGCATCAGAAATCCAAAATTGGAAGGCTTAATATCCCGATGGATCAGATTCGCCCGATGCAGCAATCTCACACATTTTACCAGGGATTCGATCGAATAAAGCACCTGTGCAAGCTTTTGCTCCGGCTGTATTGTCGGATGTTCCTGTATCTCCTTACAGAGCTTTTCGAATGTTTGGCGCTTGGGTTCGGGGGTCCATATATATACCGTACCGATGAGATGATAGTTTTCATCGCAGCCATAATAGATCTCAAAGGGTGGAATGAACGTGGCAATGTCATGTTGCTTGCAGATGTCAAGCAGCATGCGGTATGGTTCGAGATATTCCTGCTGCATCCTTTGAAAGATTGCTTTTGCCTCCTCCATCCCCTGCATATGAATCAGCTGTTCGTTTTCGTCACGAACAAGAAAATCCGCATTGACCGGATAAAATTCCTTTAAGATACCCCATCCGCTGTTTTCGTGCTTTGCCATATAACAGATGACGGTCGAACCGTCCGTGCTGAGTTTTTCACTGATGGTAAATCGTCGCAAAAATCGTGTTCCGTTACTCTCGCCGCACACCGTTACGGAATTTTGTATTACTGATCTTTGGCTCATGAAATGCTCCTCCTCTGAAGTTTTTTCAAATCAACAGAAATGAAGCTGCAGTCATCAAACCTTTCCTGATTTTTCAGAACTTCCTTAAGCTTTGCATAATCCTGTTCGATCAGCACCTGCTTAACGGACTGATACATGCGGTTTCTGTTGTACATCAGATGCCATGCACCATCGGAACAAATCATGACCGAATTGATCTGCTCCGTATCCACCACGCCAACCTTTGCCATCAGAGAAGCATTGTTGGTTGTCGTCACGCAGCATCCGTTCCTGCTGTCACCCGGCATGGCGACAACACTGCATCCATCCGCTTTCGTTGCCATGATCATACTGTCACCCAGACTGAAATACAGCATTTTTCCCGTATTCCTGTTATACAGGATGCATGCAACCGTGCTGGAATATTCTTCGAGCGCAAATCCATTCTTTGCTGCCTCGTCCTTGAGCTTTGTGAGAATATGGGAAATCAGATGCTCCGATGTTTCGTGCTGCTGCATCTCAAAGAAACGCTCGCTGTTTCTGAGCAGATACTCCGCTACCGCATCACAGGCAATACTTGCACCCCGTCCCGATTTGCTGCAGGCAGACACGCCGTCAGCAAGCACCATAACGCAGTAATTCCTGTTTTTCTTGCACATCACCGCATCCTGATTTTTGGTATTATCAAAATCATGGAAGCTTCCTGCTTCACTCATATAATTCATCAAGGTTTCTCACCTGCCTGTTCTAAAATATTGTACGATCTATTATGATGTCTATAATTTCTCAGCACATCAAAAACGCATAGGATGAGAAGATCACTGCCATATCAAAAATGTTCTTGTCGCTGATCGGCTGATAATGCGCCTTCGCAAGAAGTGCATTCAGTCCTGTTTCGGGGTTGACATAATCATGGAACACATCGATCAACCTTTTTTGGCTGTCCTTACATTCATGCACAGCATTATAGTAATAATAATAGGCTGTAACCAGTGAGGTGCGCGTCATATCCTCCGGTTTCTCCACACTCATGGCTTTGATCAGTCTTACGGACGGCTTTTTATGCTCCTGTTCCGTGGAATTATCACTTTTTTTCTCATCAATCGTATTTCCCAGAAACATATTGATGCCATACAGAAGTTTAATGAATTCCTCCACCTTTTCAGGATCCTTGCCTTGGGCAAATTTCTCCAGCGCCTCACCGCCGGTCTTTCGGATCATAGAAACATCAAAAAACCATAAGCCATAATTGCAGTTCTCACGCACAAATTCTTCATCATCAAGTCCGTCATACCAGATAATCTCTTCCATATCTGAAAGCAACTTCTTATAGATGTCAAAAGCTGTTTGCTGCGATGTCTGCACTTGCAATTCTCCTTTTATTACGGTATACTTTTTACCCTTTTTATCCGTTTCTGTAAATTCGACACAGCAATCATAGTTGTCCGCAACAAAAGCCTCAAATTCACTTTCAGACAATTCCAGTATCTGCTCCGTGAACAGATTTTTGAATGCCAGTGTTTGTCCTTTCGGATTGACAGCTGCACGTTCAGGAGTATCCTTTTTCTTCAGCCGTTCGATCATTTCATGCGCTCTGCGGATCTTCTCGCTTGGTGAATATTCCCTTGTGAGGAAATACACATAGATCATCTCAGCAAAATTCTTGTAATTAATGCCCTGCCCCGAAGGGTCTCTCTCAAAGGCACTGAGATTGCCCGAATACGCCTTTGTGATAAACCGCATCAGATTGTTGGCATAATAATCCTCAAACAAGTTCTTTTCAATGTCCGATTCGTAATCAAGAAAGCTGGCAGTTTTGCTTCCATCGCCCTGTTCACCGCAATAAAAGGACATTTTGAATACAATGGCAAAGAGATAAAGTTCCCTTTTTGTAGCTCCGCCAGCCTTAAACTTTCCTTGGGCAAGATCATCGGCAAGCTTGAGAATACCATACGTTCCATCCGCTTTTTTCTGGGCTTTGGTTGCATTTTCCAATACAGAAAAAATGCCGTCATCTATATTGCAAAGCACCTGTTCCATATTTTTGATTTTTTCTTTACAAGCATTCTGGGCATATTTCTTAATATACGGTTCGCCGCCATATATCATGACCTTTTCCTTTTTCACAGCTCCCTTGGCATCCAAAACAGGACAGCCGTTTGAATCTACTGCATCCCTATAATATGTAAGATAGTCCCCATACTTGATAAACTGCTTGAGAATCCGCAGACGAAGTGTATCCTCCTCCCAGCCATCCTTAGAATCGGAAAGACGATTCACAATGCGGAGCATATATTCCTCCGGTGTGGGGTAAGCATCAAAATTTTCATACATGATATTCAGGATACGCTGTTCAATTGTATTCTTTGTCGGAAACTTGGAATCCTTCAGAAGCTCCTCATAGTAGGCATCATCTTTATCCGGTTCACATTTGATTTCCAGTGCATCAAACATTTCGCACAATTCTGCACAGACTGAGGGTCTCGCAGATGGATCTGCTGCCTTCAGCTTTGCAAGCTTGCGTTTAAAATCCCCACGGGTAGACATTGCTTTGAACATACCGCTTGTAACGGTCTTCATCCTTCTTGTAATTGTTCCTATCTGCATAACTGTACTCCCTTCAAATGCTCAATCCATCAATATTATAATACACCAAAATGCAATTGCCATATCGCAGGGGGAATAACACCTCACTGCGCAGCGCATTGTTCGCTTTCACCATAATAATCACATTTCAACACTATATATTATACACGAAAAACAATTGAAAGTCAATCAATCAAGATAACAAATGAAAAATCGCCCTGCATAAAACAGGGCGATTAAAACAAGCACATCACTCAGCAAATTGATAATCGGGACTTACATAGATCACAATAAAGTTTTCGGTTTCATTGAATACCGTGTAGCCTGCCTCCTCAAGGTAAGGAATTGCCAAATTCGTATTTTCATCCCTTCTGCTCAGAACATAGAAATCATAACGATCCATATCCTTCAAAGCAGTATATGTATCCTCGCCTTCCTTTACAAAGTCATTTTTGTCAAAGATATAGACTTCTTTTCGATCGGCAATATGGGGTAAAAACCATGTATTCGAAATTACGGCCGCATCTCTCGGGACAGTATCCAGACATGCTTCGAGATTCCGATAATAGTCTTTTTTATCCCTGTAATTTTCAAAGTGGGAAATTCTTCCGGAAACGAGCGAGAATACTGTAATCATCGAAACAACGGCAGAAACTGTTGCCAGGGTATTCCGTCTCTCCCTTTCCATATCTTTACAATTCAGAATTGCCATATAGATCAGCAGACAGGATGGCCCGAAGATGTACTGATAACCGATGTCCGCAGCATAACGGTATCCCGCACCGATTACCAGATTCATAATTACATAGGGAATGATGAGCATGAAACGATGGATCTTCTTCGTCATAAACGGCAGGAAGAGCAGCGGTATCATCGTTTGCAGGAAGAACAGCAAGGTTTGCTCCTGCACGAACAGGCTGAAGAAATAGCTCGGATTTACCAGCACGTTTTTCACAATTCCACCAAAACCGGCTTCGGGATCGGTCGTGAGATCACCCAATCTGGACGATGTCATCATCTGACCATCACCGTATTCGGTGAGCCAGTTTGTAATGAGGATGAAATAAACCACCGCCAAGCAAGTAATGATAACACCATGGAATCTCTTGACCGTCTTTTCATCGAACAGGAAGAACAGTGCAATACAGATCACATACAGCGGTGCATCCTCCTTAACGATGCACACCAGCACCGACATCAGATAGAAAAGCACCAGTTTTCGCTGATCCATTGCATAGAGCAGCCACATCAGAATCGTGGGTAGGAATGCATTCTCATGGAAATCATAATAGCAGGGCGCTACCAGTCCGGAATAAAAAATATAGATCATGCATGCCGCAACAAGTGAAAGGCCCTCATATTTATGTTTTTTTGCAAGAAGGAACAGCGGAATTACACCGCCCATGGAAAGAATTGCCTGTGCAATAAACAATGTGTTTTCATTGGGGAAAAGCGCATAAAACGGTACAAGCGCATAATAAATATACGAAGCATGCACATAGAAATGGGACAAAAGCTTGTCACGCTCGCAGGATGTGACCGCTGTCAGATCCTCCGCCATCGAATGGAACATCTGCACAAAAATACCAAAGTCAAAGCACGAGGTTCCAAAACACCGGTGTTTTGCAATTGTCGTAACACTTACAAAAATAGTCACAACGGCAGCAGTGGTGAATACGATCGCTCCCGCTGCCCAGCTTGGCAGTTTCTCAAATCTGTCGTGATTGATCTTTCCCATCAGATAGCTTATGAATACGACCGCCACTGCGGCAACACCAATGCATAGATAGTAGTTATCATTTCTCCACATAAGGGAGAGCGAGAACAGGAGTACACCCGAAAAGAGCGTCAGTGCATCGGCAATATGAAACTTTTTTTCTGTAAAGTAATGAAAAACCGAGAGCAGGACAAAACCCAAAGCCACCCAGAGCATATTGGCGGTAAATGAAGAATCCGCAATAAACTCCTTCCACATCGTTACCGCATTCTGATCGTCGCTCTTTGCAAGAATGAGATTGATTCCGGAAACGATAAAATAGAGACCGGCAAATCTGACAAGAAACATGTCGGGAATGCCGCATTTTTTCAGGAACACACTGATTCGCTCCGTTACTTTATTGTTCATTAAATTCATATTTTCCTCCTGAAAGTACATCCGTGTGCAAAATAATCTCCTCTAAGTATAGCACAGGATACAGATTTTGTCAAGGAATTTCACGGTATTGCGTTCATTTTCGCCATACTTCATGCAGAACTTAAAAGTAAAACAGCAGTATCACAATCAAGCGATACTGCTGTTTTCTGACTGCCGGCAGGAGTGCGCAGTACTTCCTGCAGGGCAGTACATAAGGTCAATCAGTTGACCCCCCTATTTTATCGGAAGTTTATCTGTCAGCTTTACGATAAATTTGAGAATGTTCAATGAATCGTTGGCAGTCGGCTTTCCGTCACCGTCAACGTCTACGTTTGCCTTTCCGGCATCACTCAGATCACCTGCGCCTAACAGGTTCTTGTTCAATACGATAATATCCAGAATGTCAACCTTGCCATTCACATCAGCATCACCGTACAGAATATCGGACGGCTCGGTCACCTCAGGCTCAGTCGTGGGAGGCTCGGTTGTCTCAGGTTCAGTCGTGGGAGGCTCAGTTGTCTCAGGTTCAGTCGTAGGAGGCTCAGTCGCCGGAGGCGTTGCACCATCCTCATACACATAAACGTCTGTAATCTTTACGTCGCTTGTCTTGAGTCCTGTAGCGCCGCCTACCCACCATATCTGTGCCTGGAAGGCAGTGATGGTCTTGAGGTATGCCTTTGCTTCCTCGATGAGAGCTTCATCCTCAACAGGTTCATCGTTGCAAACGAGCTGCTGGAAATTGTCATCAATGTTCACCGGAACAACACCGCCAAGCTGTGTATTCCAAGAAACCATTGCCCAGTAGTACTGACCATTCTTCTCAAAGCCGTTTGCAATGCATCCGCTTGCGCCTGTTGCGCCATCGGGAAGTTCCACATTCAAATAAATGGTATCGGATGCGGAGGGAACGGAAATGTCATAGAATGCCTTTTCTGCATTGTAGGTAACAGAACCGTGTGCCTCACCATCAGCAAAGCCGGGATCCTGCTCGGGGGGACGTGTGGAGGTGGATTCGCCTCTTGCGTACTTGTTCAGTGCTGCAACGATCTCAGGTCTTCTCCATGTGGAGCTGCCTCTGTCGAGAAGCATGAAGCTAATGTCATCCCACCAGCAGCAGGTAATACCTCTGGAAGCAGCATATGCAACATAATATGCAGCGCAGTCCACTCTTGCCTGGAGGTTGTTCTTGTCTCTTACACCCATCTCGCCGACATATACGGGAATGCCCTTGGAGATGTACTTGTTGTAAACGGTATCCATTGCCTGGTTGATCTCGCCCGTGTCCTTGTTCAGGTCGAACTTGTCAGTACTGCCGTTCTGATTTGCTTCTGTCAGTGCGAAGTTAACAGGCAGATAGCCGTGTACTGCAACGATCAGCTTATCCTTGGCTGTATCTTCCGGCAGCTTGAAATAGCTGTTGGTTGCGCCCTCTACGGAGCAGTCATAGCCGGGGATACCGATGTATCTGGTTGCATTGTTGCCGCCTGTTGCACGGATGGTATTGACAATGTCCTGATTGAGCTTGTTGATGGTCTGTACAGCGTCAATGCACTCCTGGCTTGCCATGTTCAGCCACCACTCATTCGGATGGTTTGTCATACGGGGTTCGTTCATGGTCTCGAAAATCAGCTTTTCGTTGTAATCCTTGAAGCGTGTTGCGATCTGCTTCCAGACAGTGGTCATGTACTTGGAAGAACGCTCGTAGTGTGCGCTTGTCGGATACATATGCTTCTGGTCGTTGTCGTGATGCACGTTCAGGATGATGTACATATCATTCTTAACTGCATAGTCCACAACTTCCTGTACTCTGTTCATCCACTGCTCGCTGATGTTGTAATTGCTGTCAACGTGATTATGCCACGAAACCGGAATTCTAATCGTATTGAAGCCTGCGGACTTTACGGTGTCGATCATTCTCTGTGTGGTCTTGAAACCGCCGTTCCAGTAGGTCTCAAGTGCCATTTCATTGGAAATATAGCCATTGTCATCGATGGAATCGAGCGTGTTGCCAAGATTCCAGCCAAGGCGCATGTCCTCAACAAACTTGATACCCTCTGTTTCGGGGACATATTTCTGCTGGATGTCCAGCGACGGAATGGTGATTCCGTTGACTACCATATCATCGGCAGCACTGATGTCCAATGTGTTGATTCTGCCGCCGAAAGCAGCCGCAGAAACAAGCGTCATGGCTGCCACTGCAACGCAGCAGCATCTCTTGATAAAACCCTTCATAAGATGACTTCCTTTCTGATTTGATTTTTGCCCCTCGATGCAACGCTTCGGGGACGATACGTACCCTGCTGCAATCATTCTCTGCGATCGCAGACCAATTGCTTCATAATTTCATTATATCTAAAATATATGTAGGATTCAATGTAAAATTCAATTGCGTTTATGTATTTTTCTGCTTTTGCTTCTTGCAATTATGACTGATTCATGGTACAATATAAATTAGTAAATGGATAGCTCCGTATATGCTCTTACGGACTTAATGCTGAAAGCGGGTGAGAAACGTGAAAAAAAGAATTGCATTGATCACAACGGACGTTGATCGGCAGTATCAGATTAATCTGATTAAAATTATGTCGGAACAGGCGGCTGCGCTTGGCTATGACCTGATCATACTGACGCATTTCGTCAATTATGCCAATTCAAGCGATTACATTGCCGGCGAAGAAAACATCTATTCACTGATCGCAAAAATGCGCATTGACGGTGCAGTCATGGCGTTCAGCTCTTTTTACAACACCGCACTTGCCGAACAAATAGAACAAATGCTGCACGAAAAATCCATCCCCGTCGTTGCGCTTGACTATAAAAGCCGTCTCTTTCCCAGCTGCCTCCAGAATGACCGAAAGAATTTCTGCACTCTGACTGAACATTTTATTGCTGTGCATGGTTTCACGGATATTTTTTGTCTTGCAGGTCCGAAGGATGATATTCATTCGGAGCAAAGAATACAGGGGTACACCGATGCTCTGCAGCGGCACGGCATTCCCGTTCAACCCGAAAATATATTTTACGGTGACTTCTGGCTTGCGTATGCAAAGGATTTTGCAGAGAACATCGTTGCAGGGAATATCAGAAAACCGCAGGCGATCGTCTGCGGCAATGACTACATGGCGCTGCAGCTCTCCCTTACCCTGCTCAACCATGGCATCAGAGTTCCGGAAGATATTGCCATAGGGGGCTATGACGGCAATCCCGATACAGACACGTTTCAGCCGATGCTGACAACTTTCAGCAGCACCTATCTTGAAAACGGTGTGGATGCTGTTTTAATGCTGGACAATCTGATCAGCCCGTCTGCGGATGTACCGAAAATCCAAACCCACCCTGCCATCAGAATCGGTTCTACCTGCGGCTGTCAGACCGGTGTTACCGACAATGCGCCGCAAAATCAAAAACGCCTTGATGAATCGCTGTCAAATGCACTCTATCTGCACAGCAGCTATTCCTCCGTCATGAATCATGTCAGATCCGTCAAGGAATGCTCCCATGCAATTATGAAAAACCTGTATCTGTTAAATGCCGACAGCAATATTTATTTTTGTTTGTGTACGGATTGGGAGGGCGATTACGAACGCCCCGAAAATTACCGAAAGCACGGCTATACGGATACGATGCGCTGCATTTTGTCAAGAATACAGGGAAGAAACGATGATTCGGATATCCTGTTTCCGCTTGAGGACATCATCCCTGCCTCCGAAGCTGCACCCATGACTTACATCTGCACACCGCTGCACTATCAGGACAGAAGCCTTGGATATTGCGTCAGAAGCTGCCGGTACGATAAGATCGTATTCGAAAACTATTACGGTGAATTTTGTCAGGTAACGGCAAATGCCATTGAAAAGATCCGCACACTTGCCTATGAGGAATACCTGCAGCAGAAGATCCAGCGGTTATCGGAACGCGACATCATCACCGGACTATACAGCAGAAAGGGACTGGAAGCGCAGATCAGCAGTTTGGACAGAACACAGACTTACTATGCGGTTCTGTACTACATTGAAGGGTCAGAGCGTTATCGTGAACATTTCGGAGAGGAATATTTCAGACAGCTCATGATCTCCTTTTCGCAGGCGGTGAATCTCTCCTGCATGCGCAGTGAATTATCGGCGCATATCGGAAAAAACAGCTTCGTTATCATTGGAGCATGTGACGGCACTGATTTTCCGGAGCAGCTGTTTATCAACACGCTGCGCTCCAATCTCAAGCTGCTCGAAATGCATCGGAACCTTTCCATACCGTTGACTTTTCCGCATTTTTCAGCAGTAACGGATCATAGCACTGCGCCCGAGGATCTGTTAAGTATTCTTGAAAAAAAGCTGGCGGATTATAAGAACGCCCGAAACAAGAGCAGCGACGTATACTGGACAATGCTCCATGAGCTTCAATACAGAATCTATGAAGAACCCCAGCTTGCTTGGAATGCTGCGGAAGCAGCGCAGCAGCTCGGCATCAGCACGTCCTATTTCCAGCACATTTACAAAAAGAATTTTGAAATCAGCTTCAATGCGGATGTGATCCATGCACGGATTTCTCTCGCAGAGCGCTTGCTCAAACAGACGCATCTGAGCGTCAGTGAAGTTGCGGAAAAATGCGGATACACGGATGTTTCCTATTTTATGAAGCTTTTCAAGAAAAAAAACGGAAAAACTGCAATGGCATATAAAAAGAGCCAGAATTAGCCAAAAACAGCATCATCGCAGCACGTGCTTTGCCAGTCGGGCGAATCGGTCGAAAGTTTTTCATTTTTTTGAAAAAAATGCTTGACAAAACTCTGAAGCTGTGCTATAATAATCAAGGTGCTGATGTGGCACAGGTGGTAGCGCAACGCCTTGGTAAGGCGTAGGTCACCGGTTCAAATCCGGTCATCAGCTCCAGCGCGGCGTCCGCGCGGTTGGACGCGTTTAAGAGTTCCTGAGAAATCAGGAACTCTTTTTTTCGCGGAATAGTTTCCAAAACCGCATGACGCTTCTGCGAGAGCGTCATTGCTATTGGAGGTTTTTAAAATTGTAAGTCATTTATTCTAAATTGATTCACCCTGACAGCGCGGCGTCCGCGCGGTTGGACGCGTTTAAGAGTTCCTGAGAAATCAGGAACTCTTTTTTTCGCGGAATAATTTCCAAAACCGCATGACGCTTCTGCGAGAGCGTCATTGCTATTGGAGGTTTTTAAAATTGTAAGTCATTTATTCTAAATTGATTCACCCTGACAGCGCGGCGTCCGCGCAGTTGGACGCGTTTAAGAGTTCCTGAGAAATCAGGAACTCTTTTTTTCGCGGAATAGTTTCCAAAACCGCATGACGCTTCTGCGAGAGCGTCATTGCTATTGGAGGTTTTTAAAATTGTAAGTCATTTATTCTAAATTGATTCACCCTGACAGCGCGGCGTCCGCGCAGTTGGACGTGTTTGAAAGTTCCCTTGTATAGGGGACTTTCTTTTTTATGGCAATTATATCAAATACACCTCCTATGGGCTTATTCAACCCACAGGAGGTGTTGTTTATTTTAGGGGATTTTTGTTCAGGCTATACCGGCAGCTTGTCAGTCAGCTTAACAATAAATTTGAGGATGTTCAATGAATCATTGGCAGTCGGTTTTCCGTCACCGTCAACATCCACATTTGCTTTTCCGGCATCGCTCAGTTCGCCTGCACCTAACAGGTTCTTATTCAATACAATAATGTCCAGAATGTCAACCTTGCCATTCACATCAGCATCACCGTACAGAATATCGGACGGCTCAGTTGTCTCAGGCTCAGTTGTCTCAGGTTCAGTCGTAGGAGGCTCAGTCGCCGGAGGTTCGGTCGCGTCCGTCCCCTCGCCCATCTTCAGATATGCGCTGACAACTTCGGCATCACTCGGCCACCAGATCTGCATCTGGATTCTGTCAACGCCCTCCGGAATCGTATACTCGTAAACAGCTGTGCCTTTCGTGTCGGCAGTAAGCTCCCATTCCTCCATTTCCCATTCAATGGTAGGTGTGGAATATCCTACACAGCCGGTTGCACCGCTCTTTGCCGCCATCTTCATATTGATGGTAACCTTTTCTGCACCGCTGACATCAATGAGCCAGATGCCCGGATTTTCCGGATCGGGTGTAATCGTTGCCGGAGTGCCAAGATCTTCGGGTTCCGTTGTCGGCGGAAGTACGGGATCGGAAATATCCGCACCGCTGATTTCCACAAACGCCTTCTTCAGCTCCTGATCCACCATCTGATATGTGGAACGGTCATAGTGCACATCCGTAATATCCCAAAGAACCGGACAGAGCTGGCGCTTATATGCCGCTTCACAAACGGACTTGAGGAACAGACGAACAGAATCGGCATCCTTGTTCTTTTTCGGGCAGCCGTATTCACCGATAATAACGGGTATTCCCTTATCAATAAAGGTTGTTTTCATCATGTCCATCCAGCTGTTGAGTTCGTTGAAATCCGCATTGCTTCCCCATGTAGGGAGCGCCTTGCCCCAATCTGCATCCTCCTCCAGAATTGCAAAACCTGCGGGTGTATAGTAGTGTACCGAGACAGCACAGCGATTTGCAGGGTCGTTGGGCATTTTGAACATCGGGTCACATGTAACATCAATACCGGTGTTGTAACCGGAGATCAGCAGATGGCGTTTTGCATTGTTGCCGCCGGATTTTCTCACAATATCCACGAATGTCTGATTGATCTCGTTTACCAGAGCATAGGATTCATCCTTGCCCTGTGTGCCTGCCCACTTGTTCCAGAGGGTTTCCCAGCCCAATTCCTCATTCTGGGATTCAAACATCAGATAGTCGCCGTAATCCTTGAAATTCTCGCTGATCTGCGTCCACATGGTTGTGTAGCGCTTCATGCACTCCGCCTTGTTTTCTGGGAATTTATTGACCCAGCCGTTGTCCCAGTGGATGTTGATGATGGCGTACAGTCCCACATCCAGCGTCATATCAACAACCTCAGTTACTCTTGCCATCCATGCATCGTTGATCTTGTAGCTGCCGTCCTGCTCCATCATGTTCGACCAAGCAACCGGGATTCTCAGCACACCGAATCCCTCGTTCTTATAGCCCTGAATGATCTCACGAGTGATCACGGGGCTGCCCCATGCTGTTTCGTAGGAAGAAGTCGTGCCGTCGCCCCACTCTGCGATCCAGTCACCTGCGGATTCAAGCGTATTGCCAAGGTTAATACCGATACCCATATCCTTGACCAGTTCCATCGTTGTGATGTCACGCATCGCTGTATCCGCCGCAGTGGTAGAAACACTTGCCGGAAGCAGCAGCGTGCAAAGCATCACCACTGCACAAAAGGCTGCGGAAATTCGCTTCATAAACATAAATATTCCTCCTTGTAAAATTTACTGCTTTGATAATTCCATTGTAGCACACCTGAACAGTGAATGAAATAACAATTTCTGTTTTTTTCTATACTTTTTCTTGTTTTCGTTGAAAAATACGATGATTTACATATTGCAATTTCAGACAGAATATGGTATAATAAATGCAGAAATTGTCATAAACGAGGTGTATGTATGGAAATCCACAGTGTAGGCTATCATCATATCCATGGCAAGGACTTTGTCATAGACCGTCCGGAGGGCTGCGGCTGGAGCTGGCTGTTCCTGTTGTTCAAAAGTCCGGCACTGGTACGCATTGACGGCAAAGAAATTCTTGTCAAGGAAAATACATTTCTGCTGTACAGCAGTCTCGCACCGGAATACTACCGTGCCCATGGGGAAGCATTCATCAACGACTGGTTTCATTTTACGGTTGAACCGGTGGATGAGCTTTTGTTCCGGGAGCTTGCCATTCCGCTGAATCGTCCGGTCGCATTGGAAAGTACAGAAGAAATCTCCATGCTCATCCGTTCCATGACGTATGAATTTTATACGGGAAATCTCTACAGCGCAGACCTTGTCGATCTGTATCTGAAAACATTGTTCTTCAAGCTCAGCCGATTGCTGCATTCCAATGTACGGTCGCTGCCGGAAAGCAGTGCTTCCCGTTATGACAGTATGATTCACTTGCGGGAGGATATTTACCGCAATATCCGGAATGTCGGAACGGTCAGCGAAATGGCAAGAAATATGTCCATGAGCCAGTCTGCGTTCCAGCATACCTACAAGAAAATTTTCGGAACGAATGTAATGGCGGATGTCAATCGTGCCAGAATCCGGCAAGCGCAGACACTGCTTGCCACGACAAATCTCCCGCTGCGGCAGATTGCCGAACAAAGCGGATACAGCAGTGAATTTCACCTGATGCGCCACTTCAAGTCGCACACAGGACTCACGCCGACGGAATACCGGAAGAAATCAAGGTAGCGAAGCATATTTATATACTAATTTCTCATGCAGAACACAAATAAACCGAAAGGAATCCTGATTGATGAATATTGAACTGAAAACGATCAACAACAGACTTTTGACAGATCCGCAGGGATTTGTACAGGACACGGATACAGCTTATCAGAACCGACTGAACGAAATTGCCGATGATATTGCTGCGCACCGTGCAGAACGCCCCATCATCCTTCTGTCCGGGCCCTCCGGTTCCGGAAAGACCACCACAGCGCAAATGATCGAGAAAATCCTTGATCTGAGAGGAATCGAAACCCATACCCTGTCGCTTGACAATTATTTCCGCACCCTGACTGACGAGGATAAAATCCTGTTTGCACAGGGAAAACTGGATCTGGAATCTCCGAATCGTGTGGACAGCGAGTTTCTCAGTGAGCAGCTGACTGCAATCGAAGAAGGAAAACCCGTGGAGCTGCCCACCTATGATTTCAAGGAATCTGCCCGTGTAATGAGCGGCAATATTCTGCACCGTAAAAAAGGTGAGCTGGTCATTCTTGAGGGCATTCACAGTCTGAATCCCGATGTGATCCGCATTCCGGATGACAAAACGGCAAAGATCTATGTCAGTGTGCGCACAAGAATCACCGACAATGGTGAAATTCTGCATCCCTCCAAAATTCGCCTGATGCGCCGCATGGTGCGTGACAGACTGTTCCGCAAGCGATCATTGAACGACACGCTGATGATGTTCCGCAGCGTTGAGGAGGGCGAAAACAAGTACATCATGCCTTATAAGTACCGTTCCACCTATGATGTGGATACGTTCATGGCGTATGAAATTTGTGCCTATAAGAATTGTCTGCTGGATGATCTGAAGGATATGTCCCATGAACCTGAGCTTATGGATGCCGGTGCATTTCTTGCAGATGCTGCGGCAATGCCGAACGGAGCACTTTCTGCGGATTCCCTGATACGGGAATTTGTGGGAAGTAAAGATTGCTGTTAGCGGCAGCATTCTTTAAAAACGAACGGAGGAACGATTATGAAAACACCCAAGTATATTCTGTCTGCGATCCTTGGCATGACGCTTGCAGTTTCCGGCATGGCGCTGCATGCATCAGCGGCTCAGCAGCTTGTCGGCTACTTTGGAGATGTCACGCTTGACGGTGCGGTTTCGGTTGTAGATATTGTAAAGCTGCAAAAAAATCTGCTGGCAATTGACAAGCTTGATTCCGAACTTGCCGTGACGCTTGCAGATATGAATGCGGATGGTAAGGTCAACGCCTTTGATCTTGCAATTCTTAAACGCAGTATCCTCAAGGACGATCTGCGTGGTATGTATGTGGAAGTCCCCGATCCTACGGAGCCTCCTACAGAACCACCTACGGAACCTCCTACAGAGCCGCCCACGGAGCCGCCGACGGATGCACCAATGATTCCTGCAGTTGCACACAATATATACTCCTCCCTGCCCTCGCAGGGCAAGGGAAATCTGGTGATTTTCTATGTGGACTTCCCCGACTGCCGCTACACCGTGGATCTCCCCACGGAACTGATTGAGGAGATTGCATTCGGCGAGGAAGACACATCCGACAGAAATTATCCTTTTGACAGCATCAGTGCTTTCTACAAGCGTTCTTCCAAAGGCGTAATGGATCTGAATGGTAAAGTTTTCCGCTATACTACGAAGGAAAATCGTTCCGCCTATGACGAGGATAAAGAAAAGCTTGCCAGAGAGTGCTACAATGCATTCAAGGACAGCGAAGATTTCCGAAACTTTGACGGCAACGCTGACGGCGTGATCGACGCTACGCTGTTTACGGTTCCGACAGCAGCAGGTGATGACTACTGGTGGCCGCAGGCAGGCGGATTCTTTGATTTCAGCTACTCCGTAGATGGCATGTCCATCGGACATATCATCACGGGCAATGCCCAGATCGAAAGCAAGACCGAATACAAGAATTTTGTCAGCAGCTATCTGCATGAACTGGGTCACTGTATGGGGATTCCCGACTATTATCTGTATTACAGCGATGACTACGAGGGATTCCACGGCAATGCCGGCACGGAGATGATGGATGCCGATGCCTATACGGATTTCGGCTGTTTCTCCAAGCTCATGCTTGGCTGGTATCGTGAAGATCAGGTGGCTGTATACGATGCTGCACAGGGTTCGCAGACCTTCCTTCTGAACAATGCACAGACAAGCGAGGGCAACTGCGTGATCATTCCCTACGGAAAACTGGATGACCGCTATTTCTCAGAATATTTCATCATTGAATATATCACGCCCGACGGCAACAACAGCGGTCTGCATCGTGACATGTGGTGGCAGGAAGTCGGCAGCGGTGTGCGTGTATTCCATGTGCAGGCGGAGATTTCCACGGACTACTGGTGGACGTTCTTCCGTTATGAGAACGGTTCGGAATTTACAAACTACGACGATGGCGGTCATCGGCTGATACGCCTTGTTAATGACGGAAAGGGCGTATTCAAGACAGGTTCCGTGATCAACAGCAGCACTCCCGGATTTGGCTGGTACGACTGGAACGGCGGCGAAACGGTTAACCCCGGCGTGAGCATTTCCGTCGGAGAACTCGTGAACGGTCAGTACAGCATCACAATTTCTCCCCAATAATTTTGTGCTAAGCAAACCCCATTTAAGGATGGCAAGCCTATGCTGATTTGCACAACGGGATAGCCTTC
The DNA here is from genome assembly GCA_015066865.1 of Ruminococcus sp. Classification (GTDB taxonomy): domain Bacteria; phylum Bacillota; class Clostridia; order Oscillospirales; family Ruminococcaceae; genus UBA3855. The sequence goes on from SVNQ01000004.1 coordinate 40,312, forward strand.
ACTTTCAATTGGAATTTCAAACTCCGACTGCAGCAGCATTGCTGCAAGTACAGGAATGCTTTCGTTTGAAGATATGAACGGGGACGGCACAGTAAATGCCTTTGATCTGGCGATTATAAAACAGATGGTATTGAAATGATCACAAAATGCTCCGCAGTAAAAACTGCGGAGCATTTATTGTTATTGCACAGCGGCATCGCACATCTGTGCAGCAGGCTGCATTGCCCCAAAATACTTTTTGTAGGTTACCATGAAAAGTATCGCTGCAAGTGTGGTGGCAAGATAATCCGTCACAGGCTGCGCCATAGCAAGCGTCTGTGCAGTCTGGAATGTGTTGAGAATCAGAATCGTCGGCAGGTAGAGGATGCCCTGACGGCTGATGGACAGAATCAGGGATGGCAGCGCCGCACCTGTGGACTGGATGGCATTGATCAGGACGAACAACAATCCCAGCACCGGTCCCGAATAAATATAGATCCGTGCAAACGACATGCCAAAACCGTATGCGTCGGCATTATCCAGAAATGCCGTGACCAACGGGCCTGCAAAAGCATAGCAGATGACCGTCATGACTGCACTCATGCCAAAAGCGAGGCAGAGAGAAAATTTCAGAACTGCCATATACCGTTCACGGTTTCTTGCACCGAAGCAGTAACCCAGCAGCGGCTGGATGCCCGTACCAAGTCCGATGAGGAGCATGACCACGATCATGTTGACCTTCATTGCAACGCCCAATCCTGCAACCGCCATGTCTCCGTGCTGCTGCATCAAATTGTTGATAACAATGTTCGATACGCTCATCAGCATGCTGTTGAGGGATGCCGGTATTCCGATGGCACATACACCTGAGGCAATACCGTTTCTTACGCGATAGTGCTTGGGATGAATTGAAAGGATGGACTTCTTTGAAAGCAAATGGCACAGATAAATAGCGGCTGAAAACAGATTGCCAAGCACGGTAGCAATCGCTGCACCTGCCACATCCCAACCGAATCCAAGAATCATGATTGGATCAAAAATGATATTCACTGCATTGCCGATGATCATACCCAGCATAGCGATCATCGGTTTTCCCTCAGATCGGATGATGTTACTGAATGCATTGCTGAGAATCAGGAACGGAATGCCCGCTGCAACGATGCCAAGATATTCTGCGGTATAATCAAGCGTGTCCGCACTTGCACCAATGAGCAAAGCGATGGGGCGCTTAAAGATCCAGATAGCTATCATGGAAATCACACCGATGCCAAGACCTGTCCAAAAACAGAACGAGGAAATTCGTCTTGCCTTCCGTTCATTGCCTTCGCCGAGTGTGCGTGAGATCAGCGATGTGCCGCCAATACCGAACAGCATTCCCACTGCCATGAACAGCAGAAATGCAGGGGTCGCAATGGAAACCGCCGCCACCATATAGGGGTTGTTGGTCTGACCAATGAAAAATGTATCCGCCAGATTGTAGAGCAGTACCATGATCATGCTCACAATGGACGGTATCGCATTGCTGATGACAGCCTTCGGAACGGGGGCGTTCCTGAATAATTCAACTGTTTTTTCCTGCATAAATGACTCCTTTTATCAAAAACTGCATTTTCTATTTATTCCTATATTATTGTATACCCATACATCCTATTTGTCAAGGCATGTACAATTTTTCCACAAACTAAGCAGGTTTCACAAACCGAAATAGCGTTTTATAGTAAAAATGCACAGACTTGCAATTTTTGCCGAACTATGTTATAATAAGAAGCAGAACATGATACGCAAATGGGAAATCACTGAAAAATCCCCATGCCCGACGCATGGAAAGGAGAAGGAATATGCATAAGAAAATTGTAATGCTCTGTGCTTGCATGCTGCTGACGGCTGTGTTCGGCGGATGCAGCAATGACAGTACCGATTCTGTGGGCAGCACCGTTTTGCCCGAGGAGACTGCCGCAACAGAACAGGTTTCCCGAGATTTATATTATATCAACGGGAACGGAACTGCCGATTCCGCACAACTTGGCGATTTTCGGGCGCAGCTGGAAACTGATGGCTACACATGGACGGAAGTTACCTTTTCAGAAATCCCCGCCGATGCCGATGCGGTTATTCTTAATGCCCCGAAACAGGATATTACGAAGGACGAGCTTGAATTGCTTGAAGCCTATATGAATCAGGGCGGACACCTGCTGCTTCTGATGCCTGCAAGTGACGCAGATACACGATTCAAGAATCTTGGACGGTTCCTTGAACCATACTGCATGGTGCTGGATTATGACCACATCTACGAAACGGATGAAACACGCATGGTCAGCAATGATCCTTATTTTATTCAGACGGACTATATTTCACGACCGAATAACATGGCTATGTATTCGGAAGTAGAAGAATCCGGTACGCCCTATCTGCATAATGCACGAAGCTTTTACTTTATCGTGCATGATCTCGTCAGCCGTGTTAAACAGGATGCCATGGTCAAAACCTCGGCTTCCGTGGTTGGTGAACCCTGCGGCGGTACTGAGGACGATCCCATTACCTACGAGGAAACGGCGCTCAACGTCATGGGTTATGCCCGTGATGAAACACGAAAAAACTCCTCCGTCATCCTTGTCGGTGCAAACGACTTTCTGTTGGATGAAAACTACAGCGAAAGCTCGTCCGCATTCATGGTTTCTTTGATCCACAGCTCCCTCGGATGGTTTATGCAGTATTGATTTTCCCCGATAATTCGGATGAAAACGGACTAATGTGTACTTTTTTAGCGAAAGTGTTAAAAAATTGTATGAAATTATAAATTCTATTGAAAAAAACATTTTTGTATGATATAATCATAATGAATACCTGCCAAAATTTTCCTATAAAAACAAATAATGTCCGGCAGGCTTTGCAGCATACGATTTTGTCAGAATCCGAAGTCAAACTGGGGGGGGTGGAAACATGAGGACGTGCAATCATATTTTTACAACGATTGCGAATTTTGCGTCTTTTCTGGAAGCAAATCTGATTGATCCCACAGCATCAATGCTGGTACGAATCCATTCTGTCATTCATGATGCAGATGCAATGAAATTGCTTTTACCTGAGATCAGAGCATTACTGCCCAACGCCGAAATCATCGGATGCAGCAGTGAGGCTGTGATCTGCGACGGAAAAAGCCTGCAGGACGTCTGCATGATTTCCATTACACTGACCGATGCGTGTTATGTGAAAAGCACACATATTGAGTGCTTTTCGGATGGCATTGCTGTTCCCGGCGAAACACTCGCCATGCAGGTAATTGAAAAACTGCAGCTCACCGATAAAAAAGGACAGCTTATCGTTTTTATGCCGCAGAGATATTACCGTGCGTCAAGATTTGCAGATACCATTGACCGCATGTGTCCGAATATCCTGCTCATTGGCGGTATTGCCAATGATGCACTGGTACAGATCGCAGCGGAAGGAAAGATTTTGGATGCTGACTTCACGATTGCAGATGATTTCTGCGGTCACGGTGAACTGGCAGCAGCGGTGATTGCACATCCGGACGTGCATTGCTTTGAATCCTATGCGCTCGGTATGGAGCGCATCAATACGCCCAAGCCTGTGAATCGCTACAGCGGTAATGTAATATACGAGATCGGTGGAAAAACCCCGGAACAGTGGCTTTCGGAGCTTGGCGGTGACAGGATCACAAAAGAAAATCTGGGAGTGATCCATATTTTTCCGATCGTGCGCACCAGCCGCGGCAACTGCGCATGGCCGATGGCGTTCTTCGGCGGTGATTCCAACCTTGACGCAATTATGATCCTTGATGATATTGAAGAAGGCGAGAGTGTTTGTCTCGGTTATATCAGCCCGAACCTTGTGGTGGACGAGGTTGTTCGCATGTACCGCAAAATCAAAGCGCATCCTGCGGAGACAATGTTTGTTTACAGCTGTACACAGCGTTCCACAATCCTGCAGAACTGCTCCGCTTGGGAACTGGAACCTCTGACAAATACCACAGCATCGGGCGCATTTCTTGGCGGTGAGTTTTTCTACGATGGAGAACATAACCGCTTTGGCAACTGCAATTTCGTTGTTGCATCAATGGCAACCTCTGAAAGCTACATGAAGCTCAATACATATGGTTTGTCGATGACCAATCACCTGTACCATGATAACGAGCATCTCATCGAATACCTGACACTTTGCGCATCAAGCTCTACCGGCACGCTGAGCAACTTCAATCAGGAGATGAAATCCCGTCTGTATGCCAGTCAGGAAATGAAAATCGGCAGACTTTCAAAACTCAATTATGACATGCAGGTGCATGAGATCAATAAGCTTTGCATGATTTCTCTGCGAAACACATGTGAATTGATCGCCTATGCAGGCTACAGCGCTTATGAAAAGCTGCTCTGGAGCATTCTGGAGATGATGAAGGAGTTCCTGAGAGATCATAAAATCTGGTATTATATTTCCGAACAGGGTGAACTGCTGGTATCTGCCAATGACTCCATCAGTGCACAAGCGTTTGAAATACTGATGCAAAAGCTGCAGGAACATCTGACAATGGTAGAATATTATCGTCTGACGCCTGTGTATGAATTCTGTCTGGTACTGAACGAAACCAACCTGCTGCGCTATGCAAAGGTTGTACAAAGCGAGCTGCATTCACGCAACGATCGGGATTTTTTAGTATATTCTTCCGATATGGGCATGGAGGAAAACAATGTGCATGACGTGCATATGGTTCAAGTGATCCGTGATGCGATCGTACATAATCGTGTACAGCCTTACTATCAGGGTATACATGACAATTCCGCTAAGGAAATCGCAATGTTTGAAGCGCTGATGCGACTTACAGACGCAAACGACACAGTGTATAATCCTAATGATTTCCTCCCCGTGGCAAAGAAATACGGTCTGTACCGTCAACTTTCAAGGCAGATGGTCGGCAAGGTAATGAAGGAATTTGAAGATCGGGACGTACAGGTCACCATCAATCTTACAATGCAGGATATTCTTGATTCCAAGATGACGGAACTGATCTACACGAACATGAAGTATTCCTGTCATCCGCAGAACTATGTGTTCGAGGTCGTGGAAACAGAGGATATTAACGACTACGACGCAATTGTTGAGTTCGCAGAACGGATTCATGATTACGGCGGTCAGATTGCACTGGATGATTTTGGCAGCGGCTTTTCGAATCTGATCCATGTAATTCGCATGGACATGGATTATCTGAAAGTTGACGGCGGCATTATCAGCAAAATCTGTGAGGATGCAGACTGCTGCAATCTTTTGGAAATTGTATCCATGTGGTGCAAAACGAGAGGCAAGAAGGTCATTGCCGAGTATGTGGAGAATGCTGAAATCCAAAAGGTTCTCTGCAAGTATGATGTGGATTATTCGCAGGGCTTTTTGTTCTCAAAGCCGCAGAACAAAATCAGTTATGAAACCGATCGTTGAATCAATAAGCAAAGCCCCCTCATCTGAGGGGGCTTTTAAAATTACACTTAACTAATCCTTTAATACCATTTTCCATGTACCGGCATCCATCACCTTGCCGCCAACATTGCTGACAAGGTAATTCTCATTCGGCAGAGCGAAAACGCCTCGGATATCTTTGCCGTCAAACATGGTGCTTGCCCAGTCGATGATTACATCGCAAGTGCCTTCCGCTGCATGAATGCCATACAGTGCTTCCTGTGCATTGAAGTAAAAATCATAACCGTTTGTTCCGGCAACAGTGGAATTATGATAAATCGGAATATTCGCCGCAGGAATGTCATTGATACTCAGCGCTTCGGGATCTACGCATGCAAAGCGAGATTCCTTGACGCCGACATGATAGATCAAATACATTTTCCCGTCAGCAGCAGGGATCAGCTCATCACCTATGGTCATTTCCCCGCCCACATGTCCAAGCAGCTGCATTTCCTTATCATAGATCCAAACTTCGTGATTACCCGCTTCATTCCAGCCTAAGAAGTAGTGATTTCCTGCACCATCGACCTGCATAGTCGCATAATCCAGCGGTTCTTTTACAAACTCCGAAATCTCCCATTCCTCCAGAAGCGCCATTGTACTGTCATAAAGTTCCACATACTTTCCGCTTCCGTTCTCATCGCCGTATAAAATATAGATCTGATCGGCATGATTGGGTACGATCGTTAAAAAGTCACCGATTTCGCTAAGGCGATTCAGCGTCTTTTTCTCCGCAGTATTTGTATCGGCGTTGTACAGCACAACTGCACGTCCGTCATATTCATTCAGTCCAACCATCAGATACTTGTCTTTCAGCGGAATCATTTTCTCTACGCTGACAAGTCCCTCGATGGCGTTCGGTTCTACAGTGAACACTTTGTCCTTCGGCTCAGTTGCAGCAGGTCTTGTCTCCGTCGGCGGCTGTGTTTCCATGACGGATGAATTATTTGCACCGTCACAGCCGCTCAGCAAAGCCGCTGCAAGCAAAATACCGAGTATCGCACGACCCTGTTTCATTCTCATTTCCGTATTCCTCCATTTAACATTGCTTCATTTACCGGATAATAGAATAAATTCAGTGTATTATTCCGATTAGTACAGATACAAGTATACCATATTCCAAGCCCATTGTCAAGAATATCACAAAGACTGTAAACATTCCTTAATACTTGCGAACCCAAAAATGAACATTCCTCAGGATTGCTCACTCAGATAGAGTGATACCCTGCTCTGGATCATCTCCGCACACTTCTCTGCACTCTGGTCACCGGCGAGGTACATTTCCGTTTCCTCCAGAACGATGTTGCAGATTATTTCATCCTTGGTGTATGCCGCTTCAATGCCCTCGATATAGGAGCGAAGCTCGTCCATTTCCTCCGGTGTGGCAGCACCCACATTGACCTCCTGCATATTGAAGTAGGTCGTATGCATGTTCTGTTTCTGGGCAAGATCCAAAGAATACGCCAGTGCTGCTTTGTGAATGGGCATGGAGATGCTCAGCTTTTTCTGGTATTTTTCCGAGAGCAGATGCATCGCAAAATTACGGATTCCCTCCGACTGCAGCGTCTGGGAATTGACGGAAAGCGTGAAGGTGGTATGGAACTGTCCGCCGTTGCCTTTGAGGATATACATCGGCTCACCCGTGAAGGTAAGCTCCGCATCCTCAAACGCTGCCTTGCGGATAGCGTGATAGTCGATGGGCTTGCGGATGGTACAAGGGTAAAAGAGCGCCTTGTCCTCACGGAAATCCAGCTCGTGATTTGTCACCTGCTCACGCTGTTCAGGCGTTCCGTTGAGAATCTGCATTACGTCAATATATTCGGGCGTATCATAATAGCATTTCTGCACGCCCTTATCCACAACGCCCGTCTGGGAGTCGAACATGGAATAGTAGTACTGATAGGGCTTCATGGAATCGGGCAATGAATTGACAAGCTGTGTAAATTCTGCCATGGTATAACCCTGTTTTTCGCCGACATGCGCAGTTTTTGCAAGTTGCGTATAGACCGTGAAATCAAAGCCCAGCCGCTGGAGTTTTCCGTCATACTCATAGGCACGGAAGAAATTTTCCAGATAATCCTCACGGTGAAATTCTTCCTCCTGTGCAAGCAGTGCGTACCAGTCATCGAAGAATCCCTTGCTTGCAAAGCTCTCGAAGTTCAGCCCGTCCGTGCAGATCAGATCCGCCACAAAGCCGTCCCTCATATCCTCCTGCATGCGTGCAAGACCTTCCTTGATCTGTTCGGGATCCTCGCCCTCGGCATAGTCCACGATCATGATGCGCCAGCCATTGTTTTCACGGTTGAAATCCATTACCGCATCGACAAGCTTGTCATAGGTTCCGACTGCGGCAAGTGTGATGAACTTCGTGTTTTCAATTTCCTCTTGCGAGCGTTTTTCGGCAAGCCAGAAGGTGTTCTTGTCCTGCACTCTGTATTCGATAATGAATTTTCCATTCGAAAGGACGGTGCAGTCTATGATGTCCTCCTTTTTGAAATCGGAATTGACAAAGTCGATGATTTTTGCCCTGCCATCGGCATTGACACCGAACAGATCGGCGTCGCTTATATAAAAGAAATCATAATCCCCCGTACCGCTGACAATATGAGGCTCGCCGCTGAAATTAATGGCGGTATCCACATCCTCCATCGTGCGGTCAACAGCCGACAGACGGTAGAGCCGCTGGTCGGCATGTCCGGTGTTGTTGAACTGCATCCATGAAAGATAGACATTTCCCTCCCTGTCCTTCACAAAGGGATTGGTAGAAAATCCATCGGGGGACAGGGGGATGGAACCATACTGCACAAATTCGCTGTTATAGGTGTCGATGCGCTTTTCACCTGTCTGCCTGTTTTCTGCGTAAACAAAGAAATTTCCCTGCATATCCCATGCGGCGGTATAATGACTAAGACTGACATCCTCGCAGAAATCTTCCGGAACCTCCTTTGTTTCCAGCAGATTCCAGTCCGCATCGTAGATCTCAATGCAGCGGCGAATGATCTCCGTATCCTGAAAGGCTGCCGCCTTATATTCCTGACAGAGAAGCCCCCTCTTGCCGTCCTCCAGTTCCATGACGATGGATGCGCCAAGACTGTTTGCAGGATCCCGTTCCTTCTCGCACGCAGGCGTGATCTCACGGCTTACGCCCGTTATGGTGTTGTATTCGAGCAGCACAATGCTTTTCTGCTGCGCTGTATAATGATTGAAATACATGCAGTCCCCGATGGCATTGAGTGCGCTCCAGCCGCTTGCATGCGTAATTTCCTCGCTGCGGTAATAATTCTCCAGCGGAACCTCCAGTGTTGCGCCGGTTCTGTTTTTCCGGCAGCCTGTCAGGGGCGTAACTGCAAGAATTGCAGCCATCAGCAGGGACGTCAATTTCTTTGTTCTCATGGTATTTGCTCCTTTCCTTCGGTTCTGCGGGTCGGGGCACTGTCTGCTCAGCTTTGCTCACTCAGATAAATGCTCACCCTCGACTGGATCAGCCTGCCGCATTCCTGTGCGGTACAGTCACCTTCGATATATTTTTCGATTTCCTCCATCATGATGTCATAAACCGTTTGATTATAGTAATACGCTGTCTGGATTCCTTCCAGATAGGTGCGCAGCTTGCCCATTTCTTCGGGATTTGATTCACCGATGTGCGCTTCACCTGCGCCGAAATATTCCTTTGCACCGACCATGTGTGTGGTTTGCTCAAGCTTTGCTTCCAGTGCGCCCCTGTGTACGGGGAAGGAATCGTTCAGGCTCGACTGGTATTCCTCCTGCAAAAGATGCTTCATGAAATCCCAGATCGCCGTGCGCTGCTCCGACTGTGCGTTGACCGACACCGTGAAGTCCGCACGGAACAAGCCGCCGTTGCCCTCGTCATAGTCCATGGGAATGCCCACCATCGTCACAGGTGCATCACGGAATGTCAGACGGTTCATTGCACGGAAATCAATCGGCTGATAGAACACGTCGCTTGCAATGAATGCACGGTTCTGCTGGAAGGCAAGGTGCTGCTCTTTGTAACTTGGAGGCAGGTCGGGGGACTCTGATTCCCACATCTCTCCAAGCTGTATATTCGTCGGCAATTCGCTGATGTGTGTCAATATGCTTGTAAAGCCCTCGGTATCAAAATAGCATTTCGCCTGCTTTGCGTCCACAAAGGCATTCATAAAATACGGAAGATCCTCTTCGATAAACCATTCACGACTTGAGGTCACATAAAGATCCATCCCCTCGGGAACACTGTCGATCAGGGCAGGCAGCTGTGAAAGGCTCATGCCTTCCAAGCCTTCGGCAAATTCCGTTTTTGCCGCTGTCGTATGGACGCTGTACTGCACGGCAAGGCGCTGAAGCTTGTCATCGTATTCATAGGCGTGGAAGAAATTCTGGAGATAGTCCTCCCTGTTGAAGGATTCATCCGCATCCATCAGGTCGTACCAGTCGGCGAACAGTCCCTTGTTTGCGAGATTTTCAAACTGCATGCCATCCGTGCAGACCATGTCTGCAACAATACCATTGAGCATGTCCTCACGAAGCTTTGCGGCACCGAGGGTATCGTCCTCGTTGGTGTTGTATTGGTTGTAATCCACAACAACGATGCGATAGCCGCTTTCCGCCTTGTTGTAGTCAATGACCGCAGATTCGAGCGCTGTAAAAAGTCCGAGCGTGGAGAGGCTGATAAGCTTTGTATTGTCGATCTCCTCCTGTGTTCTGGGGGTGCAGAGGTAGTATTTCGGAGAGGAAAAACTACCTGTCATGGCAATCACGGAACCGTTTTCCATGAAATACGCTTCGCTCACCTCGCCCACGGGGAAATCGGAATTGATCCAGCTGATGATCTGCGTTTCCTCCCCGTCCTTGTAGCCGTACAGACCGTTGATATCCGACCAGCAGAAATCATAGCCTGTACCGCCATTGACAAAATCGTTGTCGTGGTAAAACGTAATGCTCTCGTGCGTCATGTATTTTTCGATGCTTTCCTGCGAATTGAACACACCCGTGCTTTCCATGGTGCGGTTTGCGGCGTTCACCTCGTAGATCTCAAAATAATCCATGCCGTTCGCATTCTTCTGAACGCTTACATACATCGTGCCGTCCTTCTTGCCCCGTACCATTTCCATAATGCCTTGAGTACCTTCCGGTAGTTTGATCTCACCGTATTTTTCATACTTGCTGTTGTAGCACACAAACGGACCGCCATTATTGATGTACCAGTTGCCCTGATTGTCCACTGCACCGTAAAGATATTGATCCTTATAAAACTCTTCGGGAATTTCCTCGGTGCGCAGATAGTTCATCTGTGCGTCATAGATTTCGATGCAGTAACGCAGAACACCATCATAACGGTTATTTTCATACATGACAAGCCCAATCGTGCCGTCAGCATATTCAAATGCCGTACTGCATCCGATATGATTGCTTGCCGCCGATCGTTCCTCGGCGCATTTCGGATCAAAGTCCACGGTTTCGCCTGTTTCGGTGTTGATGAACTGAAAGCTTTCAATGAAGGTGCGGTTGTTGCTCCTCGACAGCAGCAGGCAGTTGTCCCATGCGTGGACGGGGGTATAGCCCTGTTTTGTTTTGATCTGGGTGCTGCGCCACGAATTTTCCATACTGATCTCCAGCGTACTGCCTTTTTCCTTCTGGAATCCGCATCCGGTGAAGCCGCCGAGCATCATTGCAGCAGCAATGGCAATTGCAGTAAGTTTAATTTTCATACTCATTTCTCCTTTTGGGTTTTTATTTGTTTAAGACTGTTCGCTCAGATAGAGGGACACTCTCGACTGCATCATCGCCGCACATTCCTGCGGTGTTTGGTCGCCTGCAAGCATTTTTTCGGCTTCTTCCAGCAGAATATCATGCACCCTGTAATCATAATAGGAACAGGTGCGGACGCCCTCGATGTAGTCACGCAGAATATCGGATTCCCATGGTTCGAGTGCGCCGACGAACATTTGACCGAATGCCGTGAAGTTGACATTGTGCTCCGCCTGTTCGATCTGAAATTCCAGTGCGCCCCTGTGGACAGGCAGGGAGACTTTCTTCTGGTACTCCTCCGAAAGAAGATACTTCATGAAATCCCAGATCTTCTCCTTTTCCACGGACTGTGCATTGATGGATACGGTGAACCATGCATCGAGCACACCGCCGTTGCCCCGATCCATATTTTCCACCTGCACCATCGGGAATCCGGTCAGGGTGATATCCGCATCACCAAAATAGTACCGCCGTATTGAACGGATGCCGATGGGATTGTCGCCGAGGGGGATTTCATTGAACAGCACACGATCCTCCGTCCAATTGGTTTTGTAGTTCTCACCATAATTATCATTCATCGTCAGGTAGAAGTCATCCTCCCTCGGAATGCGGTTCAGCTCCTCCAGAAGCTTCACAAAATCCGGCGAATCAAAATAACACTCCGCTGTTTCCCTGTTGATCGTGCCGGTCTGGAAGTTCCGCATCCATGCATCTGCAAGCGTTTCCGCAGGCGAATAGATCCATCTGTCCATGCCCTCCTGCAAAGGGATGTCCAGCTGTTCCCCGAGGGAAAGCCCCTGCGCCGTTCCGACATATTCCGTCTTTGCAATGCCCGTCATGATCTCATGGCTCACACCAAGCCGCAAGAGCTTGTCCTTGTATTCATAGGCTTCAAAGAAATTCTGGAAATAGTCCTCTCTGTTGAATTCGGGGTCTGCGTCCATCAGTTCATACCAGTCGGCGAAAAGCCCCTTTCCGGCAAGACTCTCGAAATTCTGTCCGTCCGCACAGATCATATCCGCAATGATGCCGTTCATCATGTCCTCTTTCATGACCTCATAGCCCTTGTGCGGTTCATCGGGGGTATCATATTCGCCGTAGTCCTTGACCAGAATACGGTAGCCCGTTTCCTCACGGTTGTAGTTCATGACCGTTCCAAGCAGTGAAGTATCCAGATCGACCGCCGCAAGGGTGATCGTCTGAATGCTGTCGATCTCCTCCTGTGTACGGGGCGTGAGATGCCAGTAGCCGCTGTTGTCATTGACAACGAACGTGCCGTCATCGACCGGAATGCAGGTATAGACATTCATCAGATCGGAGTTGATCCAGTTGACAACCTGCGTGGTTTCCTCTCCTTTCACGCCAAAAATGCCGTATTGTGTCTGGTAGTAGAAATCATAGCCGTTTGTGCCCATCATATAGCCGTATGCGCTTTCAAGCGTCAGGGAAGTAGGTTCTGCGGAATGGTTGACGGCATCGAGCTTGTAGAGCTTTTCATAAGCACCGCCGGCATTGTCATATTGCAGATAGCTTGCATAAACCGTCCCATCCGCCGTGGCGAACATATAGTTGAACATATCCGACGGCGGTTCGGCTCTGCCGTACAGCTGGAAGTCGCTGTTGTAGCTATGGATCATCTGCTCATAGTTTGTTGATTCATCGGCACGCATGACATACCAGTTGCCGTCCTTGTCGGCAAAGGTATCCTTCGGACGGAAATAATCATCCCCGAACATCTGGTGCGGCAGTTCACGGGTTTCGAGGAGGTTTAAGTCTGCGTCATAGACCTCCATACAGCGGCGATGAATATCGAACTCGCCGCCGCCCTTGCCCTGATAGATCATGCAGACGATGCCGAATGTGCCGTCGGAGAATTCGATGGGGTCAGAGTTCACACGTTCCAGCGGCTCGATTTCCTTGGTACACTGCGGCTTGAAGCGTGTACCGAGCTGGGTTTCGAGGTCATACCAGCAGTATTCCGTACCGCCGCCGTTGGGCAGAACCCTAGAACAGAGGATATGCGTCCCGACCGCAAAATGCGGATCATGCGTCACGCTTTTGAGCGTCTTATCAATGTGCCAGGAGTTTTCCATGGAAAGTTCCAGTGTTGCCCCATCTTCCTTCTGGAATCCGCATCCGGTGAAGCCGCCGAGCATCATTGCAGCAGCAATGGCAATTGCAGTAAGTTTTCTTTTCATACTCATTTCTCCTTTTGGGTTTTTATTTGTTTAAGACTGTTCGCTCAGATACAGGGACACTCTCGACTGGATCATATCCGCTGCCGTTTCCACGGTGCAATCCCCTGCAAAGAGCATTTCCGTTTCCTCCATCAGGATATTGTAAATGATACGGTCATGGTAATAGCTCGTTTTGATGCCCTTGATGTACGCCATCAGCTCCGCTATTTCCTCCTGCGTAGCTGCGCCCACATTCACCTCTGTACCGTTGAAATAGGCAGTTGCCATTGTCTGTTTTGTCGCAAGCTCCATTTTGTTTTCCAGTGTGGGCAGATGAATTGGCATGCCTGAAAGCTTTTTCTGATAGTCCTCTGAAAGCAGATGCTTCATGAAATCCCAGACAGCCGCCTGCTGCTTGGACTGTGCGTTCACGGACAGGGTGAAGTCTGTGGAGAAAATACCGCCGTTTCCGTCATCAGTGTTCATCGGATAACCAATCAGCGTGAACTTCTCATCGGCAAATGTGGTGCGTGCAAGTGCATGGTAGTCTATGGGATCGTTGAAACTCGTATTGCACAGCAATACCTTGTCATCCCGATAACAAAGCTCCGTCAGATTACTTTGGTAACCATCGGGCAGGGACGCAAACAGCTCCAGCATGGCCTTAAATTCGGGGGTGTTGAAATAGCACTCCGCTTTGTCACGGTTAATATATGTATTTTGCATGCCGTGGAAATAGTTCGAGACTGTGATGTCCCTGTGATACACATTATAAACTTCCATGCCCTCGGGGAGCGTTTCGGCAAGCTCTTTCAGTTCAGAGGGGGTGATACCCTGTTTCTCTCCCACGTGCGCTGTCTTGGCAGCGCTTGTCAGGACGTAAAAATCCACACCGAGCCGCAAAAGCGCATCGCCGCTTTGGTATGCTTCAAAGTAATTCGGGAGGTAATCATCCTTGTTGAAGCTTTCATCCTTTTCCATGATGTCGTACCAGTCCTCGAACAAACCCTTGTTTGCAAGGCTTTCAAAATTCAGGTTATCGGCGCAGATCATGTCGGCGATCACGCCCGAAAGCATATCCTCCTTGAATTTCTCCATGCCGCCGCTGGTGTTGTCATAGGGGATCTCATTATATTCCGCATAGTCCTTGATGAAAATGCGGTAATCCGTGCTTGCACGGTTATAGTCCACAACCGCCTGCTCAAGCGACCAGCTCAGATCAAGTGTTGCAAGCGTAATGAGCTGAATATTCTCGATTTCCTCAGCAGTTCGCTTGCTGAGCAGCCACAGCTCATCCTGATTGTCACCGGTAAAAGGATATGCCAGAAACTGCCCGTTCTCCAGCGCCTCGCAGACGTAGATGCCGTTGCAGAAATCGGAATTTATCCAGCTGATAACTTCTTCGGATGTATTCTCCTTCACGCCCCAGAGCATTTCATCATCATAGTAGCAAAAATCATAGCCATTCGTTCCCGTGCATACGCCACGCAGATACTCTGCATAAATGGGTGCCTGAATCTCCTCATAGCTCTTTCCCCTTGCATCCAGACGGATCATCTTATAGATATTCCCCGAAGCATCGCTCCCCTGCAGGCAGGCACAAGCCGTGCCATCGGCTGCCGTGAACAGGGACTGCACATTCAGTTCCGTGGGAATACGAATGCTGCCATATTTCTGAAATTCGCTGTCATAGGCATCGAGCACGCTATTGCCGTTGATGTCCTGAAAACTGATGAACCAGTTGCCGTCACTGTCCACAGTGACACGATTGTTCGTAATATTCTCTTCATTCGCTACGCTTTCGGGGATCTCTATTGTTTCCAGATACTTCATATCCGCATCGTAGATCTCTACGAAACGCATCATATCCGTGGGTTTCCAGTTGGAACCCACCCTGTAGTCATTAATGATCACGCCGATCCTGTCATCGGGCAGTGTGACGATCGCATCGGGTCTTACCTGCCGTCCTGCACCGTCTTTCTGATAGGCAAGCTCCAGTTCCTTTGCTTCTCCTGTATTGGCATCATATTGATAAATCAGAGTGCTGTTCTGGGAATTGTCATAAGTCTGATAAAACACGCTGTTGCCGAAGGAACACAGGGGAAAGCCCTCCTCCCCCACAAGAACCTGTTCGGAACGGTAGGATTTGGTCAGGTCAACCTCCAGTGTTGCGCCCGTTTTTTCCTTCTGACAGCCCGTGAACAGGGGCAGTACCATCACAACGGCAAGTGAGATCGCAGCGAGTTTCATGTTATTCATAAAAATCATCCTTTCTAATCGTCATCATAAAAAATGAGTACAGAAATTTACATCTCTGTACTCAATACACATCAGAAGGAAGAATCCTGACACTTTTTATAAAACAAATTGCAACTTCGTTACAATGTACAATTACGCAAAGCTAAACTTGTAGAACATGCCAAACTCTGATTTTCAGCTTTGCTCACTCAGATAAATCGAAGCTCTCGACTGGATGGTTTCCGCCGCCTTTTGAGCAGTCTGATCGCCCGCAAAATACATCCCTGCCTCCTCGTATACAATGTTGTATACTGTACTGTCATAGCGGCTGTTATTGCGTACCGTTTCAATATACGCAAGCAGCGTGTCCATTTCTTCCTGCGTGATCGCTCCGAGTCTGAGCGTTTCTTCACCAAGAGGGAACAGCCATTCCTTCTCCTGCATCGCAGAATCCATCTGCTTTTGCAGACTGCTGCGCCGCACGGGAAGTGTGAAATACAGGGTATCCTGATACTCCTGCGACAGGAGGAATTTGAAAAAGTCCCAGATTTCCTCCTTGTACTGCGACTGCGAGGACATGGCAAGGGGTGTATTGGAAACAAATGCTGCGCCGCTGCCGCCGTTTACGGCAGGCTTTCCGAGAAGCGTGATCGCCTCTCCCCCGAAAACGCCATCCTGCACCAGATGCAGATCGTAGACGGTACGCAGTGCACGGGTATGGAGCAGCGCTGCATCCTCCCGATAGGCAAGTTCCTCATAGGGATAGCGAATCTGTGACTGCATTTCCTTTTTGGATGGATAGCTGCCGCAAAGCTCCAACATCTGTACAAATTCGGGGGTATCAAAGCGGCAGCTACTCTTTTCCTCATCAATAAAGCAGGCAAGCTGTTCCGTGACGAGACTGCGCAGTGCCTCCTCCCGACAGATATTCGGGAACATATCCATTCCCCCGGGCAGACTCTCTGCAAGCTGCGCATATTCTTCAAAACTCAGCCCCTGCCTGTCCCCCAGATATTTCTTCTTGCCAATGGCTGTGCTGATGCAGAAATCTGGGCTGATGTGCAAAAGCTTGCCGCCGTATTCCATGGAAGCAAAATAATTCATGTAATACGCATTCATATCAAATTCCTCATCCTGTTCCATAAAGGGATAGAGATCCTCAAACAGCCCCTTGTTTGCAAAGCCTGCAAATGGGAGATCGTCGGTGCAGATGATGTCGGCAACCTTGTTTTCCACCATATCCCGTTTGAATTTCTCCAATCCCTGCTCCCATCCACCGTCCTCATTGTATTTGCTATAGTTCTCGATTACAATACGGATATCCGATCTTTGGCGGTTAAATAGCGAAACGGCTCTTTCCAGACTGCGGTTTTCGTGAATCGTTGCAAGGGAAATGATCTCCAGAGCCTTCAGCTCCTCCTGCGTTTTTTTACGCAGAATCCATGCGCTCACCATGCTTGTTCCGGAATCATATTCCGTCAGAAAGCATCTGCCATCGGGCAGGGCATTGACACCGACAGCTGCCGAAAAGTCGGAATTCACCCAGTCAATGAGTTTTTCACAGACTTCGTTCTCTGCATCCACACCGTATGCGCCCTTCTCGTCCTGCACCAGAAATTCATACGCACCGTAGCCGCTGCCGATCTGCGCAGGCGCTGACGGCATTCCCTCGGGCTGCATGCGTGTATAGTTCCATGTGGACTGGTTAATTCTTGCAACCGCCTCACTGCCGCCTGTGTTGTAATACGCATAGATCTCGCCGTCGTTTCCGATGATGAGCGAGTGGATCCATGTGCCGATCGAATCCACGCTGCCGATCTTCCCGAAATTCTCATCCAGTACCACAATCGCTGACTGCGCATCTGCTGTACGGAGTGCAAAATTGCCTTTTCCATCCCTGAGTATCACCGTGGCTGTCACATCGCTTCCGATGGATGCGGTAAAATCCCGTTCCCCCGTCCTATTCCAGCTTTCATCATAAAGATGCAGGCTGTAGGCATATTCCCCATCGCTCACGGTATTGCGCAGGGCAATCGCATAACCCTGCTGCATCTGCATCACGCCGATGGGCTTTTGCTGTTCGGGGTATGTCAGCTCTATCAGCACGCCGCCGCTTTCTGCATCAAAAACAGTGAGCGTATTTTGCATATCCTCGGTAAAGCTGACAACCGCCGCAAGATTTCCCAGCATGTACGTTTCCGCAAGGTGATGCATCCCCGCAAGCACCTGCTCGGATGCATAGGCGTGCGAGAGGGTAACGGTCAGACTGCTGCTCTTTTCGGAGTCATTCTGCACGCTTGGCTCCGTGACAGCAGGTTCTCTCGTGGTTGGTACCGGCTGGCGGCAGGATGTGAGAAATACCGCTGCCAGCACAGCTGCAATGGCAAGGGACACATGTTTCAGAATATTCCTTATCATAATTTATCTCCTTATGATCTTTCGGCGATGTAAATTGATGCACGGCTCTGAATCATATCAGCACATTGCTGTGCGGTGCAGCTGCCGTGAAACAGTCGGTCGATCTCCTCGTTCACGATGTTTTCAAGATCATCATCAATCAAATCATTCATGGTATCAATGCTTTCGATATAGGCGCAGAGCCTATCATATTCTGCCTGCGTCATATTCCCATGGGAATACTGTTCTTCCTCCGGACGGTTCAGCTCCTCCTGTGCAAGGCGTTCAAAAGCAATACGATTGACCGGAAATCCCACATGCCTGTTGTATTTGTTGTACATGTCGCAGCAGAAATCCTCGTCCATGAGCATTCGGATAAACTCCCATGCACCATCCTGAATTTCCTGTGGTGCGTCCGCACAGATGGCATAGCGATAATAATTCGTATTCAGAAATGCGCCGTTTCCTTCCTCTGTCGGATACCCGATCAAGGTATAATCTTCTCCGCTGTCACTGCCGACCGCTCTATGGTATGTTTCAAAACCATCCAACATCAAAGATCTGACAAAATTGGGATTTCTTGAATCCGCTTCTACCGCTTCATATATTACCTTGAAGGAATTGCAGAATTCCAGCATTTCCACAAATTCGGGGGAATCAAAGGAACATGTGCCGTTGCTGTAATCAAGGAAAGCCCCCAGATTACTGCGCAGTATCTCCCAGTACACGCCATACTTTGTTGTCTGGTGATTGAACGTTGCATGATCCGGCATGGCATTCCAGCGTGCCTTCAGCTCTGCAAATGTCCAGCCCTCTTTCTCTCCGACATACTCCGTTTTTCCTATCATACCTTCGATCCAGTAGAATGTCGGCAGATAACAGAGCTTTCCGTCCGTTTCGCACAGCTCCAGCACATGGGTATCCAGCGTATCACGATTGATCTCTGCATCCCCATCCAAATAGGGATACAGGTCGATGAATGCACCCTTTTCCTTCAAGATATCAAATTTTCCCTCATCACCAAAAGCTGTATCGGGGACGATATGCACCGTATCCCCTTTCAGAATATCCATCTGCAATTCGAAATCCGCTTTTGACCACCCACCGGGCAGTAATGCGCCGTCACTGGTATAACTATCCGCATCATCATATTCGTCATAGTCCACATATTCGATTTTGTAACCGTTGTCCGCTTCATTGAATGTACGGACAGCGTTGGTGATTTCCTGATTCAGGCTTGTATGCATCGCCATTTTTATGACGATCTCCTCCCTCGGCGATTCTGTTTCGGAAATCTCCTCTGTGCCGACAGGATCGCTTGGGGCAGTATCCTCCTGTACAGCAGTTCTGCCGCATCCGGCACAAAGGAACAGGACGGAAAGGGAAAGCGCCAGATATTTCCTTATTTTCATAACATCAACTCCATTAAGACTGCTCACTCAAATAAATACTAACACGGCTTTGCATCATTTTCGCCGCCTGTTCTGCGGTCTGGTCACCTGCAAGGAACATTTCCGCTTCCTCGGTCAGAATCTGTGTCACGATGGGGTCGGAGTAGAATGCCGTGTCGATTTGATAGATATACTCGGAAAGCGTTTCCATGCTTTCAGGTGTTGCAGCACCGATGTTCACGTTTTTGCCGTCAAAAATTGTTGTCGCCATAAACTGCTTTGTACCGAGCGTCAGTTTCTCATCGAGAACCCCCTTGTGGATGGGCAGGGAGGCATTCAGCTTCTTCTGGTATTTCTCCGAGAGCAGATATTTCATGAAATCCCAGACTGCGTCCTTTTCCTCCGACTGCGCATTGACACAGAGTGTAAAATCACTCTGGAACACGCCGCCGTTGCCTTCCTTCGCCGTCGGATAGCCGATGAACGTAACGGGCGTATCACGGAACACCGTGCGTGTCGCTGCATAGTAGTCGATGGGTTGGCTGATGGTCATAAAATTCACAAGCAAACGGTCTTCCTGATACGCCATTGCATCCTGCAGCGGCGGCTGCTCGCCGATGTAGGAAAATTGCCAAATACCGCTGTATCCGTCCGCAGAATAGGTCTTGATCAGTTCCAGAAGCTTTACAAAATCAGGCGTGTTGAAATAACACTGCGCCTTGTCACGGTCGATGAAACTGCTCTGTGCAGCGGAAAACCAAAATTCCATTGCAAGGTCACGGTTGTAGAAATAGAACGGTTCCATCCCGTCAGACAGCTCCAGCATTTCCGTGAGGGTACGTCCCTGTGTTTCTCCCACATGCTCCGTTTTTGCAAGGGCTGTGCGGACATGGAAGGAAACACCGAGCTTCTGGAGTTTTCCTTGATACTCCATGCTCTTGAAATAGTTTTCCAGATAATCACTGCGGTCAAATTCTTCGTCCGCATCCATCAGGTCGTACCAGTCCGCAAAGAGTCCCTTGCTTGAAAGGCTCTCAAAATTCAGCCCGTCCGTACAGACTACATCCGCAACGATTCCATTCAGCAGATCCTCACGCAGCTTTGCATGCGCAAGCGTCTGATCTTCGGTGGTGTTGTAGCTTGCATAGTCCTCCAGAATAATGCGCACGCCGGTTTCCTGCTTGTTATAGGCAATCACGATCTCCTCAAGCGTGTCGTACATCCCGACTGTAGAAAGGGTGATGAGCTGCGTCCCCGCATAGTCCTCCGGTGTACGCTGTCTTGCCAGATAACAGGCACTTTCAAAGGTGGAGCCGCTGTATGTGAGCGTCTGAATGTAGAAATCACCGTTTTCAAAGGGGGCGTAAAACCACACACTGCCGACCGGAATATCGGAATTGATAAAGCTCATCACACAGGTGGTGGTATCGCCCTTCATACCGTAGATACCGTAGTCATCGGAGTAGTAGAAATCATATCCATTTGTGCCTGCACGGAAATATGTTGCACTGTTACCTCGGGGGCTGATGGATTTCGGAATCTCCGTGCAGGTTCTTGCCTTTGCATCAAGGCGATAAACCTTGTAATAGTCGTTGCTTCCGTTATTCTTGTCATATTTGACAAATTCTGCGTAAACTTCGCCATGCCCACCCTGAAACAGACCTGTCAGCTGCATCGTGGTCGGGTAGGCGATGTCCCCGTAACGGCTGAAATCCTTGTCAAAACATTCGATCATCTGGATCTGTCTTTCCGCATCCCATTGCAGAAAATAGTAGTTACCGTTACTATCCACGCTGAAATTACCGCTGTGCAGGAACAGCTCCTTTGCGGCTGCTTCGGGAATTTCAATGGTTTCGGCGTAATTGAGGTTCTCGTCATAGATCTCAATACAGCGGTATTTCGCCTTGTAGTTGTAATTTCCCATATCCTCGGTAATCATGCAGATCACACCGATCCTACCGTCGGGCATTGCCTTGGTGAAAAGTGTTGCGGTATCATTTGCCGCCTTTTCCTGCATGCATTTCGGGGTAAGCTTCCCTGTTTTGCCATTTTCAGCATTGTACCAGAACAGGTATGTGCCTTTAATGATTTCCTCCTGTTCCTCACGGAACATGATATTCCCGACAGTGGTAAATCCTCGTTCCCTGAACGGCACATCGGAAATCTCCTCCAGACGATAGGAATTGTAGAGGATATCCCCCACAATTTTCCCATCCTCGTCAATAATGATTTCGTCCGTTCTTTTGGTTTCGTCGGTATTGCTATTCAGTTCGCCCTGCTTGCCGCATCCGGTGAGGGCAATTATCATTGCAGCAGAAACTGCAATTGCGGTAAGTTTTCGTTTCATACGCATTTCTCCCTTTGTTTATTTATGACTGCTCACTCAGATAAATCGAAACTCTCGACTGCATCATCTTTGCAGCTTCTTCGGGTGTCTGATCGCCTGCCATCATTTTTTCTGTTTCCTCCAGCATAATTCTGTACACTGTTTCATCGTAGTACCAGCAGGTACGGATGCCGTAGATATAATCCCGCATAATATCGGTTTCCCATGGTTCCATCTCGCCGATGAACATCTCCCCGACTTTGGCAGTCACAAGATGCTCTGCCTCGTCAAGCTTGTATTCAAGTGCACTCTCCAAAATGGGCATGGAATGGTACAGACTCTTCTGGTAATCCTCCGAAAGCAGGTGTTTGACAAAGTCCCAGATTGCCGTTTTCTCAGCGGAATTGTCATTAAAGGATACGGTAAATGGCGTATTGAACACGCCGCCGTTTCCCTCGTCCCATACCATCGGGAAGCCTGCAAGGGTAATATCCACATCCGCAAAATTCGCACGGCGGCTGCCTCGCAGGTCAATGGGCTGTTCAAATGTGTCAAAGTAAAAGAGCATCCTGTCAAGCTCATAGGCGCCACGATAAACACCATCATCACACAGATACACGTTATCGGAAAATTCGCCCCTTTCCACTGCCTTGTAATAATCATCCTCCTGCGGCACACGGTTGAGCATTTCCAGAACCTGCACCACCTCCGGTGCATCAAAACAACACTTTGCCGTTTCACGATCAATGCAGCCTGTCTGGAGATAGCGCAGATACATCGGTATCATGTATTCCGCAGGATAATGACAATAAACATCCATGTTTTCCGGCACGGGGAAATCCACCTGCTCACCAAGGCTCATCCCCTGTCTGTCGCCAATGTGCTTTGTTTTGGCAACGGTGGTTTCGATCTTGTACGAAAAGCCCAGCCGCTGCAGCTCCCCGTCATACTCATGCGTTTCAAAGTAATTGGTCAGATAGTCTCCACGGTCAAACTCCTTATCCGCATCCATGAGCGTGTACCAGTTGCCGAACATGCCCTTTGTCGCAAGGCTTTCAAAATTCACACCGTCCGTGCAGATCATGTCCGCCACGATACCATCGAGCATATCCATTTTCATGGTTTCGTAGCCCTGATGCGGATTCTCCATCGTGTTGTATTCGCCGTAGTCCTTGACGATGATGCGATAGCCCGATTCCTCAACGTTGTAGTCGATCACGGCATCGAGCAGATCCTCCGTCAGTCCCACGGTCGCAAGACTGATGAGCTTGGTGCTGTCGATCTCCTCCTGTGAACGCGGCGTTGCATGATAATGCGCCCTGCCGCCAACCGTCAGAAGGAATGTCCCGTCATCCAGCGGGTAGAACCATCTCACCTCTTCGGGCTTGTAGTCGGAATTGATCCAGTCAATGACCTTTACCGCTTCGTTTTCAGAAACACCGTAAAGACCGTTATCCGTCATGTAGTAGTAATCATAGCCCTGTGTTCCGGTTGTAAAATAATAGACATCCTCGGGGATCACAACGCCCGTGTCCTCGCAGGTACGCCCCTCTGCATCCAGCTTGTAGACCTTGGTGTAGCCATTATAATCCGCATCGTAGGTAATGATTGCCGCATGCATCTTCCCTTCCTGATCGGTGAACAATCTGGGAGTGGCGCCCTGTATTCTCGGCAGTTTGATCTCGCCGTATTTCTCATATTCGCTGTTGAATACCTCTGCAAACACATCACCCGTCTGGTCATACTGCATGTAGTTGTAGTTGTATGCAAGAACATACCAGTTGCCGCTGCTGTCGAAAAGCTGCTGGCCACGGATATATTGGGTCTCGCCAAACGGCTCGGTCGGAATTTCACGGGTTTCGAGGTAGTTCATGGAGCTGTCATAGATTTCCGCAAAGCGGCGCTTTGTTACCTCCTTGCCACGCACATTCTGATAGGCCCTGCCGATGAACGCAATACGATCATCGGGCAGACGATGCTCCGTAATTTCCAGATGCTCAAGCGCTTCCTTTTCCTCCTGCGCACGCAGGAAGAATGTCTTCCTCTCCTTCGTTTCCATATCGTACCACAGGTATTCCGTGCTTTTGTCGGGACGTGTCCTTCCGCAGAGTATGTGCGTGCCGATCGTGAAGATCGGACTATGGGTCAGACCACCGCATGCTTCCGTGCGCCAGGAATTGTCCATGTTCAGTTCCAGTGTGGCTTTCTCCTTACGTTTTCCACAGCCGCTGAATGCGCTAACGCCCAATACCATTGCGGCGGCAAAGGCTGTGAGTTTCAGGATATTTATTTTCATATCAGTTCCTCCTTATGACTGCTCACTCAGATAAATCGAAACTCTCGACTGGATCATCTTTGCAGCTTCTTCGGGTGTCTGGTCGCCTGCGAGCATCTTCTCCGCTTCTTCCATCAGAATCGTGTACATCTTCGTGTCATAGTACTGACAGGTGCGGATACCGTGGATGTAGTCACGCAGAAGGTCGGTTTCCCATTCCTTCATCTCACCGATCTGAATCACAGACGGATACTCGCCAACAGTTGCCCCGTTCATATGCTCCGCCTCATTGAGCTTATACTCCAACGCTCCCTCATGCACGGGCATGGAGTCGGTAAGATGCTTCTGGTAATCCTCCGAAAGCAGATGCTTCATGAAATCCCAGATGGCTTGCTTTTCGCCCGACTGTGCATTGATGGAAACCGTAAAGGGCGTTTCAAACACACCGCCATTGCCCTCGTCCCACACCATCGGGTAGCCTGTCAGCGTTGTTTCTTCGTCAAAGAAGGTGGCACGGTATACGGCATGCAGATCAATGGGCTGTGTGATCTCAAAATCATAGAAAAGAATCTGATCCTCCTTCCACGAATTATCGCCTGCCCTCTGGTAATCCCCCTCATAATACCTGTCCGATTTCGGGATTGCATTGAGAAATTCCAGAAACTTTACAAATTCCGGGGAATCAAAGCAGCACCGTGCCGTTTTGGGATCAATACAGCCTGTCTGGAGGTTTTTCATATAGATCGGCGCCATGATATCCGAGGGATAATAAAGAAATCTGTCCATGCCGTCGGGAAGCGGAACATCCATACGTTCTCCAAGGCTCAGTCCCTGCGTATCGCCCACATAACGGGTTTTGGCAGCGGATGTCTGAATGCTGTAGGAAACGCCCAGACGCTGCAGCTTGCCCTTGTATTCATGGATTTCAAAGAAATTCGTGATGTAGTCGCTGCGGTCAAATTCCTCGTCCGCATCCATGAGCTTGTACCAGTCGGCAAACAGCCCCTTTGTCGCAAGGCTCTCGAAATTCACACCCTCCGTGCAGATCATGTCCGCAACAATGCCGTCGAGCATGTCCTTTTTCATGGTGTCATAACCAAGGTACGGCTCATCCATCGTGTTGTATTCGCTGTAGTCCTTGATGACAATGCGGTAACCCGATTCCGCACGGTTGTAGTCGATCACGGCTTCTTCCAGATCTCTCGACAAATTCACCGCCGCAAGGCTGATGAGCTTGGTGCTGTCGATCTCCTCCTGTGAGCGTGGTGTTGCGTACCAATATCGTTTGGACTGCGTTTCCAAAAGTACAAAATCTCCGTTTTCCATCGGGTAGAACTCCCTGATGCTGCCCGATGAGAAATCGGAATTGATAAAGCTTACTACCAGTGTGCTTTCGTCATCCTTAACACCATAGATTCCGTCCGGATTGGAGTAATAGAAATTATAGCCCTGTGTTCCCGTTGCAAAAACGTTCGCTCGGGGGGTATATAATCCAATATCCTCGCAGGTGCGTGCTTCGGCGTCAAACCTGTATACCTTGAATACTTCCAACTCTCCTGCGGTGTCCCAGGTGGATGCAAATCCATAAACCATACCATCGGCACCTGTGAACAGGCGCTCCAAATAAGCACGGGAGGGCAGCTCAATCTCACCGTATGCTTCAAATTTGTCGTTGTACACGGTCAGGATCGGTTCTGTCGTTTCCCTGTCATAATCGGCGCAGTACCAGTTGCCCTTGCTGTCGAGGGCGTTGGAAATGCCATAGAAATATTGATCGCCCCAGAAATCCGTCGGGATCTCACGGGTTTCAAGAAACTGCATTTCTGTGTCATAGACATCCATCGTGCGGCGGTGGATGTCAAATTCTCCGCCGCCCATTCCCTGAAAGACCATGTTGATGATCCCGACATTTCCGTCAGGCAGTCGGATGGGAACACAGCTCAGACGTTCTGCCCCCACAAGACTCTCCGATGTTTCAGAGAGAAAACGCTTGTACCCTCCATTTTTCAGATCGTACAGCACAAATTCCTCTTCTCCGTTGGGCTTTGACTTATAGCAAAGCATGTTCTTCTCGACAGAGAACATTGCGCTATGGGAAACGCCCGTAAGTGTTATTTCGCTGCGCCAGGAATTGTCCATGTTCAGTTCCAGTGTGGCTTTCTCCTTCTGTTTTCCGCAGCCGCTGAACGCGGTAACGCCCAATACCATGGCTGCGGCAAGGGCTGTAAGTTTATTTATTTTCATATCCATTTTCCTTTCTATAAAAAAATGAGTACAGAGCTTTGTCTCTCTGTACTCAATACACATCAAAAGGAAGAATCCTGACACATTTTTGAAGATCGTATTCAAATTTGTATAACTGCACAATTTGTATGCGTTAACTTTGTAAAAGATGACAGCTTCAGTTGGATTTGATCAGTGAGCGAAAACGATTTTTGTGCGCCCGACGTTTTTCTGTTATGAACGCATCAAACCTGTGATAGATCTTCCACAGAATCCAAAGTGCCATAATGATCGGATGCACAAGGAACAGGATCTGTCCTGCCAGAAGGAGGGCTAAGTCAAAATCCACAATCCTTGCGGCATTTTCCCAGTAAGGGTAGGCAAGACTATCCGAAACCACCAGCATATCATGAAGGCTGCAAAGATGCTTCCAACGGCTTGAAATCGAGAATCGCTCCGTATTTTGCAGTATTTTAGTGCCGCCGCCCATATTTGCCGCCTGTTCGAAGATGTTTTTTGCGAAGCTGCGTACAGGATCGGGCAGCACCATTTCATAGCAGGTGATGACAGCGGTACTGCCCCTTTCCGCTGCCCATTCCTCATACAAATCAAAGGGAATGTACATCCTCGGAATCTCTCCATATGCCTTTTTTGCGGCGTAATCGTCATCCTGTTCCACAACACCTGCAACCCGATACATCCGGCTGCCGATCTGCACCTCCATCCCTGCCACGTCCGATGAACCAAACAGCTGCCATGCAAGCGTTTCATCCAGCACCAGTCTATCCTGCATCAGGTCGCCTTCCTGCAGAAAACTGCCGCTGCAAAGCACCGGTGCATGCAGATTGAAATAGTCGCCGCCGACTGCCGTTACCTCTGCCTGCACGGAATAACGCTTTGTACCGCTCGCCTGCACCGTACCGGCAGGTGCGCTGAAAGCGTCACACCAGACCCTTGCGCCCTCACTTGCTGCGGTCAGTGATGCGGAACGCATCGCGGCGTCCACTGTCTCTCGCAGAAACTGCAGGTTATCCTCCGTTACCCCTGCATCCGCTGGGTAGAACGCACTCATCTGCGCATAACGAAGATCACTGTCCGCCTGCCAGCGCTGTGCAGCGTACTGGGCTTCATGCAGCCCCGATAGATGGCTGCTGACTGCTGTCAGCACACCGAATACCGCCAGTGAAAGCACGGCTGCCCCGCCGCTGATCCACTGCCTTTTGCGAATTTTCATGCTATCAGTCCTCCATCCGGATCTGCATGCCGTTTTTCAGCGGCTTTTCAGATGTGGTAATGACAAAATCCGAGGAAAGAATGTCACCGGAAACGGCACTGCTGATTTCATCCGCTGCCAGCACCTCTACGCCGACACGGTTCGCATAATAGCGGTTGCCCAAAGGCGTACTCTTTGCGGTAACAACCATGACGAACTTGCCCTCATTGTCCTCCATGATCGCACTTGTGGGAACAACACAGTCATAGCTTGCGCTTGAGCATGGTATGGAGAAGGAAAGCGTCTGTCCAACGGTCACATCCCCTGAAACTTCAAAGGTCAGGATCTTGTCGGCACCTGTGGGATTCTGCGTATCCGTGCGAATGTCGGTAACATGTGCCTTAACGCCCCAGCCGTAGCCGTTTGTCACATCCGCCTGCGTGCCGACGCTCACTTTCTTTGCCTGATTTGCGGTCACAACACACTGTGCCGTAAATCCCGAATCGGTGAGATTAATTAACGCAAGCATTTCTCCGTCCATCACGCTGTCCCCCGTTGCAAAGTTCACCATTGTAACAATACCGTCGTGCTTTGTGGTCACGGTCAGTGTTCCGCTGCTTTCCTTCAGTTCATCCAGCTCTTTTCGCATTCTTGCGATCGCTGTCTGCTGCCCCTGCAGATCCAGACTGTTCATCTGCTGTGAGAGGGAATCATTCTTTTTGGTTGCCTCAAGAGAGATCAGCATACTCTGCAGCGAACGCTCCTTCATCTTCACCTGCTCCTCCAGAGAGGCAATATCCGCAGCACCCTGCGATTCATACGCAGTAATGGTGCGGTTGGCAGTTTCAATTGCTGCGGTATGCTCTCCAATGGAATTATTCAGTGCGGTTTTCGCCTTGGTTAATTCTGCATCAAAGGCGGCCTGTGCAAGCTGCAGCGGCTCCTGTTTTTCAAGCAGATTTTGTTTTGCAAGTTCTGCCTTCTGCTCCTGTTCCTGAATCTGCGTCAGGGTTTCCTTCGCCTTTGTAACATCGTCCTGCGCATAGCGCATCGCTGTTTCAGCGTCCTCCATGGCACGCTTAAGAGTTATATCTCCGCCGCTTGCATCATAATCCTCCTTGGCACGCTTGTACGCAAGTTCCAGCTCGGCTGCGGTACGTTCGAGTGAAGCGATCTGCGCCTGTTGTGCTGCGGAATCCACAGTGATTCCACTCATGATGGCATCATACGCTGTCTGTGCCGAGTTGGACTCTGCCGCAGCAGTATCCAGTGCTTCCTTCCGTGTCCGCAGCTCTGCATAATCCTGAGAAAGTGCACTGTAATCGCCGCTTTCCAGAGCATTCTGATATCCGGTCAGAACCGCCAGTTTATTGGTATGATCCGTTACAGTACTCAATGCTTTTTCATATTCCGAACGGGAAATACCGCCGCTGTTTTTTGCCTTGTTCAGTGCAGTGATCGCATCCTGCAGATCCTCACGGGCATTGGCGATCTCCTGATTCTGCGCCGCATAATCGGGTACTGCTGTCAGCAGTGCCTTGCGGTAATTAAGCTCCGCATCCTGCAACGCCATTTCAGCCTGTTCCACCGCCTCGCCGCTGTCCGCACCCTCCAGTACGAACAGGACATCGCCTTCTCTGACTTTATCCCCTGCCTTGACGGCAACACTTTCCACGGTGCGGTTTCCCTCAGCAAAGATCTCATAATCCTGATTTGCTGTCACCATGCCCGAACAGCGTACTGCCTCCGTGATCGTACCATAGCCTGCATACTGTGCCGCTACGATCGGCAAACTGAAATTCTGAATGGTATTGGAAAAAAATGTCAGCACCAGCAGCAGCGCCAGAAAAATAATCAGTGCTGTTTTGATATGTTCCTTACGTTTATTTTTGGTTTCGTTCATGGAAATTCCTCCTGTATGTAATCGTTTTTAATTTCTGTATTATCCCTTGATTCCGCCGGAATAGGTAATGCCCTCAACAAGATATTCCTCACCGTAGAGAAACAGCAGCAGCGCAGGAATCATGTACACCACCGCAACCGCAAAGGCAAGCCCGACATCCCCCGTGTTGATCTGCGAGAGGAACACAGACAGCGGATACTGTTCTTCGTCCGAGAGCAGAATCAGCGGCTGTTCGACCATATTCCAGTAGTCGATGAACACCAGCAGTCCCACGGAAAGCATGGCAGAGCGTGACAGTGGCATGCAGATCTGCCAGAAGATCTGCCATTCCCCCGCCCCGTCCAGCCTTGCAGCTTCGAAATATGCCTTCGGAATGCGCCGCATGACCTTTGTCAGCAGGAATACACTGAATGGCGAGAAAATACCCGGCAGAATGATCGCCCATCGTGTACCGAGAATCCCCAGAAAATCCGATACCAGATAGTTCGGTACAAGCGTTACCTGATAGGGCATGAGCATTAAAATGATGTATGCAAAGAATATGATTTCCCGCACTCTCCCCTGCCAGCGTGAAAAACCGTAGGAGGTGAATGCCGCAAGCATCAGCTGAAACAGAGTGATGGGGACGACCAGAATAACAGAATTCCAGAATTTCAGCAGATAATCAGGACTCTTGAACAGCACGGACAGATACTGCTGAATGCTGAACATGTCGGGGATGAATTTTAGGTTCAGCTCCTCCGAAATATAGGATTTTTTGTCCGCCGCAGCGCTCTCTATCATCGCTCCGTAGTTAGCACTGATTTCCTTTTCCGTCATAAAGGAATTGGTAATCGTCAGTACTGTGGGCATGATGAACAGGATGGCAGCTGCTGCCGCAAATAGAAACAGCAGCGTTGGAAGAAAGTATTTTTTTAGTTTTTTCTTCATCAGTCTTCCACATCCTCTCCGAATTTTCGCTCTGCCAGAAACATTCCGCCGATGAGAACGATCATCACAAGCGAGAGCAGCACCGCCGCACTTGATAATTTCTGGTAGTCAAGGGAATTGAACGTATTGTTCATGAAATGCTGCAGCAGGTACATGCTCTCATAGGGATAATCCCCCGTCAGCAGGTAGACCTCACGGAACATCTTGAAGGAACTGATGATCGACAGGATCGTTACAAACAGAATGGTCGGTGAAAGATACCGCAGCTTGATATGTACGAATTTATACCAGCCGCCCGCACCCTCCAATTCCGCAACTTCAATAATATCCTGCGGTATGCCTGCAATGGCGGACATGAACAATATCATGTTGTAACCAAGTGTTTTCCAGAGAAACATCACTGTCAGCACCATGTATGACCAGTTAGTTTTGAGCCAGTCTATCGGCTCTGCGCCAAACAGCTCTGTGATCTGATTGAGTGTTCCGTGATAGTGAAAGATTACCTGCCACACCAGCACCACGGATGCGATCGGTACCATCAGCGGACACAAAAAACAAGTGCGCAGCCAGCTCTTTCCCGGAATTTTCGCATTCAGCGCAAATGCCAGCCACAGCGACAATACCACTGACAGCGGGACGGCGATTGCCGTAAAGATCGCCGTATTGCGGGACGCTCGTATGAATGCGGAATTTTCAAACAGCTTCCCGAAATTCTCAACTCCCACAAAATTTGCAAATATGGGATTGTCCAACACTGAATAATACATCACCACGCAGAATGGTATGACAAAAAATACCAGAACACCCGTGATGCTCGGCATCAGCCATGTCCATTCCGCTAATGTGCGTATGCATTTTTTACGTTTCCTTTTCACGAAATACCTCACCTCTGATTTCAGTCAACACTGCCCTTTAAAACAGCTTTCAATTACAATACAATTTACAAATCAATTTTCTGACATCTTTGTATCAAATTTGCTTTATTTTTCTCATTTTTGTATGACTGCACAAAAATGACATTTTCAATTTGTGCAGTACGCTCTGATACCCGTGGAAATGGCAGGATAATTTAAACGAGTTTTAAGTAAATATAAGGAATCGTCTTGACAAATTTAGTTAAATGGCGTATAATAAAAATAACAGCATGACAGAAAGGCGGATGATAGCATTGTCAAAAACAGTCCGAATGTCCGACATTGCAGAAAAGCTGCAGGTCAGTACCGTAACCGTATCAAAGGCACTCTCCGGCAAGGACGGAGTCAGCGAAGAACTGCGCGCAAAAATTCAGCATATGGCGGAAGAAATGGGTTACCGTAAGAAAAGCAGCAAGACGGATACAGCACAGAATTGTTCCACCATCGGCGTTATTATTTCAGGTCAATACATTGAAAAGGGGCATTCCTTTTACTGGACGCTCTATGAGCGTATCCTCCACCATCTTTCACTGATGGGACACCTTGGGATTTTAGAGGTTGTCTCCGGCGTGACAGAACAAAAAGTGCAGATTCCCCGCATTGCACAGGACGCACGGGTGGATGGCATTATTCTGATGGGAAGTTTTCCCGATAATTTCCGCAACGCATTGGCACAGACGGGAGTTCCCTTTGTAATTCTTGATTCCTTCCATGCAAAATACCTGCAGGACTGTGTGATCTCTGACGGATATTATGGAATGTACACTGTTGTGCAGCATCTTCTGCAAATGGGACATCGACGCATCATGTTTGTCGGAACTGTTGGTGCTACTGCCAGCATTACTGACCGTTATTATGGCTACTGCCGTGCCATGCAGGAAGCAGGACTGGAAATTTCCGAGGACATGATCCTTCCTGACCGTGATGAAAACAATAATATCATTCTGCCGCTTGACAATATCCGACAGATGCCCACTGCCTTTGCGTGCAACTGTGACAGCACAGCCTATCAGCTGCTCAATCATCTGAAAGAGCGTGGACTGCGTGTGCCGCAGGATGTTTCCATCACCGGCTTTGACAATTTTATTTTGTCCGAACTTACCTCCCCCGGAATTACCACCTATGCAGTGGATGTGGATACCATGGCTGCGGAAAGTGTAGTACAGCTTTTAAGACGCATGCAGACACCGGACGCTGCTTTGCAGCACAAAATTGTCAGCGGTTCGCTTCTCCTGCGTGACAGCGTACAGCGCATTCTATAATTTTTAACAGATTTTCAACCGTTTTTCTACTGATCATACAATCTGCATTGCAGATTACGGAAATTCTATTGACTTTTTTTTGACAATCTGCTATAATAAATTTATCTTAATGAGGGAGTAGCAAGCACTGAAGCATTATGGATTTTCAGCGCAGCAAGTCAACATCCTGATTCAATAGAATCTGGCTTGCTTTAATATGCGAGACTCATGTATAACTGAAAAGCTATGCATAGAGTTTGTACATTTGCCGATTCACCCTGAACGTAGCTTTTTGGTTATGTTCAGGGTTTTTACAATTCACCATCTGTTTCGGGATTACAAACAATCCTCAAGCAGCACATAATTAACAGGAGGTAGGAAACACATGCTCGAACTCATAGGCATTAAGAAAGACTATCTTGCAGGAGAAAACACCGTGCATGCCCTCAAGGGCATCGACCTGCAGTTCCGCAAGAGCGAGTTTGTATCCATTCTTGGCCCTTCGGGATGCGGCAAAACCACCATGCTCAATATCATCGGCGGTCTTGATCAGTATTCCGATGGTGATCTCATCATCAATGGTACATCCACGAAAAAATTCAAAGATAAGGATTGGGATACCTACCGAAACCATTCCATTGGTTTTGTATTCCAGAGCTACAACCTGATCCCCCACCAGACCGTACTGCAGAATGTGGAGATCGCCCTCACCCTTTCCGGCGTCAAGAAATCCGAACGCCGTGAGAGAGCTAAGAAGGCACTGGAGGATGTGGGACTCGGCAACCAGCTCCACAAGAAGCCCAGTGAAATGTCGGGCGGTCAGATGCAGCGTGTAGCGATTGCCCGTGCGCTCGTCAATAACCCCGACATTATCCTTGCCGATGAGCCGACCGGTGCACTTGACACCGAGACCAGTGTTCAAGTTATGGATATTCTCAAGAACATCTCCAAAGACCGTTTGATCATCATGGTTACGCACAATCCGGAGCTTGCTGAACAGTATTCTTCCAGAATTATCCGTATGCTCGACGGTGTCATCACGGATGATTCAAAGCCCATGACGGAAAAGGAAATCAAAAAGGAAGCAAAAAATGACAAGAAGGCTCAGGAAGCGGAGAAAAAGAAGAAGAAACCCTCCATGTCCTTTGGAACATCCTTCAGCCTGTCCCTGAAAAATCTCTTTACCAAGAAGGGACGCACGATGCTGACTTCCTTTGCCGGCAGTATCGGTATTATCGGTATTGCACTGGTTCTGTCCATTTCACAGGGCTTTCAGGCATATATTGATCTGGTGCAGGAGGAGACACTTGCTTCCTATCCGCTGACCATCCAGTCCGCTACCATTGATATGACTACGCTTATGGAAACCTTCATGGGCGTGGAAGCTGAAGATGTAGCACATGAGAATGACGCTGTTTATGAAAAAGCTGCCATTTATAAAATGGTAGAAGCCATGAACAATCTCGAAGCACAGGAAAATGATCTGCGTGCATTCAAAAAATATATTGAAGAACAGCGCACAGATAAAGAAAGCAAGCTGTCGCAGGCACTCAACGGTGTGCAGTACAGCTATAATCTGGACCTGCTGGTTTACACCAAAAATGTGGACGGCGACATCATTCCGTCCGACACCGCAGAGCTTTTGCAGGATTTAATGAGCGAAGCGATGGACATTGACATGGGCGCAATGTTTGAAATGGAAGCTTCCATGATGGGCGGCACCTCCTCTATGGATATGATGGCAGGAGGTCTCTGGCAGGAAATGCTTCCCGGTGAAAATGGTGATCTCATCAACGATCTGCTGGAAAAACAGTACGATGTGGTGTACGGAAGCTGGCCGTCAGATTATGATGAGATCGTTCTGGTTCTGGATGAAAATAACGAACTGGATGATGTCACGCTGTATGCTCTGGGTCTGAATTCCAGGGAAACGATGG
This sequence comes from Ruminococcus sp., assembly GCA_015066865.1. Lineage (GTDB taxonomy): Bacteria > Bacillota > Clostridia > Oscillospirales > Ruminococcaceae > UBA3855. Next base: position 74,664 of record SVNQ01000004.1, read on the forward strand.
ACACGATCATGGATGCCGCTGTCAACAAGACAAAGCTGGAGAGCAAGGAAGAATCCAGCTGGAGCTACGAGGAGATCTGTGACAGAGAATATCGTGTGATCCTGGGTTCCGAATGCTACACCTATGACAAACCCACGGACACCTACACCGATCTGCGTGAAACGGAATCCGGTCTGAAGTATCTGTATGACAACGCTCTGAAGCTGAAGGTAAGCGGTATCATCCGTCCGAATCCGGAAACAGAAGCTGCAATGCTCTCCGGTGCGATTGCCTACACATCCGAGCTGACTGAATATGTTATCAATGAAGCGAAGGATTCCGAAGCTATCAAAGCACAGCTTGAGGATGAAACCACGGACATCTTCACCGGTCTTCCTTTTAAGGAATCCACCGGTGAAATGACTGACGAAGAAAAGGAAGAAGAATTCCACAACTTCATTAAAAATATGAATGCACAGGAAAAGGCAATGGTTTATGTACAGATGATGTGCATTCCTTCCGAGGAACAGCTGAACACCTCTGTCAAGCAGGCTATGCAGGGGCAGACCCGTGAAACCATGGAACAGACCATGATTCAGGCACTGACTCAGCAGATGGGTATGTCCGAAAGCGAACTGAAGGGCTACATTGCAGACATGAGCGATGAAGATCTGGAAGAAGCCTACACTATGATGGTGGAAGAACAGGTCAAGGCACAGTATGCTGCACAGGTGATGGAGCAGATGGCTGCACTTCCGCAGGCGGATAAGGTTGCAGGACTTAACCAGCTGATGGACAACTGCAACACCAAAACATGTGCAATGTACCATGACGAAATCATGGAATTTTCCGATTCCGATTATGATACCAACCTGATCAAGCTCGGCTGTCTCGATCTGGACGAACCGGCTACCATCAATCTCTATGCATCCTCATTTGAAAATAAGGATGTCATTGAAGAAGTCATCGCTGATTACAACAAGGATGTTGAAGAACTCTCCAAGATCAAGTATACCGACTACATCGGTATCATGATGTCCTCCATCACAACCATCATCAACACCATCACTTACGTTCTGATCTCCTTTGTTGCTATTTCCCTGATCGTATCCTCCATCATGATCGGTGTCATTACACTGATCTCCGTACAGGAGAGAACGAAAGAAATCGGTATTCTCCGTGCGATCGGTGCATCCAAGCGTGATGTATCCAGCATGTTCAATGCAGAAACACTGATCATTGGCTTCACCTCCGGTCTGCTGGGCGTTATCGTCACATACCTGCTGTGCATCCCGATCAACGCTGTAATCCATGCTCTGACAGGTATTCTGGCACTCAATGCTGTACTTCCCATCGGCGCTGCGATCATTCTGGTCATCATCAGCATGGTGCTGACACTGATCGCAGGTATCATCCCCTCAAGAAGTGCTGCGAAAAAGGATCCTGTTGTGGCACTCAGAACCGAATAAACTTCTCTTGAATTATGCTCCGCATGCAGCGGAGCATATTCTTTTTGCAGTTCCCCTGCACAAATTTCAGGCTTCCGATTGTGTTCTATATAGAAGGAGGTGATGCGGAAATGAACAGTGAACAAAATACCGCCCTGCATGCTTTCCGAAAATACGGTGATCTTGTGCTGAAAACGGCATATTGCTGTGTCGGAAATTACAGTGAAGCGGAGGACATCACACAGGAGGTGTTCCTGACGCTGCACGCAAAACCGCAGCAATTTCATGACGAGGAACATATGAAAGCATGGCTGCTCCGTGCGGCGATCAACAGAGGGAAGAATTACCGCAAAAGCTGGAAACAGAAAAGGAGACTTGCGCTTGAGGACGTTCGGGAGCTTTCCGCAGAGGATACTTCTGAACGGGACAGGATATTGAAGCAGGCAGTCTTTTCACTGCCCGAAAAATATGCTGCTGTTCTTTTCCTGCACTATTATGAGGGTTACACCATTAAGGAGATTGCCCACATCATCGGCAAAAAGGAAAATACAGTCGGTTCGCTCCTGCGGCGCGGCAGAGAAAAACTGAAACTGGAATTGGAGGAATCATTATGACTGAAAAAGAGTTTCGCAGTGTTTTTGACAAAGTTTCGTGCAGCAAGGAATTTTCGGAACGCATGGAACAGAAGCTCACATCATCCGAACTGCCTTCGGACTATTTTTCCGACAGTGTGAACGGTGTGGAGGTCACACGCCGAAATCCCATTTTCCGCATGAGTACCGGTATTGCCGCTTGTCTCGCCTTCCTCCTTATCGGCTGTGCCGCCGGAATGGCACTACATGACAGCATTCCCTCCGTGTCTTTTCTCCCCTCCACATCAGAAAGTGCAACGAAAGAAAATCCAGAAATGCCCGCAGCCATTGACACGGACATTTATTTTGACACATCCGACATTCACTACGTCGGGATTTACAAGCAGCCCATTGTCATCGGCTGCCATTTTAAAGATACGGATGATCCGAATCCTTCCTTTCTCTACAGAGAATATGCTTCGGAAGACGGCGAAATCTTCCGCTATGACGAGCTTGGCAGACTTGTGTATTATTGTAACACAGACAGCGTTGTATTTTCCGATGCGGGTAGTCTGAGCCCGGCAAATGAAAAGCTTGCCGCAGAGATTTTTGAAAGCTGCGTCAAGGGCAGCGGTGAACATACGATAGAGACGAGTCACGGCGGTGCTTATTACATCGAACGCCCGACAGATGGAAGAAATCCCGACAGTGCACTCATCAAATTCGCCGGAAGCGAAGTACGTTACTTCAAAATCAGCTACAACACAGTGAATGCAGAAGTGGACGAAGTCTATTTTAAAGCAAAGCTGCTGGAATACATTAAACAGGTTGATTTGAAATACAAAATTGAAAATTACAGTTACACTGTAAGGTACGAGCAGGTCGGTACCACCCTCTATGCAATCTATACCTGTGAATTCACGCAAGAAGGTGGTGCAGCGTTTGCTGAGACGGTAGGATTCTCAAAATCAATTTCGCAAGAAGAATCCGTGGAGAACCCCACACAGGAAACCGAGCTGATTCTCTATCCCGAAAAGGATATTCCACTGTACGACGATTTTCCGATGCAGGATCTTTCCGGACTTTCAGAAGAACAGCTGATTGAAGTCGGAAAGAAATACTACGATGCTGCGTTCCGTTTACAGCATCCGAATGATGCACCACCCTACCTGTTTTTCTACAGTAAAACAGATGAAAAGGATGAGAATGGTTTGGTATACGCATTGGTTGCGGATGATCATGTAAAAACGGTGGAGGATGTCAGGAAGGATTTCTATTCCGTCTTTACCTCCGATTGGGACAGCAGCATTGTGGATCAGCACTTTACAGTGCGAGACGGCAAGCTATACTATCGCTGTAAGAATCCTCATGTGAGCATCCATCCGAGTGACTATGTACTGGAGCTGGATACCGTCACAGAAAACGAGATCTACTACTCCTATCGGATCACGCACGAGAATATCCTATTGCCGGAAGGCGAGCGCTACAAGAATGTTACCCTCCCCTTCACGCTGAAACGCACGGAGGAGGGATGGAAGGTTTCGGTATTCATGTCGCCTTTTGATGTTCTGGAATTTAATGAATAACAGCAAACGAAAAGCCATGCCCGAATGGGCATGGCTTCAGTCTGTCGAAAAAGTCCCGTCCAGCCAGTGCGCCTTATGGCGCACGGCTGGACTAATTATATGATTATGGGTTGCGCCTTCGGCGCATGTAGGGGGCGAAGCCCCCTACAACCCCCAATCAATAACCAAAAAGCACTCTGCAAGAGGGCGGGGTAGGGTGGGGCAAAATTAAGTGAAATCATACTTTTTAAGTATTATTCTGCTGTTTCTACAAGATTGCTGATCCAGACTTTTTTACGGATGAGGATGAAGCCCACCGCAACCTTGATCAGATCCGCTGCCTGCACAATGACATAGATACCGAAAATCGGCAAACCTGTGAAATTACACAGCAGATATGCCATTGGCACCGGAATCGCCCATGAATACACGCTGTCAAACAGGAAAGTAATGAGCGTCTTGCCGCCCGAACGCAGCGTGAAATACAGCGCATTCAGAAATGCCTGCACAGGGAAAAACAGCGCCGTAATGATAATGAACATGCTCCCGTAATTCCGTATCTCCTGCGTGGTATCATAGAACTGCGGGAACACACCGGAGATACCGATGAGAATTGCCGTCAGCACAAGTGTAATGCCGCCCGAAAACCACATCAGGCTGAATGCATCCTTCTCAGCTGTTTCATATTCGGATGCGCCAAGTTTCTGTCCGACCAGAATGCCCACGGCAGAACCAAGTGCTACAAACACCACGTTCATCAGATTGCAGATGGCATTGGAAATGTTCATTCCGGCAACGATCTCCAGTCCACGCACGGAATAAGACTGCGTCAGTGCCGCAAGTCCGCCAGCCCACAGAAATTCATTGAAGAAGATCGGCAGCCCCTTTTTCAGAATTTTCACTGCAAGCTCCGAAGGCACCCAAAATGTCCGATAAATCCCCTGTAAAAACTCATGTTTCTGCTTTCTGGCAAATGCCCAGATCACCACAACGCACATTTCCACGATTCTCGCAAGCACTGTTGCAATTGCAGCACCCTTTACACCAAGCTCCGGCATACCGCATTTTCCATAAATCAGAAAATAGTTGAATACCACATCCACTCCAACCGATGCAACGCCCGCCACCATGGGCTTGATGCTGTCACCGGTTTCACGCAGGCTGCTTGCAAAAATTTGTGTGACGACAAACGGCGCAAGCCCGAACAGCATAATCGACAGATAGTCCTTTGCATACCGCATCGTCAGCTCAGGGTCCACCTGCGCACTCTCTCCCTGCAGATACAAGCCGATGAGAAATTCATCCAGCAGCACAAATATTGCAATGCCTCCAAGCAAACAGAACATACAGATCCAATGTTTCATTCGAAAGGCATTGCGGAATCCCTCCGTATTGCCCTGCCCAAAAAACTGTGCACCGTAAATTCCGGGGCCGGACAATCCTCCGAAAATGGCAAGGTTGAACACAAATATCAGCTGCCCCACAATGGATACCGCCGTCATTGCCTCCGTGCCAAGACTGCCGACCATGACATTATCCACCAGTCCCACCATATTGGTGATGCCGTTCTGGATCATCATCGGAACAGCAAGCAGTAATGCTCGTTTATATACATCTTTACGTTTCATAGATTCGCTCCTATATGATTTCATAACCATCGCCCCACGAATCAGTGGGGCGATGGTTTGTTATTTCAGACTTTCTTTGAGATTCTGGAGAAGCTTTGCGGTAATCTGTGACGTACTCACCTCACCCGATTTTCTGTTCTCAATTACCACACAGAATGCAACCGGAAAATCAGGATCATCTACAAATCCCGTCAGCAGGGAGTTTTCACGTTTATCGCTTCCCACCTGTGCAGTTCCGCTTTTTACGCCTACACTCGTACCGGGAAGAAGTTCCGCATAATTTTCAGTACCGTTTTGCAGCATAATACGGCGGATTTCCTCCGCTGTTTCCACTTCAAACATCGGGGCGCTGCGTTCAGTCACTGCTGCTGCGGTCACATCGCCATTCACACGGGTTGCATGATCGATCAGGTAGGGCGTTGTCATCTTGCCGTCCGTATTGGCAATTGCACTCTGCCATACCATCAGCTGCAGAGGGCTGACAAGCGTTTTTCCCTGTCCCATGCATCCCCACTGTGTTTCAAAATCTCTGGAATCGGTCAGCGTAGTGGATGCGGTAAAGCTCTCAATTCCATTCACATTGAGCGTTGTTTCACCGGAATCATTGACATTATAGCCAAGTCGCTGATACACCCTGCGAATGCTGAACAGCGGAAAACTGATGTCCTCCACAAGCTGAGCATAGAATGGGTTGCAGCTGTTCGCAAACGCCTGTGTGATGTTCTGTGTGCCATGTCCGCTTTCCTCATGGCATTTGATAATGTCACCGCTGCGATTTTTGTAGCTGCCCGTGCATTCATATTCTTTTTTTGACAGCTTTTCCGTTCCCATTGTTTCCAAAGCCGCAATCGTGGTAAGGATCTTCTGCGTAGAACCCGGCACGGTGGGATAGAACACCTTGCAGAGCATGCTCCCCTCCTCCAACGACTCAATATCCGTGTAATGGTTCAGGATATTGATACTTGGCTTACTCAGGCATACATATATCTCACCGGTAACATAATTATACGCCACTGCACAGCCATTCTTACTGCCGAACGCATCATAGACAAGGCGGTTCACGTCATGATCAAGTGTGGTGTGGATCGACGCATCACCATCTTCCTGCGCACCGAGCATAAAGCTGTAATTGGTGAGCATTTCCTTATTTTGTGCGACAAGTGTATTGGTCATCTGTTTGGTATTGTCACCGATGAAGTTGCCGACATCAATAAAATGCTTTGCACCATAAGTATCCTTATCCGCATCGGGATCGAACAGAACATCTCCGTTGCGATCATAGACACAGCCAAGCGTTACCTTGGAGGAATGCGAAAAATAGAATGCAGCTTCTGTTTGCAGCTTGTAGATCAGCACACCCATACCAATCAGAAATGCCAGCATCATCAGCGTGATCAGATGCTGTCCTCTGCGGATACTTTTCATGCTTTCACCCTCCCTGCCTTGCTTTTTTTCTTCTGACCGGATTTCTTTTTCTTCGGCCGATCATTTTTATGACGGAACAGCGGCGACTGGCCTGCCTTGAGCATTCCCACGAGGAATCCGCAGGTTACCATGGAGCTGCCGCCCTGCGAAATAAAGGGCAGTGTGACGCCCGTAAACGGGATCAGATTGCACGAGCCAAAAATATTCAATGCCATCTGCACGACAAATACGGCAACAATACCCGTCGCCATTGTAGCGTGGTAGTAGTTCTTCGGCGGATTCATCAGCACGGTCATGAGCATCATCAAAATAGCAATGACCGTCAGAAATGCATAGAGAAGTCCCCATTCCTCACAGATGGACATAAACACAATATCCGATTCGTAGGCAAATACATTGTGCAGATAACCCTGCCCCGGACCGAGTCCCAGCCAGCCGCCTCTTGCAATACCAATGAGTCCCTGACACTGCTGATAGCCGTTGCCGTACTGATCTGCCCATATATCCACGTGCAGTCTGTCCTGCACATAGGAAGGTGCAAGCACCCATGCGGCAACAAGCACGATCACCGCAGCCACGCCGCACACGATCACGGCAGTCCTGGAGATCTTCGCCCTCGGATAGCAAAGACGGCAGACCAGCGCACAAGCAAACACCGCTGCAAATGTCGGCAGGCTGCCCAGATCCCTGCACCACCACTGAAGCCCGAAAATAACCAGTGCCATTGCACACAGACAAAGTGTATCCAACGATACATAAAAAAACAGAAGCTTCTTTTTTTTGTGCAGTTCCATAATGGATGCAGCACAGATCAGCACAAAACAGGGCTTGATAAATTCTGACGGCTGCAGAGAAAATGAACCTATGTTGATCCAGATACCCCGATCTCCCGTGAAGAAAATGATACAAAGGATTAATAATCCGATCACGCCATAGATATAGGGCTTTTTTGTGCGAATCCACTCGTGATTTCTTGTCAGCAGAAATCCTGCCTGACAGGCAGCCAATGCTGCGATGCAGGTGATCAGATGTTTGAAGGACAGATTCACACCGCCGAAGCACGACTGGAATATCAGTCCCATATTAAGAACACAAAGCAGCAGAATATCCAGCGTATAGGTCATCTGCCGATAATACTTAATTACCGCAATATAGGCAATGTCCAATCCAAGCACCGCCGCTGTCAGAAGCAGCAGTTTTGCAGGCGATTCGCAGTTTCCGCGTACTATGACAATACCCAGCATCGAAATATGCGTCAGCAGCATGAGTACGATCGTACCAAGATAGGAAATACCATTTTTAAACACGACGCCCACCCCGCTTTCTCTCCTCGGGAACATGACGGCAGAAATCCAGTGTGGTATTGCCCAGCCGTATCGAATCTCCCGGCTGCAGCCTGCAATGCTGTATGCGTCGATCATTAACAAATGTACCGCTCCGTGCGTCGAGATCTGTGATGCTCCACACACCGTTTGTGACAGTCATTACCGCATGGTATCGTGAGATGGACGGGTCAGAAAAACGAATATCCGCCGCAATATGACGACCCAGCAATATCTCATCTGCCTCCAGCGGATAACAGTGTTCTTTAAAACATAGTTCCATTTCAGCACTGACATGCTTCCAGCGTTTTTTGCAGAGCTTGCTCTCACGGTTTGCCGCCATGATCACGGACAATGCAAAAATATCCAGAATGATAACCGCAATGGCGCAAAGCACCAGATCGGGTACATCCAGTGATGCCAGCATTTCTAAAAATTCAGACATTTCCTTTCCTCCGTTATTGTGTTTTACCGTTCCATTCAAAGATCAGTAAAACGCGTGTGAGACGCTGTCCCACTCATATCTTTATCTCCGAAGTACTCAGCCGTTCAGCTGTTCGGAGATTTCTTTTCATTATATACATTATAATACATTTTTTAAAAAATCGCAACCTTCTTTCCTAAAATCGGGATTTTTATACATTTCTTTCATAATTTTCAATAAAATTTATAAAAACACTTGCAATTTTTTCGTATATATGTTATAATAGAACTATCATAAACGGAAGCATCTCAACTTCCGTGTAAAGGAGGAAACCATATTGAAAATTACAATGAACGCTAAGAAGATCCAAATTTCTGAATCCTTTACCGATTATGCAGAAAAGCGGCTGAGCGCAAAGCTGGATAAGTTTTTCGGTGACGAAGCAGAGGCAAAGCTGAAGCTGACAGAACTGAAGGGCAATATTGTTCTTGAGCTGACAGTCCGTTACAACCAGATGATATACCGTTCCGAGCAGTCGGCTCCGGACAAGCGTGATGCACTGGATGCTGCAATCGACAAGATCATCCGTCAGATCCGCAAGAACAAAACTCGTCTGGAAAAGCGCCTGAAGGATACCGCATTCAAGGAAGAATTTCAGGATACTGTGGAGGAACAGCCTGATTTTGCAGTTATCCGCCGCAAGAAGTTCGAGCTTCGCCCCATGACTGTTGAAGAAGCAATCCTGCAGATGAATATGCTGGGACACTCCTTCTTCATGTTCAAGGACGCTGCTACAGGCAACATCAGCGTTGTATACCAGCGTGAAGATGAGGGATATGCAGTTCTCGAACCGGATGAGGAATGATCCGGACATCAGTGATAATCTTTACTTCCCTGCCAATCGGCAGGGAAGTTTTTTACTATTCTCCCCGAATCATCTTATTTTTTGGTTGATGTGAAAAAAATTAAAAAAACGCTTGACAAGCAGTTCCAATTGTGATATAATAGTAAAGGTTCGTGGATGTGCCTGTAGCTCAGCTGGATAGAGTGACTGGCTACGAACCAGTAGGTCGGGGGTTCGAGTCCCTCCAGGCACGCCAGAATTCCCACTCAATGCAAATTGAGTGGGTTTTTCTTTTTATCCAAATACAGAAAGCGAGAGACCGGATATGGAATTAAAAACCAATGTTATGCGTATTTTAGAACAGAAAAAAGTCCCTTATCAGAGCCACTGTTATGCACAAACGGATGCCGTCAGCGGGGTTGAGGTTGCAAAAGTTCTTGGACAGAATCCGGATCAGGTTTTCAAAACACTGGTCACATCCGGTGCATCGGGCAGTTATTTTGTATTTGTCATTCCTGTGACGAAGGAGCTGGATCTGAAAAAAGCTGCAAAATCTGTTGGTGAAAAGAGTGTGAAGATGCTGCCTTCCAAGGAATTGCTGCCCATGACAGGGTATATTCACGGCGGCTGCTCCCCCATTGGCATGAAAAAAGCATTCCGCACGGTCATTGATGAAAGTGCAGCAGAACAGAAAACCATCATTTTCAGCGCCGGAAAGATCGGCTATCAGGTAGAGCTGTGCCTTGCTGATCTTGGAAAAATACTGCGTTTTTCACTTGGAAATCTTACGATGGATCACACGGAATCATAAAAAATGCCCTGCCGGGCTGAACCGAACAATTTTGTGCGGACAGCGCAAAATTGTTCGGTTCATTTTGCAGGGATCGTTTTTTGTATAATGTTACTGCAAATGGCAGAACTGCATCTGGATGTATTCGCCTTCATTCAGTGTGATCTCAGCCGTGTCGCCGCTGTAGATCGGCCCCTGTGTACGCATTGTTTCTTCGTTCATGGTAATATCCGTAAAAACTCTGTAATAACCGTCATGCTCGCTGTCACTGGTAATCGTGTAGGTGCCGGGTGGAATATCCCTTCCCACATGGAACAATCCTCCGATTTCAAATGGTCTGAGCAGACTTTTGTTGCTGACTTCATAAAGATAAGCTTTTTGCACTTCAATAAACTGACCTTTCAAAAGCCGGATGATCGTATTATAGTGGGGCCAGCCGTTGTAGAGATCCTTTGTCATTTCGGCATCTTCATAAACGAAAATTCGGAACATCGGTATCTGGTCGGAGTACCATGAACCATCGGAGACTACAGTATATTCTCCGGCAGGAATATCCACGCCCACTTCATAGATTCCCTCGCCCAGATATTCTCCATCATTTGTCGATATCACGGCTCCGGTTTCCTGCTCTGTCGAAGTCACCGGTTCTTTTGAAAGACAGCAGAATATCATCGACAGGTATTCGCCTTCTTTCAGTGTAATTTCTGCACTGCCATTTGTTGAGAATACGTTGTGGTCGCGAATCTCGTCCAATTCAAATGTAAGATCGCTGTACACCTTGTAAACTCCCATAGAAGAATTGCTGTCGCTTATAATCCGGTATGTTCCCGGCGGGATATCCCTGCCCACATGGAACAAGCCGCCGTTTTCAAAGGGAGTGAGCAGACTCTCCTGGCTGGACTCGTACATTTTTGCATGATCAATTTCCACATAATGCCCATCCTGAACACGGATGATCGTGTTGTTGTGTATCCATCCGCTGAATACAGCATCATTATCATTTCCCTCAGGCGATGTATAGACGGCAGCATAGAGTACCGGTGTATTACTCATATCCAGTGTGTTATCAGCGAGGATCACATATTCTCCTGCAGGAATATCCACACCCACCTCATAGAAACCATTTCCAAGAATCTTGTCGGGGATGGTCGGTTCTGCGGATTCCTGCCCTGTTGTTTCTTGAAGTGCGTTTTCGGAGGAGAGGGATTTGTCATCATCGGGCATTTTCAATTGTGTGACAAATATAAATATCACGATAATCAGAAGCAGTACCGCACCAATGAACAGCATCAGAAAAGGTGCAGTATTTTTGATTTCTGTTGAGCCGCATTTCGGGCATTGCGGTTCCTTGTTTATTGGAGTACCACAGTGCTTGCAGATTTTCATTTCAACATCTCCTTGTATTTTTAAGTGGAAAATCAGTGCAGAAATTCAAATCCCAGCATATCCAGAAGCCCCGTTCCCTTGAAAGTCAGATACAGCGCATGTACGCCGTTTTCAACGGATACGGGTGCATCTGCGTCCATCCATGTATCACTGGGAGAAACAACGAGTTCGCCGATTTTCTCGCCGTCGATTCCTGTGGACAGTTCCAGCACGCCCTGTGCATTGCCGCGGAAGGTAGCACGGATGCTGCGTACATCCTCAAATTGGAAATACTTGTAGCCAATAAGCGTTCCGTCGCAGATTTCTGCGATATAGCGATCATTTCCGTCATGGTTCACATTCGGGAAACTGTCGGTGTAGATGCTGTTTGAACCATGGGGCATATGACCGTTGGTAATGTTGCAGGCAATAACTGCCGGGTAGCTGCCCTTTGCTTCCAGCGGCTTTCCGTTGAGTCCGCAGGAAGTGATCTCCACCTGTGCAATACTGCCGTCCTCGGCAATCGCAATGCGTTCCGCACATGCCTGACGGCTGTAGTCGGACTTATGCGTCAGACGATGGTAGAATACATACCACTGACCATTGATAAATTCAATACTGCCGTGCGTGGTGCCTGTCATATTCAGGCGATCCGCGGAACTTCTGCCGCGCATGCCGACATCACCGTTGGAAACGATCGTACCGCCGAAGGTGAAGTCCCTGTCGGGGTAGCGGCTTGTTGCATAGCAAAGCTCGTGGTTCTGCTGGGAGGAATAAATGAAATAATAGGTATCCCCAACCTTCCGGATGGAGCTTGCTTCAAAGAACGGATGCTCCTCAAAGCTTGTCCCCTTGACACGGTAGGGAATGATATGGCGGGGTTCCTCTGTGACAGTCAGCATATCATCGCCCACAATTGCCATAACTGCGCCCATAACGCTGTCGGGCGTGCCGAGAATTTCCTCACGGCTCTTGCCGAACATCTGCATTTCTTCATGGATTCTGGATTCATTTTCCGCAAAGCCGGGCTGCTCCTCATAATCATACTGTGTGCCATAGTAGATGCGGATGATGCCGTTATCGTTGATCACGCCGGGGTCGAAGCAGACATATTTCTTCATGGGTGTTCCATCGGGATAACGCACAAAGCCCAGATATTCGTATTTTCCGGCAGGCGTATCACAGACTGCAACACTGATAGGCCCGTGATATCCGCCATGACCGAAGTCTCCGGAAAGGCAATAGTAGAGATAGTACCGTCCATCATTTCCGCGAACCACATCGGGTGCATACATGTAGGGGCGCTCTTTGCAATAAAGCGGATCCTGCTTTGCACTGTAAATGGTTCCCTCGCATCGCCAGTCGGACAGATCATCCACGGGAGCGGAATAGACTACATAGTCAAGCATGCAGAAGGTTTCGCCGCCCTCCTTATCATGGGAGCCGAACAGATAGACACGGTCGCCGAACACATGGGGTTCGCCGTCCGGAATACATTCATACAGGGGGAGAAAAGGATTGAATACTTGTTGTTTCATAGCATGTGATTCCTTTCATGGTTTTTCTTTTATTATAATGTAGGATTTCAGATTTGTCAAGTACGGAAAACGGTCATTCCGTTAGGGGAATGACCGTTATAATTGGTAACTGTTTTTAGTTTTCTTCCGTCGCAAACTGGCTCTCGTGACGTGTAAAGAAGTCCGTTCTGGGAGGCAGGAACTTCAGCTGGTGATTCTCGCCGACAAAATAATTGATCGGTTCAAATACGGTATCCCAGCTCCAGATTCTGTCATCCACCTGCAGGTATTCCTGCAGCTTTTCTGTGCCGATGGGTGCCATCGGATGCAGCAGAATTGCAGTAATACGGATCATATAGAACAGGTTTGCCAGTGCCTGCTTGCGTTCCTCAGCGGATGCATTTTCGTTGTTCAGCGCCTTTGCCATATACTTGCTGCCGTTTCGGATGTAGCTGTCAAGTACATAGGTGCACTGGTGGAACGCAAACTTGGACATGTGGCGCTCGTATTCGAGTACTGCCTTCTTTGCCTCAGCAAGGAATTTTTCTTCGGGCTGCACATCCGGCAGAATGCCGTCAAATTCCTTCTGCGTGGTGTAGAATGCGGTACGGATCATGCGGTTGTAAACATTTGAGAGCAGCAGACCGTCCTTCACAACAGGATCTGCATCTTCAGGTTTTGCATCGGGATTGAAGGGCTTGGGCATGAAGCTTACCGAACGCTGACCCAGTCCCAGCCCCAGCCAGTGCATGCGCAGCTGTTCGGGTGTGTAGAAGTTCAGCAGATCATCCGCCATCGGAGGCTTGACCTCACCGGAACTGGAAGCCTTCTTGTCCAGGAACAGAATGTGGTGATTTGCCACGATCGTCGGCATCTGAAGCTCACCCTCTGCAGGATCCGCTGTCTTTTCAGCAGCTGCCTGCTGTGCCATCCACATTGCAGGCTCTGCAATGCCGTAGAAATAAATATTATCCTGACCGATGAACTGGTACACCTTCGATTCCTTGCTGCACCAGTAGTCCTTCCAAGCGTCATCAGCCATGCCGAGCGATTCGAGATAGGTCTTGGTGAAGGAGATCGGTGCCCAGAGGGACTCCGGCCATACCCATACCGTCAGATCCTCACC
>SVNQ01000005.1 GCA_015066865.1 Ruminococcus sp.
CCGGTGCTTATTGCAAAGAGGTCCCACCCGTTCCCATTCCGAACACGGCAGTTAAGCTCTTTCGCGACGAAAATACTTGGTTGGTCACGACCTGGGAAATTAGTTCGGTGCCGGCTTCTTTAATGTGAAGGAGCAGATTATTCTGCTCCTTTTCTTTATAATTGGGCCATTAGCTCAGTTGGTTAGAGCTCCCGGCTCATAACCGGATGGTCCTGGGTTCGAGTCCCCGATGGCCCACCATATCTAAACGCAACGATTGATACAAAATCGTTGCGTTTTTCTTTGTGCATAACACTCATATGTGCCTGGTTTTAACTTGCTTTCTATAAATCTGCAGTGACATTCTGCCCCGTTGTTTTCGTATTTTGCTGAATCCTGAACTTGCACGAATAAAATCAACCACGACAACATAAAATGGAGTAAGATCATTTATGGGGTGTGTAAAATGAAAAAAATTCGTGTGACTGAGCTTTTGTTATTTATTGTAGGTACAGAATTGGTGGGGGCACTTTCCAGCCTGTTGTCAGGCAATTTTTCAGCAGTCATTGACAGTCTAAATAAACCGCCGCTTGTTCCACCGGCTATTTTGTTCCCGATTGTGTGGGTGATTCTTTATGCGCTTATGGGGTTTTCTGCATATCTGGTATATGTATCAGAAAAAAATGACGATACTCGTAAATCCTCATTGATCCTATATTTTGTACAGCTTTTTGTCAATTTTATGTGGAGTATTGTTTTCTTCAGGTGGAAACTGATCAATGCCGCAGTTGCAGTTATTATTTTGCTTGCGCTTCTGATTCTTATCATGATCATCAGGTTTCGTAAGAGTAATCCGCTTGCCGGATATATCAATATTCCATATTTAATCTGGGTGTTTTTTGCGGCATATTTGAATATCGGATTTGCGGTTCTGAATTAAATGATGCTGAGTATACAAAATGCAGGTATGGGATTTCCATACCTGCATTTGTTTTTTATGCGGTTGCAACAGCTTGCTGCCCAATCTTTGTTGGCAGCGTTGCGATTGCATATATGGTTGCTGAAACCAGCAGAATATCTGCTGCAATCCATGCAACAGGACTTGCAAGACATACACCAAGGTAGCCTGCAAATTTTACAAGGATCCATGCCGCAAATACTCTTGCCACAAGTTCCAATATGCCTGCACTCATGGGGAGGAAGCTGTATCCCATTCCCTGCAGGGAATTTCTTAGTACAAAAAGAATTGCAAGCGTCGGATAGAAAATGGCGTTAACACGCAGGTAATAGGATGCGTGGTCAAGAATTGAAGCGAAATCCGCCTCCTGTGTCGAAACAAACCCATAGACGATGAATCGTCCGAGGAAGAAACTGAATGCAATAGCTGCCAGTGCATAAATCAGACATACTTTGATGCTGCAGCTAAGCCCTTGCTTTATGCGGTCAACCCTGCCTGCGCCAAGATTTTGTCCGCAGTAGGTTGCCATTGTAATTCCCAAGGATTCCATGGGACCGATAACGATCGTCTGAATCTTCATTGCCGCAGTTACACTTGCAATTACTGTCGGACCGAAGCTGTTGACAGCGGACTGCATGATGATCGAACCGATGGCAGTAATGGAGAACTGGCATGCCATGGGCAGACTGACAGAGCAGAGTTTTTGGCAGTAATCCTTGCGGATTGCAAATTCATTGGGTTCAAAATCAAGTATGTCAAAATGTTTCTTCATGTAGATCAGGCATAGAACAGCCGAAACAGCCTGAGAGATGACCGTTGCAAGTCCTGCACCCATAACGCCGAGGTCGAATACCATGATCATCAGAAAATCAAGCCCGATATTCAGTACGGAGGATACAGCAAGGAATGCAAGCGGCGTTTTACTGTCACCCATTGCACGCAAAAATCCAGCGAGCAGGTTGTAGAGAATGGTTGCTGCGAGTCCTGCAAACATTACAAAAAGATAACTGTGTGCATCTTCCAGTATGCTGTCGGGGGTCTGCATCAGATGCAGCAGAGGTTTGCAAAATATTGTAGTGAGCAGTGTGAGCAGTACGGTAACAATGCCGCTGATGTAAGCAGCATTGAGCATATAGCGCCGCATAGACTTGTGATCACCGGCACCATACATCTGTGCCACAGGAATGGAAAGTCCCGTACATAGTCCTGTAGCAAAGCCAATTACCAGAAAGCAGACGGAGCCGGTTGCGCCAAGTGCCGCCAGTGCATTGGAATTGATGCAGCGCCCGACGATGATGGTGTCTGCCATGTTGTAGAGCTGCTGGAGAATGTTTCCGAATACCATTGGTATGCAGAAACTGAGGATCAGGGAAAGCGGTTTCCCGTTTGTCATATCTTTTGTCATACTGTAACTCCTTTCCGGAACTCCTTCATCCGGTCCTGTGGTTTATCTTCGTTTTCAAGTACAGTATAGCACAATCAAATTGCATTTGCAAGACGTAAAACTGACGGTTTCCTTTGCACTTTTCTTCGCAGTTTTGGTAAAAATCAGGAATCAAAGACCAATGCATTCCATTTCTCTGACGATTTGTACCATGATTTTTTTCGTGCTAATGCATAGAATCCGTCTGTAAATTTTTATCTCTATCTCTTGCATAAACAGTCAAATTATGGTATACTAAAAATAACGTGCAAAGTATTATAAACGATCCGCTTTTATCACAGAAAGAGGTTTTGCAAATGAAGGATGGATTTCTGAAAGTCGCCTGTGCCACACCCGATGTGCGTGTCGGCGACTGTGTTTATAACACTGACAGAATTTTGGAATTGATTTCCGAGGCACACGGACAGGGTGTGAAGATCATCTGTTTTCCTGAACTTTCCATAACGGGGGCGACCTGCGGCGATTTGTTTTTGCAGGATACGCTGGGGCTTTCGGCTGCGCAGCAGCTTTTCCGCATTGTACAGGAAACAAACGAGATGGACATTGTATCCGTCGTGGGGCTGCCTTTTGTCAATCAGAATAAAATCTACAATTGCGCTGCTGTAATCAGTAAAGGGAAACTGCTCGGCATTGTTCCGAAGCTGAATCTGCCGAATTACGGCGTGCATCAGGAGCTCCGGTATTTCGCGTCAGGCTTTGATTCGGAGTATATGCTTAAAATACGAGGAGAAGAAGTCCCATTCGGTACAGGTCTGGTGTTCTGCTGTGAATCCATGCCCGAGCTGATTTTCGGCGTGGAAATCTGTGAAGATCTGTATACGGCGGATAGTCCTTCCGTCCGCTATGCCAAGACAGGTGCATCCCTTATTTTTAATCTCTCAGCAAGTGCTGCAGCGGTGGGCAAACCGGAATACCGACGCATGATGGTACAGGCAAAATCCGCAAGCCTTTGCTGTGCCTATGCCATGGCAGATGCGGGAATCGGCGAATCCACCACCGATCTTGTGTTCTCCGGTCATAACCTTATTGCGGAGAATGGCAGGCTTCTGGCGGAATCGGAGCCGTTCCGGAATCAAATGTGCATCACTGAGGTGGACTTGCAGAAGCTCTGCTCAGAACGCAGAAAATGCAATACCTTCCGGACGGAAGAGGAGATTTATCATGTGGATTTCTCCCTTGCTATGGAGGAAACCGTCCTCACCCGTCCTATCCCGAAAAACCCCTTCATCCCCGAAGATCCTGCAAAGCGATCCGAAAGATGTAAGGAGATCCTGCAGATGCAGGCGGTGGGACTGATGAGCCGCATGAAAGCGATCGGCTGCAAAAATGCCGTGCTGGGATTGTCGGGCGGACTCGACTCCACACTTGCGCTGATTGTTGTATCGCATGCCTTTGACCTGCTCGGACTTGACCGCAGCGGCATTCATACGATTACCATGCCATGCTTTGGCACGACTGACCGCACCTATCAGAATGCCTGTGAGCTTGCGAAAAAATATGGCAGTACGCTCCGTGAGATCCGCATTGAGGACAGCGTCCGTCAGCATTTCAAGGACATCGGGCATGATGAAAGTGTGCATAATGCCGCCTATGAAAATGCACAGGCGAGGGAACGCACACAAATTCTCATGGACATTGCCAATGATGTGAATGGTCTTGTTGTCGGTACGGGCGATCTCTCCGAGCTTGCGCTTGGCTGGGCAACCTACAACGGCGATCATATGAGCAATTACGGCGTGAATGGTTCCATTCCGAAAACACTCGTGCGGCACCTCGTTCGCTATGAAGCGGAGCATTCCGAACCGGAATTGCGTACGATTCTTCTGGATATTCTCGATACACCGGTAAGCCCCGAACTGCTTCCCCCCGATAAACAGGGCAGGATCGCCCAGAAAACCGAGGATCTTGTCGGTCCCTACGAGCTGCATGATTTCTTCCTCTACTATGTGATCCGTCATGGATTTACACCTGCAAAGATTTTTCGCATGGCAAATTATGCCTTTGCAGGGGAGTATGAAGATGCGGTGATTTTCAAATGGCTCAAAACATTCTACAGAAGATTTTTCACCCAGCAGTTCAAGCGTTCCTGCCTGCCCGACGGTGTCGGCGTAGGAAGCGTGGGACTTTCCCCCAGAACGGGATTCCGCATGCCCAGTGATGCGAGCATGAACATCTGGATGAAGGAACTGGATGCTTTGGAGAAAACCATATCATAAATGTTAAAAAGGGGAAATACCCCAAAATATAGGAGGAAAAACCAATGACTTACAAAGAAAGTTTTATCAAATTCATGGTGGAATGCGGCGTGCTGACCTTCGGTGAGTTCACACTGA
Organism: Ruminococcus sp.; assembly: GCA_015066865.1. Lineage (GTDB taxonomy): Bacteria > Bacillota > Clostridia > Oscillospirales > Ruminococcaceae > UBA3855. The sequence continues at coordinate 4,715 of SVNQ01000005.1, forward strand.
AAAGCGGCAGAAAGGCACCCTATTTCATTAACTGCGGCAACTACAAGACAGGCGCACAGCTTGCGAAGCTCGGCGAATATTATGCAGAGTGTATCCATGCGAACAATATTCCCGTGGAAACTCTCTTCGGACCTGCTTACAAGGGTATTCCGCTTGCAGTTTCCACAGTCGTTGCACTGAGCAACAAGTTCGGCATTGATGTGAACTACTGCTTTGACCGTAAGGAAGCAAAGGATCACGGTGAGGGCGGTATGTTCGTCGGCAAGACGCTCACTGACGATGAAAAGGTCGTTATCATCGACGATGTTATGACCTCCGGCAAGGCTCTGCGTGAATCCATGCCCAAGCTTAAGGGTGCGGCAAATGTGGACGTCACCGGCATGGTGATCACCGTTGACCGTATGGAGCGTGGCACAGGCGACAAGTCCGCTGTACAGGAAGTCAAGGAAGAATTTGGCGTGACGGTTTATCCGATCGTAACCATGGAAGACATCATTGATGCGATCAGAAACGACATCGTTCCCGGCAAGGAATACCTCGACAAGATGCTTGCATACCGTGAAGAATATGGTGTGAAGTAAGCGGCATTCATAGCAAAAGAAATCCCCCGAAATTTCGGGGGATTTTTTTATTCGTAGATCTGCCGTTCTTTCTGAAGCTTTTTAATTTTGAGTATATCTTTCATCCAGAAGATAAAACATAGAATATAGCCCAGAAATGAAATTCCCAGCAGGGCAAGTTCAAGTGTTTTCCAAAAATTACGATCCGAATTCCAATCGGAAATCCAACTGGGAATGTATACGGTATTGATGAGGCATAATAGAAGAATAGTGGCATTTGCAGCTGAAATCTCCCGCAGATGTGCGATTTTTCCGTCCAGATCTGAAAAAATCTGAAATTCTCCCAGCTCCCTTTTCCTGCGAAGGAAAACCCAGCGTCCCGATGTCGCCACACGTTCTGCACCTGTTTCCTCAAGAAATGCGAGAAACCGCTTGTTTTCCTCTGTATTTTTTTCATCCTTCATAAAATATATGCGGTAGGTATATTCCGAAGGCTTGCATTCTTCAAACCCATATCGTCCCAAGTTGTTAAAAGATACCATTGCCAAGCCGGCGTCACACTGTTTGTTCAGCCAGTTCTCGATTGTCTCATAATCCCATGCAAGGCAGATTTTACGTAGTTGTTTGTTCATTTGAATACCTCCCGTATCAGGATTCATAGATCTGCTTTTCCTTTTCCAGCTTTTTGATTTTCTGCCAGATGCGCAAGCCCCCATACACGAGGAGCAGCGCCGCCGAAAGGCAAAGACAGCCCACCCAGAAATTCGCCGGACTAATGAGTGTATTATGTCCCAGCCCTATACTGATGTTGCTGATTCCATTGCCAAGATTCAGCAGTGCAAGCGGCACAAACAGGAAGGCGATCCGCTTGAGGTGTGTGATCTTGCTTTCGAAATCGGAGAACAGGTCAAAGCTGCCAAGCTTGCGGTTCTTCCGCAGATATACCCATCTGCCCCATGAGCCGACCTGTTCGGCACCGGTTTCCTCCAGAAATTCCAGATAGCTCTGGCTTTCGGGATGATTCAGCCCATTTTTCAGGAATTCTAAACGGTAGGTATATCTCTCCGAATCCGTTTTCTCAAATTCGTAGGTGCAAAAGCTATAGCCCACCATCGACCATCCCTTGTCGGACATTTCGTTGAGCCATTGTTCTTCCTTGTCATAGTTCCATGCCCAGATCCACTTGTGTACTTTCTTTCTCATGTCAGTTTCCTCCCAGAATGCGTTTCCCGTTTTCTAAAAGTTCCTCCAGCCGTGCGATCTCCATCCGCAGGATATCCCGTCCTGCATCCGTGATCACATATTCTTTCTTCCGGCTGTTCTTTTCACCGGGAAGTGCCGTGATCCAGCCCTTTTCCAGCATCGTGTTAATTGCACCGTACAGCGTGCCTGCTGCAAGCTTCACTCTGCCGTGTGACAGTTCCTCCGCATTCTGCATAATGCCGTAGCCGTGCAGCGGCTGCATCAGTGACAGCAGAATATAGTAAACCGCCTCCGTCAGCGCACCGTTTCCAAAATTCATATCGCCCCTCCTTTATCGGATTTCGTTCTATCCGTTTCCGTTATATCGGAATCCGTTATATATACTATATCACATTCCGATATAGTTGTCAATAGGTTTTGGAAATATTTTTTAAAAAATAAGAACAGGGCGATGAAGCCCTGTTCTTCTTTATTCCTCTAAGTTTTGTATCCATTCTCTGCCCAGAATATACAGTAGTACCGTCACTCCAAGCACGATTATCCCAAGTAGGATGCTTACCCGAATGATTATTGTTATTATTTCTTTTTTTGGATCGTGAAGGAGTGGAATGAGTAGTCCTGAAATGGTTGGTAAATTTACAATCAGAATATTCCCCCAAATTACTTTCGCTGCTTTCTGTACTCCCAGGCGGATGATCAGTGCATTGCTGCAGATGTTGATAATTACCGAAATCAGCAGCATTACACCAGCTGCGGCGAAAATCAATCCGATTACCTTCGGTGTACAGTCCCCAAATATTAGTGCGGAGATCACTGAAATCACAATACTTATTAGACCGGCACATCCAGTACAAATCAGATTCAACAGAATTTTGGCATGATAGTAGTTCAGGTGGCTGATAGGCATCACGAAACCTTGCCTGAACCAACCGTTTTTCTCATCCTGTACATAGGTGGCGAAGGGAAAAACAAAAAACATGGCCATGTATGTAATGACAGGAAGCATATATATCCCTGAATCTGTTTTTGATTCAAAAGCGATTATTACTAGCAAAAAAATTTGTATGATTGGTATAAGGATTAGGAGGCGTTTTACAGTCTGCAGGATTACACAGACGTCTTTGTGAATCAATTCTTTCATGATTTATATCCGCCTTTCCGTTCCATCCACTTCACCCCAAGCCGATAGAACACGATTGTACCGATTGTCATACAGAAGGCCATAGCAGCCATTAATAGATACAAACTCCTTATGTACAACGTGGGATATAAGAGATCCATCAGCTCAAGCATGAGAAAACTAACCGTGGAAGAGAGAATAAGAGTACCCAAAGCATACGCTGCCCATATCATAATCGCTTTGTGGTATTTGTAACGGATCATCAGAGCGCAGATCGGAATGCCGGTGAGCCACCAGAAGAAAACGGAGAGAATACCGGATTTCAGAACATTAAGTGCAGTTTCAGGTGAAAATATACCTGCAACAAGGAGAGAAATGAAGCTCAGCAGCATACCGATCAGAACGAGACCCGCACAGAAAATCGCATGTACTAGCAGCTTTGCGTGGAAATATTCACTGCGGGTGATGGGCATTGTCAGTGCATAACGCAGCCAGCCGCATTTCTTGTCATTCATGAATGACGACGTTGTCAGACTGAAGCTTAAAAAAGCGAGCATGTGAATAGGGAAAAGATAATCAGCCGGATCGATTGTTTCAGTCATAATTACAGTTGAAACAGAAGCGTCATGGTAAGTCAGGAATATGCCTATTACAAGAATCGGTAGAAGGATGATGAACATCGGACGCATCGTACGCCATACAGTATATAAATCCTTTAAAATCATGCCTTTCATAAGGTGTCAGCTCCTTTAAAACTCCTTCTCCAATATCCACTTTCTGCCGAGAAAATACGTGGTAATGAATCCCCCCAATATCAGTGCTGCAATGATGGGGATGATGAGCAGAAAATTATCACTGATCAGTGTAAGTCCGACGACAAGTGCAGCACCAATACCACCAACGGATGCAAAAATCACCATCGTCACAATTGCACCCTTCTGCACACCGAATTTTATCATCAGCGGTATAAATATGATGCTTACCAGACACATTCCAACTGCTGTCAGTCCGGTTGTTGTGAGCATTCCCAAAAGTGCTGAAATTGTCAGCTGTCCGGTCACGCCTGCGATGATCACGCCAACTGCAAGACCCAGCGTAGTGCCGCAAAGGATATTTACAGCATGTGTCAGGAATTTAGAGTGGTAATACTGAATACGGGAAATCGGATTTGTCAGTGCGTACTGCATCCAACCCGAGCGTTCGTCATAAGCGAAAGAGTTGTTGATCATCACCATACCCATCACTGTACACATTGTCATCGGCATACCATAGAGTTCTGACAGATCATCACTTGTTGCATACATCAGAGCCGGAAAACCAATCAGAAATACCAGCAGAACCACTGCCATTCGTTTGAGTTCATGTACTTCTGTCATCAGATCCTTATAAACTAATCCTCTCATACTCGTTCACCTTTCACTGTCAGCAGCATAATTTCATCAATGGTTGCATTGTCAATAACAAGATGTGGAAATGTCCGTTTCATTGCTTCACGGTCTTCCACCAGAACGTCATAATTGCATTCATTCTTCTTCCACGCAATGCAGCCGGCATTCTTCACTGCATCCAGATCCTTTTCGCCGCAGCGAACAATACCATACTGATAAAGCAGTGTGTCCTTCTCCTTAGTAAAGGCAAGCTTGCCCTTGTTGATGAATGTGATATAATCAGCAATCTTTTCAAGATCAGTTGTGATATGGCTGGAAATCAGAATGCTGTGTTCCTCATCCTGTACAAAATCCAGAAACAGGTCAAGCAGCTCATCCCTTGCAATCGGGTCAAGTCCGGCGGTCGGTTCATCCAGAATCAAAAGCTTTGCATTGTGGGACATTGCAAACGCCAGATTCAGTTTCATCTTCATACCCTTCGAAAGTGTCTTGATCTCTGCCTTTAACGGCAGCTCAAAGCGTGTGACAAGCTCCTGAAACTGTGCGCTGTCCCAGTTCTTATAGGTGTATTTGCCAATATTGCCTACCTGCTTAACAGTAAGAACTTCCGAAAAGCAGATCGCATCAAATGCAACGCCGATCTGTTCCCGCATCTTGGTGTCCTTATCGGTCATTGGCTTACCCCAGAACAGAATTTCGCCCGCATTCCTGTGAATCAGATTCAGGATCGCCTTGAAAAGTGTGCTTTTGCCTGCACCGTTCTCGCCCACAACGCCCATAATGCAGCCCATCGGCAGATCAAAGCTTACGTTGTCCAGTGTAAAACGCTCGTATTTCTTTGTTAAGTTTCTTACTTCCAATGTGTGTGTCATCATTCATCCTCCTCAAAAAACATCGTCAAAAGTTCAATCAATTTTGGTAGTGGAATATTGCTTGTGCGACCGATTTCTGCCGCTGCCTGCAGATGTTCCTCCGCCTGCCGCTGGCGTTCCTCCTGTATCAGTGCCGATCCGCCTGCGGAAATAAAGCTGCCCCGTCCGACCGTTGTTTCAATAAAACCGTCACGCTGCAGATCCTCGTAGGCTCGCTGTACGGTGATCACGCTGATGTGCAATGACTTTGCCAATGCACGCATCGACGGGATCGCATCGCCGTGCTTGAGTTCACCACGCATGACCTTCTCCTTGATCTGCGAAGTGATCTGCTCATAAATCGGCTTGTTGGTATTCGTACTGATGATGATTTCCAAATTATCACCCCCGCTAAATTGTGTTTAGGTGTACTTATCGTGTAAGTACATTATAGCACAGTTAAGTACACTTGTCAAGGGGTAATTGAAAAAATTTTTCAGGAAAATGATGCTGCTTGACAATTATGCCGGAATGGGTTACAATAAAAATAGTATCCGAGAGAGAAGGGAGTATCCCATGTCAGAACTGATTCAAAAATTGAAAACCACTCAGAATCTGACCGATTCTGAGCTGAAACATTTACTGGAAACGGATGCGTATGATGCAGAACTTCGTCTTGCAGCCGATGAAGTGCGGCGCATTCATTATGGTACGGATGTCTATATCCGTGGGCTGATCGAATTTACCAATTATTGTAAGAATGATTGCTTTTACTGCGGCATCCGCAGGAGCAACCGCTGTGCGGAGCGTTACCGCCTGACAAAGGAAGAAGTTCTGGAATGCTGTGAGGAGGGCTATGCCCTGGGATTCCGTACATTTGTCCTGCAGGGAGGGGAGGATCCCTATTTTACGGATGAGCGCATCTGTGAGATCGTGTCCGAAATTCGCAATACTTACCCCGACTGTGCGATCACATTGTCGGTTGGAGAGAAGCCTTACGAGAGCTACGTTTCATATTATAATGCAGGCGCAAATCGTTATTTGCTGCGCCATGAAACCGCAACTGCGGAACACTACAGCCGCCTGCATCCGTCGGAGCTGACATTTGAAAACCGCCGCAGATGCTTGTTTGATCTCAAGAAGATCGGATTTCAGGTGGGCGCAGGTTTTATGGTGGGAAGTCCATTCCAGACAACGGAAAATATCATTGCAGATCTGCGATTTCTGCAGGATCTGCAGCCCGACATGATCGGCATCGGCCCGTTCCTTTCTCATAAAGACACACCGTTTTGTGCTTTCCCGAATGGAGAGCTTTCCCTTGTTCTGCGTCTTTTGGGCATTCTGCGTCTGATGTTCCCGAAAGTCCTGCTGCCTGCTACCACGGCACTCGGCACCATGCATCCGCAGGGACGTGAGCTGGGCTTGCAGACAGGCGCAAATGTCGTGATGCCGAATCTTTCCCCATTGAGTGTACGAAAAAAATACATGCTCTATGACAATAAGATCAGTACAGGGGATGAATCTGCGCAGTCCGTTGCATCATTGACCATGAGTGCAAGATCCGCAGGGTATGAGATCGTTACAGATCGCGGTGATGCAAAAACCCGTGAAAAATAATACTCAAAAAATCAATTTTCGATTGTCTTCAGCCCGTCAATGACGGGCTGAAGATGCTTCTGATACGGCAATGATTAAATTTCGGTAACTTATGAAAAAACTGTGAATTTCCCTTGCTTTTTCCGAAAAAATATGATATACTATTAAAATCGGATAATGTATGCACTTTTGTAGAGCATTTGGATAAAAATAAGATGGTAAGGAGTTGATTTTAACATGCTAAGAAGTATGACGGGCTATGGACGTTCGCAGGAGCAGGTGGATAACCGTGACATTCTTGTGGAGATCAGATCTGTAAATTCACGTTATCTGGAGCAGAATGTCCGTATTGGCAGAGCCTATACTTACATGGAGGAGGAACTGAAAAATCTCCTGAAAACACAGGTTTCCCGAGGTAAGGTCGAGATCGGTGTTTCCATTACCCTGACTGAAGGAAAGAAAGCCGATATTCGAGTGAATGCGGATATTGTTAAGGGCTACATTGATGCAATGGAGGAATACAACAGCAGTGTGGATGAGACATATAGTCTGATGTTGGATAACAACTGGAAAACCATGCTTCACTTGCCCGATGTGTTCCGAGTGGAAAAGGCACAGGATGATGAAGAAGAAGTTCGTGCAGCTGTGCTGGGAGTTGCAGAAAAGGCACTGAGAGCATTTGTGCAGATGCGTGAGGTTGAGGGTGAAAAGCTTCGTGCGGATGTCCTTGCCAGACTTCAGACCCTTGCAAAATGCGTGAGTATCGTGGAAGAAGAAGCCCCCAAGTTAACCGAAAAATACAGGGAGCGTCTGTATACAAAGATTTCCGAGCTGCTTGGAAGCACAACCATTGACGAACAGCGGATCCTGACAGAAGCAGCAATTTTCTCAGAGAAAACTGCTGTAGATGAGGAAACGGTTCGCCTGAGAAGCCATCTGGCGCAGGTGGAAACACTTCTGAATGAGGATGGATGCGTAGGCAGAAAGCTTGATTTCCTCGTGCAGGAGATGAACCGTGAGGTGAACACCATCGGTTCAAAGGTGCAGGACGTGAACATCACTTCCGTTGTGGTAGAGATGAAGTCTGAAATAGAAAAGATCCGTGAGCAGATCCAGAATATCGAATAAGAAAGAGGGATGGACATGAAGAAAGGCTTGCTGATCGTGGTTTCTGCACCGTCTGGATGCGGAAAGGGAACAATTCTGGGAGAGATCCTCAAAGAGCCGAATTACTACTATTCCGTATCCGCCACAACTCGTCAGCCCCGTGAGGGCGAGGAGGACGGTGTACACTATCGTTTTCTGCAAAGGGAGCAGTTCGAGGCATTGATCAAAGATGGTGCATTCATTGAACATGCTGAGTACTGCCAAAATTATTACGGTACGCTTCAGGCACCCATTGAGGAGAATCGGGCGCTTGGTCGCAATGTCATTCTGGAAATTGAAGTACAGGGGGCAATGCAGATTCGTAAGACCTGCCCCGATGCTGTGTTTATATTTATTGCGCCGCCGAGTATCGAAACACTCAGAGAACGATTGATGAACCGTGGCACGGAGACTGCCGAGGTCATTGCCGAGCGTGTGGCACAGGCGGAGCGTGAAACAGAATGCGCCAAGGATTACGATTATGTGATCATAAATGATGTGCTGGAGACAGCAATTTCCGATTTTAAGGCAATTGTGCGTGCTGAAGAATGTAAAACAAAGAATAATTGAGTTATAGAAAATGGAGAGGTGCTTAAAATGCTTAGACCCGCAATGACACAGATGATTACCAAGAACGAAAGCTGCTATTCCCTCGTGATCGGAGTCGCAAAAAGAGCGAGAGAGATCGCAACGGAGCTTTATGAGAACAATCAGATTCTCGAAGAAAAGCCCGTAAAAACCGCAGTTGATGAATTTGCAAGAGGCGAATACAAGATCGTAGAAGCTTCCGCTGAGGATAAGGGAGTTCAGCTGTAAGTGTGAAATTTCAACAATACATTGCAGCGGTTGCGGTAGAATCCGCAGCCTATGCATTTGACAAGGCATTCCACTATCTGCTGCCCGCTGAGCTGTATCGTCAGCATCTGGAGGGCTGCCGAGTGGTCGTGCCGTTTGGCAGGGGAAATCAGAAACGAGTGGGACTGGTGCTTTCCGTTTCCGAAACGGACGGCGAGGCAGTCAAAGGTTTGAAAAAGATTCTCTCCATAGCGGACAGTCAGCCGATTTTGAATGAGGAGCAGCTTTTGCTGATGCATTGGCTGAAGGAAAATACCTTCTGCTCGTATTATGATGCCATCCGTACGCTGCTGCCATCGGCGCTGCAGCTTCGTGTACAGGAGCATTATGCTCTTGTTCCGGATGCGGATACAAGTGGACTGACGCAGGAAGAAGCACAGTTTCTGCAATACCTGCGGAGAGCAAAGAATCGTAAGGAGCTTGACACACTTCTGGATGATCAGGAATCACCGCAGAAGAAAAAGCTGGTGGAATCTCTTATGACAGCCGGTGTGATCCGAAGCAGTGCGGATACCAGTGAGCGCATGAAAGAGAAAACCGTTCGTATGCTGCGGCTTTCCGAACGTTTTCTGTCACAGGAGCTGCAGTGTTCCGTCACCGTCAAGCAGCAGCAGGTCATCAATATACTGCAGGAATACGGTGTGCTGGAGGAAAAGGAAGTTTGCTACCTTTGCGGTGTAACTTCCGCAGTGGTGCAGCGTCTTGTGAAAAATGGTGTTGCTGGGCGTTTTGAAATGCAGTCGAGTATTGCGGAAGCGGAGGGTCATGTTGCGCAGGAAACGTCGGAAATTCGGCTTTCTCTGCAGCAGCAGGCTGTTTTTGACGAGGTTGCCCCCCATCTGGAAACCCAAGAACCAAAATGTTTTCTCCTGCATGGAGTGACGGGAAGCGGAAAGACTTCCGTGTTTGAAGCGTTAATTGCAAGAACGCTCTCTCTTGGAAAATCCGTCCTGATGCTCCTGCCGGAAATCGGACTGACACCGCAGACCGTGAAACGATTTTCCGCAAGATTCGGCGGAAGGATCGCTGTGATGCACAGCAGCTTGTCGCTTGGTGAACGCCGACGTTCCTATGAACGTGTAAGGAACGGTCAGGCGGATCTGGTCATCGGCACAAGATCGGCGATTTTTGCACCTTTGCAGAACATCGGACTCATCATTATGGATGAGGAGGGGGAACGTTCCTATAAATCCGATGCCGCACCGAGATTCGATACCATTCAGGTGGCGAAATACCGCTGCCGTATCCATGGTGCCGTTCTGCTTCCGGCTTCTGCAACGCCAACGCTGGAGAGTTATTATTTTGCCAAAAAGAATGTCTATCAGCTTCTGGAAATGACGGAACGTTATGGCAATGCACCGCTTCCCACAGTGGAAGTAGCGGATATGAATGAGGAGCGAATGCAGGGAAACGATACAGAATTCAGTACGTTGTTGGTACAGGCACTGCAGGAAAATCTGGATCGTGGTGAACAGAGCATACTGCTGCTCAACCGCAGAGGGTACCATACCATCATCAGCTGCTGTACCTGCAATCAGCCGGTGTATTGTCCGAATTGCTCCATTCCCATGACGTATCATAAATCCGATGGAAATCTGCATTGCCATTACTGCGGCACTGTTCAGCGCATGCCGGAGAGCTGCCCGACCTGCCATGGCGAGCATTTGCGGAAGATGGGATTTGGTACGCAGCGTCTTGAGGATGAGCTTGCAGTAAGATTTCCGCAGGCAAGAATACTCCGCATGGATGCGGATACGACAACTTCCCGTTTTGCCTATGAGAAAAGCTTTGAGGCATTCAAAAACGGTGAATATGACATCATGCTCGGAACACAGATGATCGGAAAGGGGCTGGATTTTCCGAATGTCACGCTTGTGGGCGTGCTTTCGGTGGATAGAGCACTGTTTTCGGGAGATTTTCGCAGCTACGAGCGCACCTTTGCCCTGATCACACAGGTTGTCGGACGCGGCGGCAGAGGCGGAAAACCCGGCAGAGCCATTCTGCAGACATTTTTACCCGACCATTATGTGCTGCGCCTTGCAGCACAGCAGGATTACCTCGGCTTTACCCGTGAGGAACTTGCCATCCGCAAACGGCTGTTGTTTCCGCCGTTCTGCGATGTCTGTGTGATCGGAATCAGCGGTGAAAGTGAAGCTGAAGTGCAGGTCGGTGCCGAAAAATTTGTGGCATGCATGAAAGAGGAGCTTGCAGTCCAGAAAGAAAAGCTCCCCTTGCGTGTGCTTGGTCCTGTGCCGTGCACCTATGGGAAGATCAACGGAAAATATCGCTACCGTATCATTATCAAATGTAAAAATACCAGTCAGTTCCGCAGTTTTATGCGTGACGTACTGAAAAATGCCGGAAGTGTAAGAGAAACGGCAAGGGTACATATTTATGCGGATATGAACGGCAGTATTGGCATATAATTTTGGAGGAGTACTATGGCTATCAGAAGAATCGTAACTAAAGAAGATCATATCCTGAAAGCAGTCTGCAAGCCCGTTGAGGTGTTCGACGAGAAGCTTGCACAGCTGTTGGATGATATGCATGAAACATTGGAAAAAGCACAGGGACTCGGTCTTGCCGCACCGCAGGTCGGTATCCGCAGACGTGTGGCACTTGTGGATACGGGCGAGGAGATTCTGGAGTTTATCAATCCGGTAATCCTGAAAGCAAGCGGCAAGCAGCGTGATATTGAAGGCTGTCTGTCCTGTCCCGATGAATGGGGCTATGTGGTACGCCCGAACAAGTGCAAGGTGCGTTCGCAGGACAGAAACGGTGAGTTTTATGAGGTTTCCCTGACGGGACTTGCATGCCGCTGTGCATGCCACGAAATTGACCACCTTGATGGACATCTTTTCCTTGAGCTGGTAGATGAATTTGTAGTGGATGTTGGAGAAGAATAATATGAAAACGATGAAAATTGTATTCATGGGTACTCCCGATTTTGCTGTACCCTGCCTTACCGCACTTGCTGACAGCGGAGCAGAGGTTGCTGCGGTATTTACCCAGCCTGACAAGCCCAGTGGAAGAAAATACAAGCTTGTTCCTACCCCTGTAAAGAAAAAAGCATTGGAATATGCAATTCCCGTGTACCAGCCGCTTTCTCTGCGCAAGGGTGAGGATGCAGAACAGGCAATGAAGATTCTGGAAGAAATACAGCCCGACTGTATTGTGGTTGCGGCGTATGGACAGATTCTGCCCAAGGCAATTCTGGAACTGCCGAAATATGGCTGCGTGAATGTGCATGCCTCTCTTTTACCGAAATATCGTGGTGCAGCTCCCATTCAGCGCTGCATTCTGGAAGGCGAAACGGAAACGGGCGTGACCATCATGCAGATGGCGGAAGGACTGGACACAGGCGATATGCTCGTAAAAGGCAGTCTTACCATTGGGGAGAATGAAACCGCATCCGAATTGCACGATCGTCTCTCCGAGCTTGGTGCAAAACTGATTGTGGAAGCTTTGCAGGGCATCAAGGATGGTACGATCACACCTGAGCAGCAGGATGATTCTAAGTCCTGCTATGCGGCGATGATCACGAAAGACATGTCCGCACTGGACTTTACAAAGCCCGCAATTGAACTGCATCGGACGATCTGTGCGCTGACAGGCTTTACAACAATGGAGGGCAAGCGGTTCAAGGTGTTCCGCAGTAAGCTCAGTGACAAGAAGGGAACTGCACAGGCAGGTACTGTTCTGGACGCAAAGCAGCTTCTGGTACAGTGCGGCGAGGGCACGACATTATATTTGACAGAAGTACAGATAGAGGGCGGCAAACGCCTGCAAACGTCGGATTTTGTCCGCGGCAAGAAAATTTCCGACGGACAGAAGCTTGGTGAATAGTAGTGTGATTACTTGATTTCGCATGAAATCAGTTTAAGAAAGGATTTTTGGTATGGATCTGTTATTGTTGATAGTGCCTTTGATTATCTGCATAGTTGCGCAGATCAATGTGCAGCGCACTTACACAAAATTTCACAAAGTGCGCAATGCCAGAGGTCTGACAGGTGCAGAAGTGGCAAGGCAGATTCTTGACAACAATGGTCTGAACTATGTGAGAGTGGAAATGGTGCACGGACAGCTTACTGACCATTTTGATCCCAGATCGAATGTGGTGTGCCTTTCCGAAAGCGTGTATAACGAAACCTCCGTTGCTGCATTGGGTGTAGCCGCACATGAATGCGGTCATGCAGTACAGCATGCAGAGAATTATGGGCCGATCGTGGTACGTTCCAATCTTGTGCCGATCGCAAATTTCTGCTCAAGGGCTTGGTACCTGATTTTTATTATCGGTCTGGCGCTCAGCAGCAGTCTTTTGGGCAGGGGTATGGTTACGTTCGGCATTATACTGTTTCTCGGAGTTGCACTGTTCCAGCTGGTGACGCTACCTGTTGAATTTAACGCAAGCAGCCGTGCATTGGCAATACTGGAAACCCAGGGCTTTCTTGAAGGCAGGGAGATCGACGGTGCAAAGGAAGTTCTGAAGGCAGCGGCACTGACCTATGTGGCGGCATTGCTGCACTCTCTTTTGCAGCTGCTGCGTCTGATTCGTATTGCGAGGGACTGATGGAAAGTGCAAGATATTTGGCAGTACAGCTTCTGGGGCGAACCATGGAGGAGGGGAGCTATTCCAATCTCCTGCTTGATAAAGCACTGGCAGCCGCACAGCTGTCACCTGCCGATAAAAAACTTTGTTCACAGCTGTATTACGGCGTTATAGAACGCCGTCTGACGCTTGATCATATCGTGCGCTGCTATAGTAAAAAGCCGCCTGAAAAGCTGGATAGCGTCATTCGGAATATCCTCTATCTGGGACTTTATCAGCTTGCGTACTGTGAGAAGATTCCCGATCGTGCAGCAGTCAACGAAAGCGTATTGCTTGCAAAACAATTTAAAAAGACAAGTGCATCGGGATTTGTCAACGCCGTACTGCGCAGCTTTCTGCGTGACGAAAAGCGGATACAAATACCGAAGGATCAGTGGAAAGCCATGGAGGTGCAGTATTCTGCACCGACAGCACTGCTTCGCAGAGTGGTGCAGGAGCGCGGCAAGGAATTTGCTGAGGCGTTCTTTGCCGACAGCTTGAAAACACCGCCCGTTACCATACGGCTCAACCCATTGAAGGGGAGTGTAGAGGATCTCGAAAAGGACGGTCTGTCGCCAATTGCCTCCGAAAGGCTGGAAAATGCTTGTTATATCACCTGTGCGGATGTGCGGAAAAGCGATGCTTTTCAAAAGGGATTATTTCATGTGCAGGATCTGTCCTCGCAGCTTTGCTGTGCAATTCTCGATCCTCAGGCAGGCGAAACCGTGTTGGATGTGTGCGCCGCCCCCGGCGGAAAGAGTTTTACGATTGCGGAACGTATGAAAAATACGGGAAAAGTACTGGCTTTTGATCTGCATGAACATCGTGCGGAATTGATTCGGAAAGGTGCGCAGCGTCTGGGTCTGCATTGTATAACGGCAGAAACAGCGGATGCAGCGGAATATTGTCCGGACATGCCGCAGGCAGATCGGATTTTATGCGATGTACCGTGTTCGGGACTCGGCGTAATTCGCCGTAAGCCCGAAATCAAATACAAGCCGCTTTCTGAATTTGAGGGGCTTCCGGATATTCAGTATGCCATTCTGGAAAATGCGGCGCGATACTTAAAAACAGGCGGAACACTGGTATATTCCACATGCACGATTCTCAGAGCCGAGAATGAAGCTGTTGTGGAACGCTTTCTGAAAGCCCATGCGGAATTTGAACTTGTTCCGCTGACGGAATTTGGTTTTGACGAAGGTTACGCAACCTTTTCCATTCAGTATGATAACTGCGATGGTTTCTTCGCCGCACGTCTGAGAAAAGGGGGGTGACGGCATGGAGAAACGAGACATTTTGTCCATGAATCTCGCAGAGCTGACTGCTGCGGTCAAGGAACTCGGACAGCCCAAATACAGAGCTGTGCAGATCTATCGTTGGCTGCATGAAAAAAAAGCCACGGATTTTTCCGAAATGTTGGATTTGCCGTCAGCACTGCGCACAAAACTGGATGTTGAATATTGTATAAAACACCTATTTATTGCAAGAAAGCTTGAATCTTGCATGGATAATACGGTAAAATACTTATATAGGCTTTCTGACGGGCAGCATGTGGAAACAGTTCTCATGTCCTATCATCATGGTTGGCGGCTCTGTATTTCCACGCAGGTGGGATGCAAGATGGGCTGTCAGTTCTGTGCATCCACAATTGCAGGCTATGTAAGAAACCTGACACCCTCAGAAATGCTCCTGCAGATTGATGAAACGGAGCGTGATGCAGGGGTGACCATATCCGGCATCGTGCTGATGGGAATTGGTGAACCGCTGGATAATTTTGAAAATGTGATGCGTTTTCTGGAGCTGCTTTCCGACCCGAAGGGACGGCAGATGAGCCTGCGCCATGTTACGCTTTCCACATGCGGCATTGTTCCGAGAATGCGGGAGCTTGCCGATAAACAAACGGGACTGACGCTTGCGGTTTCCCTGCACAATCCTACCGATGCAGGACGCAGTGCGGTAATGCCTGTGAACCGCCGCTATCCGCTCTCAGAGCTGATGGAGGCGTGCAGATATTATTTTTCCCGCACAGGGCGGCGTGTAACATTTGAATACGCCGTGATGCAGGGAGAAAATGACAGTGAAGCGGATGCAAAAGCATTGGCATCGCTGCTCAAAGGACAACAGGCGCATGTCAACCTGATTCCGGTTAATTCCGTTAAGGAACGGAGTTATCATGCAACCAGAAAGGCAGCGCAGGATTTCATGCAGCGTCTGGAGCGTCTGGGCGTGCATGCGACAGTCAGAAGAACACTTGGCAGTGACATTGAAGCTGCCTGCGGTCAGCTCAGACACGAAGCTGATACAGAGCAGGCGTAACAGGAGGTGAGGATATGCGATGTGCAACAGCGACACACATTGGACTGGTTCGTGAGGAGAACCAGGACGAGGTGTTTGCAAAAGATTTCGGCGGCAGGATTCTTGTCGTAGTCTGCGATGGTATGGGCGGTGAACGTTCAGGCAGCCAGGCGAGTGCAATTGCAGTCAGGGAGCTGTTCGATCATTTTGAAGCCGGCTATCGTCCAGGCATGGATGCGGAAGCAGTCCGTACATTGCTCATATCCTCAGTTTCAGCGGCAAATTCAGTGATTTACACAACTGCCAGAATGGATTACAAAAGCTTCGGTATGGGCACTACCTGCGTTGCCGCATTCGTGGAACCGGGATGGATATCCATTGCAAATGTCGGTGACAGCAGAGCATATCTGATGGAAAACGGCATTATGCGACAGATCACAAGTGATCATACCGTTGTCAATATGCTGTTCCAGCAAGGAAAGATCAGACGGGATCAGATGCCGCACCATCCGCAGCGCAATATGCTGACGCGCGCGGTGGGTGTGGAACGGGTGGTCAGACCCGATTATTTCCGGATTCCGTATGGTGACGATTACCTGCTGCTGCTTTGTTCGGACGGATTGTCCGCATACAGCAGTGAGGAGGAAATTCGTGAAACACTGGTTCAGAACACATTTGCAGATGCCCCGAAAGCGCTTGTGGATCTTGCGCTGCAAAAGGGCGGAAGGGATAACATTTCCCTCGCAATTGTCACAAAATAATAAGTATGGAGGGTACAATGGACAAGAACATTGGCAAGAAGCTTGACGGCAGATATGAAATTACCGAGCTGATCGGCGTTGGCGGAATGGCTGACGTTTACAAAGCAACGGATATCATTGACAATAAAGTTGTTGCAGTCAAGATTCTGAAGAAGGAGTTTGCAGAAAACGAAGAGTTTCTGCGCCGGTTCAGAAATGAATCAAAGGCAATCGCACTGCTTTCCCACCCGAACATTGTAAAGGTGTACGATGTTGGATTCTCTGACAAGATCCAGTTCATCGTAATGGAGTACATTGACGGAATTACGCTCAAGGAGTATATTGAGAATGAAAAGGTGCTGACATGGAAGGATTCCGTGCATTTTATCATTCAGATCCTCCGTGCGCTGCAGCATGCTCATGACAGAGGCATTGTACACAGAGATATTAAACCGCAGAATATCATGCTGTTTACCGACGGTACGATCAAGGTCATGGATTTCGGCATTGCAAAATTTGCAAGAGAAGAAGGCCGTACTGCAACAGATCAGGCGATCGGAACAGTGCATTACATCAGTCCCGAGCAGGCAAGAGGCGATGTGACGGACGAAAAGAGCGACATCTATTCTGTAGGTGTAATGCTTTATGAGATGCTTACCGGTCAGAAACCCTTTGATACGGACAATCCCGTAACAGTGGCAGTAATGCACATGCAGAACACTGCGGAGCGTCCTCGTGCGATCAATCCCGATATTCCCGCAGGTCTGGAGGAAATTATTCTCCGTGCGATGGAAAAGGATGCGGAAAACCGTTATCAGACAGCATCCGATATGATCCGTGACATCGAAAGCTTCAAGGCAAATACCCAGATGACCTTCGGATATTATGAGGAGGACATTCCTGAGGAGGATGAAGAAGCAACGCAGTTCATCGCTGAAGTACCGGATTCTGAAGAAACGATCTCTCAGGAAATCGCATATGCAGATGATGACGATGACGATGATGAATATTACGATGACGAGGAGGATGAGGAGGAAGAAGAATCCCGTTCCCTGTTCATCCCTGTTATGACTGCAGTTACGATTGCATTCATCGTTGTGGCAGTATTCTTCATTCTCTGGCTTGTAAAGGGCGTTATTAATGGCGGTATCCAGAAGACAAAGTACGAGATGCCCAACCTTGTCGGTATGAATATCTATGAGGCAAAGGATGAGTTCGAGTATCTGGATATCCAGATCAATGATACAGAATATTCTGCATTTGAAAAGGACGCTATCTACGAGCAGGATGTTGAAGTGGGAGATACCGTAACAAACGGTCAGACCGTTATTGTTAATGTCAGCCTTGGCGTGAGCATGGTAAAGGTTCCCAATGTTGCGAACATGAATTACGAGTATGCGTTCAAGATACTTGAACAGAATCAGTTTAAGTATGAAAAGCGATTTGAGCTGAGTACTGAAGGCATTACCGCAAACAATGTTATCCGTACAGAACCTGCAATCGGTGAAGAAGCTGAATCCGGTTCCACTGTTATCGTTTATATCAGTAAAGGTCTGAACACCGATGACATCGTAATCGACGATATGGTTGGCTGGACGCTTGATCAGGCAACACAGCTCCTCACCTACATGGGCATCAAGGTTGAATCAATCGGCGAGGCTTCTCTCAAGGAAGAGAACACTGTCATTGCACAGAGCGCTGCCCCCGGCGATATTCTGAAGGCAGGCGACACCATCACACTGACCTACAGTAATGGTGAAGACCCGTCCGGTACTGTTCCGTTCACCATAACGCTTCCGACCAATGCGAAGGGAAGATTTGTACTCGACTTTATTGACAGCAAGGGCGTAACACTGGCATCCAGCAGCAATCTGATTCCTGCATACACACCGTCTGCAACGATAATGGTTGAGGGTACCGGTACTGCTACCGTAACTGTTGTATTGAGCAACTATGCAAACAACCAGCAGCATCCTGTTGGTGTATACAACTTCGACTTTGCAAATATCTCGTTCAGACCTGTGAGCGAGGATGTTATGAAGGCATTTGAGATGGTTGGCGCATTTGAGGAAGAAACCACGGAACCGACCACAGAGCCGCCCACACAGCCGCCTACGGAACCGACAACAACACCCGCACCGACGGATCCTCCCGAGCCGACGAATCCTCCGACAGAACCGCCTGCACCGACAGATCCGCCCGAGACGCCTGCACCGACAGATCCGCCTGCACCGACGGATCCGCCTGCACCGGAAGCTTCTGAAGAATAATGGCAGTTGTGAATACGGAAGCAAAACACAGTATTATCATCAAATCTGTCAGGGGACTCTACACCGTAGCGTCCCCTGACGGTGTTTTCAAAGAATGCACGGCAAGGGGGATTTTGCGCAAAAAGGGACAGGAACCCTATGTGGGCGACCAAGTACGGATGGACGGCAATGTGATTGCCGAGGTGCTTCCGAGAAAAAATGAGATCATCCGACCGCCCCTTGCAAACCTCGACCAGCTGTGTTTCGTGGTATCCATGTGCGAACCTCAGCCGAATCTGCGGCTTCTGGACAAGTTCATTGCCGTTTCTGCCTATAAGGA
This sequence comes from Ruminococcus sp., assembly GCA_015066865.1. GTDB lineage: Bacteria > Bacillota > Clostridia > Oscillospirales > Ruminococcaceae > UBA3855. Next base: position 23,646 of record SVNQ01000005.1, read on the forward strand.
GATTACACCGCTGCTGCTGCTGACAAAGGTGGATCTTGCCTCATGTGAGGAAATCTATGCCCTTTACAGTTCCATCGGCATTCCCATTCTGACGGTGGATTATCAGAATCCGGAAAGCCTTGAGGTGGTGCGGAATGCATTCGCAGGAAAGGTGAGCGCCCTGACCGGAAATTCCGGCGCAGGGAAATCTACGCTCCTCAATGCACTGGACAGTACACTGGAAATTCCCACGGGTGAGATCAGCCAGAAGCTTGGCAGAGGCCGCCATACGACACGGCATGCACAGCTCTATCCGCTTTCCAGTGGAGGGTATATTGCCGATACACCGGGTTTTTCCACGTTTGATACCCAGCGTTATGCTGTCATCCGTAAGGAGGAGCTTGCGGACTGTTTTGCAGAGTTTGCAGAATATAAGGACGATTGCCGTTTCCATGACTGTTCCCACACCTGTGAAAAAGGCTGCGCAGTGCTGGAGGCTGTCGAAAACGGAAAGATCCCCAAAAGCCGCCATGAAAGCTACTGCGATATGTATGAGGAGGCAAAGCAGATTAAGGAGTGGATGCTATGAAAACCTGTGTGATCATCGCAGGCGGTGACCTGCACGGGTGTGTACAAGTTCCGGAAAATGCCCTCATTATCTGCGCCGACTGCGGCTATCGTCATGCACAGCGTCTTGGAATCATTCCCGATGTGCTGATGGGGGATTTTGATTCCTTTACGGAGGCGCTTCCTGAAAACTGTGAGATTCTGCGTCATCCTGCCGAAAAGGATGAGACTGATACCATGCTTGCGGTGTATTGCGGCAGGGATAGGGGCTGTACGGAATTTCAAATTTATGGTGCATTCGGCGGCGAACGGATTGACCATTCCATTGCAAATATCCAGATGCTGCACCATATGGCGATGCAGGGGCTGCAAGGGATTCTGCATGACAAGGGAACGACCGTGAGCGTGCAGACGAAGGGAACGAAATATTATCCGAAAACAAACGGCTACCTGTCACTCTTTTCAATGACGGATGCCTGCGTGGGCGTGACCGTACAGGGTGTGAAGTATCCATTGGAGAATGCAGAGCTGCACAGTTGCTTTCCGCTTGGCGTGAGCAATCAGATTCTTGCGGACTTTGCAGAAATCTCACTTGAAAGCGGCGTTCTGCTTGTGGTACAAACAAATCAGTCACCCATTCTGTAAATCAGAATATACTGTAATATCAAGTATTACAGGAGGGTTACTTATGAAAGTTGTTGTTGTCAGAAGCCCGAAGGTGCTTGCAGGTGTGCTGCGGTTGATTTTTGGTATCAAAAAAGAGGATTGTGAATAATCATCGGGCGGAATGCAAGTCATTCCGCCCGATTTTTTTGCATATATTGTTGCAGATAGGAGGCGTGTACCATGGAAGAAACCATCATTGAAATCCCCGATACACCGGATGACGGCTGGCAGCCGCCCGTTCTGAAGCATCAAAAAGCCGACAAGTCCTCAAAAGCACAGAACTGTACGGATGTATTTTTCATACAGTATGTGGTATGCATCCTGCTTGTAACCGCCGTATTCATCATTCGTCTGTATGATGAAATGCTCTGTGACAGTATTCTCGGACAGTTTGCGGCGCAGACACATGCCCCCGATGCGCAGTTCATCGGACAGCTTGCCGCAATTTTACAACGTTAATGGAATTGGTATTCGGCAGATGCCGCATTCGTATGGATTTCGGATTTCCGGCAATGATAGCGGTACTTTTCCTGTATGCGGATGCGGTATTTCTTCGGCAGACATTCGCTGTCTGCATGATCCATGAGCTGGGGCATGGCGCTGCCATGCTGCTGACAGGTGCCGGAATCAGGGAGATACATCTGTACGCAGCGGGCGTGCAGATGCGCACGCATTCTCAATTGCTTTCCAAAAGCAAAGAAATGCTGATCGTTCTCAGCGGACCCTGTATGAATTTTGCAGTTGCACTTCTTTTGGGTATGCAGCACGGATGGTGCGAAATATCCCTGCTGCATCTGGGCATGGGGCTGTTCAATCTGCTGCCCTATTCCGTGCTCGACGGCGGCAGTGCGATTGCCTGTCTGTCCGCGGGAAAGCCCCGAATACTGCGTATGCAGACGGTGCTGTGCATTTTTCTGTCCGCTGCATTCGCATTTTTTTCGTTGTATCTCGGGATCCGCAACCCCTGTATTTATCTCATGTGCCTCTATCTGTCCGTCACCCAGCTGCGAGTTGACAAGCAGGGGGGATTGTGGTAAAATAAAAAGAGAAAGTTGTTTGCGGTTCACCCGCAAAATATAATACGTAGAAAAGAGGCATAGGATGCTGAGAAAAAAAGTTGAATCCGTCATTATGGAAGTGCAGAAGCCTGCACGCTATATGGGTGGAGAAGTTGGAAGTATCGTCAAAAACAAGGAGAACGTGGATGTGCGCTTTGCCTTCTGCTTCCCCGATATTTATGATGTGGGCATGTCGCATCTTGGTATGAAGATCCTCTATTCCCTCATCAATGAGCGTGAGAATTACTGGTGCGAGAGAGTTTTTGCACCGTGGACGGATTTTGAAGATGTCATGCGCCGTGAGCAGATTCCGCTTTATGGACTTGAGAGCTTTGACCCAATCCATGATTTTGATTTCATTGGCTTTACGCTCCAGTATGAAATGTCCTATACCAACATTCTGAATATGCTCGACCTTGCAGGCGTGCCGATCTTCGCCCGTGACAGAGGCGAAGCGCTTGCCCCCATCGTCTGCGCAGGAGGTCCTTGTGCATGCAATCCCGAACCGCTTGCGGATTTCTTTGATCTGTTCATCCTCGGTGAAGGTGAGGAGGTCAACTTGGAATTGATGGATCTCTACAAGGAAATGAAGGATAACGGAGCAAGCCGTTCCGAATTTCTGAAGGCTGCCGCACAGATCGAGGGTATCTATGTACCATCGCTGTACGACATTGCATACCATGAGGATGGTACCATCGCAGCCGTCACACCCCGCGACGATGCCCCAGCGGTGGTGCGCAAGCGTGTGATGACGGATATGGACAAGTCCTATTATCCTGAAAATGTGGTTGTTCCCTTTACGGAAATCGTCCATGAGCGTGTGTCCGTTGAGGTGCTGCGTGGCTGTATCCGCGGCTGCCGCTTCTGTCAGGCAGGATTCCTCTATCGACCGTTCCGTGAGAAATCCACTGAAACCATCTGCAAGCAGGCAAAGGCACTGTGCGACAATTCGGGCTATGATGAAATGTCCCTGTCGTCACTCAGCACAAGCGACCATTCCGACATTGTGCATATGCTTGATGAACTGCTCAAATACACGGCGGATCGCCGCATCAACATGTCCCTGCCGTCACTGCGTATCGACAATTTCTCCGAGGATGTGCTGGAACGTGTGACGGCAGTCCGTAAAAGTGGTCTGACATTTGCGCCGGAAGCCGGAACGCAGCGCCTGCGTGATGTTATCAACAAAAATGTGACCGAGGACGAAGTGATGCGCACCTGCGCCATCGCTTTTGCAGGCGGCTATACCAATGTTAAGCTCTATTTCATGCTCGGACTGCCAACGGAAACTGATGAGGACATCATCGGCATTGCCGATCTTGCGCAGAAAGTCGTGAATCTGTTCTATGAAACCCCGAACCGTGCCAAGGGCAAGGTGCAGGTGTCCATCAGTACCGCAACCTTTGTTCCGAAGCCCTTCACACCATTTGAATTTGAACCGCAGGTGGAGAACGAGGAAATTCTTCGCCGTCAGAATGTGCTGAGAAATGCCATTACCTCGAATAAGATCCGTGCAAGCATGCATGTTTCCGAGGTCAGCCGTATGGAGGCAGTCCTCGCAAGAGGTGACCGCCGTCTGTGCGATGTGATCTACACCGCATGGAAAAACGGATGCAAACTCGACAGCTGGGATGAATACTTTGACGGCGGAAAGTGGATCTCTGCATTTGAAGAATGCGGCGTTACACCGCAGTTTTATGCAAACCGCACACGCAGCTATGAGGAAATCATGCCATGGGATCATTTGGATTATATGGTTTCCAAGAATTTCCTCATCCGTGAAAACAAAAAAGCGCATGAAGCGCAGACCACACCGTCCTGCCGTGAAAAATGTGCGGGCTGTGGTGCAAATTCCTGTCTGGGAGGTGCATGTTTCTGATGGATAACCGAATCAATTACAGAGCTGTCTTTGAAAAGACGGGCAGCGCAAAATATATATCCCATCTTGATCTCAACAGATGCATGCAGCGTGCCATCCGCCGTGCGGATCTGCCGGCATGGTATACCGAGGGTTTTCATCCGCATATGTATCTGATGTTCTCGCTTGCGCTGTCACTTGGTGCAGAGAGCATGTGCGAGACCATGGATTTCCGTCTGACCGAGAATATCCCTGCGCAGGAAGTCATGGCTCGTCTCAATGCTGCACTTCCCGAAGGCTTGAAGGTGCATGCTGTGATCACTCCGAAATATGCGGCTGCGGACATCGGCAGTGCGATTTATCGTGTGGAGCTGCAAAGTGAGGATCTGCCGTTGCTTGCGAGAAACTGGGATGCGTTTTCAGCGCAGTCTGAAATTCTCGTGGAAAAGAAAACCAAGCGAGGCAAAAAGGAAGTCAATATCGCCCCGATGATCACCGTGCTGTCCGTGGAAGAAATCGAGGGATGCCTGCGGATCATGCTGCAATTGCCCGCCGGAAATGAAGGGAATCTCAACGTCAGCGTCGTGACGGATGCATTCCAAAGTTTCGCAGAACAGCCATTTGTGATCGAAAAGTCGGTCAGAGAGAAAATTTTTTGCTTGAATGGGGAAGAATTTTCATAAAAACACTTGCTTTTTCCATAGAAATGTGTTATGATAATAAATGCATTTGAAATCCGTTCGGGTGAAGTATGCCCGGATGAGGGTTAATGCCGAAAGACATTAAATCGGTTCATCCGCTGACGTGATGCTGTCCATGGAGTGAATAAGGACAGCGCAGCGTGTATTTTGCTGAGTGCAACGCTGCAGCGTGAATGAAGAACCGGAAATTTAGGAGGAAAAGAACAATGGATGCACTGAAGATGATCAGCGAAGCAAGCATGAAGAAGGATGTACCGGAAGTTGCGATTGGTGACACTGTAAAGGTTCACGTTCGTATCAAGGAAGGCGACAAGAGCCGTATCCAGATTTTCGAGGGTACAGTTATCGCAATCAAGCACGGCGGCATCAGCCGTACCTTTACTGTTAGACGTGTAGCACACGGCTGCGGTATTGAGCGTGTATTCCCCCTGCACTCCCCGTCCGTTGACAAGGTTGAGCTTGTAAGACACGGTAAGGTTCGCAGAGCTAAGCTGTACTATCTGCGCGACAGAGTTGGTAAGGCAGCTAAGGTTAAGGAACTGATCGGCTAATCCGAAACATGCGGCGGTACAAAAGCAGCACGGAGCTGTTTTTGTACTGTGTGCTGCAATGGGGGGACGGGAGTCCCTTTTTTGCTATCTGAAAGTAAATGATGCAGGAGTTCTCCGGATAGGTTTGATCGCCGGAACATCCTGTTGTTGATAGATGATTGTTCTGTACTGCAATGCAGTGAACAGGAGGGCGGATGAAATGGAAGAAATGGAAATGAATCAGATGGAGGAAGTGCAGGATTCTCAGGCGGAGGAAGTGCAGATTTCCGAAACGAATGAGGCAACGGAACCGCAAGCAGATTCGCCGAAAGAAAAGAAAGTTCCTTTTTGGCAGGAACTCGTAGAAATTCTGGAAACGATGCTGATTTCCATCTTTGTAGTACTGATACTGTTTACATATCTTATCCGGCCTGTTACGGTTGATGGACGTTCCATGAATCCTACACTGCTGGACGGTGATAAACTGGTGATGTACCGCCTGTTTTATGAACCGAAGCCGGGGGATATTGTCGTGGTATATAATCACGAAGGACATGTGCTGGATAAGGATAACAAAGTAGTGGACAGCGGCTATTCTCTCAATGAGAATATCATCAAGCGAGTGATTGCCGTGGAAGGTCAGACCGTCATGGTGGATGAAACCGAAGGTCACGTTTATGTCAACGGTGTGGCACTGCAGGAGGATTATATCAACGACAGAACACTGACCAATGACGGCGCGTTCGTATATCCGATCACCATCCCGAAGGGATATATATTTGTCATGGGCGATAACCGTAACAAATCTACCGACAGCCGCAGCAGCGCAGTTGGTCTGGTTGCAGTGGAAGATGTGCTTGGAAAGACCTTCTTCCGCTACTATCCGTTCGATGAATTGGGATTTATTGACTAACAGAACGACAGGAGTCGGTTATGCGGGAATATATTCGTTTTTCAAGAAATACAATCGTACACAGAATCGCAGTGGAAATTCTGGATATGCTGGATATGATGCTGCTGACGATATTCTGTATTATCATGTTGTTCACCTATGTGTTCCATGTGGCAACGGTGCAGGGATCATCCATGGTGCCTACGCTGACCACAGAGGACAAATTGCTCGTGAATAATTTCTCAGGTGAGCCGCAGGCAGGGGATATACTGATCATCGGCGTTGAAGAAGCGACATTGATGCAGAGTGATGGTTCGCTGTACACGGCGGACGGACTCGGAAAAACAATTGTGAAGCGTGTGATTGCCGTTGGCGGTCAGGAGCTGAATATTGATTTCGATGCCGGTAAGGTATATGTGGACGGTGTGCAGATTGAGGAAAACTATGTGAATAATCTGACAACCGTTCCGCAGAAGGGCGGTGCGTTTACATATCCGATTACCATTCCGGAGGGATATATCTTTGTGATGGGAGATAATCGGGATGTGTCGCTGGATAGCCGTTATTCGAATGTTGGACTGGTCCCTGAGTCCGATGTGGTTGGCAAGGTGCTTTTGCGGATCTATCCGTGGAGCCAGTTCGGACCGGTATAAGAGTAAAGGAGTAGAAAATGCCCGAAATTCAGATCGGTAATATTCAATGGTTTCCCGGTCACATGACCAAAACCAGACGTATGATTGCCGCCAATCTTTCGCTTGTGGACGGTGTGGTGGCACTTTTGGATGCCAGAATCCCGCAGAGCAGCTGTAATCCCGAGCTTTCAAAGCTGATGAACAGTAAGCCCTATATGGTACTGCTCAACAAGAGCGATATGGCGGATCCCGATGCAACGGCAAAGTGGATTCAGTGGTATAAGCAGCAGGGGATACCTGCGCTTGCAATGGACTGCATCAGCGGCAAGGGCGCAAAGCAATTTCTGCCCGCTGTGCGTGAGCAGATGCTCAGGGAGCTGCTTGCAAAGCGCCAGAAGGCTGGCATGGTCGGCAGACCCATCCGCCTGATGATCGTAGGCATCCCGAACGTGGGAAAATCCTCCTTCATCAATCGTATGGCAAAATCCAAGCGAACCAAGGTCGAGGACAGACCCGGCGTTACCCGTACCAAACAGTGGGTAAAGGTCGATGAGCAGGTAGAATTTCTGGACATGCCCGGTGTTCTCTGGCCAAAACTTGATGATCAGGACGCAGCCTGCCGTTTGGCATTCACAGGTGCGATCCGTGATCAGGTGCTGGATATTGAGGCGCTGGCAATGCTGCTGCTCGAATATCTCCACCGTAACTATCAGCAGGTGCTGAAGGAACGCTATAAAGTGGAAATGGAAGAAACCGACGGACTTGCACTTCTGGAAATGGTTGGCAGAAAGCGTGGTATGCTCCTTTCCGGCGGCGTTGTCAATACCGAACGTGCAGCAATTATGGTGCTTGATGAATTTCGCAGCGCAAAGCTTGGCAGGATCACGCTGGAATTGCCGCCGCAGGAGGGCTGATATGCGTCAGGATACTTTGCTTCGCCGTCAGGCGATGCTGGATTATGATACCAATATGCGGCAGCTGCACGGCGTATTCTGCGGTGTGGATGAGGCAGGACGAGGACCGCTGGCAGGGGATGTGTTTGCCGCAGCGGTCATTTTAGAGGATACTTCCGGAATCACGGGGCTTGACGACAGTAAGAAGCTGTCCGAAAAACGCCGTGAGGAGTTGTTTATAGAAATTCAGGAGAAGGCAGCAGCATGGTGCATTGCCACGGCAAGTGTTGCCGAAATTGAGGAGATCAACATTCTTAATGCCGCTATGCTTGCAATGAAACGTGCAGTCGAAGGACTGGAACTTCCTCCTGCATATGCACTCGTGGACGGCAACCGCTATCCGAAGCTCCTGATTGCAGGGGAAACCGTGGTGAAGGGCGATGCAACATCCGCATCGATCGCAGCGGCTTCCATCCTTGCAAAGGTTGCAAGGGATCATTACATGGCAGAACAGGCAAAACTCTATCCGCAGTATGCCTTTGAAAAACACAAGGGCTACGGAACTGCGGAGCATTGTGCGCTGCTGCGTGAGTATGGACCAAGTCCGATCCACAGACCGTCTTTTTTGAAGAAAATTCTATGAGATCGACGGAGCTTGGAAAACTCGGTGAAACCGCCGTCTGCTATTATCTCGAAGCACTCGGCTATGAGATTCTTGCACGGAACTTCCGTATCCGTGGCGGAGAAATAGACATCGTTGCGGCGAAGGATTCCGATCTCTGCTTTGTCGAGGTCAAAACAAGAAGCCTTGATACAGAGGAAAGCGGACTTGAGGCATTGACACGGCGTAAACGCCGGCTTCTGATCAAAGCCGCATATGCCTATTGTGAAAGATTTGACATCAGTGAGGATGACTGGTACATCCGCTATGATGCCGCAGAGGTGACTGCACACAATCACCGTATTATTGATATTGATTATCTTGAAAATGCGTTCGATGAAACGGATTTTCATGACAATAGCCAAATTTAACAGATTCCGCGTAAGCGGAATCCGAATCTTCCAAAAAAGGAAAGGGTGGTAGTATGTACTACAAAAGTACAAGAGACAGCAAGCTGCAGGTGAACAGCGCAACCGCAATTGCACAGGGAATTTCCACGGACGGAGGACTCTTTGTTCCTTCCGAGATTCCGCAGATCTCCATGGATGAGCTTCAGGCACTTGCCGATATGAGCTATGCAGAGCGTGCAAACGTGGTGTTCGGCAAATTCCTGACCGACTTCACAGCGGAGGAAATCGCATACTGTACTTCCAACGCCTACAATGCAAAAAGCTTTGATACTGAAAATATCGCAGAAATCACAGGTGCGTTCGGTGATGCACACATTCTCGAACTGTGGCACGGCCCGACCTGCGCATTCAAGGATATGGCACTGCAGATCCTGCCGTACCTGCTGACCACTTCTCTGAAGAAGAACGGCGAGGACAAGAAGGTTGTCATCCTCGTTGCGACCTCCGGTGATACCGGTAAGGCAGCTCTTGAGGGCTTTAAGGGTGTTCCCGGAACTGAAATCATGGTATTCTATCCGCAGGACGGCGTGAGCTCCATGCAGAAGCGCCAGATGAGAACACAGGAAGGCGCAAATGTCAAGGTATGCGCTCTCGAAGGTAACTTTGATGACTGTCAGAACGGCGTGAAGAAGATCTTCACCGATGCTGCTGTCAAGGAAAAGCTTGCAGCGGGCGGCAAGATGTTCTCCAGCGCAAATTCCATCAACTGGGGCAGACTTGCTCCCCAGATCGTGTACTATGTATCCTCCTACGCAGAAATGGCAAAGAAGGGATACATCAACTTCGGTGACACACTCAATGTTGTTGTTCCGACCGGTAACTTCGGTAATATCCTTGCTGCATACTATGCAAAGCTCATGGGTGTGCCGCTGGGCAAGCTCATCTGTGCATCCAATATCAATAAGGTTCTGACCGACTTCATTGATACAGGTGTTTATAACAGAAACCGTGATTTCTACGCAACCTGCTCACCGTCCATGGATATTCTCATTTCCAGCAACCTTGAGCGTCTGCTGTATCTGCTTACCGATGGGGATGACGCACAGATCCGTGAATGGTTCGGCGCACTGTCCGCAGAGGGTACTTATGAGGTTTCCGATTCTGTAAAGGCTAAGCTGCAGGCTGATTTTGTCGGCGGCTTCTGCGACGATGCAGATACCAAGAAGACCATCCATGATTTCAAGGAAAAGTACGGCTACACCTGCGATACCCATACCGCAGTTGCTGTAAAGGTGTATCTGGATTATATCGCAAAGACTGGCGATACCACAAAGACTCTGATCGCATCCACCGCAAGCCCCTATAAGTTCAGCGCAAGCGTTCTGGAGGCAATCGAGGGTGCACAGACAACCGAGGATGAGTACGAGATGGTATCCCGTCTGGCAGAGCTGTCCGGACTTGCAATTCCGCAGTCACTTGCAGAGCTGAAGGACAAGGAAGTTCGCTTCTCCGATGTCATCAATAAGGATGATATGGAAGGTTATGTGCTTCGTCAGCTTGGTATTGCAGAATAAGGCATGAGTTTATTCGTACTTGGGGACACCCACCTGTCATTCGGCGTTCCCGATAAGCCGATGGATATTTTCAACGGCTGGGAGAATTATCAGGCGCAGCTTGAAGAAAACTGGCGCAGGATGATCACACCGGAGGATACTGTGGTTCTTGCAGGCGATATTTCATGGGGAATGACGCTGGAGGAGGCAAAGGCAGACTTTGCATTTCTTCAGGGACTTCCCGGAAAGAAAATTATTCTGAAGGGCAATCACGACTACTGGTGGAATTCCATGAAGAAAATGACCGGATTTTTCGAGGCAAATGGATTCGACAGTCTGCACATTCTCCACAATAACTGCTATCCCTACGGAGAATATGCGATCTGCGGAACAAGGGGCTGGGTGAATATGCCCGGTGAAGCTGCGGATGCAAAGGTGCTTGCAAGGGAACAGCAGCGGCTGAAAGTTTCTCTGGAAGCTGCCGCAAAGCAGGGACTTAAACCCATTGTGTTCCTGCACTATCCCCCGATTTTCTGGTCAAACCGCAATGAATCGATGCTTGCCCTGCTGGAGGAATTTTCCGTAGAGCATTGTTATTACGGTCATCTGCACGGCAAATCTCATAACAGAGCGACCAGAGGACTGGAAGATGGTGTGATGTATCACCTGATTTCTGGTGATTATTTACAATTTGTGCCTGAAAAGGTTCTTTGATTTGTTGGATTTGTAGAAGTGTATTGCGAATTCCAAAAATCTATAGAAATATCGCTATAAATATGTTATAATGAATTGTATGTGCAATGTTTGCTCCGAACTGTTGAAAAGAGCATTCACATAAATTGAGAGAAGTACATTGGAGGACTTGAAAATGAGTTTGAAATCAACAACAAGAACAGATGTCAATACTGTGGAACTGGTATTTGAAGTAACTGCTGAAGAATTTGAAGCTGCTGTAGAGAAGGCATACCAGAAGGCAAAGAAGCACATTTCTCTGCCTGGCTTCAGAAAGGGCAAGGTAAGCCGTAAGATGGCTGAGGCTCGTATGGGCGAGGGCGTATTCTATGAGGATGCACTCAATGCGCTGATCAATGCAGAGCTGACTCCTGCACTGATGGAGGCTGACTTCACACTGGTTGACCGTCCTCAGGTTGAGGCTGAAAAGGTAAGCAAGGAAGAGGGCGTTGTATTCAAGGTTCTGTGCATCACAAAGCCCGAGATCGAAATTTCCGATTACAAGGGAATTAAGGTACAGAAAGTTGTCAAGACTGTAACTGATGCAGATGTAGACGCACAGGTTGAAACACTCCGTCAGAGAAATGCAAGACTCGTTTCTGTTGATGACAGAGCAGCACAGATGGATGACGAAGTTAATATTGACTTCGAGGGCTTCTTCGGCGAAGAAGCATTTGAAGGCGGCAAGGGCACAGGTTTCCCGCTCCGTCTTGGCAGCGGTCAGTTCATTCCCGGTTTCGAGGAGCAGATCGTTGGCAAGAACATCGGCGATGAGTTCGATGTAACTGTAACATTCCCTGAGAACTATCAGATGGAAGATTACGCAGGCAAGGAAGCTGTATTCAAGTGCAAGCTCAATGGCATTACTGTAGAGGAACTGCCGGAGGCAGACGATGCATTCATCCAGGATTCCACAGAGTTCGAAACTCTTGAGGCATTCAAGGCTGATGCAAAGACAAAGCTGGAAGAAGCTGCAGAGCGTGAAACACAGATCGCTTTTGACAATGCTGTGATCGAGGCTCTGATCGCTAAGGTTGATGCTCCCATTCCGAACTGCATGTTTGAGCATCGCATCGACACACTGGTTGAAAACTTTGAGAACATGCTCAGCCAGCAGGGCATGAGCCTGGATCTGTACCTGCAGTACACAGGCATGAGCATTGATGACTTCCGTGATTCCAACCGTGATCGTGCAGTCAGCGAAGTAAAGCTGCGTCTGGCACTTGAGAAGATCGCAGAACTGGAAAATCTTGAGGTTTCCGAAGAAGAAATCGACAAGGGTCTGGAAGAAATCGCAACAGCAAACAACATGTCTGTTGCAGATGTAAAGCGTCGTATTCCGATGGCAGATTACATCCTTGATCTGCGTGTAACCAAGGCAATTGAACTGGTTAAGGAAAATGCAGTTGCTGAGGAAGCAGCTGAATAAGCCAATATAAGCAAATGCGTGAGCGAACCTGCGTTCGCTCATGCTTTATCTAAAGACAAATGATCATCGTTCAGAAAGGAAGAGGAGAATGAGTTTAGTACCTTACGTTGTAGAGCAGACAAGCCGAGGAGAGCGTTCTTATGATATTTTCTCAAGATTGCTCAATGATCGTATCATTATGCTGTGTGATCAGGTAAATGATACCACCGCAAGCCTTGTGGTAGCTCAGCTTCTGTATCTCGAAAGCCAGGATGTAGAAAAGGACATTTGCCTGTATATCAACAGCCCCGGCGGATCTATTACCGCAGGTATGGCAATCTACGATACAATGCAGTACATCAAGTGTGATGTTTCCACAATCTGCATTGGTATGGCAGCATCCATGGGTGCATTCCTGCTCAATGCCGGTGCGCCGGGTAAGCGTTTTGCACTTCCAAACAGTGAGATCATGATTCATCAGCCTCTGATTTCCGGTGGCCTTTCCGGTCAGTGTACGGATATTAAGATTCATTCCGACCACCTTCTGAGAACCCGTGAGAAGATGAATCGTCTGATGGCAGAGCATTCCGGTCAGCCGCTGGAAGTGATTGCGCGTGACACAGAACGTGATAATTACATGACAGCAGAGCAGGCACAGGCATACGGTTTGATTGATAAAGTGATTACAAAGAGGTAAGATAGAATGCCGGATCCTATTTTTAAAATCTGTAATTTCTGCGGCAAGGGTGAAGACAGGGTAATGAGCATGTTTTCAGCCGGTACTTCCAATATCTGTGACGAGTGCGTCTGCACCTGTTACGAAATGATTTTTGGTTCTTCAAGCCGTCAGAAGGCAAAACAGCCGAAGGAAGATAAGAAAAAGGGACAGTTCAAACTGCTCAAGCCTGCGGAGATCAAGTCCGTTCTTGATCAGTATGTCATCGGTCAGGAACAAGCTAAAATTTCCCTTTCCGTGTCTGTTTATAACCACTATAAGCGCATCATGAGCCAGGATGACGGCGAAGAAGTAGAACTCCAGAAAAGCAATGTGCTGCTGCTTGGACCTACAGGTGTCGGAAAGACATTTCTTGCACAGACACTTGCGAAGATTCTGGATGTACCGTTTGCCATTGCAGATGCTACAACCATTACGGAAGCAGGCTATGTCGGTGATGACGTAGAGAATGTGCTCCTGCGTTTGATTCAGGCTGCGGATTTTGATGTAACTGCTGCTGAACGCGGTATCATTTATATCGATGAGATCGACAAGATCGCAAGAAAATCCGAGAACACCTCTCTGACAAGAGATGTCAGTGGTGAGGGTGTACAGCAGTCACTGCTGAAAATCATCGAGGGTACGGTTTCCAACGTTCCGCCGCAGGGTGGAAGAAAACACCCGAATCAGGAGTTTATTCATATCAATACTAAAAATATTCTGTTCATCTGCGGCGGTGCGTTTGATGGTCTGGAAAAGTGCATTATGAAGCGTATCAAACCATCCGGCATGGGATTCGGTGCGGATGTACAGTCCAAGAAGCAGCAGATGGATAATATCTTTGCGAAAGCAATTCCGCAGGATCTTGTGAAATTCGGCATGGTGCCGGAGCTTGTGGGAAGACTGCCCATCATTACTGCACTTGATCAGTTGGATGAAGAAGCGCTTGTAAGAATTCTGACAGAGCCGAAGAATGCATTGGTGAAGCAGTATGTTAAGCTGTTCAGCTATGATGATGTCAAGCTCGAAGTTGAGGATGCAGCGCTGATTGAAATTGCTAAGAAAGCCATTGCACAGAAAACCGGTGCAAGAGGTCTGCGTTCCATTCTGGAGGGTATCCTGATGGAATCCATGTTCAATCTTCCGTCCTATGGCAATATTGCAAAGGTTACCGTTACCAAGGAATGTGTCACAGAGGGCAAGACACCCATGTTGACTGACAGACGCAACAGAGTTGTAGAGCAGTGGTAACTGCGATACAGCAGATAGGTTTTCAAAAAGCCGCACGCACTGTGTGGCTTTTTGCAGTCTTATACTGTGAACGTGATTACAAATCTTCTTCCGTTTGATGGAAGCAGAATTTGCAAAACAATGAATGACATTTGTCAATCAAAGTTAAAGGGATTAGTATAAATTACTGCTTGCAATATCGATAAAAATGTAGTATAATGAAGAAGTCACCGAAAAAAGTGTCCGAATATCCGATTAACGTAGAAAAGTGAGGGAGAATATGCAGGAAAAGAAAAAGCTGAATGAGATACTGCCGACTGTTCCTATGCGTGGAACGGTTGCATTTCCGCATATGGTCATGCATTTCGACATCGCCAGAGATATGTCCAAAAAGGCAGTGGAGGAAGCACTCAAGGGAGACAGACGACTCTTTTTGACGGCACAGCGTGACATATTTATAGAAGAACCCAAGCCAATGGATCTGTATGAGATCGGTGTAGTTGCCGAAATACGGCAGACGCTGAAAACACCGGATGATACCATCCGCATTCTTGTGGAAGGAAAATATCGTGCAAGGATCAAGGCTGTGGAATACAGGGACGGCATGGTATTTACGGAGATCCGTAAAATCCCGCTTAATACCCGTGAAATTACGGATGAAGTAGAATTGACCGCAATGGTTCGTGCATTGAAGGACATTTATGAGCGCTACAGCAAACTGTTTCCGAAAATGCCGAAGGAAGTCATGGTTTCCGTGATGTGTCAGGATGACCCCATGAATCTCTATGAGGCGATCGTGTTTAACACCATGCTTGACTATAAGGACAAGCAGATGCTTCTGGAGGAGGGCAGGCTGTTCGAAAGAATGGAGATGCTCTACTTCATTCTCCAAAGGGAAGTGCAGGTGCTGGAGCTGGAAAAGGAGATTCACGAACGCACACAGGAAAATATCGACCACGGTCAGCGTGAATATTTTCTGCGTGAACAGCTTCGAGTGATTTCCGGACAGCTCAAGGAGGAAACAGGCGAGGGTGAGGATGATGCCGACAGTTATGCAGAACGCATCTGTTCGCTTGATCTTCCGCAGGATACCGAAGAAAAGCTGCTGAAGGAGGCAAACCGTCTGCAGCATCTTCCGATGGCATCACAGGAAGCCTTTGTCATTACGAATTTTCTGGATACCTGTCTGGAGCTTCCGTGGCATGAGCTTTCCGAAGAGAGTCATGATCTGCATGCAGCACAGGAAATTCTGGATGCTGATCATTACGGTCTGCAAAAGGTCAAGGAGCGTATTCTGGAAAGCCTTGCCGTGCGTGTACTGAATCCCGAACTGAAGGGGCAGATTCTCTGTCTTGTCGGTCCTCCCGGAATCGGTAAATCTTCCATCGGTAAATCCATCGCAGCGGCGGTTTCACGAAAATTTGTCCGTGTATCCCTCGGCGGTGTGCGTGATGAAGCGGATATCCGTGGTCACCGTAAGACCTATGTCGGCGCAATGCCCGGCAGAATCATTACCGCCCTGCAGCAGGCAGGAACAAGGAATCCAGTGGTGCTTTTGGATGAAATTGACAAGATGAGCAACGATTTCAAGGGTGATCCTTCCGCTGCGCTGTTGGAAGTTCTTGATAGTGAGCAGAACCACGCATTCCGGGATCATTACATAGAAGTTCCGTTCGATTTAAGTCAGGTCATGTTCGTTGCTACAGCGAATACGCTGGATACCATTCCGGCACCCCTGCGCGACAGAATGGAGATCATCGAGCTGACAAGCTATACCCGTGAGGAAAAATTCCAGATCGCAAAGCGCCATCTTGTTGCGAAGCAGCTCGATGCACACGGACTCAAACCTGTGCAGTGCCGTTTTGATGATGCGGTATTGTATGAAATGATCGACGCCTATACAAAAGAAGCCGGTGTTCGTAATCTGGAACGTACCATCGGTACAGTATGCCGCAAAGCGGCAAAGGCGATTGCATCCGGTGAGCGTAAACGCATTAGTATCAAACTGAAGGATCTGAAGACTTACCTCGGCATTCCGAAATATTTACCCGATCCGCAAAGCAAAAAGAATGCGGTGGGACTGGTAAACGGTCTTGCGTGGACATCCGTTGGCGGCGTGCTGATGCCGCTGGAAGCATTGGTGCTCGATGGAAAGGGAAGTATTGAAATCACAGGTTCACTGGGGAATGTTATGCAGGAAAGCGCCAAGATCGCAGTGAGCTATGTCAGAAGCGTTGCCAAGGAATACGGCATTGCACCTGATTTTTATAAAAAGAAGGATCTGCATATCCATGCACCTGAGGGTGCAGTTCCGAAGGACGGTCCTTCTGCCGGTGTAACAATGACAACCGCATTGGTATCCGCCTTGTCAGGAATCCCTGTGCGTGCAGATGTAGCAATGACGGGTGAGATTACGCTGCACGGCAGAGTGATGCCCATTGGCGGTCTGCGTGAGAAATCCATGGCAGCATATAAGGCAGGTATCCGTACCGTTCTGATTCCGGAGGATAATCGTGCCGATCTTGAGGAAGTAGATGACGTAGTAAAGGAAGCGGTGACGTTCATTCCTGTGCGTTATCTGTCGGAAGTGTTGAGTATTGCACTTGCACAGCCGGAAACCAAAAAAACGACTGCATCCGGCAGTAAGAAGCCGGAGAAGGCAAGGACAGCGATACGAGCATAACAGGAGGAAACGATGAAATTCAATGACGCATCTTTCAGAATGGCGTGCGGAAAATGTTCCCAGCTGCCAAAGCCCGAGCGAATGGAATTTGCATTTCTCGGACGTTCCAATGTGGGGAAATCCACGCTGATCAACAAGATTGTCGGCAGAAAATCGCTGGCGAGAGTCAGTGCAGTCCCCGGAAAAACAGCAACGATCAATTTTTATGCTGTCGATCAGGTGTACTTTGTGGATCTTCCCGGTTATGGCTATGCCAAGACATCAAAGCCCGAACAGGAACGTTTGAAAAAACTGATTTTCGGCTATCTGGAATCGGAGCGTGATCTGCGGCTTGCCATCCAGCTGGTGGATATGCGTCACGCACCGTCAGCGGATGATCTGACAATGATCAATGCACTGATTGATGCGGAGATCCCGTTCATCATCGTATTCACCAAAGCGGATAAACTCAACAAGACTGAACGTGAAAAGCGAATGCTGGGATTTGCAAAAGAGATTCCATGCTATGAAGATATTCATACCATAGCATTTTCTGCAAAGACCTTTGAGGGACAGGAAGAGCTGCGTGCACTGCTGTCCGACATTGCGGAGGAAATTGACGAAGATGTCGAGGAAGAACAGGCTTAACCGAAATAAGTCCTTCCATCCCGTCGCAGACGGAATGGAAGGAAACAGAAAAAGACCCGAAAGGTGTTGCCTTTCGGGTCTTTGTTTGTTATGGATTAAAGATCATAATAGCTTGCAAATTCAGCCGGATGCGGAATCTTGTTGATTGCAGCAGCCTCAGCACGCTTTTTCTTGAGCCAGATCTCGATCAGTCTTTCAGGGAATACACCGCCTTCAGTCAGATAATCGTGGTCAGCTTCCAGGGCGTCGAGTGCTTCGTCGAGATTTTTCGGCAGACTCTGGATTTTTGCCTTCTCCTCATCGGAGAGGTTGTACAGATTGAAGTCAAACGGACCCCAGCCGCACTTAGAAGGATCGATCTTGTTCTTTACGCCGTCAATACCTGCCATGAGAATTGCGGAGTATGCATAGTACGGGTTGCAGGTTGCATCAGGACTGCGCAGCTCAAAACGACGCTTGTCAGGAGCCTTTGCATATGCCGGAATACGAACAACAGCGCTGCGGTTAGAGGTAGCGTAGCCGATGGTAACCGGTGCTTCAAAGCCGGGAACCAGACGCTTGAAGGAGTTTGTAGACGGGTTTGTGAATGCACACAGAGAACTTGCATGCTTGAGCAGACCGCCAATGAAATACAGTGCAGTATCGGACAGCTCGGAATAGCCGTTCGGATCATAGAATACGGGCTTGCCATCCTTGAACAGCAGCATGTGAACATGCATGCCGTTACCGGCTTCGCTGTAAATGGGCTTGGGCATGAAGGTTGCAGTTCTGCCTTCCTGCAGAGCAGCGTTCTTTACCATGTACTTGATGGTCATGGTGTTGTCTGCCATTTTTGTCATCTCGCCAAGCTCAACCTCGATCTCAACCTGACCGGAGCCGCCAACCTCGTGGTGATGGTACTTTACCTTGATACCGCGTTCTTCCAGCATCAGGCAGATGCGGCTTCTCAGATCATAGGTAATGTCATTGGGCAGGTCAGCGTGATAGCCACGGTGACCGGGTGTGATGTAGCCCTTGTTGTTGCTGTCAGCAAATGCGGAATTCCAGGAAGCCTGTCTTGTATCCACAGCGAAGGACATATCCTCGGGCTTTACGCTGTATGAAACGTCATCAAAGATATGGAACTCAAACTCAGGTCCAATGATCATTTCATCCGCAATGCCGGTGGATTTGAGGTATTCCACTGCATGCTTGGAAACGTTTCTGGGATCCTGATTGAAACGGTAATTCGGCTCAGCGATGACATAAACGTCACCGATCATGGAAAGTGTTGTTACTTCTGCAAAGGGATCAAGGGATGCACTGGACAGATCGGGAATAAAGATCATATCACTCTTTTCAACCGGTGCAAAGCCGTAATTGGAACCGTCAAAGCCGATACCGGATTCCATCAGATCCGGAACAAATCTGCTTTCCGGAATAGCGATGTGTCTCCAACGACCGTCAAGGTCTACCATTTTAAAGTCAAGCATTTGAACTTTATGCTCTGCACAGAAATTTTTAGCTTCTTCAAAAGTTTTAAACATACTTACACTCCTTAAATGTTTCATTATATTGATGCGATTCGGTATGGCGATGGGCATTTTCACTACAAATTTCGCACCATGTATTATATTTTATCATATTATTGCTCAAATGTCAAGAGTTTACCTGCAACTGGCATCAAATAAGCAAAAAAATATCCAAAAATCGCAAATTACCACTTGACAACCCCCTAAAAATATAGTATAATATTTGTTGTATGGTTATCAGCAGAGTAACCGCCTGCCGATGCCCCATTTTTCTGCATTGCATTTTGATGCTGGGATCCCCGTTCCTGTAACATCGCAAAGCGGGCAAAATGGTATACCTAAATTATGAAAACGGAGGAATTGATTATGTCTACAACCATGCCTAAGGCTGGCGAAGTCAGCCGCAAGTGGTATATTTTAGATGCTACAGACAAGCCCCTCGGCCGTGTTGCTGCAAAGGCTGCACACATTCTGAGAGGTAAGCACAAGCCCACATTTGCACCGCACGTTGACTGCGGCGATCATGTAATTATCATTAACTGCGAGAAGGCAATTCTGACCGGCAAGAAGCTGGAGCAGAAGAAGTACTACTGGCACACCGGCTGGATCGGCGGTCTGAAGGAAGTATCCTACAAGAAGCTGATGGCTGAAAGACCGGAAAAGGCAATGACAATTGCAGTTACAGGTATGATTCCCCACACAGCACAGGGCAGCGCACAGCTGAAGCGTCTGCGTACCTTCAAGGGTGCAGAGCACAATCATGCAGCACAGAAGCCCGAAGTGTTTGAATTTTAATGAAGGAGGCAGAACGATATGTACGAACCTAAGGTAGCTTACCACTATGGTACAGGCAGAAGAAAGCATTCCGTATCCAGAGTAAGACTCGTTCCGGGTACTGGCAATATCACCATCAACGGCAGAGATATTGACGATTACTTCGGTCTTGAAACACTGAAGCTCATTGTTCGTCAGCCTCTTGCACTGACAGAAACAACAGAGAAGTTTGACGTTGTATGTACAGTTGAAGGCGGCGGCGTTACCGGCCAGGCTGGTGCGATTCGTCACGGCATTTCCCGTGCACTGCTGCAGTTTGATGCAGAACTTCGTCCGGCACTCAAGGCTGCTGGTTTCCTGACTCGTGACCCCAGAATGAAGGAAAGAAAGAAGTATGGTCTCAAGGCTGCTCGTCGTGCACCGCAGTTCTCCAAGAGATAAGTTATTTCATCGAGAAAATGGCTTGTATACAAGGCTTTTGCCTTGTTGCAAGCCTTTTTTGATGTCTGTTTGATGTCCGAACGCTCATAAACTTAAAAAATCAGCGGTTAAGGTGTAAAATCCTTAACCGCTTTGGCTTTTATCATTACTGGTTTCACATATAACAGCGCAGAATTCATTTTGTTAATTCATAACTTTCTTTGACCATGGTATGTATATCATGATTTGGGATCGTGCCATCAAGAATAACAGAATTCCAATGTGTTTTGTTCAGGTGGTAGGCAGGAATCACAGAATTGAATGCGCCACGCCAGAAACTTGTCCACTGCGGATCGCACTTGAGATTTACCCAGACATTTCCATCCTTGTCAAAGATCCACGCAAAAATTTTGTGATTTTCCCTATGCCGGATAACGCACCAGTTCGGATCATGAAAGGGATAATCCTCATAGACGTTATCATAGGACAAGCAGTGGGCTTTGATTTCTCCTCTTGTTTTCATGAAACTTCCCCCATTTGCAGCATTTTATCCAAGCAGTTCCACCGGCACTTCCTCTGCCATCCTCTTGTAAGCCGCCTGACTCGGATGCAGGTGGTCGCCGCTGTCGTAGCCTTCACCGAATGCGGAAGGATGCTGCGGATCACACACAGCCCTGTCAAAGTCAATACAGCCGTCCGCTTCATCCGTTGTGCGCATCCAGTCATTGACTGCACAGCGCAGCTCATCACGGAAATCCGCATAGGTACGCCAACCCTCGATGGGGAGAAGCGTTCCAAGATACACTTTCAAGCCATATTCCCTTGCCTTGCGGATATAAAAGCGCAGCCCCTCGATCATTTCTTCCGCTGTTGGCAGATCACTCCACGGACGGAAGGGATTGACCTCCACCCCCACGGGATGAATAATATCGTTGATACCGTGCTGGATAATTACCGTGTCCGCACCGCTGACGAGGCATTCTCTCGGAAAACGTGTATCGCCCTTGAGTCCATAGGAATCGTAGGTGATGTTATCATACTGACGGAGAATGCGTGTTCCGCTTGCCGCTTTTCGGATGATGGAGGTCTTGCCGCCGCCAAGCTCAAGTGTACGCTGCATGAGATAATCCGGCCATGCCTGTGCTGTGATGGAATCGCCAAAGCAGATGACAGCACGGCTGTCATGGCTTGCGGCAACTTCAATATCACTGAGAAAATACACCCAGTTTGTTTTCTTGGAATCATCCACGGGAAGCTTTGCAGACGCTGCATGATCACCCACTGCAAAATAGCCGCCCGAAAGCGGACCTGTAATATGCACGGCGGAACGCAGCTCTGTAAAATCGCCGAAGTACAGACTCACGGATATGGTTTCACCCGCCTGCACAGGAAAATCGAGCGCATCGCTCCGAAGGCGTTTGCCTGCAGGGACGGTTGCAGAAGATTCTCCGCCGAAGGAAAGGGCGGTACATGTTTCAGGCTCTATATCGGAGCCGCCTGCAGATCTTGCAACGTAGGCGGCAGTGATTCTTACAGCTTCCGTGCCGCAGAAATTGTCCAGTGTAATGCGCAGTGCCGAGCCGTTCAGGAGCATTTTCACAGGATAGCGCAATGTGAGATTTTTGCCGTAATTTTCCGGACGGCGTTCGTTGATGGAAATGGCATTGCCCCAGGCGGCAACCCATTTGGTATTATGTTCACTCATGGGGATTCCTCTTTCATTATAGTGTTACCTACTTATCATAGCATTTTTGGGCGCATTTGTCAATATTCAGAAAATAAGAGTCATCAGCCACGGCATGCAGGCTGATGACTCTTATAGTATTAAATTATCAATCAGTAACGCATGTACAGATCTGCATTCTGGATGTTTGCTGCTGGATTTTATGAAATGGATACGATAAAGAATCCATCCTTGATTGAGAGTTTACAGGAAAGCTTCTGCTGTTTTGCCAGATTGAGTACAATGGGAAGTCCGATTCCTGTACCATGGTTACCGCTGCGGCTTTGATCACCTTTGACAAAGGGCTGTGCAAGCTCCTCTGCACTCTGGGTTGTGTCTTCGGAGCATGTATTGCGCAGCAGCATTTTTTTCTCTGAAATTATCAGCTGAATTTCGCCGGAATCGGGTGTATGCTGTACAGCATTGTCCACAAGGTTGGATACCATTCGCTCAAACATAGTGGGGTTGGCATGGATTATAAAGGCTTCGTCCGTCAGTTCCGTTTGGATTTTCCGCTTTTGCAGGGTGTCCATGTGACGCATCAGATGTTCACGAATAACAGCAGCAGCATCTATTTTTTCCAAGGGCAATCGGATGGATTGTTCCTCCAATTTAGAAAGCGCAAGAACATTGTGGATCAGTTCGTTCATATAGTGTGTTTTTTCAAGAATCTGCCCTGCATAGTAATCGCTCTTTTCGGGATGCACCCCGTTTGTGAGGTTCTCGGCGTAGCCGGAAATCACCATCAGGGGGGACTTGAGATCATGTGCTAATGTATTTGTCAGTGTGCGGCGGTATTCCTCCTGCTCCTGAAGGCGGTATTTTTTAAGATGAATAAGATAGAACCAAACAGCAAGTACTGCGATAACGATGTTAAATAGTACAAAATAATGGATCATTATGAATTCCAGTGTAATCCGAATATATTGAATCTCATACCACTTTGCAGCGGACACCGTCATGCACAAAACTTCATACTTTCCGTAGTACTCGTAATACGTATTTATCGTATAACCTTTATCCATTGCGCGTGAATAGATATCGTCCAAAGGGTAATCTGAATTAATGGTATCCCCCAACGGATCCCAGTATGTCGGGAGATCTTTGGAAGTACCAAAATAAAAGGCTATCATCTTCTCGTCGTCATCAATGACATGGGTGTAATATTCAGGATGCTTGGGTGTGTCATCCAGTTCAATAACGATTTCATCGGGCTTTGAAACGTCTGTATATCTTTTCATGATTCTGTACCGTCCCAAAATGCAGCTTTTGCTGTCATTTTCATAGCCATCTATATAATAATCGTCAACCTCAATGTACAGAAAGTATGGAGCATATTTAATCTGTTGTTTCTGATAATAAATAAGCATCAGATTTGGATTGGGAAGAGAGTTATTGATTTCCGCAAGCAATTCCGGGTCATTTGGAATCTGTGGATCAGCAGCATATGATATATATTGCTTTTCTTCTCCCTGCGAATCAATCGGTGCCTGGAAAATCCATTTTTTTGATGAATCGGTCAGGTGTACTATTTTTCCGGTTTCGAGGTTATTGATCTGACAATAGATGGTCATGTCCGGTACATACGGCTCTATATTATATACACATAAAAACTTACTGATCCTATTCAGAGTGGAATCGTTAATTTCCTGTTGTTCACCGTTTTTAATATCTTTAAATTTTTCTTCTATACCATAAAGCATTTCATACTCATTGCTTATTTGTTCACCAAGATGGTATTCCTCCGTTATTATCTTCACACGCCACCAAAACACCAAAGCGAGCGCAGGTATGATAAAGAGCCATATTCTCCAGAAATACCACCAGTAACTGCGTTTTTTAAGTTTCCGTTTGCGGTGGATCTTCGTTGTTTCTCTATGTTTCTTTCCCATAAAATCACTCCTATTAATCTTTAGTCGATAAGCTGATACCCCTTTGTTACAACTGTGCGGATCTGTTTACCGCAGCTTCCGAGGGATTTGCGCAGCTTTTTGATGTGGTTGTCCACCACACGGTCACTGCCGTAATAATCATTGCCCCAGATGCGTACCAGCAGGGTTTCCCGGTCAACGACCCACGTTTTGTGTTCCAGCAGATATTTGAGCAGTGCATACTCCTTCGGAGCAAGCGCAACCTCCTCACCGTTCGCCGTCACGCAGTATGTTCTCGGATTGAGGACAATGCCGCCGCAGGTAAGCAACTGTACTGTAACCATTCCTTTTGCACGTCTGAGCAGGGCATTCACCTTTGCATACAGTTCGGACAATAAAAAGGGCTTTACAATATAGTCATCGCATCCCAGCTCGTAGCCGTAGAGAATGTCGTCCTCCCGTCCGCGGGCGGTCAGGAACAGAATCGGAACATCACTTCTTGCACGCAGGCTTCGGCAGATGGAAAATCCATCAATGCCGGGCAGCATCACATCCAGCAGTACCAGATCAAATTCCTGCGACTCTGCCAGCAGCAGCCCCTCAGTTCCGTTTGCGGCACTGGTAATACGAATGTTGCCATCGCTTTTATCCGAAAAAAAGTCCTCGATAACTTCCCGTATCTGACTGTCATCCTCAACGAGGAGCAGGTTGTAAGCCATGTTTTCACCTCCTGTATTTATTGTAGCATTCGGATGTGTCCTTTATATATCCATTTGGAGTGATTGGTATATTTTTATTATACCGCATAGGATTCCCGTATTGAATATTATAGCATACTATAATCATTTTTACAATACAAAAAAGCGGCTGCCCCATATATGACGGGACAGCCCAAAAGAGAAGTAATGCATTGGGGTAATCTCTAAAAACTCTTTCCATTATATGTTCGGAAGTACAAAAGGTGGATGTTGCGGGGACTGCGACCCCGCACGCCTCTTTAAAACAAGTTTTTAGTGATTCCCTATGGAGTATAACTTAAGCGATTTCTTCCACACGAACGTTGGAAATATAAACAGTAGCAGTCGAACCTCTGTGACCGAGATTGAATTCCAGACGACCGTTCGGATCGTTTCTGTCATTCATATCAAATTCGTAGGTGAAGGTCTTCTTTTCCGTAGGAACTGTCAGTGTGGTATCCTGTAAATAGCGGATCCATCCTGCAGTTGGTGCAGAAACGCATACCACGATGTCTCGTTCTTCGTCAGCCCATGCGTCAAACGTCAGACGGTATTTCTTTCCCTTGATCATCGGCAGTTCGGGCTGTACAAGCTGTACGGAATAATCAACCGTACCCTCAGCTTCGGATGTGATCACCATCATGTTGTCGCGGATCTCAGCAGCACCCTCGCCGCCCTCGAACAGCAGGAATTTCCAGTTTACATCATCCGTCAGATCTTCCTGTTCAGAAAAATCACCATTGTAGATGAAGTTGCCGTCCTCAAGCGCCTCACGATAATTGCTCTCCGGCTTTGTGACATTGGTATCATACTCAGGCTTCTGGTATACACGAACATAGTCGATCTCAAATTCAGCCTTGTCAAAATCCGTTGTTTCATCGGGATTGCCCGGCCATGTACCGCCGACAGCCAGATTCATCTGTACGAAGAAGGGCTGATTGAACGGTGCCGGATAGGGCTTCTCGTCCTCGCCGTTGACAGCGGAGAACCAGTCGTTTACCGT
Organism: Ruminococcus sp.; assembly: GCA_015066865.1. Taxonomy (GTDB): domain Bacteria; phylum Bacillota; class Clostridia; order Oscillospirales; family Ruminococcaceae; genus UBA3855. Next base: position 49,420 of record SVNQ01000005.1, read on the forward strand.
GTGGTAATGCTCGCCGTCAATGTAGAAACGCATCTCACCCGGTTCCCACTCAACGGAGAACTCATGGAAATCATCTGCAAATGTACCGTTTTCCAGAACAACAGTACCCTGCTGCTCTGCATGCGGCTCACCGTAATGGATGGTTCCGTATGCAGTATCAATGCGGCTGCCAAGGACTTCCATAATGTCAATTTCGCCGCACTTGGGCCACTGACCGTAGAACTGTTCATCCTGCGGCATCATCCAGATTGCAGGCCACAGACCCTGACCGGCGGGAACCTTCGCACGGGCAACCACCTTGCCGTACATGAAATCCTTCTTGTTCTGGGAATTTACCTTGCCGGAGGTGTAATAGTCTGCACCGTCCTTTTCGGTCTTGATCGCCTTAAGGATCAGCTTGCCGTCACGAACGAATACATTGTCCGTGGAAGTGGTGTATTCCTGAAGCTCCTGGTTTGTCCAGCCCGGCTCACGAACTTCACGGGTCCAGATGGATTCATCCAGCACATCACCGTCGAACTCATCGTGCCAGAGAAGGGAATAGCCTTCAATTTCCGGTACCTCATCGGATTGTGCTTCAGTGGGAGCTTCTGTAGTTGCTTCTGTTGTTTCAGCAGTAGAAGCTTCTGTAGGCTCCGTAGCCGCTGTACTGCTGTTATCGGATGAAGTGTTGGTCGTATTACAGCCGGTCAGCATTACAAGCGCCGCAAATAACGCACAGATTCTTTTCAGTTTCATTTTAAATCCTCCTTACATCCATTGTATTTTTGTGTATGTTCTATATTATACACTGAACTTGTCATGAAAAATATCATCTGCTTGACAATTGTGATATTTCTTTGACCGAATTGCATCAATGGTTTTAGAAAAAGCGGACTCCGATGGGAGTCCGCTTCAGTCTGTCGAAAAAGTCCCGTCCAGCCAGTGTACCTTGTGGCGCACGGCTGGACTAATTATATGATTATGGGTTACGCCTTCGGCGCATGTAGGGGGCTGTGCCCCCTACACCCCCAATAAATATCCAAAAAGCGCTCTGCAAGAGGGCGGGGCAAGGGTGCGGGGCAAAATTAAGTGAAATCATACTTTTTTTGACAAGCTTAAGCGGACTCCGATGGGAGTCCGCTTCAGCTATTGTATCTTTTCATTACTTACCGCACATTGCCATTACAATATCCGCAACCCGTTTTGCCGCAATGATCTCGAACTGATCAAAGGACATTGCACCGTCATCGTCTGCTAAGTCCGAAATACAGCGCACGCTGACGAACGGAACCTTGTTTCTCCATGCAGCCTGACCGATGGCAGCGGTTTCCATATCCACCGCATACGGATCAAATTTTGCCTTGATGCCTGCCTTGACAGCACTGTCCGTGATGAATGCATCACCCGATACGATCTTGCCGCTGTGTACGGAAATGCCCATCTCCGTGCAGACTGCCTTCGCCAGTGCCTGCAGAGCCTCATCCGCAGTATATTCTGCACAGTAGGGGGGATAATCCGCCAGAAAATGTGCATCCAGATCGTGGGGGAGTACGCTTGTGGAAACCACAATGTCGCAAAGCTTCACATCCCCATGCATGCCGCCTGCAATGCCCGTGTTAATGATGCAGTCCACATGGAAATGGTCGATCATCACCTGTGTGCAGAGTGCAGCATTTACCTTGCCGATACCGCAGCATGCAGTCACAATTTCGTTTTCGCCGTGGCGGCTCTCATAAAATGTATAGCCTGCAATTTCCGTTGTCACAGGGCTTTCCTGAACGCCCTGAATGTCCTTGAGTTCTGACGGCATTGCGCCGATAATTCCGATTTTCTTCATGTAAGTTTCTCCTTTATGATGTATCACAGGCTGCGTATGCATCCGCATACGCAGCCAATTTTGTTATGCCTCGTACCGTTTGCTCAGCATTGCACGCTTGAGATCCCACAGCTTCTGGGACAGATCCACATAATAATTCTGCGGATTCTCAAAACGCTTGACTTCTTCCCAGAGATTGGAAAGCTGTGCACGGCAGTACTTCTGGATCTCAGGGAGCGTCGGGCTTTCATACACGCATTCGCCCTTTACAAATACCGGTACAAGCAGTGGCTTTGCACAGAAATTTGTGAGAGTCTTGCGCTTGTAGGTATATTCGGGATCAAAGATTTCATACGGCAGCGTATCGTCGATCACTTCATCGTGCAGTGTCATCAAATCCGCCAGCATTTGTCCGGTTTCACGATCGAACAAACGCCAAACCTTTTTAAAGGAGGGATTTGTAATTTTAACTGCATTTTCGGAAAGCTTGATTTTGGGGATGATCTCGCCGTTTTCTTCCACCGCAGCAAGTTTGTATACACCGCCGAATACGGGTTCTGAACGGGAAGTCACAAGCCGTTCGCCCACACCGAAGCTGTCAATTTTTGCACCTTGTGCGATCAGCTCACGGATGATGTATTCATCCAGAGAATTGGAAGCCACGATCTGAATATAGGGGAGTCCCGCGTCGTCAAACATCTGCCTTGCACGTTTGGAAAGATATGCAATATCACCGCTGTCAATGCGCACGCCGCGTCCTCTGTGTCCCTGTTCTTCGAGCTTTTTAAACACCTTGATGGCATTGGGAATACCGGATTTCAGCACATTGTAGGTGTCCACCAGCAGTGTACAGTCATCGGGATATACCTTTGCATATGCCTCAAATGCCTCCAGTTCCGTATCGAAAAGCTGCACCCAGCTGTGTGCCATTGTGCCAAGTGCGGGAATAGAAAATGCCGTGTCGGCAATGGCGCACGCTGTACCTGCGCAGCCGCCGATGTAAGCGGCCCTTGCACCGTATACCGCACCGTCATAGCCCTGTGCACGTCTGGAACCGAATTCCATAACGGGTCTGCCCTGTGCAGCAGTGACAATACGGTTAGCCTTCGTAGCGATCAGACTCTGGTGGTTGATGCTCAGCAGTACCATCGTTTCAATGAGCTGTGCCTGAATTGCGGGACCACGCACCGTCAGGAGCGGCTCATGGGGGAACACCGGTGTTCCCTCCGGAACAGCCCACACATCACAGGTGAATTTGAAATTACGCAGATAGTCAAGAAAATCCTCGCTAAAAATCTTCCGACCACGCAGATATTCAATATCATCCTCCGTGAAATGCAGCGCCTTGATATAGTCGATCACCTGCTGCAGACCTGCCGCAATCGCATACGCCGCATTGTCAGGTGCCTTGCGGTAAAACATGTCAAAATAAGCGATCTGTTCGCTCCTGCCATTTTTGAGAAAGCCGTTACCCATGGTCAGCTCATAAAAATCCACGAGCATTGTCAGGTTGCGTTCATTCATCGTCCGTTACCTCCTTTACAAGTGTGATCCCTGCCTGTGCCATCAACTGCAGAGCTCTCGTCCGCATCGGATCACCATTGTGATCGGTGCATCATAGATTGTGCGGCATTTAGGGAATGATGCATTCAAATAAAGCCTGTTTCATACACTTACCTCTCTGATACGAATGTTTTTTGCACAGCAGTGATAGTATTGCACCATTGTGATACAAAATTCGGGCAATCCGCAATGTGACTGCCCGAATGCAAAACATGTTCAGCGAAGATTACAGCTTGATGATCTCGCCTTCCAGCTCACGTCCTGCGCCGATGGCGTTGGACTCGTCTGTGTCGATGTGCATTGCTCTTGCGTAGTTCTTGGATACACGGCAAACAACATCGCCCAGAATTGCCTTTCTGCCGTCTGTGTCACACTTTACCCATACTACTTCCTTATCCACTACGCCCAGTTCCTCTGCATCCTCGGGAGTCAGATGAATGTGACGCTTTGCAACGATTACACCCTCAGTCAGCTCGACCTCACCACAGGGACCAACGAGCTTGCATGCACCTGTGCCTGCAACGTCACCGGATTCACGGATGGGAGCAACAATGCCGATGCTGCGAGCGTCCGTTGCGGAAAGCTCTACCTGTGTCTCAGGACGAACAGGACCGAGAATGGAAACGCCTGCGAGCTCCTTCTTCGGACCTACAACGGTAACTCTCTCCTCACAAGCAAACTGACCCGGCTGGGACAGATCCTTCTTGTGTGTCAGGGTTGCACCCTTGCCGAACAGGATCTCCAGATGCTCCTGTGTTACATGCAGATGACGTGCGGATGTTTCGATGATAAACTTCTTAGACATGATTTTTCCTCCAAAATTTGGTCTGCCCGATTTCCGGCAGCCATACATATTTGCAGTGCTGCGCACTGTATCATCCCTAATTGTACTACTTTTTTCGGGAATCGTCAAGGGGTTTGCCGAATTTTGTAAAAAATCATGTCCAGAGTTTGGTAAGAAAGTGTTTTTTAGTTAGTGGGCTAATCAATAATAACATGAATTATCCCATAGTATACTTGAGTCTGTCGAAAAATTCCCGTCCAGCCAGTGCGCCTTATGGCGCACGGCTGGACTAATTATATTATTATAGGTTGCGCCTTCGGCGCATGTAGGGGGGCGAAGCCCCCTACACCCCCAAAATAAACAGCAAAAAAGCACTCTGCAAAAGGTCGGGTTGAGGGTGCGGCAAAATTAAGTGAAATCATATTTTTTGACAAGCATAAAAATGCACTCCGATTTTTCGGAGTGCAAATATAAGCTTAACAGCAGACACAGGCATATACAATAAAGCTTGCAGCCATGAAAACTGCCGCTGCAGCACAGATCAGAGTGCGCAGGATGACGGATTTCTTGTTGTTCCGCATCCAAAGCCCGACAAAGAGACAGCCAATGAATATCAAAGGCGTTGCATATCGAACGTTCTGTGTGCAGACGTGGGCAAAAGCAATACAGAAGCTGTAGTAACTGATCAGAGTGATGCCATAAGTCATACAGAACATCAATTTTTCCGTTCTGTCAATGTAAATGCTTTGGCGGCGGCAGACAGTGATTATGGCGATGACTGCGAACAATGCAAGGAGAATCTGACTGAAAAACAGTACTTCACCGAATCCGGTGATTTCGGGGAAGTTTTCTGTATTGATCAGTTCATCAAACATTGCGGTTTTGAACAAACCCATAAGAGGGTTGTATTCGTTATAAGCCTGTCCGTACATTTCAAAGCAGTCATATACATACAACCATTGTTTTGGTGAAAAATCGAACAATCTCTGCCAGAGGGAGTGATCACCGACATACTGTACGCTTTTTGAAGAAAGCATCGGCACATAGGTGATCGGTACGCCCCATCGGATAAGATTACGAACGCCCCATCCAAGTCCCAGCGGAACGCACACAATACCGAATAGCACAAATTGTTTCATGAATGCGAGTGCATGCCTTCGATTTCGATACAGCACAACGAGAAAAGCGGCTGCTGCGGCAGGCGCAACCATCCATGCGGAAAGCTTGGTCATCATGCCGAGTCCGATCGTGAGGGCGAGTTTGAGAATGGTTGCAGTTTGAGGATTTCTGTACCACTTGAGCGTAAGCAGTACGGAGGCGAGCATAAAGGTAATGCTCAGCATATCATTGTTAATGCTGCCGCTTAAAAGAATAAATGTCGGGTGGAAGGCAATCATGCCAAGAGGGATTGCCATTGATGCGCCTTTCAGACGGAAATGTCTGAGGATGCGATAAAAAATCACCATGCACAGGCAAGAATACGCCAGCGTCAGCAGCTGTACGCTTTCACCTGCGTGCTCAAGGGAAATACCGCATGCCGTCAGCAGCCGCATCCAAGCGGCGGCAATGCTGTGATGCAGGGGAGGATGGTAGAACTGCCAGATCTCACGGACATCAAAATTCGGCAGATGCAGGTTTTCATATAAATAGGTAATGTATACAGCGTGTCCGCTGTCACCCTTAAATCTTCCGACATCATGCTGTCGGATGTAATAGGGCGTAGCAAGCACATAACCGAACCGCAGAAAGAATCCCATAGCGAACAGCAGGAGCGCAGACATCCGATCCGTCAGTTTTCTTTTGATATAAAGGAATAGACCGATGAGTGCAAGAAGGGGCACAATCACGAATATTGCGATCGGACTGTGTTCCTGCAATTCATGATATACCAAAATTGTCATAAGGCATACCAAAAAAGTTATTAAATAGGGATGGCTCCCCACTATTTTATAGAAATTAATCTTTTTTTTGCTTTTCTGAATTTCCATAGACGTTCCCCTTTGTTATTTCGATCTGAGTATCCTTTCTTCGGGAGTGAATTTCTTCTATTCCATATTGTACCATATCTTTTCAGGAAATGCAACAATGTTTTCTTTTCAGCATAGACGCATCAGTATCCCCCTCCCCTACGGGGAGGGGGATACTCTAACGAAATTTTGCTCAAAAAACAAACAAATTTTCGCTTTTTGACCATTTAGGAGATGAAATGCTCATTTTTTGTATGTCAAGTTAATTATGCACAAAAATGTTGTCAAAAATTTGTAAGAATAGACGATTGAAACCTAAAAAGCTGTATGTTATAATATAAATGTGGGGAATTGTGGAGCGTTGTGTTTCACAAGTGGCAAAAAGTGGGTTTCCGATACCTCCCGTGGTATGAAATTTTCACTTTTGTGTCATTGAGAGATAAAAATAGATCCCCAAAACAGAAAAAAGAGAAAATCAGAACAAAAGAAACAACAAGAGAAAGAACAAAGAAAAGAGACGGCGGTGAACAGGAATGAGCAGTTGCGGCATGACGGGTGCGCATTATCATAGTATTGATGCAAAAGGTCGCACAAATTTTCCTGTGAAGCTGCGTGAAACACTTGGTGAAACCTTCTGGATCGCAAGAGGTACAAAGGGCAAGTATCTGTCCGTATATTCAGTTAAGCAGTGGGAAGGAATCTGCAAGCAGATTTCAGACCTGCCGGGTGCTGAAGGTGAAGGTCTGCGCCGCTGGCTGTTCTCCGGAGCAGTGGAAGTGACGCCGGACAAGCAAGGACGAATCCTGCTTCCGCAGACCTTGCGTGATTATGCCGGAATTACAAAAGATGTAGCCATTATCGGCGCCGGCAAAAAGGTCGAGATTTGGGATTACGATAGGTGGATCGAAGTGGACGAAGCGTTTAATCCGATGTCAGCGGCTCTGCTTGACACATTATGCTTGTAAGGGGGACAGGGTATGGAATTTGTACATATTCCTGTTCTTCTGCAGGAAACACTTGAGGGACTTGCGATCAAGCCCGATGGTATTTATGTAGATGGCACAGTCGGCGGAGCGGGGCATTCGTATGAAATCGCTTCAAGGCTGACACAGGGCGGTCAGCTGATTGGACTTGACAGAGATCCGGACGCTGTTAATGCAGCAACAAAACGCCTGCAGGGACTTCCTGCAAAAGTTGTACATTGCAATTATTCGCAGATGCGCAAGGCTCTTGATGAGCTTGGAATCACAGCCGTTGACGGCATTTTGATGGATCTGGGCGTTTCTTCGCACCAGCTTGATGAAGCGGAACGCGGATTTTCGTATCATGCGGATGCACCGCTGGACATGCGTATGAGCCAGAGCGGAATCAGTGCAATGGACATTGTCGGTACCTGGTCCGAAGGAGAACTGACAAGGATTCTGCGAGACTATGGAGAAGAAAAATTTGCCGGAAAAATTGCGGAAAATATCGTCAGAGCAAGGGAAATCGAGCCCATTGTCCGTACAGGGCAGCTGGCGGATATAATCAGAGATTCCATACCGCAGAAATTTCGGAGGGACAAGAATCCCTGTAAAAAATCATTTCAGGCTATCCGTATAGCTGTAAATGATGAGTTCGGACATTTGAGAGAGGGCTTGGATGCGGCATTTGAATGCCTGAAGCCCGGCGGCAGACTGGCGATCATCACATTCCATTCGTTGGAGGATCGCATTGTCAAGCAGCAATTTGCAAAATGGTGCAGCGGCTGCACCTGCCCACCGGATTTTCCGCAGTGCGTGTGCGGAAAGAAACCGAAAGGGAATTTGGTTGTGCGTAAACCTATCACAGCGAGTGAGGAGGAATTGCAGCAGAATCACAGAAGCCGCAGTGCAAAGCTTAGATTGATAGAAAGGAGCCGGTTGTAATGGCTTATTATGGGAGTCGGGGAAGTCAGATGCGTGTGCAGTACTATTCCAACGCTGTCCCTTCCGAAATGCCACCCTCATATCAGCCTGAAAGCAACGCACAGATTGACATGGATCTCAAAGGTGGAAAGAAAATCTCCATATTAAAAGTATGTGTGTATGTATTGGTAGGTTTTACTCTGCTTGGTGCAGTCATACTCAGCAATGTGCAGCAGCTCCAGATCAGTAATTCTATCACAGAAAAAAAACAGGAATATGTAAATCTGCAGAGCGACCTTGTTCGTGTGCAGTCTAAACTTGCCGGTAAAACTTCCAATAAGGACATTCAGGAGTATGCTGAAAATGTACTGGGAATGCGTACTGTTGACGGATCACAGATTGAATTTGTAGAAATTCATAAAAACGATGTAGTGGAGATTCCGGCAGAGGAACAGAATGTTTTCGTTAAGGTGAAAACATGGTTTGATAATTTTGTGGAATATCTCAGAGGATAGAGCGCATAGACTAAAATAAAAAGCGCCGGCCTGAGGTTGATTAGAACAACGGTATATATAAAAGAAGGACATGACAGCGAGTGTATGCGAAGTCCGGCCGTTGTCCGCCTGAAAAAGAGAAATGGCAGAAAATGCCGGGGCGGACATGGCTGGAAGCGTGATAGAGGTTAACTTTGCTGTTTGAGAAGTGAGAAACAAGACAGGCAGGGGTTCAACCTGCCTGTTTCATATTTACACACAGAAGTGCTGAGGGTTTGGTGATTCAGTACTTCTTCGGTATCTGTAATGAGAGGAGGAATTATATTGGCATCAAAATTTAATGAACCAACCAATAGTATGAGAGTGCGTTCCAATCTTGTGGTATTGGTAGTGATGCTGATCGCAGCCATTGCGGTGACATTAAGATTGTTCTGGCTGAGCGTTGTGGATTATAAATATTATGCGGAAATGGCAAACAGTACGCATTTTAAAAATATTCCCATCAGTGCCAATCGCGGAACGATTTACGATAAAAACGGTACGCCGCTGGCATGGAGCGCTACGGTATACAAGGTGTATATTGACCCGACGCTGTATCGTGAGGAAAAAGAAGAAATTGATGAAATCATGAAACAGCGACAGGAAATCGTCAATGAGGGCGGTAAACTTGAGGAAGGAAAGCGCATCATTCCTGTAGAAGAGCTTGAACGGGAAATCATTAATTTTCTTTCGGAGAAACTTGAAATCACACCTGAAACCATTAAAGAGTCAATGGAAATGAACACCAAGTACTATGTGCTGAAAAATCAGGTGGAAAAGCCGGTTGCGGATGAATTGGAGGCATATTTATCAGAATTTGGCATAGACTCCATTACTACGCAGGAGAATACCAAGCGTTATTATCCGCAGAATGAGCTTGCGGCACAGGTGATCGGATTTACCAACAGTGACGGTGAGGGACAGTATGGACTGGAGGCATATTATAATACCTACCTTTCCGGTACGGACGGACGAATCGTTTCTGCATCCGATGGTATGGGAAATGCAATGCCCTATCGCTTTGAAACGACCTATCCTGCGCAGGATGGAAGTTCTCTGTATCTGACAATTGATAATACATTGCAGTATTATCTGGAAAAGAATCTGCAGAAAATGTGGGAAACCTATGAGGTGCGCAACCGTACCTGCGGCATTATTATGAACGCAAAGACGGGTGCGATCTACGCAATGGGTACATATCCAAGTTTTGATCTGAACAATCCCTCCGAGATCTACGATGCCAATGTGGCAGCACAGATTGCCGCATTGCCGGAGGAAGAACGGCACGAAGCGTATATTTCAGCTCGTGAAAAGCAGTGGAAGAACAAGGCGATCACAGAACTGTATGTACCGGGCTCCGTTTTCAAGATTTTTACATCTGCTTCGGCGCTTGAGGAAAATCTGGTAAACCCTGCCACCGATATGTTCAACTGTAATGGTGTGGTGAATGTTGCGGATTGGCCCATCAAATGTCACAAAAAATCAGGACATGGTATGCAAACCTTCTCAAAGGCACTGACCAATTCCTGCAACCCTGCGTTCATCGAGGTCGGTCAAAGACTTGGCTCAAAGCGTTTTTCTGCCTATTCCCGTGCATTCGGACTGACCGAGCGTACAGGCATTGATCTTCCCGGTGAAGCAAAGAGCGTATACATGCCCGAAGAAAGAATGGGCATCGTAGAGCTGTCCTCCAGTGCTTTCGGACAGACAAATAAGCTGACGCCCATCGAAATGATCACCGGTATTGCTGCTGCTGTCAACGGCGGAAACCTCGTGCAGCCCCATGTGGTCAGCAAGATCGTATCCAGCGACGGCAATGTGCTGGAAACCATGGAAACCAAGGTGAAGCGTCAGGTTATCTCTGAGGAAACTTCCGCTACCGTCAGAAGGCTCCTGCAGGCAGTTGTTGACGATAACGGCGGCGGTAATGCCAATATCAAGGGCTATGCAATCGGCGGTAAGTCCGGTACTTCCCAGAAGCTTGACGAATATGACGATGCACATATGGAATATGTATCTTCCTATTCCTGCTTTGCTCCTGCGAATGATCCGGAAATCGTTATGCTTCTGCTTGCCGATGAGCCGAATCAGAAAATAGGTTATTACGGAAGCGTTGTCTGCGCTCCCTATGCGAGATCCATTCTTGAAGAAGCACTCCCGTATCTCGGCTATTATCCGGAATATACGGAGGAAGAATATGCACAGCTTGATGTTTCCGTTCCGCTTCTGATTGATGTGGACGTAACCACTGCCAAGACGACGCTTGAGGCAATGGGACTCAAATGTGAAGTCAAGGGCGAGGGAACATCCGTTGTAAAACAGTGTCCGCTGACCGGATCGAAAGTATCTCCGAACGGAAAGGTAATTCTGTATACGAGTTCCAATTATGCGACAGAATATGTAGAGGTACCGGATCTGAGACGCTTTACTGCAAAAACAGCAAATGAGGCGCTGACGAACCGAGGCTTGAACTATGTTTCGGCAGGTGCATCTGCGGACAGAAGCGACGTATTGGTACAGAGCCAGTCCGTTGAGCCGGGAACAAGTGTTGAAATCGGTACAGTGATCGAACTGACCTACATGGTAAACGACCAGAGCGGCTAATACTCCAAATCATATATCTTGCAGAAAGCAGGAGGTAGTTATGAAATTACAGAAATTATTGGAAAATAAAGCGAACACCGCCATCGGTGATGTGGAAATTTCCGCCATCACCGATGATAACCGTAAGATCAGCAAGGATTGTATTTTTGTATGCGTAAAAGGAGAACGTTTCGATGGACATTCGGTTGCCGCACAGGCACTGGAGCAGGGGGCGGCTGCCGTTGTCGTGGAGCGTAATCTCGGTCTGGGTGACCGTCAGATTCTTGTTTCTGACAGCCGTGCATTCTATGGCGATCTGTGCGCTGCATGGTTTGATCATCCCGAACGCAAAATGAAATTCGTCGGTGTAACAGGAACGAACGGCAAAACCACCATCACCACAGTGATCAAGCATATCCTGACGAAAAACGGCTATAAAGTTGGACTGATCGGCACGATACAGAATGAAATCGGTGAGGAGATCGTGCATACCAATAATACGACTCCCATGACATTTGAGCTGATGGAACTGTATGACAGAATGTACCGCAGCGGATGCAACGTGGTCGTTATGGAAGTTTCTTCTTTCGGTCTGGTGCAGAAGCGTATTGGTTCGACATATTTCGATGCGGCAGTATTTACAAATCTGACGCAGGATCATCTGGATTATCACAAAACCATGGATGCCTATTATGATGCGAAGCGTATGCTGTTCGATGTATGTGATACGGCGATCTGCAATACGGATGACAACTATGGAAAGCGTTTGTTTTCAGAGATTTCCTGCAAAAAGTACAGCTATGGAGCGTCTGATGCAGACTATTCCTTTTCAGCCAATGCAGTGACAGCAAACGGTGCTGCATTCCGCATGACAACACCGGAAGGCGCACAGGACATCCATATGCTGATGACGGGCTACTTCAATATCGCAAATGCAACAGCCGCTTATGCGGCATGCAGAAGCCTTGGACTGACAGCTGAGCAGATCCTTACGCCGCTGCAGAATTGTGCAGGTGTCAAGGGTAGATGCGAGGTAATCCCTACGGGACGCGATTTTTCCGTCATTTGTGATTATGCGCATACGCCCGATGCGATTGAAAATATCCTCGAAAACGTAAAGCTTTACACCGTGGGCAGGCTCATCTGTCTGTTCGGCTGCGGCGGCAACCGTGACAGAACAAAGCGTCCGCTCATGGCAAAGGCGGCGGCAAAATATGCGGATAAACTGATCGTCACATCCGATAATCCCCGTGACGAGGAACCCGATGCGATCATTGCCGATGTATTGGAAGGACTTGCAGAAAGCGGCGTTCCCTATGAAGCAGTGACCGACCGCCGAGAGGCGATTTTCCACGCAGTAAAAACTGCGCAGAAGGGTGATGTGATCGTGCTTGCCGGCAAGGGACATGAGGATTATCAGATTTTTGAAAATAATCGTACCGTTCATTTTGACGAACGGGAAATTGTTGCCGATGCACTGAATACATTGGCATAGGAGGAAGAACATGGAAACCATTTCACTTAAGGAGCTTGCAAAGTCACTGGGTACAACATCCCCGATTGACGCAGAAATTACCTGCATCAGCACGGACACACGAAATCTTCCCGAGGGATGTCTGTTTCTGGCTTTGCGAGGTGCAAAATTTGACGGACATGACTTTGTGGAGCAGTCGCTCAAAGCCGGAGCTGTTGCCGCTGTAACGGATACACAGATCGGCGATCTGCCCTGCATCGTGGTAGAAAATACCGGTCAGGCGCTGCTGGACATCGGCAGTTATTACCGTGATATGTTTGACATTCCGCTGGTAGGCGTGACAGGAAGTGTCGGCAAGACCACCACAAAGGAAATGATTGCCTGCGTTCTTTCTGAAAAGTATTGTACGCTGAAGACAGAAAAGAATTTCAATAACGAGATCGGCATGCCCAAAACCCTGTTCTGCCTGACAAAAGAACATGGTGCGGCAGTCATTGAGATGGGGATGAACCATTTCGGAGAGATCTCCCGTATGAGCCGCAGCGCAAAGCCGACCATGGCAGTGATCACGAATATCGGCTATTCCCATATTGAGCATCTCGGTTCGCAGGAGGGTATCCTTAAGGCAAAGCTGGAAATGCTTGAAGGCATGGATCCCGAAGCTCCTCTGATCGTGTCTGCGGATGATCCCATGCTCCGTGACCTCGGACAGAAGCTGGAACGTGTTGTACTGACCTATTCTGTCGAGGGAGAAAATGCTCCCATCGGTACGGATGTGTATGCTGATGACATCAAGGAAGATGATGGCGTGACGACTTTTACCATCTGCCATGCAGAAAATTCCGTCCTCGCAGTACTCCCGACTGTGGGTATCCATAATGTCAAAAATGCATTGGCGGCATACATGGTCGGCATCATTTGCGGCATGACACCGCAGGAGATCCTCTGCGGTCTTGCAAAGTATGAACCGACCGGCATGCGTCAGAATATCATGGAAAAAAACGGACAGACTGTCATTGCAGACTGCTACAATGCAAGTCCGGATTCCATGCGTGCAGGACTGGGCGTGCTGGGAAATTACCAGTGTGAGGGCAGAAAAATAGCCGTTCTGGGAGATATGCTGGAGCTTGGTGAACACAGTCAGATGCTCCATGCAAAAGTAGGAGAAATGGCAAAAAATGCAGGAATCGACATGCTGTTCTGTTACGGAACCGCTGCAAAAGACATTGCTGCAAATGCAGGGGACGCCGTTGCGGTTTTCTGTACTGAGGATGCCGAGGAGCTGACTGCAAAGCTTCGGGAAACTCTCAGAGAGGGCGACTGTGTGCTGTTTAAAGCGAGTCACGGTATGCATCTGGAAGAAATTATCACCAAGCTTTACGGTGAAGTATAATGCCGCTCTGGCTGCAGCTGACTGCTGCTCTGTCCGCTGCGATTGCAAGCGGCGTGATGGGGATGGCGTTTGTACCGTATTTACGAAAACAGCGTTTCTGTGAGCCTGAACCTCAGAAGGAGGATGCGGAAAATACAATACACAGCCTTCGTCCGACAATGGGCGGTGTGCTTGCAGTATTTGGCTGCCTGTTCGGGCTTGTATTGTCATATGCGCTCTACTGCGGTGCTTTTGCAGTGGATCATACATCTGTTTCCGTACAGCAGCTTAACGGAGAAATGCTTTACAGCATTGCATATGCACTCATTTGTGCAGTGCTTGGCTTTGTGTGGGATCTTCGCATTGTACGCAGAAAGCCTTTGCGTAAGCAGCCGTTACTGATGCGTTGGGCATTTGTGTTTTTGCTGACAACATTGTTTCTGCTGCTTTGCGGTTGGGAAAATACGATTCTGGATTTCGGATTTTTCCGCTATGATGCAGGTATGCTCTGTGTTCCCATCACTGCGGCAATTGGCACGGTGCTTTGGATGCTTTTCTCCGAAAATGCGGAACAAACGGATGGTATGAGTATTTCCGTTGGCAGTGTTGTGCTGCTCGGAATGGCAGTTTTATTGATGCAGGAAGGGAAGGCGCTTCACGCACTTCTTTCGCTTGCAGCAGCGGGAGGATGCATGGGCTGTTTCGTCTGGAATCTGCATCCTGCAAAATGCAGATTGGGAAGGACGGGTATATTCTGGATTTCCGGAATTGTAACGGCGGTATGCATGATCAGCCGTCTGCATACGGCAATGCTTCTGATGATTGCCGTGTATCTGATAGACGTGCTTCCTTCATGGAGAAAAAATGGAATGACACTGCAGCAGAACATGCAGCAAGCAGGAATGAAGCATTGGCAGAGAATTGCAGTTTTTGCAGGATTTGCCTGTTTTTGCTGTATCGTTGCTATCATGTTGTATGAATAGTTTGCAATATTACGAAGAAAGGGGAGGCGCAGATGGCGCAGACAAATACAAGAAAAGCGGGTAAAAGATTCTTGTCATTCGGAAGAATGAACGAAATGAAAAAAAAGCGTGCCAGACTGGGCGGTGTTGATGTTACTTTTCTGGTTGTCGTACTGATCCTGCTTGGTGTTGGAATTTTGATGATGTTTTCCGCAAGCTACGCAATCGCGATTAATGAGAATAAAGTCGGATATTATTATGCGATCCGACAGGTGATTTTCGGCGGTATCGGATTGATTGCAATGCTGATCATGTCATTTGTGGATTATCGTATTTTTCAGAAGGGCTGGATCGCATTGACGGCATATGTCGGAAGTATCATCATGCTGATACTGGTATTACTCGTCGGTACGGATCTTGGCACGGGCTGTAAACGATGGATCAATCTTGGTTTTACTACGTTCCAGCCATCCGAGCTTGCGAAATTTGCAGTCGTTATTCTGTTTGCCTATGCAATTAATAATAACTATGATCGTATGAAAAAGGCAACAGTCGGTGTAATCCCCTTCATGCTGATGCTTGGTATTATTGCGTTGCTGCTGATGCGGCAGCCGCACTTGTCCTGTACGATATTGATCGCATTGATCGGTGTTGTTCTGATGTTTGTAGGCGGTGCGAAAGTCTGGCATTTGCTGATTGCCGGTTTGCTGGCAGTGCTGGGCGTAGCAGGTCTTGTAATTTATAAGATGTTTGCCGAGGATTATAACTATTTCGGAAAACGTCTCAGTACCTGGCTTCATCCCTTTGACAGTGCTGACCTTGCTTCCACATGGCAGTCAAGACAATCCCTCATTGCAATCGGTTCGGGCGGCGTATTCGGTCTGGGTCTGGGCGAATCACGTCAGAAATACCTCTATCTTCCCGAAGCAGAGAACGACTTCGTGTTTGCGGTCGTTTGCGAGGAACTCGGACTTATCGGTGCAATTACAGTCATCCTGTTGTTTGTGATGCTTGTGGTACAGGGATTCCATATTGCATCCAAAGCGAAGGATCGTTTCGGAATGCTCATTACAATTGGATTTACATTGCAGATCGGTCTGCAGGCGTTTATCAACATGAGCGTTGTCAGCGGACTTGTGCCGAATACAGGAATCAGCCTGCCGTTTTTCAGCTATGGCGGTACGGCGCTGATCATGCAGCTGATGCAGATGGGAATTGTGCTGAATGTATCAAGACAGCGGTATGCACCGCCTGATAGCGCTGCAGTTCCCAAATCGCAGGTGCCTGAACCGGATTTCCGACAGGAAGCGTGAAGCGGCGAGAGCAATTTTGATTGAGAAGGGTGAATACTATGAAAGTACTTTTGGCGGGCGGCGGCACGGGCGGACATATCAATCCTGCACTTGCCATTGCAAGCATTATTAAATCCCATTGTCCGGATGCAGAGTTTCTGTTTGTGGGTACGCCGAATGGCATGGAATCAAAACTGATACCACAGGCAGGTTATCAAATATCACATATCAAGGTTGCAGGATTTCAGCGTAAGCTGACGCCCGTGAATATCGGCAGAAACATCAAAGCGGTTTGGTATCTTGCATGTTCGGGCAGTCGTGCAAAGCGTATCCTGAATGATTTTAAGCCCGATATTGCCATCGGAACGGGCGGATATGTGGCAGGACCGATTATCCGCATGGCTGCAAAAATGGGGATTCCCACAGCCATTCATGAGCAAAATGCATACCCCGGTGTCACAAACAGACTGCTTGCCAAGGAAGTTGACCATGTGATGCTGACGGTGAAAGAAGCGCTGGAATTTTTTGATTCCGAGGGGCTGCAGTATACCGTGACAGGACTTCCTGTTCGTGCGGAGCTTCGCCAGAAATCAAAGGCGCAGGCAAGAGCGGAACTGGGATTTGATGACGCATTCTGTATCCTGTCCTTTGGCGGAAGTCTTGGTGCAGGGTGCATCAATGAAACCATGGCAGAAGTGCTGAAATGGCATATCGGTAAAGGTCTTGCCATCAATCATATTCACGGCTACGGCGGCATGGGTAAGGATACATTTCCGCAGAAAATGCAGGAATACGGTATTCCCATGAAAAACGACCGCATCCGAATCAGTGAATATATCCATGACATGGATACCTGCATGGCAGCGGCGGATCTGGTCATCTGCCGTTCAGGTGCAACGGGTCTTGCAGAGCTTGAAGCTTTGGGGAAACCGTCGATATTGATCCCATCACCGATCGTTACAGGCAACCATCAGCTGCATAATGCCAACGTCTTGGGTAAGGCGGGTGCAGCAATTGTAATTGAACAGAAGGATGTTACTTCGGAGGATATGATCACCCGAATTGAAGGCTTGTATCAGAATCGTGCAAAACTGCAGAGCATGGCGCAGAACGCTGCCGCACTTGCAGTGACGGATACGGAAGATCGTATCTGGAAGGTAGTAGAATCACTGCTGAAAAAGAAATAGCAAATTTACGCACCGAAAACCCTTTTCATCATAGAATGATGATAGAAAGGGGTGGCGTTATGCAGAAATTAGTCATACAGGGCGGCAGACGTCTGGAAGGCGAAATCGCCGTACAGGGCGCCAAAAACAGTGCATTGCCGATTGCGGCGGCTGCGCTGCTCTGTGATGGGGAAAGCAGGTTGGAAAATTGCCCGAAACTGTCGGATGTCTATGCAGCATGCCGGATCCTGACAAATTTGGGATGCCGATGTGAGATGCAGGAAAACACCGTGACTGTGGATGCACATGGAATGCATGCATCGGAAATTCCGGAGCAGTTTATGTGTGAAATGCGCTCGTCAATTATTTTTCTGGGTGCAGTACTTGGAAGAATGGGAAAATGTACGCTGGGGTATCCCGGAGGCTGTGAGCTTGGCCCACGTCCGATCAACCTGCATTTGCAGGCATTGCAGCGTATGGGTGTGAAGATCCATGAAGAAAACGGGATACTTCATTGCACAACACCGAATGGTCTGCACGGGGCAAGAATTCATCTCCAGTTTCCGTCAGTGGGTGCAACGGAAAATATACTGCTTGCCGCTGTGACTGCAAAAGGAGAGACAACGATCAGCAATGCGGCGAGAGAGCCGGAAATTGTGGATCTTGCAGGGTATCTCAGAACCTGCGGTGCATGTATTTGCGGCGAAGGCACGGGAACGATCGTTGTGCAGGGCGTGAAAAGTCTGAAAGGCTGTACATACCGTATCATGCCGGATCGCATTGTTGCGGCAACATGGCTTGCTGCTGCGGCAGCGACAGATGGTGAGATATGCCTGCGTCAGGTCAAAAGCTCGGATATGGCAAGTATTCTCGATGTGTTTGAAGAAATGAACTGTCGGATCAGTGCGGCAGATAACCGGATTTATCTTCATGCCGGAAAACCTCTGAAAGCGGTCAGACTGATGAAAACAATGCCCTATCCCGGATTCCCTACGGATGCACAGGCGATCATGATGGCAGCCCTGTGCCGTGCATGCGGTACAACACTGGTTGAAGAGACAATATTTGAAAACAGATTTCGTCATGTGGATGCTCTTGTAAAAATGGGAGCGGATATTCAGGTGGCAGGCCGAGTGGCAGCGATTCACGGCGTTCGCAGCCTGCATGGTGCTGCAGTGGAAGCAACGGATCTTCGTGGAGGAGCAGCAATGCTTGTTGCCGGACTTAGTGCGTCCGGAGAAACAGTCATCCATGATGTATTCCATATTGACAGAGGATATGACAGTCCCGAACAGGTGCTGCAAAGTATCGGAGCAGAAATTATCAGAACATAAAAGGGGAAAGCATATGAGCGGTTGGAAATCAGAAAGAGGAATGCGCATGCGTGATGTCGAAAAGACCAGCATGAAGAATGATAAGAATGATCGGCGAAACAGACGTCGGGGCAGAGGCAGAGTTTTGTACGGCCTTCTTATTGTTCTTCTTGCAGCGGGTTTGATTGTGACGCTTTCCATGACAGTGCTGTTCAATATTGAAAGCATCGAGGTCACAGGAGATGCAAAAATGTACAAGGCTGAGGAAATTGCACAGGCAACGGGCATTTCCGCAGGTGATAACATGCTGCGTGTGGATCTTGAAAAGGCGGAACAGCGAGCACTTGATAATCTGATCAATGTGGAAGAAATCTCCATTAAAAGAAAATTTCCGAATACGCTGCTGATCGATGTTAAAAAATGCGTTCCGACATATAATATAAAATATGAATTTGGTGTTCTGGTAACAAGCCAAACCGGAAAAATCATTGAGAACAGTATGAATCCGCAGGAAGGACTTGTAACAATTAGCGGTTTTGATGCTAAGGAACCGGTAGCGGGCAAGTGGATCTATTCGGAGGATGCAAGGGACACAAAGATCCTGAATGCATTCATGAAACTGATTAACGAAGGCAATCTTGAATATCCGATCATATCGGTGGATATGACAAAAGCAAATAATATCATTGTGAATTTAGACAATCGCTTTCAGTTCGATATGGGCAATTGGGAGGAGATTGATTACAAAATATCATTTGCCCAATCCGTTATCAGTGAACATCCTGCGGATAAAGAAGGATATCTGACCATGATCGGTAATAATCAGGTGTCGTTCCGTAATAAGGCAGATGTGGAACGCGGCCCTCAGACAACGGAGGCACCAACGGAGGTGCCGACAGAAATGCCCGGTTCCACCCCTTCCGTTCTGCCTTCCACACAAATCCAGACATCCACACAAGCACCATCCGATCTGCCGGTTCAGTAGTGTAATGCGAATGCTGTGTCGGAATAAAGTGGGTTCTGTACAATTTTGTTAAAAAGTGACGAGAAATAGTCAATCAAGTTGTGTGAATAGGAAAAATTTAAATTTTGTCAAAAAACTATTGCAAAATGTAATTGAATATGATAAAATAAATAGTATATAAGAATCTTTGTGAAATAAGTGTTTTTACATGGAAATAAAAGCTTGTAGGAGGAACTATAATGGCGGACTTCATTTACGAAGAAGCATTCGATCCGGATGTTAACATTAAGGTAATCGGTGTCGGCGGCGGCGGCGGCAATGCACTGAATTGTATGGTGGATTCAGGCGTGAATGACATTGAGTATGTGACAATTAATACAGATGCAAAGGCTCTGAGAAATTCAAAGGCTGCAACTCGTATCCAGATCGGCGCAAAGCTGACCAAGGGCAGAGGCGCAGGCAATAAGCCGGAAATCGGTCAGCATAGTGCAGAAGAAAATATCGAAGAAATCGAAACAGCACTCAAGGGTGCAGATATGGTGTTCATTACCGCAGGTATGGGCGGCGGTACCGGTACAGGTGCAGCACCCATCGTTGCAAAGGTTGCACAGGGTATGGGCATTCTGACGGTAGCTGTTGTTACCAAGCCTTTTGCATTTGAGCGTGAGCAGAAGATGGCACAGGCAGAAAAGGGTATTTCCGAACTGAAAAAGTATGTGGACTCCCTGATTGTAATCCCCAATGAAAGATTGCTGGTGGGTCTTGAAAAGCCCCTGACAATGAAAGAATCCTTTGCACTGTCCGATGATATTCTCAAGACAGGTGTAAAGAGCATTGCGGATCTGATCGTTGAAGAAGGCTATATCAACCTTGATTTTGCTGACGTATCTACAACAATGAAGGGCGCAGGCTACGCACATATGGCGATCGGACATGGCTCCGGCAAGGACAAGGCTATCCAGGCTGCCAATGCAGTTATCAGCAGCCCGCTGCTGGAAACTTCCATTGCAGGTGCTAAGAGACTGCTGATCAATGTAGCAATGTCTGAAGATACACTTGCTTCCGATGTGGATACAGCATCCAAGATGATCACAGATGCAGCTGCTCCGGACGTACAGTTTATTTTCGGTGCGGCATTCAAGGAAGACATGCAGGATGAAATGACAATCACTGTGATTGCTGCAGATTTTGACACGAATGAAAAGAAGGTAAGTGCAGTTGAGGAAGATGAGGAGGATGATGTAATCCCGATCGACAATCCTATGCTGGATGACTTCGATTTCGGTCATACACCCAGCAAAACTTCTCCGAGTGACATGAGCATGGATGAGATTTTTGAAATTCTTGGTGGAAAATAAGAGTTTATATAAAATTCGGCTGATGTATTTCAGCCGAATTTTTTTGTTTGGTGAAATGTTTTGGTGATAATGCACGAAAAATGACTGACGATTTTTACATAAAATCTCTTGCAAGATGTATAAAAATGTGGTATAATTACTATATTATTGAAAATGGGGCGGGATGAATCTATTTTTCATTCCAAACTGATGAAAAGGAGAGCTTGAACTATGGCAATGGAAATCCCATCCGGTATTCTGAAACCGACACTCAAACCCGGCGGTCTTGATAAAGAGTCTGTCATGACGTATATGGATGAATTACATTCTAAAATTTATGAGCTGGAACAAGAACTGAAAAAACGTGATGAAGAACTGAATCCTGCTGAATCTGAGTTGATCAAGGAGTACAGACGGGATTTGGAAGATGCTGAGCGCAAGGTAAGTGATGCTGATAAGCGTGCAGCTGAAAGTGAAACAAAGCTCAAGGACGCAATGGATAAGGCTGCTCAGCTGGCAGCTGCACTTTCTGCTGAGAAGGAAGCAAGAAATGCAGACGCACAGAAGATGAAGCAGCTCCTGCAGCAGGCTAAGACCAGCGTTGACGAGGGCAAGGTTCGTGAGTATCAGCAGGAAATCCTTTCTCTGAAAACTGAAATTGGTCAGCTCACAAACGAGAATGCTTCTCTGAAGGCATCTGCATCATCATCCGATCAGCAGTTCAATACCACTGTTGAGAAAATGAACGCAGAGCTTGACGCAAAGAATGCTGAAATCGAAGAAGCAGTTAAGAAGACTGAAGAAGCAAACGAGCAGCTTGCAAAGAAGGATCAGGAAATTGAAGAGCTGAACAAGAAGGTTGCTGAGCTTGAGATAAAGGCATCTAAATCCACTGGTTTTGCTCCGAGTTTTGATATGAGTGCAATTTTTGCACAGGCACAGCAGAATGCAATTCAGCTTGAAATGCAGGCAAAGGCTGAGGCTGACAAGGCAGTTTCTGAGGCAAATGCTCTGGCTGAAAAGACTATTTCCGAAGCAAATGCACAGGCTGAAACTACTGTAACAGAGGCAAACGAAAAGGCTGAAAAGACCATTTCCGAAGCAAATGCACAGGCTGAAACCACTATTACAGAAGCAAATGAAAAGGCTGAAAAGACAATCACTGAAGCTGATACATATGCTGAAAAGAAGGTGGCTGATGCAAATGCAGAGGCTGAGAATATAATTAAGACTGCTGAGGAAAGAGCCGCAAGTGCAAATGCAACAGCGGATGAGATCCTTTCCACTGCTACTGAAAAGGCAGAGCAGGAGTCTGCAAGAATCAAGAAGGAAGCAAATGAACAGCAGGAAAGAGTAAAGCAGCTGACTGCAACGATCAAGTCCATGCTGACAATTGAAATTGACGGCATTGAGAAGAGCTTCCGTGAGGCTGGTGAACTGATGAGCCGTGCGGCATCTGTAATGGATGAAAAGATCAAGGCTGCCGGCGCTGTAGTTGCTGACGCAAGAGATTGCGTTGAGAGTAATGCAAAGATCGAAGAAGAAACAATGGAAGACATCATGAATAACACAGCATCTGCTATGTTTGTTAATAGTTCCGGTTCCACTTCCGAACACAAGTCCGGTGTAAAGAGTGAGAAAAAGCCGGGAGATTTCTCCTTTGATATGAGCGAGCTGATTAAGGATGCAGAGGCATCTGTAACTGAGTAAGATAATCCGAGGTGGTAAGCATGCCGGAAATTCGGCATATTAATGCGCAGGATTTGAAGCAGGCTGCCAAAGAACTGCGTATCGGTGATAAAATTCTGCTGTCCGGATATGTATACACGGCTCGTGATGCGGCGCATAAGCGCATTGCAGCACTGCTCGACGAGGGCGGTGAACTGCCATTCCCTTTGGATGGGGCAGTGGTGTACTATGCCGGGCCAACGCCGGCACCTCCCGGAAAGCCGATTGGCTCCTGTGGACCTACGACTTCCGGAAGAATGGATCCTTACGCCCCCAGACTTCTGGATTTGGGGCTTGCAGCAATGATTGGCAAGGGTGAGCGTTCGGATGCCGTGCGTGAGGCGGTTGCAAGAAACCAAGCGGTTTATCTATGTGCAGTCGGCGGAGCAGGAGCGCTTGCAGCAAGATGTATTAAGGAAATGCAGGTTATCGCATTTGAGGATCTTGGCTGCGAATCTGTAAAGCGGCTGTATATTGAGGATTTTCCTCTGGTTGTTGCAAATGATGCACAGGGCGGCGATCTCTTTTCCGAGGGACGAATAGCATATGCAGCAGAATGATCACAATTATCAATAATGATACGGAGGCTTCGATGCTGGAAATGTCAAATGGCGAACTGGAAAAAGCTTCTGATGAGGAATTGGCGGTCTATGCCAAGGAATCAGAAGACGCCCAAGCCGTTCTTTTGAAAAAGTATCTGAAACTTGTACGGTATCATGCCGGACGTTATGCAGCTGCGTGGGCAGATGCGGACGATCTGGCACAGGAGGGGCTTATTGCTCTGCTTCATGCAATTACAAGATTTCATAAGGAGCAGGGAACCAGCTTTTCTGCATATGCACAGACCTGTATCGTGAATCGAATGCGCAGTGTTGTGAGAAGAAACAGCAGTTGCGTATCACCGGTCGCCGATATTGTTCAGGTGATGGAAGAACAGGGAGAACTTGCAGATGCGGAAACACCGGAAAGCATTCTTCTGGAAAAGGAAAATTATGCTCACTGCCGAATGCAGGTAATGGCATTGCTGTCAGCAAGGGAGTGGGAAATTCTGCAGTGTATTATGGCGGGTGCATCCTATGCACAAGCAGCGGAACAGTTGGGCATCAGCCTGAAATCCGTAGATAATGCCATGCAGAGGGTACGCAGAAAGATGCGTGCCGTCAGAAGTACCGAGTACTTCGAATAAGGTTCGTTTCCTGTTGGATAACAGGTGCGATAGAGAGGGCTTGTAGCTTAAATAGAGCGTTGATTCATCAAAGGTGTCGGTTTTACCCCGTCCGTAGTCCGAAACAAATAACTTAAGTGAGGTAAACAATCATGTATGAAGACAAGACATTAACTTGCAAGGAATGCGGAGCGGAATTTGTATTTACTGCAGGCGAACAGGAATTCTATGCAGAAAAGGGACTTGAGCATGAGCCCCAGAGATGCAAGAGCTGCCGTAGCGCAAGAAAGGGTGCGCCGAAGGCTGCAAGAACAATGTACACAGCAACATGCGCAGGCTGCGGTGGTGAAGCACGTGTACCGTTCCAGCCCAGCGAAGGCCGTGCTGTTTATTGCAGCGATTGCTTTGCAAAGATGAGAGAAGAATAATTCAGATTCAATCAGAAAGCACAGCAGCAGCTGTGCTTTCTGTATGAACGTGCGAGGAGGTTTCGTAAATGGCTTTTGAAGTAACAAAGGATACAGTGATCGGAGACATTCTGGATGCCGATTTCGAGGTTGCACCGTATTTTCTGGAAATGGGCATGCATTGTCTTGGCTGCCCGTCCGCAAGAGGAGAAACACTTGCGCAGGCATGTGCAGTTCATGATGTGGATCCCGAAGAACTGGTTGCAAAACTGCAGGCGCATTTTGCCAACAAGTAAATAACCAACAGAAGGGACTGCGGTGGTTGCCGCAGCCCCATTTTATACTAAGAGAGGGATTGTAATTTATGCTGAATCCAAGATTGCTGGCATGTGCAGCATATGTCAGCTGTGGTGGAATGGTCTGTGATGTCGGAACTGACCATGCACTTTTGGCAGTTCATCTCATTGAGCAGGGTATTGCCAAATGCGTAATTGCCTCGGATATTGGTGAAGGTCCGC
This sequence comes from Ruminococcus sp., assembly GCA_015066865.1. Lineage (GTDB taxonomy): Bacteria > Bacillota > Clostridia > Oscillospirales > Ruminococcaceae > UBA3855. The sequence goes on from SVNQ01000005.1 coordinate 74,232, forward strand.
TGGCAGCAGCGGAGCGAACGATTCGGAAATATGGATATTCAAACAAAATCCGGACAATTCTTTCAGATGGACTTGTAAATGTTCCTTCAGAGGGATTGACGGATATCGTGATTGCCGGAATGGGCGGTGAAACAATGGTGCATATTCTGGAATCCTGCCCATTTTCATTAGAGAAGATGAATCTGATCCTGCAGCCCATGTCAAAGGCTGATCTGCTGCGGAAATGGCTGTATGAAAACGGCTATGCCATTGAGAGTGAAACATGCGTCAAGGATGGAAAATTCCTGTACGCTGTCATGAGCGCAAAATATACGGGAATCCTAACAAAGCCTGATTGGGTAACGATTCGACTTGGAAAGATGGATCTGAACGATGAGAATTGCCTTGCCTATGCAAAGCGGCAGTATGATGTTGTATGCATGTCACGGGACGGAAGAAAAAAAGCCGGAATGGATGCTTCCGAGTTTGAGACGGCAGCTCAGGCAATTCATACAGCACTGGAAGGAGTGGAAAAATGATCACAGTTCGGGAGATATATAATTTTATCAATGAACTTGCGCCGTTTGGAACGCAGGAAAAATGGGATAATTCAGGACTGCTTGTGGGCTCTCTCTGGCAGGAAGTCAAACATGTGATGGTTACGCTGGATATATCCGCGGATGCAGCTGCAAAGGCTGCGGAGTTGGGCTGCGATCTTGTTGTCGCACATCATCCAGTCATTTTTTCGCCGCTGCATCATATTCCGGTTGAAAATCCGGTGTATCAGCTCATTGCCAACTGCATGGCAGCAATCTGCTGTCACACGCCGCTGGATATTGCAAGAGACGGCATCAATGATATTCTTGTTGATATGCTCAGCAAAGTAGTTGCATTTGAGGAGGAAGTACATGCATTGGATGCGTCCGGTATCGGCAGAATCGTAACGCTTTGCGAACCTTTACCTGTTTCCGAGCTTGCTGCGATCGTCAAGGATGTGCTTGGCTGTACTGTAGTCCGCTATTGTGATGCCGGAAAGGAAATTGGAACTCTTGGTATATGCAGCGGTTCCGGCGCTTCCATGATTGAGGATATTGCCGGAGCATGCGATGCGCTGCTGACGGGTGATGTCAAGCATGATCGGTGGTATGCAGCCAAGAATCAGGGACTGAGCCTGATTGACTGCGGACATTACCATACAGAGGTTGTCATGGTAAAAGCCCTTGCTGAAAAGCTGAACGAGCGTTTCCCGACAATTAAGGTTACAGCATGGGAAGGCGGCGATCCTGTTGCCTATGTTTGATTGTATCTGGAGTTGTCCGGTTTGCGGAAAGCCGCTGCATCAAGCAGACAAAAGCCTGCGATGCGGTAATTCTCATAGCTTTGACAGGGGAAGAAGCGGCTATGTGCATCTGCTTCCTTCAAACCGACAGAATGCGAAATTGCCGGGTGATAATCCCGACATGGTGCGTGCAAGACGCAATTTCCTGAATAAGGGGTACTATTCCCACCTGCTGAAAGTTCTATGCTCTGTGATGGAAACCTATCTTCCACGAAATGGCAGGATACTTGATGCGGGCTGCGGGGAAGGGTACTATACAAAAGGTGTGCAGCAGCATTTGGCTGCAATGGAACACCCCTGTACATGTTATGGAGTGGACATTTCCAAAACGGCCGCAGATCTTGCCGCCCGTGCGGATAAGCTGACTGATTATGCGGTGGGCAGTGTGTTCCATATTCCCGTGCAGAGCGAAAGCTGCGATATGATAATGAGCATATTTGCGCCGTTCTGCGGTGAGGAGTTTCAGCGTGTACTCAAGCCGAACGGATGTCTGGTCATGGCAATTCCAGCCGCCAAGCATCTCTGGGAGCTGAAATGTGCAGTCTATGACAAGCCCTATGAGAATGCAGTCAAGGATTATGAGCTGGAAGGCTTTTCATTTACGGAAAAGCGAACGGCACAAAAGCAGATTACTCTGGAAAACCGGAAGGACATTGCTGATTTGTTCAGCATGACGCCCTATGCCTATCGGACAGGTGAAAAGGAACGCAATCGGCTTTCCTCATTGGAAACCTTGACAACGCAGGCTGCATTTGAAATTTTGATCTATCATAAAAAATAGCAGGAGGAATCCACATGGCATTTGACGGTGCATATTTATATGCAGTTAAACAGGAAATTGAAACACTCGTCGGTTCGAGAGCGGACAAGATTCACCAGCCTTCTCGTGACGAAATTGTCATTCATCTCCGTGGACGTGACGGTATGCAGAAGCTTCTCATCAGCACGGCGGGTGATAGTGCCCGCATCCACCTGACGGAGGTTGCAATTGAGAATCCGGCAGTACCGCCCATGTTCTGCATGCTGCTGCGAAAGCATCTCGGCGGCGGAAAGCTGCTTTCCGTGCGTCAGGATGGACTGGAACGTATCCTGTTTCTGGATTTTGAGTGCGTGAATGAACTTGGGGATCATGTGCAGCTTACACTTGCGTGTGAGGTAATGGGCAGGTATTCCAACTGCATATTAATGTCTGAGGACGGTAATATTATCGACAGCCTTAAGCGTAATGCGGATGTGACAAGAGAACGTGTAATCCTGCCCGGTTTTCCCTATGAAATGCCGCATCGCAGCCGTCGCTTGAATTTCATGGATACGGATGATGACACGATTATTTCGGCAATTCTTCTCGCAGCGGATATGCCACTGGATAAGGCTCTGGTGCAGATTTTTGAGGGTGTATCCCCCCTGCTTGCGAGAGAATGGGCATACTATGTGGGAAAAGCCGACACCATCCGAACACATGCCATGACGCAGGTGCATAGGGAACGCTTGCTCTTTGCACTGCATCGTACTGCCCATATGCTGAAGATGCAGGAATGCAGATTTTCCATCCTGCAAACGCCTGAGGGACAGCTTAAGGATTACTGTTTCCTGCGGCCTGAGCAGTATGGTGCATTGATGGTAGTGCGTCCTATGACGAGTGCAAGTGCTGCACTGGATGAATTTTATGCAAAGCGTGACCTTCATGCACGCATGAAACAACGTGCAAATGACTTGTTCCGACTGGTGATGACCAGACTGGAGCGTGTAAGCCGAAAGCTTGCCAATCAGCGTGCGGAGCTTGCGGAAACGGACAGGATGGAACAGAACAAGCTTTACGGAGATTTGCTTTCTGCGAATCTGTATCGCATCCAAAAAGGTGATACCGCTGCAGTGGTGGAGAATTTCTACGATGAAAATTTGACGCAGATCACCATTCCATTGCAGGTAAATCTCACTCCCGCACAGAATGCCCAGCGGTACTACACGCTCTATCGAAAGGCTGCAACAGCCAAAGAAAAGCTTGCTGAGCAGATCGCACAGGGTGAACAGGAGCTTTTGTATCTGGAAAGCGTATTTGACGTTCTGAGCCGTGCTGAATCCGAAGCAGATCTTTTGCTTTTGCGTGAGGAATTGTATGAACAGGGTTACAGCAAAAAGCGAAATCCCAAGCAAAAGCCTCCGAAACAGCAGCCCCCGATGGTGTATCGTTCCGAGGATGGATTCATGATTCTTGTCGGCAGAAACAATCGACAGAATGATCTGCTTACAACGAAACAGGCAGCCAAACAGGACATCTGGCTGCATACACAGAATATTCCCGGTTCCCATGTTATTCTCGTAACAGACGGCGTGGAACCGAGTGAAACAGCCATCCGACAGGCAGCAGTATTGGCGGCATATCATAGCAAAGCGAGGGATTCCGCACAGGTTCCTGTGGATTTCTGCAAGGTGAAATTTGTCAAAAAGCCCAGCGGTGCCAAACCCGGTATGGTAATTTTCACAAATCAGCAGACGATCTATGTTAAGCCCGACGCTTCACTTTGTGAGAAGCTTGCACAGAACGTATAGTGCAGGAGAAAGGAGCATGCATGAAACGACTGGACGAAGCTTTTTTTCATCGTGACTGTCTGGAGGTTGCGCCCGATCTTGTCGGAAAAATACTGGTACGCCGTCTTTCGGATGGAACAATTCTTCGGGAACGCATTGCAGAAACTGAGGCGTACCGCGGTACGGAGGATCTGGCCTGTCATGCATCGAAGGGGAGAACTCCGCGCACAGAAATGCTGTATCGTGAAAGCGGCGTGATCTATGTTTATCTCTGTTACGGGATGCATTATCTGATGAATGTCATCACCGGTGAAAAGGAGCAGCCGCAGGGCGTGCTGTTTCGGGCAGGCGTGGAGCATGACGGCCCTGCAAAGCTGACGAAGTATTTGCAGGTGGATAAACAATTCAACGGTGAAAGCTTTCTGCACTGTGAGGAATTGTGGGTGGAGGATGACGGTACCCCCTGCAGCTTTCATACAGATGTGCGTGTCGGAATCGACTATGCCGGAGAAGTCTGGAAGAACAAACCGTGGCGCTATATTCTCGATTAATATAAATCCCCCAAATTGTCTGAGAAAGACAGTTTGGGGGATTTTGTCTATAGCGTACAGAAAATATGCGTAAAAAAGGCTTTACCCCGTTTTCGGAGTAAAGCCTGTAGATATTATGGAACTATGCAGATCAGTCGTTGGAATTTTCCATTTCGATAAACTGTTCAACCGTCATCATACCCTTATTGAGCATGAAGAATCTGTCATTGTACTTGTCGATACTGCTGGATGCAGCAGCGATCATATATCTGAATACTTCCTTGCCCAGAATGCTGTCCATAAATGCCTGTGTAACTCTGAAACGAATCTCACCATCGGACATATCATAATCGAATGAACCGTTGATCAGACCGTAGTTTGCAACAGCCACAGCAATCGCTGCATCAACTCTCTTATCCTCGCTGATGTGGAACGGCATCGGGGACAGGAGCTGTACGATCTCACGATCAGCGTGTACAAAGAACAGGATCTCCATCGGGAAGTCATCGCCTCTGACAGTGCAGGAGATTACCAGATCCTCGTCATGTCTTTCATACTTAAAGTCCATGTCATCAAACATCTGACAAATGCTCTCATAAACGCTCTGTGCAACCTTCATGTTCTTTTCATCACTCATAATGAATACCTCCAAAAAATATTTTTATTGTAACTGATCCCTCAGTTAGTTTTATGTGTTTGCTGATTCACGTTCCGCAAGTGCTGCGGAGGATGATGGCGAATCTGTTGGATTTAGATGAAACCAATGGGCTTGTTTTTCTTCTGCATGATATTCTGGAATTCCTTTTCAGCAGTTGCCAGACGGAAATCCTCAACAGCCAATGCAGTGCATTTTTTCTGCGCCATCTGACAGCGAAGGACAGCCTTACCCCATGTTCTCTCAAACAGGTTTCTTGCAAATCTTGCATTGCTGAATTCCTTGGCATTCATAAGCTCATCGGACAAATTGTTGAAATAGTCCTTGACTGCATTTTCAAAATCTGACTGGTATGTAAAGCTTTTCTTGACCATTCCGAGGAAAATCTGCGCAAGCTGTTCTCTGGAATAATTCGGAAAATCAATCTGATACGGCATACGGCTTTTCAAACCCACATTACCCGTCATCAGCTTTTCCATTTCATCCGGATAACCAGCCATGATTACCATCAGATCTGTACGGTGATTTTCCATTTCTGCAACCAGTGTGTCAATTGCTTCTCTGCCATAATCTGCTGTGCTGAAACTATCTGCACGATACAAGGAATAGGCTTCGTCAATAAACAGTACCGATCCGTAAGCATCCCTGCACATGCTTGCAGTTTTGGGTGCGGTTTCGCCCACATAGCGGCCGCAGAAATCTCTGCCGGAATACTCAAAGAAATTGCCGTTTCGCAGGATACCCTTTTCTTTCAGGATTTTACCGATAATTCTTGCGACAGTCGTTTTACCCGTACCCGGATTACCCACAAAACGCATATGGATGCAGGGAGAACCGAGTGACTCATTGTGCATGGAAGTTTCGATCTGAGCAATGATCTCCTCCACACGCTGCTGAATGGCTTCCATTCCCACAAGCTCACTGAGCATCTGCATGCCGGTCTGGTTCAGACCCGTGCTGAAGGAAATCAAATCGAGAATCTCCTCTTTTCGGATCACAGAATCATCATTGCCGGAACCGGCATCATGCAGCTGCTTGAGGTAGATCATTTCCAGAATTACCTTGCGTACAGTGTTGATTCCGTAAAATCTTCCGTCATTCTTTTCTTCTGTAATCCTCTGGCGGAATACATCCCATGCATCTGCCTCGGCGGTGAAGCCCATTTCAGTCAGCAGAGCCTGCGCACATACATCAAGCTCTTGGGAATCAAACGGAATGATAGAGAAATCCTTGACAAAGAGCTGGTCATTCAGATTATTGTGCAGTTCCAGCAGAATGTTCTTCTCCACAAAGGGCACACGGAAAAATACAATATTCTCACCTGCGTGCAGGTCAATGGTTTTCAGAAAATCACGGAATTCCTTATCATCGGTATTGGACATCCATTCGGAAATATCAATGCACACGATTTTTCCGCCGCTTGATTTCTGGAAACAAGACAAAGCGGAGGAAAAAGGAGATTCCATCGGATTTTTTGTCTGCGGTGGAAGCAGTGCAACTTCTGTCACTCTCTTTTTGGATGCGAATTTGAACAGTCCATGTTCCTCGATCAGATCTGCGAACAGATTCAGATAAGTGGACAACCCGTAGCCGTCATTGACAGAAACCAGATAACTTCTGTGTGTGAATGCATCAAAGGTACCGTGTTTTTGGATGTATGGCGCAATTCTGACGCACTCCTCGGCGATTTCCTTAAATTCGGATGCACCGACAAGGTCTTTGATTCTCTCCATTGCCGATAGCGTTTCGTCTTTGATCTCAGGTTTCTTTGTTTCTATCTTTTCTTTAATTTTAGAAGTGGTTTCACTGGCAATGATTTCTTCCACCGAAGGAAGCTCATCTGCCGGTTTAGCTTCCTCCTCCGGTTCATCGTATTCATCCACTGTAAGTGTATAAACCTTGCTGTCAGCTTCCAGATGATACAGCTGTGCAAGCATATCCTCAATTTCTTTCTGCATGACAGCAGGATTGGAATCGTCCGGAATATCAATCACACCGCTGCAATCCGTCAGACTCGCATCGAGCTTTGTGACCTCATATTTCTTTTTGAGTTCAAAGGTAAAACGGTCAATGGGGAGTACCATATCTTCCCGTTTGGAAAGCACCCATGCAGGATTGAACGAGATGCTGAATGAAATTTTTTTATCCGTATTCATGAAAAATTCCCTCTGTTTTCAGTATTCTAATTTGTTTTAGATGCAAAGTGTTGATAAAGTGTACATAACATCACAGAGTTATTATATCAAATTTTGTTAAAAAAGTCAAGTGCAAATGAATATTTGTAAGAAATTATTTTTTTAATGAAAAAAATGAGTCCCATATGGATGGGACTCATAAAAGAGTGATAACGATTATTTCGCTTTCAGTTCTGCATTGACAGCATCAAATTCATCAATGATTCCCTGTTCGGGTTTTGCCGTTGCCAGAGATACAATGATGATTGCTGCGAGTGCAGCGATGAATGCCGGCAGCAGTTCATAGATTGCCCAGACACCGCCGATGGGGGCGATGAGGAATTTCCATACGAATACCATAATGCCGCCAACGACCAGACCGGCAAGCGCACCCCATTTGTTGGAACGCTTCCAGAACAGAGCACAGAGCATTACCGGACCAAATGTTGCACCAAAACCAGCCCATGCAAAAGAAACAATGCGGAATACGGAGCTGTTCGGGTTCCATGCAACGATAACGGACAGGATAGCGATAACGATCAGAACGGCTCTTGCAGAGAACATGGACTGCTTGTCCGTGAGCTTTACCTTAAACATACCCTTGAGCAGGTTTTCAGACATACTCGAAGATGCAGCCAGCAGCTGGGAGTCGGACGTGGACATTGTGGATGCAAGAATACCGGAGAAGATCAGACCGCCCAGTATAGCCATGAGAACGCCGTGTTTGCTCATGAAGGTTGCCATTTCCATGATAATGGTTTCTGCTTCAGAACTGCCAACCAGTGTTTTGATGGTGCCTTCAGCAGAGAGTGCGTTGCCGATAATACCAATGAAAATTGCAATACCCATGGAGATCACAACCCATATGGATGCAATTCTTCTGGATGTAGCTACCTTGTTCTTATCTTCAATCGCCATGAAGCGCAGCAGAATGTGCGGCATACCGAAGTATCCCAGACCCCATGCAAGAGTAGATGCGATCGGCAGTGCGCCGTAGGAAGTGGATTCACCGCCATCAGGATTGTGCAGGGCTGTGAAAGAGAGATAGTCCTTCAGTTCGCCTGCATTTTCCATAACTGCGCCAATGCCGCCTGCAGTAATCACACCGAATACAACCAGAAGAACCAGAGCCAGTGTCATTACAATACTCTGAATCAGGTCAGTCGTGGATGCTGCAAGGAATCCGCCGATGCTGGTGTAAGCAATGATGATAATGGCACTTGCAATCATTGCAGCGTGATAATTAATGCCAAAGAGTGTGGAGAAGAGCTTGCCGCATGCTGCAAATCCGGATGCTGTGTACGGCACAAAGAACACCAGAATAATAATGGCAGCAATACCCATGAGGATATTTTTTCTGTCACGATAGCGATTGGAGAAGAAATCCGGGATGGTGATGGAGTTGCCGCATTTTTGTGTGTAGACACGCAGACGTTTTGCAACGATCAGCCAGTTGACATAAGTACCGATGGCAAGACCGATTGCCGTCCAGCCTGCTTCTGCACAGCCTGTCAGATAGGCAACGCCGGGAAGTCCCATAAGCAGCCAGCTGCTCATATCGGAAGCTTCCGCACTCATTGCGGTAACGATGGGACCGAGCTTACGGCCGCCGAGGTAGAAGTCGCTGACATTTTCGTTCTTTTTGGAACAGAAAATGCCAATGCCTACCATCATCAGCATGTAGCCGATAATGGTCACAAGCATGATAATCAGGTTTGATTCCATAACGATGTGTGTATGAATTTTTCTAATTCATACGCCTCCTTTCATGATGTCTGGGACATACGCATAGTACGCCCCGATTTGGAAATACCAATTTTAATTATACCATAGAATCGAAAGAAATACAATAGCGCAGAGTTCCAGAAAAATAGATCAATTTTTGTAAACTATTGACAAATTGTCGGCGGCATTGTACAATATAGGCAGAGAGAAATTGATTTTCAAAGGAGGTTACAGTATGAAGATCGTAAACCCAGAGATTTCGCATGTGCATCAGCTGCGGAAGCTATGGCAGGAGGCTTTTTCGGATACTGAGGGATTTATAGAGCAATTCTTTCTAACGGCATTCAGTAAAGAGCGATGTCGCTGTGCAATTGTGGATGATCACATTGCAGCTGCATTGTATTGGTTTACATGCAGCTATCACGAACGGCGTGTTGCGTATCTTTATGCAGTGGCGACCGACTTCGCGTTTCGGGGACGTGGGATCTGCCATCGTCTGATGGAGGATACACATATTCATTTAAAAAAACTGGGGTATGATGCTGTGATCCTTGTGCCGGGAAGTGAATCACTGTTTCATTTTTATGAACGTATGGGATACCGGCTTTGCAGCAGCATCCGTGAGATTCATTGTGCAGCATCGGACGAGGAAATCATGACTGAACGCATCAGCAAGCAGGAATATGCGAACAAAAGACGTGTGTTTTTGCCGGAAAACGGAATTGTTCAGGAACAAGAGAATCTTGATTTTCTCGGAAGGGTCGAGAATCTTTATGCGGGAGAGGGATTCCTGCTTGCAGGACATCGTGAGGAGGAAACTTTTATTGGTGTGGAACTGCTCGGAGATTTATCTGCTGCCCCAAAAATTTTAAAACGATTGGGATGCAGGAACGGGACTTTCCGCACGATAGGTGAGGGGAAGCCTTTTGCGATGTGTTACCCTTTGTCAGAAACGATTGATGTTTCACATGTGTATTTTGGAATTGCGTTTGATTTATAGTGGGTATGGATGCCATTGAAGCGCCTTGAATTTTGAAACCTTCATAAAAGTGGACGTAAATGCAAAAACGGTGGATAATCCGATTAACCACATTTTGATAAAAAGGATAATTTCATCCACCTAATCATTACTTTGTATGTTGTTTTTCTCAGAATTGTATGATACAATAATAGTATAATTTTCGTGAAAAATAGTAAAAATGCACTTAATTAATGAAAGGGATGAAAAATTATGAAATCAAAACGTATTGCGGCCGGCTTGACAGCGATAATGTGCTGTGCAGGTATGCTGTGTGTGATGCCGTATGGCGGCGTGCAGACAGATGCGGCAGAAGAGCGGAATCATGCCAATGCTGTGGTGACTGCCGAAAATGGCGAGGACTATTTCAATGGCAGTACAGCGATGCTGATCAAGGGCGATGTGGATTTCAGCGGCACTATCACTGCATTTGACCTTGCCTTGGCAAAGAAGGGGCTAACAAACGGATTTTCATCAGAAAACGGGAAATACGCTGCGGACATCGATGAAAATGGAACGGTAGAAGTTTTGGATGTCATTCAGCTTGTGCAATTTATAATGGGCAGAAATGATAAATTTACAGTTGTCGAACAACCCACTGAGCCGCCAACCGACGCACCTGAAACTTCCGTTGATCCTACAAAATATATGGAGAGTGTAAGACAGGCTATGACAAATTCTGTACCGGCATCTGCAACCGCATCAAATTCCTACGGTAAGCTTGAAGCAATCACCTATTTTTCGAAGAAAGCGGAAAAGAACAAGCAGGCGAATGTCCTGCTTCCCGATGGTTATAATACGAATGAAAAATATCCCGTACTGTATGTAAATCATGGTATTTTCGGTGATCAGAATTCCATGCTTGACGGTTCTATGAAGATCAGAGAAATGGCTGGAAACCTTGCAAACAGCGGCGAAGCGAAGAAAATGATCATCGTTTACACATCCATGTTCACGAGCAAGACGCTGAACCAGTGTACGGGCTTCACGATTGAAAACACGATTGCATATGATGATTTCCTCTATGATCTGACAGAAAGTCTGATGCCGTACATGGAAAGCAATTATTCCGTAGCAACCGGCAGAGAGAATACAGCGATCACCGGTTTCTCTATGGGTGGCAGGGAAGCGCTCTATATAGGCGTTTCCAGACCTGATCTGTTCGGCTATATTGGTGCTGCGTGTCCTGCTCCCGGTGTCACCCCCGGCAGCGATCACTTTATGAATCATCCCGGAAATATGCAGGAAAACGAATTTAAGATCAAGGATTCCCGCTACAATCCATATGTGTTCATGATTACGGGCGGAACAAATGACGGTGTGGTTGGTACGTTCCCGCAGAGCTACCACAATATCCTGACAACAAACGGATGTGACCATATCTGGCAGGAGATCCAGGGCGGCGGACATGATGCAAGCTGTGTTGTACCGCATATGTACAATTTCCTGAGAGGCATTTTTAAAGTGAATTAAGGGGAACTGTATGTTTATTGCAAATCCACTTTTGACGCTGTGTCAAAAGTGGATTTTGTAATGATTGCATTGACATTTTTTGATATTGTTGTTATAATGACATTGTGAATTATTTTAAGTTGAAAGGGGCTCTGTTCAGATGTTAATCATTATGGAAGGCATCGTTCTATGCTTTATTCTATTATTGTTTTGTGTCATTGGAATAGCCAACGGACCTGAAAAGTTTACTATTTTTTATGAGAAGGATGTCCAGAATAAAGCAATTGAATTAGGATATACTACAAAAAAGCAAATACAAACACAAACTATCGTATCCATTTTAGTATTGTATTTGCCTTGTTTTGTATTAGTTCCATTCATGGTGTGCTATATAAATGGAGCAACGCAATTTGGTGATATATTTTTTCAAAGTTTACTCATTATGTATATAATGGGATTGTTCGATAGATTTTTCATTGATTGGTATTGGGTTGAACACACAAAAGCGTGGGATATTCCTAATACTGAAGAACTGAAACCATATATTCCTACAAAAATGAAAATAGTCAAATGGTTAGGAACCATAGTTGGATTTGCAGTAATCGCTTTAATTATCGCTTGGGTAATGAATAGTATAGTTTGACAAAATCCCATTTATGTACAACTTCCTGAAAAGCATTTTTAAAGTAAATTAAAGGGAACTGTTTATTTATTGCAAAGCCACTTTTGACGCTACGTCAAAAGTGGCTTTTTGTTTGTTCATAAGAAACAGCCCACCTTTCGGTGGGCTGTTTTTAATGTGATGATGCGGAATTAGGAAGCAAACTGATAGGAATCAACTTCCATTTCGCCGCTGAAGATGAAGTATACATCCGCAGTGCCTGCAAGGCCGCTTACGGGAGCAACAACATCTACAAACTGGCCGCCTGTTGCGGGAACTTCAACGTAACCAACAACTGTGCCGTTTTCAGAACCTGTGCAGATCTTAACAGCTGCACCGTTCTTAGAGGATACGCTCATTGTGATGGACTTAGCGCCATCATAGAAGTCTGCACCTGCAATACTGATCCAGTCACCCTTTTCGATGTTGGTAACAATAGTATCACCGAGGTTGCGAACGCCTGTGCCTGCCTGACGATAGATTGTTTCAGCCGGAATCTTCTCATAGGGGTTGAGCTTCTTGAGCTGTGCAACACCCTTCATGGTACCGATAACGCTGTTGATCTTACCATTTGTCAGTGTCAGTTCGTTAACATGAGTACTACGATAGTTCAGTGCAATGCCCATTGCCTTTTCTACGGAACGAGCATGGTAGAACAGGTAGTTCTTGTTGTTGAATGTAACGATGGTGTGGTGGTTGTTACCGCCGCCGCCGAAGTCAGCACCGAAGCTGGACGGATTCTTGAAGATAACGCCCTGATATGTGTACGGACCCATCGGATTGTTACTTGTCATGTAAGCGATTTCACCTGCATTCAGACCGTAGTTGTTGCCGCCGGTGCTGAAGTTTGTGCAGTAGTTGTAGTAATAGGTGTTACCGAACTTGTTGATACCGGAGTCTTCGAACAGATACGGAGCATCAATTGCTGCAGGAGTGTTCTTAAGGCTGATCATGTCATCGCCGAGCAGTACAATTCTTGCAGTGTTCGGATGTGCGGGATTATCGGAAGGAACGCCGCCGCCGAATGCCAGGATGCCCTGACCGTCGGAGTCAACCATAACAGCCGGGTCAAACATCCAGATAACGTTGGAGCAGTTCGGGGACTTTGTAGTAACGAGAGCGTGACCCAGAGGATCTCTCCAAGGACCTGTCGGGCTGTCTGCTGTCAGAACGCCGATACCGCCTGCGCTGTTTGCGAAGTACAGGAAGAACTTCTCCTTACCGTTGATGGTCTTGTGAGCTGCACAAGGAGCCCAAGAAGCCCATGCCCAGGAAGCTGCACCGCCCTGTCTTGCAACCGGGATCGGGCCGTGGTCGGTCCAGTTCACCAGATCGTCAGAGGACATGCAGTTGATGGTTGCTACGTCGTAGCTGTTTTCCTTCAGGTTGCCGTTGTTGTCATACTCGAAAGCGTCGTTTGTTGTGTAAATGTAAACTCTGCCGTTGTATTCCATTGCACCGGGGTCAGCGCCGAATCTCTGTGTCATGCAGGGGTTGCCGTTACCGAGCTTCTTGTAGGAAGCTGCGGGGGAAATGCCTGCAAACAGAGCCTGCATTTTAGATGTATCCACCGGAGGAATGGGCTTTTCGGCGATAGTGAACTTGTCGATCTTCGCCATAATGAACTGTACGAGCTGAACGATGTCAACAACTTCAACAGTGCCGTTTTCGTCAACGTCTGCTGCCAGTTCCGCAATCTTGTTGCCAAAGCCCTTTGCAAGACCCTTCTTTGCTGCAGAAAGGTCAAATGCTGTGATCGTGCCGCTGCCGTCAACGTCGCCCTTGATGAGCTTCTGTCCGCCGCCTGCACCCTCAACCTTGGTGCCTGCTACCGCGCCGACAACTTCGTCAAGGTAGAAATCAATTGTGCTCTCTGCTGTC
>SVNQ01000006.1 GCA_015066865.1 Ruminococcus sp.
CTGCAAAGCAGCTCCTCTTTGCATTCACTGGGATCTTCGGTAGTAATTGCACCGTTCATCACACCCTGATCACGGAGCATGCGTGTCAGGCTGCGGGTATCAATATTGTACAGACCGATGATATTATGCTGCTTCATAAAGCTTTCGAGATTATCTTCCATACGGAAATTGGACGGAGCATTGCACCACTCACGAACAATATATCCGCTGACATGGGATTTCGGGGACTCGTAATCACCGGAATTAACACCGTAATTTCCAATCAAGGGGAATGTCTGTGTCACAATCTGTCCGTAATTGCTCGGATCGGTCAGGGTTTCCTGATAGCCCGTCATGCCCGTGGTGAATACAACTTCACCAATGGCTGTACCCGATGCACCGAAGCTTCTTCCCTCAAACACCTGCCCGTTTGCCAGAACCAGCCACGCAGGTGTTCCGCCTTTGATCAATGCCATATATTGCAACATCCTTTCAAACCAAAATCAGAATACACATTATCCGTTCCGCTGCATGATGCAGCGGAACGGAACATTAAATCAAAGATTGATATGTGCTGTAATATCATCCCTCATGCGCAGTGCCTCACGTCTTGCTGCCTTTGCAAAATCTCTTTCATCACAGCCTTCCTTCTTATAAGCACACATGATCGCTCTGGAGGAATTAACGATCGCACCCAGACCGTTCGCATCGAATGCTGCAGCAACACCCTCAGCACCGCCGCCCTGTGCACCATAACCGGGGACAAGGAAGAATGTATGCGGCAGTCTTTCACGCAGCTCCTTGAGCTGTGCGGGATAGGTTGCACCAACTACTGCACCAACTGCGGAATAACCAAATTTACCGATTGTATCAGCTCCCCACTTTTCGCAGAGATCACCCATTCTTGCATACAGGGGTTCGCCGTCCATCAGCTGATCCTGCAGCTCGCCGCTGGAAGGGTTAGAGGTCTTGACAAGAACGAAGATGCCTTTGTCACGTTCCTTGCACACGCCCAGAAGCGGGTGGATGCCATCGGAACCGAGGTATCCGTTCACAGTCAGCGCATCTGCGCCAAAGGGTTCGAGTTCATTTTCTCCAACCTTTACTGTGCCAAGGTGAGCAGCGGTATATGCTTCCATTGTAGCTCCGATGTCATTGCGCTTGCCGTCGGTGATGACAAACATGCCCTTGAGCTTTGCATAGCGGATGGTGCGTTCCAGTGCCTTGACACCGTGATAGCCGTACATTTCATAATATGCTGCCTGCGGCTTGATTGCCGGGACAATATCGCAGATCTCGTCAATGATCATCTGGTTAAATGCGTAAATTGCCTTGGATGCTGTACGCAGACTCCAACCGTCATCCTCCTGAAATTTCTCTACCAGAAATTGCGGTACATACTCAAGCTTCGGGTCAAGTCCTACTACGGAAGGGTTGCCTGTTTCCTTAATCTTCTCAATCAGTCTGTCAAATCCCATGATTCATTACTCCTTTAAATTTAGTTATATTTGAAAGGCTGTGCCTTACATTTCATCAAATCGGATGATGCCATCCGTGATGGTCATTACGGTCTTGCCTGTCAGCTGCGTTCCGCGGAATGCCGTATTGCAGGATTTTCCATGCAGCTTTTCCGGCTCCACCGTCCACTTCTTTTCGGTATCCACAAGGATCAGATTTGCATCTGCACCCTCGGCAAGCTTCACTTCGGGCAATCCGAGGATCTCTCTCGGCTTTGCTGCCATCATCCTCACGACATCCTGCAGACTGCATTTATCTGTGTGATAGAGTGCTGTCAGCGTTGCTGCAAGGGAGGTTTCCAATCCAACGATACCGTTGGGAGCCTTCTCAAAATCGGCTTTCTCCTCCTGCGTATGCGGTGCATGATCGGTTACGATGCAGTCGATCGTTCCATCCAAAACTGCCTGCTCTATCGCAAGACGGTCGCTCTCCTCACGAAGGGGAGGATTCATGCGGTCATTTGCATTCTTTGAACGCAGCTTTTCATGGGTGAACATGAAATAATGCGGTGCAGTTTCGCACGTCACAGGAACCCCCAATGCCTTTGCCGCACGGATGATCTCCACACTGCCCTTTGTGCTGACGTGGGCAATATGCACCCTTGCGCCAACGGAGGAAGCAAGGATGATCTCTCTTGCGGTAATATAGTCCTCCGACGCTCTGTCCATGCCCTTGACACGCAGTTCCTCGGCGACAGTGCCCTTGTGCATGATGCCGCCATTGATGATGTCAAGATCCTCACAATGGGAGGTGATGAGCATTCCCTGCGCCTTGGTTTCGGCAAGTGCCCGACGCATGAGTTCTGCGGATTTCACAGGTCTGCCGTCATCGGAAAGTGCAGCAGCACCTGCTGCTTTCAGCGCTGCAAAATCGGTCAGCTCATCCCCTGCCATACCCTTGGTGATGCAGGCAACGGGATATACGGCTACGCCCGTATCCTTTGCCTTGTCAAGGATATAGCGGATGGTTTCGGCACTATCCACAGCAGGCGTGGTATTCGGCATGCAGAGAACCCCTGTCACACCTCCCGCAAGTGCGGCTGCACTTCCGGTGAGGATGTCTTCCTTGTGGGTCTGACCGGGATCACGGAAATGCACATGCATGTCAAAGAGTCCGGGCATTGCGGTAAGTCCCTCTCCGTTGATCACACGGTCAGCGGATTCGGAGATACCCTGTGCCATTTTTACAATTCTGCCGTTGTCAATAAGGATATCCGTTGTTTCATCCAGATGCACATCCACGGCTCTTACATTCTGTATCAGAAGTTTCATTCAATTCACTCCTTATTCATTTTCGGAATGGAAAATGCTCACTTTGTCCACGCCGTCCACTTCCCTGACCTGCACCTTTACGGTTTCGCTGTGCGAGGTGGGAACATTTTTGCCTACATAATCCGGACGGATCGGCAGCTCCCGATGTCCTCTGTCCACAAGTGCTGCAAGCTGAATGGATTTCGGTCTGCCACGCTTGATCACGGCATCTATTGCCGCACGGCAGCTGCGCCCCGTGTACAGCACATCATCGCAGATGACGACATTCTTGTCCGTCATGGAAAAGGGAATATCCGTCTTTTCGAGATAATCCGCATTGTGCGGCACATCATCACGATAAGGAGTAATATCCAGAACTCCGCAATTTACGGAAACCCCCTCCAGCTCTCTGATCTTCTCGCAGATGCGTCTTGCAATCACGGCACCCCTTGACAGGATTCCTACAAGGCAGAGATTTTCTGCGCCCTTGTTCCTCTCCAGAATTTCGTAGGTAATGCGGGCTGTGGCACGATAGATCGCATTTTCATCCATGATGATATTCTTTTCTTCCATATGCGTGGCTCCTTGCTTGTATCCTCCGGATTTTGGCAAAAGAAAAACGCCCATCCGTCGGCAGACAGATCAGCGTTGCACAAATGCATACACGTTTCCCATGTATACAGCTATCTTGTTCAATTTCGCATCTGACGCCTTGTCAGCCTCACGGGACTGAATTAAAGGATACATCATTTCAACATTTTTATTATACCATATTAATCAGAGTTTGTCCAGTGTTTTTTCAAAATTTTAATGGGATTCATCAGATTTTTTACAGCTGCACCATCATCCGTACTTTTGCATATACTGCAATATAAAAATACATAGAGGAGAGATGACGATGTGCGGTATTGCAGGCGTAATTGCTTTTCAGGAAGAATTGTATGCACAGAGCCGAATTTTTGAAGAAATGCAGGCTTCCATCATTCGCAGAGGTCCGGACCAGAAAGGAATCCTTCTGACTGAACATGCGGCACTGCTTCACACAAGGCTTTCAGTGATTGATCCCGAACTCGGCAGACAGCCCATGCAGTTTTCAGATGCGCAGGAAACCTACACCATTGTTTACAATGGTGAACTCTATAATACGAACGAGATCCGTCAGATGCTGATTGAAAAAGGGTATCATTTTGAAACGCATGCGGATACGGAAGTATTGCTCAAGGCATATGCGGCTTTTGGGGAAAAATGCGTGGATCTGTGCAATGGCATTTTTGCATTTGCTGTGTGGGAACACAAGCGTGAGCGCCTGTTTCTTGCCCGTGACCGCATCGGGGTAAAACCATTATTCTATCATCTGACACCGGAACGGCTGGTATTTGGCTCAGAGCTGAAAGCCATTCTTGCTCATCCGTCCGTTCCTCATGAAATTGACATGAACGGTATCAGCCAGCTTCTGCTGTTCGGTCCGGGCAGAACACCCGGCTGCGGCGTATTCCGTGGAATGGAGGAACTGAAGGCAGGATGCTGTGCTTACTACACGCAGGAAGAAGGTTTACAGACAAAATGCTACTGGAAACTGGAAGCGAAGGAACACACGGATAATTTCCGGCAGACTGCGGAGCATGTACGGTATCTGCTGACGGATGCAATCCGGCGGCAGCTGGTTTCGGATGTCCCGCTTGGAACATTCCTGTCAGGCGGTCTGGATTCGAGTCTGATCTCCTCTGTTGCGGCAAGGGAATTTTCGAAGGATGGACGGGAACTGCACACCTTCTCGGTGGACTACAGGGACAATGACAAGTATTTTCAGAAGAGCAAATTCCAGCCGAACAGCGATCCTGCCTATATTCGCAGGATGCAGGAATATCTTGGTGTCCATCATCACTGGACGGTCATTGACACGCCTGCCCTGGCAAAGGCACTCTTTACGGCGGTGGATGCAAGGGATCTGCCGGGAATGGCGGATGTGGATGCTTCTCTGCTTCTGTTCTGCGGCGAGATCCGTGATGAGGTAACGGTTGCACTTTCGGGGGAATGTGCGGATGAACTGTTCGGGGGATACCCATGGTACAGGGATCCCGAGATCCGTGCGGCGTATGGATTTCCGTGGTCGCAGAGCACGGAATACCGCATGACCTTTGCAAAGCCGGAGATTGCGGAACTTCTGCGGCAGCGTGGAGATGTGGACAGAGAATACCGTGCGACACTTGAAAGAACAGCACTGCTTGCAGGTGAATCCCCCACCGAGCAGCGAATGCGTGAGATGATGCGGCTCAATCTTGACTGGTTCATGCAGACGCTACTTGACCGTAAAGATCGTATGAGCATGTACAATGCACTGGAGGTGCGTGTGCCGTTCTGCGACTACCGTATCGCACAGTATCTTTACAATGTTCCGTGGGAATTTAAGGAACACGGCGGCTACGAAAAGGGGCTGCTGCGTGAAGCGATGCGTGATTATCTGCCGGAGGAGATTCTTTGGCGCAAAAAGAGTCCCTACCCGAAAACGCACAATCCGAATTATCTGACGGCAGTTACACAGCTTCTGGAAAGCCGCCTGCAAAATCCTCATGCGCCGATTTTGCAGATCGTAAAACGTGAGGCGCTTGAACAGCTGATGTACTGCGAAGAATCCGTGCAGTGGTATGGACAGCTGATGACAAAGCCCCAGACGATCGCCTACTTTGCTCAACTGGATTACTGGATGGAGAAATTCAATGTGAAGGTATGCCTGTAGAACTCCAAGGCTCTGAGTTGACAGATTATGTGCAGATATTTTCCCTTGAAATGTTTCTCAAAACATGCTATAATTGATGTAGTCACCTAAATATAAAAGTGCAAGGATCATGCAATTATGATGCCGGAATGATACAGCTATGAAGCAACTTTTTGCTACAATGGTTCTATCAAAAGAAAGGAAGTACTCTGCAATGAAAGCAAAACCCAAAAAATCCGCAGTCGCTTTGCTTCTCATTCTCCTGATCATAGGGGTGATCGTTGTGATACGACTCGCAGCGCCCTCAAAGGAAACGGACAACGAGGGGCATGACGCAATTCCGGTGACCCAGATCAAACCGGAAAGCTCTGCTTCCGAAGTCGAACAAACCGAGCCCAAGTTCAACGGAAAGTATCTTACGGATGTACCGCACGTCTATCAGAAGGATACCTATCCGACGGGCTGTGAAAGTGTAGCGGCGGTTTCTCTGCTGCAATACTACGGAAGCGAAATTACGGTGGAGGATTTTATTGACAATCACCTGCCGAAAACCGATTATCCATATTATGAGGGCAACAAAATGTACGGGGATAATCCATGGAATGCCTTCATTGGTGATCCCTATTCCTCATCGGGCTACGGCTGCTACTCCACCGCCATTGTCAAGGCGATGCAGTCGGCAGTTTCAGAAGAATACAGTATCCATGCAATGTACAACATGTCACTGAATTCCTTATTTGAAAACTATGTGAAGCAGGGGCATCCTGTACTCATCTGGGCTACGATTGAAATGAAGGAAATACAAAAAAGCTACACCTGGACAATGCCGGACGGCGAGGAATTTACATTTGTTTCACCCGAACATGCGCTGCTGCTGATCGGCGCTGATGAGGTGAACTATTACTTCTCCGATTCCATGCGGCAGGATGCAGTTGTTTCCTATCCCAAAGATGCATGTGAAGCGGCATATACCGCACTGCACACACAAGCTATCGCAGTAATGCCCAATCACTAATGAAACAGGGATTTCCCGTTATAGGCGGGAAATCCCATTTATTTTCGAAAAATGATGGACAGCCCCATCGGAATGTGCTATAATAAAAATATCCAAGCTTCAAATGACATTCCGAAAGGAGCACGAACATGAACCTGAAAAGAACAATTCCCCTGCTGACAGCTTTGGCAATGTGCGCCGGAGTTTTTGCAGTATTTCCCCAAAATTTTGCAGCAGCGGACGAACCCCTGCGCATCATGGCAGTGGGAGATTCCATCACGCATGGCTACATCAATGCGGACAACGGCTACCGCAAGTATCTGTGCCATCATCTGCAGCAAAGCGGCATCAGCTTTGACATGGTAGGTCCGGAAAACAGCTGGTCGAACGAAGCCACTTACAGCTGGAACGGCACGACGATCACCTACGATCCGCAGCACTGCGGTTACAGCGGCTATTCCACGATGAGCTATTCGGGCAGAACGGGTATTTATGAAACTCTGTTTGCAGGACAGAATCTCATCGAAGCCCACGATCCCGACATTGTACTTCTGCAGATTGGCACAAACGACCTGCTTGATGCAAGTCTGGACATCCGCACGGGCGTGGGCGATATTCGTGAAATGACCACAGCTCTCGACCGTCTGGAAACGGTAGTGGACAAGATTCTGGGGCATCTCGACAACACGGATGTTCTGTTTGTCACGACCATCCCTGCAATTGATGCGACCGCATGCGCAAGCTGGGTGGGTTCCTACCAGTGGACGTTCAATCTCTCTGCGGAGCAGATCCCTGCGAAGGTGAACGAATGCGTGGATGCATACAATGCAGGAGTAAAGGCACTTGTTGCCGAAAAACAGGCAGAGGGCAAAAATGTACAGCTTGGCGATGTGGCAAGCGTGATCGAAGTTTCCGCAGGCGATCTCTATGACGGATGCCATCCGAGCGAACAGGGCTATGCGAAGATGGGAGCGCACTGGGCTGAGAAAATCACGGAATATCTGAACAACGGCACGGCAGATCCCCCTGCAACTATGCCGACTGAGCCAGAGCCTTCCATCGACAATATGCCGATTTTCGGTGATGTAAATGATGATACCGGTGTGGATCTTCTGGATATTATCAAACTTCAGAAATACCTGCTGGGACTGGATACCCTCAATGACCGCAACTTCACATCTGCGGACTTGAATGCCGACAATAAGGTCAATGCCTTTGATCTGGCACATCTGAAATATTATTATGTGCTGAGCATCACGCCGATGCCATGGTAAACAGAAATCCCCGATTCCATGAGGAATCGGGGATTTGTTTTATTCTTCGTTCTTTTCCACAACCGCAATACCCAGCACATCGAGATTTTCCTTCTCGACAACGGACGGACATGCACTCATGATCTCGGATGCATCCTTTACCTTCGGGAATGCCACTACATCACGCAGGCTCTCTGCCTTGCAAAGAACCATCGCAAGTCTGTCCAGACCGATGCCCAGACCGCCGTGGGGCGGTGCGCCATAATGGTATGCCTCCACGAGGAAGCCAAACTTCGCTTCGATTTCTTCATCGGTAAGACCAAGCGCACGGAACATCTTCTGCTGCAGCTCGTAATCGGTAATTCTGATGGAACCGGAGCAAAGCTCAACGCCGTTGAGTACGAGGTCATATGCCTTTGCAGTCACCTTACCCGGATCGGATTCAAGATACGGCAGACACTCATCCTCCGGCATCGTGAACGGATGGTGCATTGCAAGCCATGTCTGAGACTCCTCATCCCACTCGAAGAACGGGAACTGGGTGATCCACAGGAAATTGAGCTTGTCCTCCGGAATGATCTCCAGCTTCTTTGCCACATGCAGACGCAATGCACCCAGAACGGGCAGAGTTACGCTGTTCTTGTCAGCAATGAACAGAGCCACGTCGCCCTTTTCACAGCCGATGGTGGAGAGAATATTCTGCATTTCTTCTTCGCTGAAGAACTTGGAGAATGCGCAGGTCGGCTGCTCATCCGCCCAGCGGATGAATGCAAGACCCTTGGCACCGATGCCGCGCACCATTTCGGTGAGCTTGTCGATCTCCTTACGAGTCAGCACCTTTGCCGCATCCTTTGCAACGATGCAGCGAACGCTGCCGCCGGACTGTACGGCACCGGAGAATACGCCGAAACCGCAATCCTTAACGAGATCGGAAATATCGCAGATCTCCATACCAAAACGTGTATCCGGCTTATCGGAGCCATATCTGCTCATGGCATCTGCATAGGACAGACGGGGCAGCGGCAGGGTGATTTCCTGACCAAGCACATCGGACATGAGCTTTGCGAGGAAGCCCTCGGTCATATCGAGGATATCTTCCACATCCACATAGGACATTTCAAGGTCGATCTGGGTAAATTCCGGCTGACGGTCTGCACGCAGGTCCTCGTCACGGAAGCATCTTGCGATCTGGATATAACGCTCCATGCCTGCCACCATCAGAAGCTGCTTGTAGATCTGCGGGGACTGGGGCAGAGCGTAGAATTTGCCATTATGCACACGGGAGGGAATCAGGTAGTCTCTTGCACCCTCGGGTGTGGATTTCATCATCATGGGTGTTTCGATTTCGATGAAATCGTTAGCGTAGTAGTACTCTCTTGCGCATTTTGCGATCTTATGGCGCATGATCAGATTCTGCTGGAGAGGACTTCTTCTCAGGTCAAGATAGCGATACTGCAGGCGCAGTTCCTCATTGACATTGGTTTCATCGCTGATCACGAACGGCAGCGGCTCTGCCTTTGAAAGGATACGCAGATCCTCTGCAACGATCTCCACCATACCCGTCTTCATGTTGGGGTTGACATCCTGACGCTGCACTGCGGTACCCTTGACAAGCAGCACATACTCGTTCTTAACGGATGCAGCCTTTTCGAAAATCGCACGATCTGTTTCATCATTGAACACAAGCTGCACTTCACCGCTTCTGTCACGCAGAACGATGAAAATGACCTTGTTCTTATTTCTCATATACTGCACAAAACCGCCTACAGTAACCTGCATGCCCGGTTCTGTGACTTCGCCGCAGCCATGTGTGCGGCGCAGATTTCCCATAGATTCTGCCATAAATTAGCCTCCCTTATCTATTAACCCAACATATCTGCAAAGCTGCCATCTTCATCAAACATGGAAGCCATGAGAACATCGGAAAAACGCTCTGCAAATGTATCATCCAGTGCAAGGCTTGTCTTTTCACCGGTTTTCATATTCTTGACATCTGCCACGCCTGCGGCAATTTCATTATCACCCAGAACGAGCGTGAATCTTGCATTGAGCTTATCAGCATATTTCATCTGCGCACGCAGACTTCTGCCCATCACATCCGTCTGTGCGGAAACGCCTTCGCTGCGCAGTTTTGCAGCCATTGCAAAGGTCTTATCCGCTGCTGCCTCGCCCATGGGAACAAAGTAAATGTCACAGGAATCCTCCTCGGACAGCGTGATGCCCTGATTGCGAAGCGTCAGAAGCAGTCGCTCCAGACCCATGCCAAAGCCGAGTGCGGGTGTTTCCGGACCGCCGAGCTGACCGATCAGACCGTCATATCGTCCGCCGCCGCAGACTGTGCCCTGCGCACCGATGTCGGTAGTGACAAATTCAAACACGGTCTTGGTGTAATAATCCAGACCACGGACAATTTTCGGATTCACCTTATAGTCAATATTCAGCAGTCCCAGATACTTCTTGAGCTGCTCAAAATGTGTGCTGCAATCCTCACACAGATAATCGAGAATGACGGGCGCATCCTTAGCAATTTCTCCACAGATAGGACTCTTGCAGTCCAGAATACGCATGGGATTCTTTTCCAGTCGGGACAGACAAGTATCGCAGAGCTGATCCTTGGATGCTGCAAAATATTCCTGCAGTGCCCTATGGTATGCCTTGCGGCAGTTCGGACAGCCGATGGAATTGATGTACAGTTCGATTCCCTGAATGCCGAGCATATCGATGATCTGCTTTGCAAGGCTGATAACCTCGGCATCTGCGGATGCATGCGGGGAGCCTGCCATTTCTACGCCAAACTGGTGAAATTCACGCAGACGTCCAGCCTGCGGACGCTCATGGCGGAAACAGGACAGAATATAGTATACACGCTGGGGAAGCGCTTCATTCAGCAAGCCATTCTGCAGCATGGCACGGATCGTACCCGCTGTTCCCTCCGGACGCAGTGTGAACTTGGATTCCTTTGCGGAAACTGTGTACATTTCCTTCTGCACCACATCCGTGGTTTCACCAACGCTGCGGCAGAACAGATCTGTCTGTTCAAAAGTGGGTACACGAATTTCGTGAAAACCGAATTTTCCTGCGATTTCACGCAGTAATCCTTCGAGCATCTGCCAGTCACGGCTGACGGACGGCAGAATGTCCTCAGTTCCATTCGGACGCTTGATATTTGCCATAGATACCTCCAAAAATAAAAGTCTGCTGACACCTGACCTTCCTGCTCTCCCCATCGGACAGCAAGCCGAAGCACATTTGCAGCAGACCGAGTATTTGCTTAGATTGTGGGATTGCCGATCTCACGCCAATCCAGATCGCCTCTCTCCAGCGCCATAATCAGTGCTTCACCTGTTGCAATATTGGTTGCAACCGGAACATTATGCACATCACACAGACGCAGCAGGTTAATATCATTGGGTTCTGTCGCCTTTGGTGTAATCGGATCACGGAAAAACAGAAGCACATCAATTTCATTGCAGGAAATTCTTGCGCCGATCTGCTGGCCGCCGCCCTGTGAGCCGCTAAGGTACTTCTGGATCGTCAGACCAGTTGCCTCGCTTACCAGCTTTCCGGTCGTACCAGTTGCACAGAGATTATATCTGGACAGGATTCCGCAATAAGCAATGCAGAACTGTACCATCAATTCTTTTTTTGCATCATGAGCAATTAAGGCTATTGTCATACTTCTCATTCCTTTCCGCCGTCTTGCGGCTATAATATATTACAGATTACTTGATCACCAACGGAATCTGCTCACCGTTCAATCTCTTGGAAATCGCATCAAATGACAGCAGACTCGGTGCATTCAATGCAATCGGAACACCCTTACCAGTTGCCTCTGCCAGTGCAAAATCTTCCGGAATAACTCCGATCAGCTGAATGCCGACAGTATCAATAATTTCATCCAGATTCTGAATGAGCTTGCTGGTAATATTCTTCTTGCTCATCTTATTAACGATCAAACGCTGTCTCTTGTTGCCGCGTCTGTAAAATTCGTCGGACATCATCGTAGCATCACGAATGCAGACTGGATCGGGTGTGGTAACAACCAAAATCAGGTTTGCCTGTTCTACAATATCAAAAACATGGGAGCTGATACCTGCACCGGTATCAATGATAATGTAATCAAAATACTTTCTGATCTTGCGGCAGATGTCTACTACCTGTTCAGCAGTCACCGTCATAAACGGATCCTTCGGGGCGCAGAGAATATTCAGATTGCTCGCAGAAGTTACATGTGTAACTGCATCCAGAATCTCTTTCTTTCCGGAAAGAACATCTCCCAGATCATATTGTACACTGCCGGACATACCGAACATAATGTCCAGACAGCGCAGACCAAAGTCAAGCTCAATAATCAGAGTGCGATGCCCCTGCTTTGCCAGTGTATAACCCAGACCGTAACAAATCGAGGACTTACCTGTTCCGCCCTTACCCGATGTTACAGCAATCAATTTCGGATTTTTTGCCATGTAATTTCTCCTTTCCGGAGTTCACCTGAACTCCTCCCCCAAACTGCCTCTGCATCATTTTCGCATCAGCCATAATTACATTGTTTTGTACAACATGCCTACTTATTATTATATCACAAATACGGATTTTGTCAATTTTCTGAATGCCAAAAATCGTAAAATTGTGAAATATACTGCATTTTAACGCATTCAATTTGTCGGTTTTAACGAATCCGTCAAGTAATTACTGCATTCCATAAACATCCTCATAAAGCTTCAGAATCGAACGGATCATATACTTGGAATATTCACCGCCCTCAATGATGCCTGCAAACGCAATCTGAGGATCGTGTGCCGGCGCATAACCAATGAAAACGGAGTCCTGCACACGGCTTTCCCACTGGGGTGTACCGGTTTTGATCGCAACACTATAGCCCAGATTCTGGAGAGAATATTCATCGGGCATATTGTTGGTGGAAGCCATGATCATACCTTCCTGAATATAATGGTACACATAGCTGTAATTGAGGTCAATGGTCTGGGCAACGGTGGGCTGTGTTTTGGAAATACAGTTTTCCATATTGTAGTCCCAGATACTATCCACGAGATACGGCTCATAACGAACGCCCTTGTTTGCGATAGTACAAGCAACATTGGCAAGCTGCAGAGGAGTTACCATGGTTTCGCCGTTGCCGATACCTGCCTGCAGTACCTGTCCAACTGTCCACGGAAGTCCGAGTTCACGGTATTTTTCGGGGGACGCCATATAGCCTGCAGAATCCCTTGTTTCAATTCCTGTATTCTGTCCGATGCCATAGAGTGCGGCATACTTGGTGATATTGTCGATCGTCAGGTTACGAGAAAGATCGTAGAAATACGCATTGCACGATACCATGATGGCACGGGAAATAGAAATGTAATCATGCTTGCCCGTGCAGCCGAATTTTGTATCAATATAATAATAAGTTTGTTTGCACTGATAGCTTGTCTGTCCATTGATCACGCCCTCGTTGAGTCCTGCGGTAGCCGTGATCGTCTTGAAGGTCGAACCCGGTCGGTACAGACCCTGTGTGGCTCTGTTGAACAGCGGATTATTCGGCGCTTCAAGCAGCTGATCATACAGGTCGGAATAGTCCATCAGATTGTAGGTCGGGCAGGTGGCTTCGCCGAGGACCGCCCCGCTTTTGGCATCGAGTACCACAATTGCACCGCTTTTGACCTTGCTGCTGATGATCTCGCCCTTTTTGTTGATCTTATGGAAATCCTTAATAAATCCCTCAAGGATGCCCTGCAGTCCACGCTGAAACTCGCTATTGACCGTGAGCATGACGGTATGCCCTGCAACCATTTCCTCGGTCACCTCGTCACTGACGGGGATGCCATCCTCAAATGTAATGGTTCGCACGCCTTCTTTGCCCTGCAGCTCTGATTCCATCGCCTTTTCGATGCCGCTGATGCCGACAATGGCATTGAGATCGTAGCCCTTCTCCAAATATTCGGCTGCGTTTTCCTCAAAAATAGGGCCAACTGTACCGATTTCATGGGGGATCACATCACCGACCTCCACCACACGATCCGCCTGCTGCACAATGACAATACCGCTCAGTCGCAAAGACAGTTCCGACAGCAGAGAAACGGTTTTCATGGGCAGACTCTTGGCAATTTCGAAGCGGTTGCTGATGGAAAAATCATCATCCAGCATGGAGTAGCGCAGACCGGCAAGGATTCGCTGCTGCTCAGGAGTATATTCCTTTGAAATTTCATAGTCCTTGATCAGAACGTCGATACAGTTCTGTGCCGTTGCGTAGGCATTCACGCCGATACGGCGCTTCATTGCGGCAATGGTTGTTTCAGAAACGTCATCTTCAAAGACGTATGGTTCGGAAACCGTCAGCGGAAGCGAATCCGTCCACTCAACTCCGGCTTCCTGCAGAATTTCGACCAACTGCAGCAGAACACGATTCCCCTCTGCAAGATCGGCAGGGAAATTCTTTTCATCTATAAAAACCGCATAACTGACGTTATTGCCAATGATGGTAACGCCTTTTGCATCGACAATTTCTCCTCGTGTAGAGGGAATTTTTTGCGTATAGCTATTTGTAACCACTTCCCGTTTGGTATAGGATTCGGAATCCACAACCTGAATTTTCAGAAGGCGCATCGCACAAAAAATTGTGGCAACAAGCACCATCAAAACGGCAAGTGCCATTTTTACATAATCTGAAATTGCTCTCATTATTCAGCTCCTCAAGCATAAAGGCTCAATCCCGATACGCTGATATTATGGTTTTCTCCAGTTCCTGTACACGATGGCTGCCGCATTTCTCTGCAATCCACTTCAGCGGTACATAAAACAGCAGAACGGACACCAGCGTCAGGCAACTGCTCGGAAGAATGGTGCGTGTATAGATCTGCACAACATCCTCATAGCCCCAGATCGCATAGTAGAACAAATAATCCAGATACCCCTGTACCAGAACACAGGCAGCAGTCAGAATCAGGATATTCAGCAGCTTCTGCCGCAGAATGTAAGTATACAAAAGAGATACCGCCACACAGCTTACCACCATCCAGATGGCGTTGTATCCCAGCAGCTTGCCGCAGGTAATATCCATCAGCAGACCGCTGATCATACCGACTGCAGTTGCCTGAATTTCTCCGGTATGGGAGGAAATACAGAGTGCAAGCGGTATAAGCAGCATGGGTTTGAGAAAGCTGCCCGATGTTGCAAGGAGAAATGCACCCAGAATCAGCAGGCTGAACACGGTCCATTGCACCATCTGCAGGAAGATGTACTTCCTTCGCTCCTGTTTGATGCTACCTCGCTTCATCACGTTCTTCCTTTCCCTCGAAATCTGCGATCACAACGACCTTACTCAGATTCGACAGATCCACTGCAGGATCAACCGTTGCATATGCCGTCATGCCGGCAGCATCCTGTTCGATCTCCTGCACATAGCCAATGATGTATCCCTTCGGGAAATGGCCGTTTTCTCCGGTTGTGACAATCGCCTGTCCCTTGCGCAGCCGTGTTTCCTTGTCCAGATAATCCAATTTGCAGTATCCGTATTTCAGCAAAGCCACACTTCCGGTGACCACACCGGTTTCCCGCAATGTACTGCTGCCGGCGGAAATAAACACCTCCGGTGAAAGAATGGTCGTCACGGTTGCGGTTTCATCACCGACTTCGGTAATAATGCCCACCATTCCCTGTTCAGTCACAACGGGGGCGTACAGTTCCACGCCATGTTCCGTTCCGCCGTTGATCATGAAAGTCCCATACGGGTCATTGGTGACATACCCAACCACATCGAATGGCGAAGTAAGGGTAAAATCCTTGTGTTTTTCCTTAATACCGACAAATTCCTTCAGCTCCGCAAGCTCGTCCTTTGTTGCCTCATAATCAGCAAGCTCTGCATGCAGAATTGCAATTTCCTCTTTGAGTGCCTGATTTTCACGATAGCAGTCATCTGCATTGACATACAGCTCCAGTACATGCTCTACCTGTTCAGAAATGGCGTTTGAGGCACGCTGAAACGGTGCAGCAATACTTTTGAAAATTCCGATGCTGCTGATGGTATAGCCTCCCTGTGATACCGCATAGATCATAATGCCGATCAACAGGGCAAGTATGCACAGAATGATCTTGCACTTTGTGCTTTTCAGAAAATTTCCCATCTGCCGCCTCCTTTCCAAAACACAACAGAAACAGAGCCTGCCGGTCTGCGATGCATTCCGTCAAACTCTATTTTCCGCTGCACTGTGTCATTTTTCATAATACTTCATATATTCAACCAGCGTATCCTGATATTTGTCCATGTTCTCCAGTACCTTACCGGCACCCTCTGCAACGCAGTCAAGCGGAAATTCCGCTATGTATACCGGAATACCGGTTTCACGGTTGATCAGCTTATCCAGACCGCGCAGCAATGCGCCGCCGCCCGCAAGCGTAATTCCCTGATCAATAATATCTGCTGCAAGCTCCGGCGGTGTTTCCTCCAATGTTGATTTGATGGCATCTATGATTCTCGACAGCGGCTCTACCATAGCATCACGAATCTCCGCTGAAGAAACCCTGATATTCTCCGGAAGTCCGTTAAGCAGATTTCTGCCCTTGATCTCCATATTACCCTCATTTTCACTGGGGAATGCCGAACCAATGGTCAGCTTGATATTTTCTGCCATGCGTTCACCGATGAGCAGATTATACTTTTTCTTGATGTAATTGATAATGGAAGCATCCAGTGCGTCGCCTGCACAGCGCACGGAACGGGATGCCACGATTCCACCCAGGGAAATCACCGCTACCTCACTGCTGCCTCCACCAATGTCCACGATCATGCTGCCGCACGGCTCTGTAGTGGGGAGACCGGCACCGATTGCCGAAGCCATGGGTTCTTCAATAATGGACACATGGCGGGCACCCGCCTTTTCCGTTGCTTCCTTTACAGCACGGCGTTCAACAGCCGTAACACCGGAAGGTATGCAGATGATCACTCTGGCTCTTGTAAAAATCGTACCTTTTAGCACCTTATGGATAAATTCCTGAAGCATTGTGATCGTAAGGTCAAAATCAGCAATTACGCCTTCCTTCAGCGGACGCACCGCTACAATGGAACCGGGTGTTCTTCCAATTACCTGCTTTGCTTCCTTACCAACATAGCGTGCCTTCTCCGTTCTTGTATTGACTGCCACTACGGACGGCTCACGCAAAACGATACCTTTTCCCCGCATATACACCAGTGTATTGGCGGTACCAAGGTCGATACCAATATCCTTTGTAAACATGCCAGTTCTCCTTTATAGGTTCTCCTAAGCAGTGCCTCGGCACTGTCTTTTTTATTATACCACGTTTTCCGGCAGGAAACAAGTTTTTTTTGCAATTTCCTGCTGCATTGTTATGACAGTACCATTTTATCGGGTATTACCTGTACATTACTGCCCTATGAAAGTTCATCAGAAACGTTTTATGTATTAAGAAAAGAAGGAGGATGCAAGCTTAGGATAAGAAATCAGTGCAGCCAGAATCAGGAAAACCTGTGCAATACAGATGCGAAATTCACATCCAAGCGTCAGTACAATGATTTTCAGATCCAGATCAAAAGCAGAAATACCGATGTCATAGCTCTTGGAAAGCCATGAAAAATTTTCTGATCCCGCAGTGAGTTCTCCGATCAAACTGCCAAGAAAAATTGCACATAGAATTAATGTCATCATAAGTATTGTTTTTTTCATCAGTCAGACTCCTTTTCATTCATTTATCATTCCACTGGAACCGAAACCACCGCTGCCGCGCTGGGTTTCATCCAGTTCATTAACTTGCTCAACATCCGCAAACAGCACCGGTGTTACCACCAGCTGTGCTATGCGCATTCCATTTTCCACCATGAAGGGGATCGTACTGAGATTATGCAGCGGAACCTGAATTTCGCCGCGATAATCACTGTCCACAACTCCCACAGCATTGGCAAGAGTAATACCGTACTTTGATGCAAGCCCCGAACGAGGATAGATCAGCAAAGCAACATCCTCCTTCGAGGGCTGTACGGCAAGTCCAGTCGGAATCCTTACTGTGCCGCCCGGCGGGATTTCCACTGTATCCTCAAGGCAGGCACACAAATCAACGCCTGCACTCTGCGGTGTTGCACGCATGGGCAGTATAGCATTTTCCCGAAGCTTCTTAAAAAACAGCGTCATGCCAGACCTCCTTTAAAATACAGACCGTTCGTGCGGTCGGCTGGAATTTCCGCTGCACCGTGTTCATAGGCATGCAGCACGGACTGTACCTGGACAGGTGATTCGTCCGTAAAATAGAAATCCCAGTAAGCAAGACTGCACAGCTTCTGCCGTTTATCTGCAAGCCAGAGCAGCTTTGCATTGCACAGCTCCGTATATTCACCGCTGCAGACAAGCGGAAAATGCTGTCCTGTGCGGTCTTTCAGATAACATCCCTGTTTGCGGCAGCCATCCTGCGCCCGGATAGGACACAGCCGGAACAGCATCATGGGAAGCCTTCCGTAAACAAATCCGCCGCATGGCATCGTATCTCCGATTTTTGCAAGACTTGGCAGACGTACTTCATACGAGCCTGTGACATCCTGCAATCCCTGCTCCTGCAGAGAATACGCTGTCAGACTGTTCGTACAGTTCAATCCATAGCCGCCGTGCAGGGTAAATCCAAGTCTGCCGCCAATGCGTACATCCGCTAAATTGTGACAGAGCAGATGGGAAAATCCACGCTGACGCAAGGATTCCAGCCTGCGGCAATATGCCACTTCATCCGCAATAACACGCGGCGCTTCGAGCCAAATCGACAATGCAGGTTCGCAGTTTTCCGCAAGCGACAAAGATACACAAACAATGTCCCCTCGCTGCATCGCAGCTTCAAGCTGTTGTTCCGTGCGGACATGCAGTCGAAATTGCGTCCGTATTTCAGGTTTTTCCCCCGGTTTGTCAGGAACAAAAGCATCACTGCAAATGCGGTACTGCGGACAATTATTCAGCGCACGAGCCTGATACAATGCATCCACTGCGTCACGTCGCATGGCATTGCACTGGGCAGCTGAAAGCGTCAGCCCTTCGGGGTTTATCAGCTGCACTTCACATCCGTCAAAAATGGTATCCCCAAGCTTCTGCATGTGCTTTTGCAGCATTGCCGTATCCAGCGGCGTTTTCAGTGCAACCTGAGGGATCTCCCCCATCACACAAACAGAATTTCCGCTGCTGTCGCTTGCAAGCAGCTCTGCCGGCGCATTCGTCCGGAGCGACATGGAAAATGTTACGGAATCACATTTTCGTGGTTTACGATAGGTATTCTGTAGATTCTGCAGTACCTTCTGCGCGGCTACCACATCCTCTTTTCGGCGAAAGCCGAACATGTCCTTCCGCTTACCTGTAAAATATCCATCCGTAAAACCGCTTCTTGCAAACACCGCTTGCAGGGTTTCCATATCGGGCTGTTCACCATTAAGCGCCATGCGCAGGGCGGTCACGGCTGCTGCAACATACTCCGGACGTTTCATACGTCCCTCAATTTTAAACGAAGCAACCCCCATGTTCCGCAGTTTCTGCACATGCTGCACGAGAGAAAGATCCTTTAAGGAAAGTGCCGCAGGATTTTTCCCATCCGGTGTCTGCCACGGCAACCGGCAAGCCTGCGCACATCTTCCGCGATTTGCGCTTCTGCCGCCGACAAGCGCAGAAAAGCTGCATTGTCCGGAAACGGACATGCAAAGTGCGCCATGCACGAAAACCTCAATTTCCAGCGGTAAATCACAGAGTTTCTGCAAATCCGCAGCTGCCATTTCCCTTGCTGCCACCACACGGCAGCAGCCGAGTTCCTTTGCCTGCAAGGCTCCCTCAGGGGAATGAATGCTCATCTGCGTAGACGCATGCAGGGGCATATCGGGGACAATACTGCGAATCAGACGCAGTACCCCAAGATCCTGCACAATACAGGCATCCACGCCGCAAAGGGCTGCCTGACGGATATATTCAGCAAACTCCGACAGTTCCCTGTCCGTCAGCAGCGTATTAACGGCAAGGTACAGCTTTGCACCATAGATGTGACAGAGTTCCGCTGCCTTTGCAAGTGCAGGCAGATCAAAATTAGCCGCACTGCTCCTTGCGGAATATAATGTTCCACCCACATAGACAGCATCCGCACCGCACCGCAGGGCGGCAACGAGGGATTCCATGCTTCCTGCAGGCGCCAGAATTTCAGGTTGCATCATCCGATGGATTCCTTCAGCTTCTTGAGCTTCTGGGAATTTTCAAGCTGAGCGATCCTTGCCTTGAGCATTTCCACTTCCTTGAGGGCAGCGTCACGCTCAATTCTTGCACGGCCTGCATCGTCCACATACTCCTTGCTCTGATCACAGATCGTGTTAAGTCGTGCATTTGCCTTGCTCAGATCATCAAGAACGGACAGTGCAGTCATCACAGCTGCAGAATACTGGGAAACACCCAGTTTATCAGTCATATCGTTAATGCGGCTTTCCAGCGTTCTGGCAAGACCATACACATAGTTCGGCGCTTCAGCGGTCTGCATTACATAATCCTTACCGCAGATGACAACTTTTACTTTGTTCAGCATAATCAACATTCCTTTCTTAATGTACACATTTTATCTTTATGATACCATTCGGCATCAGAAATAACGTATCAGTGAAACCACTTTTCCAAGGATCTCTACATCTTCCACAATGATCGGTTCCATAAAATCATTTTCAGGCTGAAGTCGATAATGTCCCTTTTCCTTGAAAAACGTCTTGACCGTCGCCTCGCTCTGATCGACAAGTGCTACCACGATGTCACCGTTTTCCGCATAATTTGTCTGCTCAACGATCACAATATCACCGTCAAAAATACCGGCATTGATCATACTCTCGCCTCGCACCCGAAGTGCAAACAGTGGATTTTCATATGCCTTGAGCGGTTCAAAGCTGATGTAATCGGTGATATTTTCAATTGCGGTGATCGGCACGCCTGCGGCAACCGTCCCCACCAGAGGAATACCGGCATTCTCATCCTCGTCATCCATCACCACGATGGCACGGTTTTTGCCATCCGCCATATGGATCCTGCCCTCCTGATGCAGAAGATGCAGGTAACGATGCACCGTGGAGGTGGAGCGAATCCCCACACCGTCACAGATCTCACGCACGGACGGGGACATATTCTCCATACGGATATATTCCTTGATAAACTCAAAGATTTCATCGGCTCTCTGCGCGCTCATCTTATTTTCCCTCCTCATGCAGTCTGCCAAGAATCATCTTTGCAACCTTGTACACATCACCGCAGCCCATTGTCAGCACAAGATCTCCTTCCTGCGCATGCTCACAGACATAATTGCACACGCTCTCGAAGTTGCTGTACTTACGCTCATCGGTGTACTCAGCCTCCTCATCCTGCGGGAACCACACACAGCCTTCAATTTTTTCTGCAAGATGGCGGGTATAGATATGATAGGTGTTCTTTTCACGGGAACCCATGATGTCCGTCAGTACGGGAATATCCGCTATGCGCAGGGAATCTGCAAATTCGTCCAGATGCTGTGCAGTTCTGGAGAAGGTAAACGGCTGGAATACAGCCCACACACGTTTATACGGCATATTCTTTGCCGCCTGCAATGTTGCTGTGAGTTCCGTGGGATGATGCGCATAGTCATCGGCAATTGTAATGCCATTGACCTGACCGAGAATCTCAAATCTTCTGCCTGCACCACGAAATTCTGCAAGACCCTGTGCAATCGCCGCAAAGGGAATGCCGAGTCCGTCACATGCTGCAACTGCAGCCAGAGAATTGAGTACATTATGTGCACCGGGAACCTGCAATGTGATTCTTCCCAATATTTCACCATTTTTCAAAGCGGTATATGCCATGGAAGAACCGCTGAGAATTTCCACATCCACGGCACGGTAATCATTCTGTTCACCGTAGCCGAAGGAAACGAGATTCTTCCCTGTGATTCCTTCTACCGCCTTGCAGGTATTCGCATCATCTCCGTTATAAATGATGGATTTTGTTGTCAGCTCACAGAATTTATGGAAGGAACGGATGATATTGTCCACTGTTTTGAAATAATCCAGATGATCTGCGTCAATGTTCAGAATTACCGCAGTGTCGGGATAAAGTTTCAAAAAAGTATCCACAAATTCACAGGCTTCGCAGACAAACACTTCACTGCTGCCGCTGCAGCCGCTTCCGCCGATACAGGGAAGCTTGCCGCCGATGAATGCGGACAGATCCACCTTTGCGGTATACAGAATCTGTGCCAGCATGGAAGTGGTCGTGGTCTTGCCGTGCGTACCGGATACACAGACTGCGTCGCCGTACCAGCTGCTGACAATGCCGAGCAGTTCGCTGCGTTCCAGCACCGGAACACCGGAGGCTCTTGCGGCAATCAGCTCAGGGTTATCCGCCATAATGGCAGCCGTGTGCACGATCAGATCCGCACCCTCAATATTCTCCGCACGCTGTCCAAGCATCACAGGAATGCCCATATTGCGTACTGCCTGCAGAGTATCGGTTTCGTTGTTATCCGAACCTGTCAGGTAATAGCCTTTTGCGTGGAGAATCTGTGCCAGCGGATACATTCCGCTGCCGCCGATACCGATGAAGTGAATGTGCTGTTTTCCTTCCAATACTGATTTATTCATAAAATACACCTAATTTCTTCTCATTATTTACATATCTAACCATTATACTAATTATATGCCGCTGTCATACATTGTGACCTGCTCCATGAATAAGTTTCCCAATTTGCGGCATACTATCCATCGCAGAGGAAAATTTGTATGATTGGCAGAACATCACAAGGAGGTCATACCATGGAAATCACAGACATCAAAATCCGCAAGATCATCACAGAAGGCCGACTCCGTGCAGTAGTATCCATTACCGTGGATCATATGCTTGCTGTACACGACATCAAGGTCGTGCAGGGCGATGAACGACTGTTCATTGCGATGCCAAGCAGAAAGGACGAAAACGGCATTTTCCGTGACATCGTGCATCCGATTCTTCCGGAATCCAGAAAAATGATCGAAGAAAGCATCCTTGACGCTTATCAGAAGCACCTTGCACTTGCTGAAGTGGAGGCACAGGAGACTGAAGCTGCTCAGAAAACAGAGGCAGCACCGGAAGCTTAATCATCTTACATGCCTTTTCAGGAACGGTTTGACCGTTCCTTTTTTTTATCTCACGATACCTTTCACATGATCCATTGCGAAATATCGCAGAATGGCAATCTGCGTTTTGGCGTCCGGATACGCATCCGAAAGCACCATACGCACTGCTTGTGCAAGCGGAATTCTCTCCACATCCAGAAATTCGCCCTCATCGAGCTGCTGGGCATCAAACTCCAGTCCCTTTGCAAGATAAATGTGGATGACCTCCGTATCGTACGCAGGTACCGGGAAAAGCTTGCCGAGGTAGGAAAATTGCTTTGCTCTGCAGCCGCATTCCTCAAGAAGCTCACGTCTGCCGCAGGCTTCGGGGTTTTCACCGTATTCGAGCTTGCCGGCGGGAAGTTCCATTGTGACTGTCCTGTGGGGATAACGAAACTGCTTGACAAACAGGACTTCATCAGCATCAGTAATCGCCAGCACACAAACTCCGCCGGGATGTCTGACCACCTCACGAAATGTCTGTGTACCGTCCTCAAGGAGGACGGTATCTTTTTCCACACGGATGATCTTTCCGTCAAAAAGCATTGTACTGTCAAGTGTTGTTTCATTCAGATGTGCCATCTTGCTCTTCCTTTCTACCGGAATTATCCGCACGCCGCATCTCACGCAGCAGCTGCTGGTTGTAGTATCTTGCTGCACGCACGCTGACAGTCGGCGTGTAATCATAGCTATGCGAAATCTTAGACCGGCTGCCCTTGAACAGTGACTTGGCAAAGAGGATATACAATGCAAACAGGAACACTCCTCCAAGCGTCATCCAAAGTCCAAGCCGCAATCCGGGCGTTTCATAGGAGAACACAATTTCATTTTCCCCTGCTTCGCATCGGATTGCCATGAAACCGTTGCTGACACGCTCCACCGTCACGGGGCTGCCGTTAACGGACGCTGTCCATCCTTTATCATAGGGAACGCTGAAAAATACGAGTTTCGGCTGTTCAAGAGAAATACTGCCGGAAAAATGACTGGAGTCATATTCAAAATTCTCACAAGCTTCTTCAGCCTGTTCCTTACAGATCTCCAAATACCGCTCCTTTGAGATATTCATGACTTCGTTATCCGCAGGAGCTATGATATCCGCATAGGTTTCCGCTTGCTCCTCTGTGAGGATCAAAGAATTGATCAGAATCCGTTCCTTTGTCATGTCCGTTTTGCCGGCTACCATTTTTTCTGTCACATAGTTTTCATAGGTAAAGCCCATGGGAACGAAATACTCGTTCCTGTAAATATTGAAGCCGTTCTCGGATTTATACAGGGAAAAACCGGGAATGTCAAAAGGTTTCTCAGGATCCATAGCATCAATTCGCTCAAAATAATATTTTACGGAAAGCAGTCCCCTGAGGGTGTAGAATTTTGGGTCGGCGCGTGAGGATACATCACGGGTAATGCCGATGCTGTTGTAGAAATCCATAATGGATACGCTGACCGTACTGTGGAACGTCCGCATGGAGGATAATCCCCAGAACATGGGATAGTTGTCATAATTCTCGGAAATATCCACACGAAAATAGTCGTCCTCGTCATCTTCATAGGAAATAGAGAGGTTCTTTTCGCCATTGATACCTGTTTCGATATATTTTTTCGCATCGGTACCAATGTATTTACCGAAATACACCACAGTACCGGTACAGACTGCACAGGCAACAACTGTAAGAATCACAGCTTTCTGCAAATGGGGCATTTTCTGCACACGAAGCCGATAGATATAGTACAGACCGATCCAGCACAGAATACTCATTGCAAGCACCACACAGAAATACTGTGGAATATTGGCGAATGCGAAAAATTCTGTTGCATCTTCCTCCCCTTTTGTTGGCAGACAGAATACGATGCCGGAAATCACCAAAGCTGCAGCGCAGCCGATAACGCCGCCCTTCCAGTTCAGTTCCTGATTGTCAAGTGCATATGCCGTCATCATTGCCATAATGAGGATGGGCATATAGAACCATCTTGCATAATAGGAACTGTTGAACATGTAGAACATGCTGTTCAGGATCGGTACAAATGCACAAATAATGCAGATCCAGACAAGATGCGTTGCCCAGTGCTTTTTCTTCTGTCCCATGAAGGCGATCACACCTGCCATGGAGAACAAGGGCAGATAGCCGCCGATGGACGCCCATTTACCTGTAGTGGTCGAGAACAGATTGGGCCGTGCGGGCGCATCGGGAATCATGAAAAAGCTCTGAATAATGCGAATAATTCTTGTTTTATCACTGTATAATACCATATCTTGACCGAACAGCATGGTATCAACACGGGAATTTTCCAGAATTGCCAGAACTGCCGGCAGAAGCACTGCGCAGGAAATCAGCACGCCGAGAACCGCTTCAATGGCAAGTGCAAAGAATTTTTTCCAATTGATGTGAAAATCATTGCAGCGCAAGCGGATGAAGAAATAAATGATCAGAAAAACAACCTGTCCCGTAAAGAAAAAGTAATTATTGACTGCCATTACTGCCACAATGACGGCAAACCAGCCACGGCGGTTATTATTGACAAGTTCCTCCATCGCAATAAGCATCAAAGGAAACAGTGCTGTTACATCATGAAAATGATTGAAAAATATATTAAACGTCTGAAATCCTGAAAAAGCATACAGCAAACCGCCGATGACAGCGGCATTTTTATTCTGCACGAAACGGCGAATATAGGCATAGGCTGTCAGAGACGCAACGCCATGCTTCAAGCACAGCAGCCACGGAATAGAATGCAGCACCAATCCTCTTGGCAAAAGAACGGATAACCAGAAAAACGGGCTGCCGAACAGGTAAAATGCATAGGAACCTATAAAACTGCCGCCAAGATCGGTGTACCAGTTCCATCCGAATTGCCCTGCACGCACGGCATCATTGGCTACCTCATAAAAAGGAAGCTGTTGGGATACAAAATCACCATAATAGATAAAATAGCCCTGATCCATCAGCATGAGGGGCAGTAAAACGATCAAAAGGGAAACAAATCCCAGACCGAATGCCAGTCCATATTTTTCGCTTGTCTTTTTTCCAAGAACCTTGGGGAAAGCTGTTCCCATGGAATAATTACCTCCAGACCGGCAACTTTTCTTTTGCTGCCGCATATACTATCAATGAACGCACTAAGGCATCAGAGTGCAATCAGATTCGGCATGACGCCGCTTTCGGAAATGTCGATCACTGCATAGCAGGGCGGTTTTCCGTCACGAGGATAGCCGACACTGCCGGGATTGATGATGTAGATGCCGTTATCATAGCTGCATTCACGGACATGGGTGTGCCCATACAGGACAATATCCGCATTATTTGCCTTTGCCTCCTGCCGGATTCTGCCTGTGCCGAATTTCACCTGATAACTATGACCATGCGCAGCAAAAATCCGATGTCCATAAGGAAGCGTCAGAATCAGTTCCGAACGTGTTCCGGAAATTAAGAAACCGCTGTCACAATTACCCTGCAGATAGTGCAGGCAGCCGTTTAGCTGCGGACGGCTCAAAAGCAGTGCGTGCATTTCACGCTCACCGTCACCAAGGTGAATGAACATCGCAGCGTCATCGTGCTTTGACAGAATCTTTTCAACATTCCGACGATCTCCGTGGGAATCAGACATCACTACAATTTTCATCCATCAAACCTCCTTTTCGGGGCGGGTCATAGTCCAATCCTTTATATTATAACATAAACTGTAAAAAAATACAATACAGTTTTGAAGAAAGAAAGGTGTTTTTTTATGAATGACAAGAATAATCCTCAGTTCAGATCTGAAAATCTGAACGGATTGCTGCAGGTTGTAAGCCAGAAACTGGGAATCCCCCCTGAACAGCTGCGGAGAGAGCTGGAATCCGGAAAATTTGACAGTGCCATGAAGAACATGAGCAGTGCGGATGCACAGAAATTTCAACAAGCGATCCGCAATCCCCAGCTCGTGGAGAAATTGATGAGCGCTCCGCAGGCAAAGGAACTTTACAGGAAACTGAGCGGCGGAAAATAGCAATGGATGATCTTTTCGGAAAAATGCAGGAACTGCTGGCAGATCCCGAAAGCATGAAGCAAATTTCCGAGCTTGCTCAAATGCTGCAAAATGAATCGGATGCGGCATCCGAGCCGCATCCTGCACCCGCCGACTCGCCTCCGCCGGAATCCAATGACAATATCGGTATTCCGTTCGATCCGATGATGCTGATGAAAATCGGTGAATTGCTTGGAACTGCGCAAAAGCCCGATGAAAACACGACATTGCTCATGGCTTTGCGGCCGCATCTGCGGGAAGAACGGCGTGACAGGGTGGACAGGGCGGTCAGACTCCTGCGGCTGATGACAGTTTGGAATACGCTGAAAGAAAGCGGGATGCTGCAGAATTTCCTATAAGGCGGTGAAAAAATGCCACACTATCCGCAGCAAAACTTCAATGCCATGCGGCAGGATGCCATCCGACGTTCCAGAGAAATGCAGCGCCGTGCTGCACCAAGCCACAATACACCTGCACACAAGGCGGAATCACCGCCATACATACCGCAGCAGCCGGATGAAAAGCCGATACCGCATCAGAATCTGCAGCTGCCCAAGGAGCTGCAGAACTTGCTGACCGGATGGGACGGCGAACGTCTTGCCTTACTGGGTCTGCTGTATTTTCTGTACAAGGAGGGGGCGGACGCAAAGCTTCTGCTCGCAATCGCCTATATTATGCTTTAAAATAAAGGAGAACACTATGGAATGGATCACTGAAAACATCTGCACTCTGCTCTATGGCGGCGTCGGCTTGCTGCTGATCATTTTTTACATCCGACAGAGAAAACGAATCCGCACCTTCCTGCTTGGAAGCATCAGCGGTCTGTCTGCGTTGATACTGCTGCACTTCTATGGTGGTTTCATTGGTTTCACTCCGCCCCTGAGTGTATTCAATCTGGTCTTTTCTGCAATTCTTGGGATCCCCGGTGTTGTTCTTTTGTTCCTTTCAGAGCTGTTTCTCTGAAACAGCCGCAGCATAGAAAAAAAGCGGAGGAAAATCCTCCGCTTTTTTATTGTAAGTAAAACTTACTTCAGCTCGATTGTTGCGCCAGCTTCTTCCAGCTTAGCCTTCAGCTCTTCAGCCTCAGCCTTGGAAACGCCTTCCTTCAGAGTCTTCGGAACGCCTTCTACAGCTTCCTTAGCTTCCTTCAGGCCCAGACCCAGAATGTCCTTAACAGCCTTGATAACGCCCATCTTCTTGTCGCCGAAGGATGTCATAACAACATCAAACTCAGTCTTCTCTTCAGCTGCTGCTGCGCCTGCGCCTGCTGCCGGAGCTGCTGCTACAGCTGCAGTTACGCCGAATTCTTCCTGGATTGCCTCAACCAGTTCAGCCAGTTCCAGAACTGTGAGAGCCTTGATATCTTCAATAAACTTCATTGTCTTCTCAGATGCCATGATAATAATCTCCTTTTAAATTAAATTTTGGTCATGCGTATCGCCCATGCCATGCGGGCAGGAAAAACTGCCATTCACTTACTATGCTGCAATACTTATGCAGCCTCGCCATCCTTGTCCACAACAGCCTGCAGCAGAGCAGCCAGCTTCTGAATCGGACCCTGCAGGGAACCAACGAGCTGTGCCAGCAGAACATCTCTGGACGGAATCTTGGACAGAGCCTTGATCTTATCAGAATCAAAGTACTCACCCTCAACGCAGCCTGCCTTCAGAACGAAATTTTCGTGCTTTTCAGCAAATTCGCCCAGAATTCTTGCAGGTGCTGTCTGGTCATCGTTGGAAATTGCAATTGCTGTTGTACCATTCAGTACCTCATCAAAGCACTCCATACCGATGTTGTGGAACGCAAACTTCAGCATAGAATTCTTCTCTACGAAGTAGTTCACGTTAGCTTCACGCAGTTCACGACGCAGCTTTGTATCGTCTGCTACTGTGATACCCTTGTAGTCAACGAGAACGCAGGAAACGCTGCCCTTGAGCAGTTCAGTCAGTTCCTCAACTCTTGCCTTCTTGGATTCCAGAACCTTTGCACTTGGCATTTACATTCACCTCCGATTTGAAAATCAGCTTTCGCTGTATCGTATCGGGAATACAAAAACTCCCTTTGTCATACCAAAGCACAACAAAGAGAGGGGGTAGTCTTATTACCGCCTGCACTCCTCGGTTGGATTTACGGCTTCCGCCACCAACTGTCTTTAGAATACGACTTTATTAGTATAGCATACTCATGCGAATTTGTCAAGTGTTTTTTCTCATTTTTTTCATTTTATTTTTCATCCATCAAATCAATCACAGACGGCGCATTTCTTCTGCGCAAAAGATTTTCTTCCTTACGCATTCTACCCTCTGCAATCAGGGTATGGAGCGCTTCCTCATCGGATTTCTCAAGCACATCACGATATGCGGTAAGATTTTCCAGAAGTGTGTCGAGCTCCCGCAAGAGGCACTCACGATTCTCAAGAAAAAGCATCGTCCACATATCCTCATTCATCGTTGCAATACGTGTCATGTCATGGAAGCTGCCGCCGGAAAAACCGCTCTCCAGTGAAATCACAGGACTTTTCACATAGGCACTTGACACAACATGCGCAAGCTGTGAGGTATAGGCAATCATACGGTCATGAAGCTTCGGCGTTGTCAGGACGAATCTTCGGAATCCGATCTGGTGTGCAAAATTTTGCACCTGTGCTGTAACAGACTTTGGTGTCTCCGGCAGCGGTGTCAGAATGAAATTTGCCCCCT
The DNA here is from genome assembly GCA_015066865.1 of Ruminococcus sp. GTDB lineage: Bacteria > Bacillota > Clostridia > Oscillospirales > Ruminococcaceae > UBA3855. Next base: position 29,530 of record SVNQ01000006.1, read on the forward strand.
GAAACAGATTCTCGTCGGACGCATCGAATCCATACCGTTCCTTACCTGCCATTGGATGCGTACTGAGATAATGTACGCCGTGTTCAGCGCAGACTTCCCCCAATATTTGAGGAATATCACCCTTAACACCTGCAACATCCATCACAATCGTTCCTTTGCTCATGGTATGCACATTCTGCTGTACCCATGTTCGGATTATTTCCGGATATAGGGACACGACGATCAAATCGAATCCGCTGCAGTCATCTGTTACAATACCGTCGATCACATGCTGTGACAGCGCCTTTTCAGCGATCTCCCGATTGGAATCACAGCCATACACGCCATGATCTGTAAAAGCATGCAATGCCTTACAGACGGAACCGCCGATCAGACCAAGACCGACAACCAATACTTTCATAGATCTGCCTCCTAATACTATCCCCAATCTGGCTCTGGACAAAGCCGGATTGGGGATAAACGTTTTCTATCAGATTCCGCTGGAATGTTTGGAAACATTCTTAATACGAATGATCTGGTAATCATCACCACTTTTATTCAGTGTAATTTCCATTGTTTTTTCACCCGAAGCATTATAGTTCTCGGAACGCTGCTGCCACTGGGCAGTGTCAGCACGGTACACTACAGTCAGTGTATAGACCTCCTCCGCACGTTTTATTTCCTGTACCTCAGGGGCATAAGAGAAAATAACGGGGGATGACGGAACATTGTAACAGCCGGTGCTTTCGTCATAAAAGAACAGTTCACCCGGTGCAAAGAGCGTCATATATTCTTCGGGAAGTGTGACGCCGAACATGGCATCTGCACGTTTTTTTACATCCTGTGCAGGAATGGAAATCACATCGAATACCTCGGTATACTGCGACAGATCTCCATACATCAGAATGTCCATTACAGCGGCGGACATCAGCATTTCCGGTGCTGCGTCGGCTGCCTGCTCAAATTCGGGCAGATCCATAACGACTGCGGGATATACGACATCTTCCAATTGAGTTTTTAACGAGGAACTATCTGCAAAATTGCGTATCCAGCGAATGCCCTGCATCACGCAGAACACAAGACCGACAACTGCAAAAATCGTGCAGATAAATCCTGCAATAAAATAGCCGCGTTTTCCCTTGCGGGACTTTCCGACTGCTACATCAATTTCATCATCAGCGGGCAATTGTTCTGCCTTAACATCCTCCAGCTCCTGTGCATTCTCATCGAGCGCTGCACGGATCGCAGCCGAAAATGCACTGCGTTTGCGTGCCTTTTCTGCCTCATCAGGCAAGGATACGTCAATAGAAGCTTCTGCCTCTTTTTTTATCTCTGCCGCTGGTTCCGTTATTTCAGATGTCTCCGTAATTTCAGGTTCTGCCAATTCTTCGAAACTGCTTTCGATTTCCTCTGAAATTTCCGATTCAGCAGGTACCTCAGGTTCGTGGTACACTTCAAACTCCTCAGAAACTTCCGGTTCAGCAGGTGCCTCGGTTTCAGGATAGGTTTCGGTTGGCTTCGGAATTTCGGGTTCAGCAAGCATCTCCGGCTCAGAATACAGTTCGGTTTCCCCGCTTTCAAGCTCAATGATTGTTTCCTGTTCTTCCGGCATTTCATCAAAAGACTCTGCTGTTTCCTCTGCAGTTTCCTTTGTGTTAACAGGCGGCTCTTGTTCCTCTACCTGCTTATTTCTGCGAAATCTGGAGAACAATCCTTGCTTCTTCTCAGGTTCAGCAGGTACGCTCAGATGCCGCAGCTTCGGCGCCGAAGGCGCTTCCGATACGGAAGTTTCAGCTGCCTGAGGTTCTTCCTCATCCGGAACTATTTCATCCGTTTCTGCAAATGTTTCAAATTCCTCCGAAGTTTCGACAATTTCCATCTCCTCGGATACTTCGGGATGCTCGGTTTCTTCCACAACTTCCTCAGCATTTTCTGTTTCAGGGAGGGATTGTATCGCATCCATCGCCTGACGGATCTGCTGTCTGATGATCTGCGCTCTGTTGAGAAGATCCTGATCACGGACATTGCTCGCCGACTCAGCAGTTTCTTCACTCTCCGAAACTGCTTCATCTTGGGTCTCCGTCACTTCTTCACTCTCCGAAACTGCTGCTTCAATATGATTCTCGGCTACTTCTTCAGGCTCGGAAACGGACAATTTCGTTTCTTCTTCAGAAACCCTCATAATTCGGGTGGGTTCTGCGGTTTCGGTCGGCGGCTCGGACGTTTGTACAGCAGCTTCCAGCTTTGCATTACGCTGCTCCCTTACGGCACGTCTGATTGCCTCAAGTTTTTTCTGGCGCTCCTCATCAACGGATGGAACGGGAACTTCACGGGGAATATCGGGCGGCAGTTCATCCGGCACTTCGATATGCGGAATATTCCGCTTCGGCGGTGTCGGCGGTGCCGGAATATCTGTTGAAACCTGCGGTGCAGTTCTTTTTTTCTTTTTCTTCGGTTCAGCCTCAGGCTTGGGTTTCGGCGGAATGATCTGCGTGGGCTTACGCTCTGAATCAATCATCGGCAGTGCCGTTTCATCAAGTCTGTCACGCATGCGAACAGCAGGATTCTGTGACGGCTGATCGGAAAAATGACTGATGGGGGGCGGAACAACCACCGGCTCTCGCTTTGGAAGGGGCTGCACCTTTGAACGCGACTGTTCCTCTGATTTTCTTTTATCAGATTCCCGCTCCACATTCCTCATGATCTCCTCAACGCGCCGACGGGATTCTTCGCTGGCAGCAGAAGTTTTCTGCGGCGCTCCTATTTCCTGCGGTGCCTGCTCACCATTCTTGCTGCCAAGCAGTCCGCTGAGGAGCTGGTCAAATTCATTCGACTTCATACGTTCTCCCCCGTCTTATCGGATCTGACCGTTACCGACAATGCGGTACTGGATGGTGGTCAATGCCTGCAGACCCATCGGACCTCTCGCATGAAGTTTCTGTGTGGAAATTCCGATCTCCGCACCGAATCCAAATTCCTCACCATCGGTAAATCTGGTGGACGCATTCACATACACCGCTGCAGAATCCACGCTGTTCTGGAAATATTCCGCATTCTCCATGGACTGCGTCACGATGCACTCGGAATGACGGGTGCTGTATTTCAGGATATGCGCAACGGCTTCTTCCACGGAATCCACCACACGCACGGCAATTTTGTAGTCAAGATACTCTGTCGCATAATCCTCATCCGATGCAGGAATCACGCTCTCACCAAGAATTTTCTGCGTCACTTCACAGCCATGAATTTCCACATTGTGTGCGGAAAAAGCAGTTTGAATATGGGGCAGGAATGCAGGCGCAATATCCTTATGTACAAGCAGCGTTTCAATGGCATTGCAAACCGAAGGACGCTGTGTTTTTGCATTATTGGCGATTGCAACAGCCATCTCCAGCTTTGCAGACGCATCAACAAACACATGGCAGTTGCCTGCGCCGGTTTCGATCACGGGAACAGTTGCCTGCTTGACAACCGCCTGAATCAGACCTGCACCGCCTCTGGGAATGAGTACATCCAGATAACCGTTGAGCTTCATCATCTCAGCAGCCGTCTCTCGATCGGTCTTCTCCACAAGCTGCACCAGATCTGCGGGCAGTCCCACGGATTCGAGGGCTTCACGCATGACAGATACAAGGCAGGTATTCGAATAAATTGCCTCCTTGCCGCCTCGCAGAATCACGGCATTTCCGGCTTTGAGGCAGAGAACAGCCGCATCCACAGTCACATTCGGACGGGATTCGAAAATAATACCGATCACGCCCAGCGGCACACGAACCTGACGGATGCGCAAGCCATTCGGCCGCACCCATCCCCTGTCCTCTGTTCCGATGGGATCTTCCAGCGCGATGAGCTTGCACACAGCATTGGCAATTGCACTGATTCTGCCCTCGTCAAGGCGCAGTCTGTCCTGCATCGCAGCGGTCATATTATTCTGCACGGCATTTTCCAGATCCTTTGCATTCTCTGCAATAATTCTATCCGTATTTTTCAGAAGCGCTTCGGAAATCGCTGTTAACGCCTGATTTTTCAGGACTGTACCTGCCTTTGCGGCATGGGGCGCAGCGGCTTTCGCACGCTGTCCCAGAGTTTCCATATATGTCATAATTATGCCCCCTGTTAATTTCTGATTGCGGGAAAATAGGTTCCCAGCTGTTCGCCGTCAAAAAGTCTGTACAGATCTTCGGGATTTCTGCCGTTCATGATGATCATATCCACACCTGCTGCCGTAGCAATCTTGGCAGCGTTGATTTTCGTTGCCATACCGCCAGACCCCAGACTGCTGCCTGCACCACCGGCTATCTCCTCAATATGCTTGTCGATGCATTCCACCACGGGAATGATCTCCGCATTTTCATTCTTATGCGGGTCCTCCGAATACAATCCGTCAATATCCGACATGATGATGAGCAGATCCGCTCCGGCAATACTTGCAACAACGGCGGACAGTGAATCATTCTCACCAATTTCAAGCTCCAACTCATCAATTGCAACAGTATCATTCTCGTTTACAATTGGAATTACACTCATGGAACTCAGCTCATCAATGGCATTGCGTACATTATCCACCCGCTCCGTACTGCTGATGATGGTCTTTGTCAGTAGTATCTGTGCCACGGTCACACTGTATTTTGAGAACATCTCATCATAAATGTGCATCAACTCGCACTGTCCTACCGCCGCCGCCGCCTGCTTGCCGGGGGTGGTTTGCGGACGTTCCTTGAGATTGAGCTTTCCAACACCAAGTCCCACAGCACCGGAGGATACGAGGATCAGCTCGTGTCCGCTGTTCTGCAGATCCGCCAGCACACGCACAAGGTTATTCATGCGCCTGATGTTGAGTTTTCCTGTTTTATGTGCAAGCGTGGATGTGCCAAGCTTTATCACAATACGCTTTTTCGTCGATAAATCAATCATAATCCTTTTCCTTTACTATAGAGTCATCGGATTTTCATCCAAGCTTCAATTCACCTGATTTCTGGGAGTTCCCGCAAGAAATCCCTCCAGATTATCCGCTACGATCCCGATCAGCCGTTCTCTCGTCTCCAGCGGCGACCATGCAATATGCGGTGTAATCAGACAGTTTTTCGCTGATTTCAGCGGCGTATCCGGTGACATCGGCTCTTTGTCCAGCACATCCAAACCCGCACCGGCAAGTCTGCCGGAATTGAGCGCATCTGCCAGATCCGCCTCGTTCACAATACCGCCCCTTGCGGTGTTGATGAGGAACGCCGTGGGCTTCATCAGTGCAAGCGTTTCCCTGCGAATCAGGTGCGCTGTCTGTTCATTCAACGGACAATGCACGGTCAGGACATCTGCCTGTCGGAATGCCTCCTCCATGGAAACCACCGGATATGGGCAATTCTGCGGTGTACTTCTCGTGGAAACGATCACATTCATACCAAGTGCGTCCGCAACCTTTGCAACGCCCTTTCCGATGCTGCCATAGCCGATCACAGCAAGCGTCTTGCCCCACAGCTCATGCACGGGATGCGGAAACCAAGAGAATGTTTCACTGCGTTCCCAGCATCCGTTCTTCACTGAATCATGGTAGGCGATCAGATTTCCCGCAAGTGCGAACAGGAGCGCAAACGTATGCTGTACGACTGCCTGCGTGGAATATTCACCCGCATTGCTCACAACAATGCCACGCTCTGTGGCAGCCTTCAGATCAATATTATTGTAGCCCGTTGCAAAAAGTCCGATATATCGAAGATTCGGACATTTTTCCATAACTTCACGGGTGATGGGAGTCTTGTTGCAAAGAACGATTTCAGCATCCCCGATTTTCTCAGCAGCTTCCTCCGGAAGCGTTGGGCCGCAGCAGATGACTTCGCCGTATTTTGAAAACACGGAAAATCCTACGTCGTTTGCGGATACAGTATCCCAATCCGGCAGGACGATCTTCATCATTCTGCATCCTCCTGTACAGCAGCTTCCACAAGCTCTGCAGGTGCTTCGTTCACATCGGTTTCCACAGGCTCAGTGGGAATCTCTGTGAATTTCTCAGATTCGGTATCTTCTTCACTGTTTTCAGGTTCAGCATCTGCATCCGCTGCATTTTCCACCGTTTTATCACGGTCAACAGTCTTTGCAAGGATGAATGCGATCAAAAGTACAATCGCTTCCGCAATACCGAGCGCATAAAAAAAGGTAGTATTGTCGATCACATACGCCAACAAAGAACATGGAATGGCTATGGCAAGCAGCAAATAGTACTTCTTACGCAGACGGATAAACTGCAGACCGAAAACCAGAAGGGCGATGAGCGCAAAGCCAATATGCATTTCCATACTGATGGGGAACAATGTATTTTCCATAATTCGTTTCTCCTCTTAGGTTAATAAATATACATCCAACCTACATTATAACATAATTTAGAAAAGAATGCAAGCGTTTACAGCGAATTTTCAACGATTCATACGAATCCCTAATACTGACCAAGTCTGCGTTAGCGATCAGTATCAAATGCACTGCACAATTGCATCGTTCAGCATTTGAAAAAATAAGGGCAACACCGCACAAAGACCACCTCACGGCACCACAATCTGCTTCTTTGTGCGATATTGCCTTACATTAATCCAATTCGTAAATCTGCTGATAAATATCCTGCATTTTCATATCCGTCAGGGCGATGGTTTCTGCACAGTCCCGCAATTCCTGCTTCAGCGCAGGCGGAACGATACTTCCCGTTTTATAATGCAGCTGATGTTCCAATGCAGCCCAGAAATCCATGGCAATCGTGCGGATCTGAATCTCCACGGGAACACGTTTTTTCACGGTGGACATGTACACCGGAACTGTCAGTACCATGTGGAAGCTGCGGTAACCGCTGGGCTTGGGATTTTTGATATAATCCTTCACCTTTACAAGCTGCATCTCGTCGTGCCGGGTCAGAAGTTCCGCAATAGCATATATGTCGTCTATGTAATAGCAGATCACACGGACTCCTGCAATGTCCATCAAATGCTGCTCAGCAGATTTTGCAGAAACGGGATGCCCCTTTCTCTGGAGCTTTTCTACAATGCTCTGCGGAGATTTGATGCGGCTTTCGATGCTGTGGATCGGATTACGCTGGAATTTCATACTAAATTCATTGTCATAAATATTCAGTTGCGTCTTAACAATTTCTGCCGCGGACTCATACAAATGCTCCAGCTCCAGAAATTCATAGAATGCGGTCATGATCTGCTCGCGCTGTGCCGGAACGATCTGTTCAATCGTATCCAGATAAAAATTCTTTTCATCCATGTCTGCACCTGCTTTCTGTTCCGTAGTTCGACGATTTCTCTATTGCATTATTATACCATACTCTTTCTACTGTTTCAAGCGTTTTTGCACAAATTTCATAATGTTTTTCATTTATTTTCACTAAATTTTCTTTTTTGAAAATGTGTCCGCACCCAAATTTACAAACTTGATTTCCATTCTGCATAACATTGACATCGTCTTGAATATCTGATATACTGAAAACGTAATCTTATCCAAAAACAAGGAGCTTGCATATGAAATACAAACTTGCAATCTTTGATCTGGACGGTACGATCCTCGACACGATTGAGGACTTGACCGACAGTGTAAATTTCTCGCTGAAAGAATGCGGCTATCCCATCCGCACCATCACTGAAATCCGCAGCTTTGTCGGAAACGGCATCCGAAAGCTCATTGAGCGCAGCCTGCCACCCGGCATTCCGGAATCGGAAATCGATCGTGTACACGGGATCTTTGCTCCCTATTACAAGGAACACTGCAATGTCAAAACACGTGCCTATGACGGAACCCATGAGCTTTTGAGAACGCTTCGTGAAAACGGCATAAAAACAGCGGTGCTTTCCAACAAGGCAGATTTTGCGGTACAGCCATTGATTCGCCAATACTTTGATGGACTGTTTGACATGGCGCTCGGTGAACGTGCGGGCGTGCCGAGAAAGCCGGCACCGGATGGTATCTATGATATTCTGGAGCATTTTCAGGCAGAGAAATCAGATGCAGTTTACATTGGTGATTCCAATGTGGATATTGAAACAGCCCGCAATGCCGGCATCCCCTGCATCAGTGTGGACTGGGGGTTCCGTGACAGAAGCCATCTTCTGGAATGGGGGGCAGAAACAATTGTTTCGTGCCCGATGGAGATTGCTGCATTGCTTTTCAATCTCTAAAATAGTAAATTTAAGTTACTTTAGTAAATTTATGTAAATAAAACAAGTTTTATATAGATAATTTGTGCATTTCATGTATTGACACCGCTGTAAAAACATGGTATAATAGCCCCATGATGTAAATCACATTTACACTTCGACCGATTGCATCAATCAATAAACATTATTTTAGAAAATGAGGTAATCAAAATGAAACAGAGATTTATTTGGGCTAGTATTCTTTCCATGGCAATGCTTATGACTGGATGTGGTTCGCTTCCTGAATCTTCTAACAGCAATGAAGCTACAACCACAGCCGCTTCGGTAGAAAACACGGAGACAACTACCGAGAAAGCCAAAGAAACCGCTGAGAACGACGAGTCTTCTGAGAGCGACGAGTCAACAGAGAACGACGAGTCTTCTGAGAGCGGCGAGTCAACAGAGAGCGGCGAGTCAACAGAGAGCGGCGAGTCTTCTGAGAGCGGCGAGTCTTCTGAGAGCGGCGAGTCAACAGAGAGCGGCGAAGCTACTGAAGGTGACGAAGCCGCACAGGTACAAGCTGCCATTGATGGCTACATCAAGGCAATTGAAGAAGCAGATTACACAAATATCGTCAAGTACTATGACATTGAGCTTCTGAAGTACATGGCAACCGGTAAACAGTACACCGAGGATGAACTGATTACTGAGCTGCAGCGTATGACGGACAGTGGCGAGCTGGCAGTAGGTCCTATGAATGCTGAGCTTGGCAAGCCTGAATGTCTTAATTCCGAGGCACAGAAGTACAATGATTTTCTGGCAAGCGATATGCTGGCAGAAATCGAAAATGAAAATGGTGAAACTGTTAAACTCAATCTTGCAGAAAACTACAAGATTGACGGTGTTTACACATTCAGATATTCCGCAGCTTCTTCTGGCATGAGTGTCGATATGGACATGACTGTCCTTCGCATTAACGGCGAATGGAAGGTCGATTCAGCTCTGACAATGACCATGGCTATGGCGGAGGCATTCGGATCTCTGGCGTAAGAACTGCTTCATTACAAACAACGAAACATTCCTTCCGAACCTGCCCCGCTTATGCGGGGCAGTTCTATGCATCCAAAAAGCCCCGTCATTGACGGGGCTTAAAACAATTCCATCCCATTGCTTAGGAAAGGCGCGTTACTATTACAGTGCCATGGAAAGCGGAGAAGGGATACCCGAAATATCAATTTCTCCGTCATACACATGTGTAGCAGGACCGGTCATCAAAACAGTACCATCGCTGCGATATGTAATCTTCAGATCACCGCCCAGCAGATGCACGGTCACTTCGGTATCGTGCTTGCAGTAGCCGTTCAGAACTGCTGCTACAACGCATGCACATGCACCCGTACCACAGGCATAGGTTTCGCCGCTGCCACGCTCCCAGACACGCATGTTAAGCGTTTTTTCGTCGATTACCTGCAAAAATTCCGTGTTGATGCGTTCGGGGAACAGCTCGTGATTTTCAAAATACGGGCCGATTTCCTCAAGCGGAACATCCTTGGGATCATCACAGAATACGATGCAGTGGGGATTTCCCATTGAAACGCAAGTCACGCGGTATTCGCTGCCATTTACCTGAATCGGCTGTGCAACGAAGGTTTCTCCTTCCGCTTTGACAGGAATTTCCACAGGCTTCAGAATCGCCTTTCCCATGTCCACTGTTGCGGCAACCGCCACCCCGTCATTGATCTCAAGGGTAATGTATTTTATGCCGGACTTGGTTTCCACGGACAGCTCAGGCTTTGTGACAATGCCATGGTCATAGGCGTATTTGCCGACGCAGCGGATGCCGTTTCCGCACATCATGCCCTCCGAACCATCCGCATTGAACATACGCATACGGCAGTCCGCAACTTCGGACGGAAGAATCATAATTAGTCCGTCAGAACCGATACCGCAGCGGCGGTCACTGACAAATTTGGAAACGGAATTCGGATCACCAACAGTTTCCGTAAAACCGTTGACATAAACATAATCATTGCTGATACCGTGCATTTTACTGAATTTCATACGCTACTCCTTCACTTTGGCGGATGCCGTTATATTTCACTATGCAATATTATACCGCATCACAGGGGGGAAGTCAAGGGATTTGTGAAATTCCCTGTTCCTCCCCTGCTTCTTCCGCTGTAATCACCGCATCTTCACAGCTATTCATGCACCACCGCAGCTCCTCTGTCAGCTTCTCAAGCGTTTCGATCGCATTGGCAAGGGCTGCTTGGGATTGGAAATATAATTGTTTGTAGTTCTCCATATTTACACCTCCTTCGGTATACACTTATAAAAGTATATACCAAATCAGGGAAATTGTCAAGTAAGCGTATATTCGGTATATTGGATATATATACATATAATTATATATGTACGGAGGTATATCCATGATTACAATTATGCTTAAAAATCTGCTGGAGCAAAAACAAATCACTCGTTATCAGCTTTCCCAAATGACAGAAATCAAATATCAGACACTTGACAATTACTACAAAAATAGGGTCACACGCTATGACGGATACATTCTTTCCAAGATCTGCAAAGCCCTTGACTGTGAGGTCGGGGATATTCTGCGGTATGATGAAGATGAGAACTAAAAAATGCACCGGTTTTCCGGTGCATTTCAGTCTGTCGAAAAAGTCCCGTCCAGCCAGTGTACCTTGTGGCGCACGGCTGGACTAATTATATGATTATGGGTTGCGCCTTCGGCGCATGTAGGGGGCTGCGCCCCCTACACCCCCAATAAATATCCAAAAAGCGCTCTGCAAGAGGGCGGGGCAAGGGTGCGGCAGCACCCTCCCTCTTCCCCCTCCCCTTTGGGGAGGGGGTTAGGGGGTGGGGCAAAATTAAGTGAAATCATACTTTTTTTGACAAGCTGAAATGCACCGGTTTTCCGGTGCATTTTTCTTTTAATCAAACCCATTCTGCTTCTTCATGGCAGTCAGGGTATTCTTCATCAGCATTGCAATGGTCATCGGGCCAGCGCCGCCGGGAACGGGCGTGATCCATGATGCCTTCGGTTCTACTGCTTCGAAATCAACGTCACCGCAAAGCTTGCCGTTGTCCAGACGATTGATGCCAACGTCAATAACAACCGCACCCTCCTTGACCATATCGGCAGTTACAAAATTAGCTCTGCCAACGGCTGCAACGAGAATGTCAGCCTCACGGGTCACGGACGGCAGATCCTGTGTTCTGCTGTGGCAAATGGTCACCGTACCGCTTCTGTGCAGCAGGAGCATTGCCATGGGCTTGCCCACGATGTTGCTTCTGCCGATCACAACGCATTTTTTACCGGAAATTTCCACGCCTGTGGAATCAATCAGTTCCATCACGCCTGCCGGTGTGCAGGGCAGGAATGCATAGTCACCGATCATGATCTGACCAACATTCTCGGGATGGAATGCGTCAACATCCTTTGCAGGAGAAATCGCATTGATGATCGCTGTGTCGTCGATATGCTTCGGAACGGGCAGCTGCACAAGAATACCGTTTACCTTCGGGTCATTGTTCAGTGTTTCCACCAATTCCAGCAGCTCCTCCTGTGTCGTTTCCTCGGGGAGTGCATACTCAAAGGACTGGAAGCCCACAGCTTCGCATGCCTTCTTCTTGTTGTTTACATACACACGGGATGCGGGATCATTGCCCACAATTACCACTGCAAGCCCTGCCTTTACGCCGTGCTTTTCATACAGTGCCTGTGCTTCCTCACGCACCTGTTCCTTTACCTGTGCGGAAATTACCTTGCCGTCAATCAGTTTAGCCATTGTTTTCGTCCTCCTGTTTATCCTCTGCGGTTTCTGCAGTTGTTTCCTCAGCTGATTCTTCTGTTTCAGCCGCAGTATTTTCATTGTCATCCTCCGGAATGATCTGTGCTTCCGGTTGTGATCCTTCCTTTTTTGCCTTGCGTTCAGCTTTCTTACGGTATGCTTCTTCTGCTCTTGCATCTGCCTCTGCCAACAGTTCCTTGGATTCCTTGGAATCGCAGTACAGCACATAATCCCTGCCCATACGCTTTACCTTAGAACCAAAAACGATAAGCAGGACAATGGATGCCACCACGCAAAGTGCTGCCAGCGCCTGTGAAACACGCAGTGTGCCGATCATCAGACTGTCGGTACGAAGACCCTCAATAAAGAATCGTCCCAAACCATACCAACCAATGTACATCAGGAATATCTGTCCGTCAAACTTGCGCCACTTCTTCAGTGCAATGGCAAGCAGTACAAATCCGAGCAGACACCATACTGATTCATACAAAAAGCAGGGATGTACGGGATATGCTGCACTGAGTGAGTTGTCTCCGAGCGCAGTATAATTCTGCTCGATCCAATACTGGATCCTTCCGCCCGTCATGCAGAACGGATTATCGGTATTTGCACCAAACGCTTCCTGATTGATAAAATTGCCCCATCTGCCGACACCCTGTCCGATCAGAAAGCACACGCCTACAATATCGAGCATCGGAAAAAGACGTACTTTACGGATTTTGGCTACAATACCGCCGATCAGCAGCGCACCGATAATTCCGCCGTAAATGGCAAGTCCGCCGCTGCGGGTGTTAAAAATGGAAATCAGATCTCCCGAAAACTCATCCCAGTTGAAAATCACATAGTAAGCCCTTGCACCGATAAGACCGCCGATGATGCCGCCAATGACTGCATCAATGGCTCTGTCAGAATCAATGCCAAGACTGCGCATATTGCGGAATCCGAACAGCATTGCCAGCAGCAAGCCGATTGTAATAATAATGCCGTACCACTGGATCTCTACACCGAAAACCGTAAATGCGGTGGGATTGATCGTCACATCAATCCCAAGATTCGGAAATACTATTTGATTATAATCAAGGTTTCCACATCCAAGTTCTTCTACTGTTGTCATGCTCATGCCTCCTGTCCCTGACTTTGTACAACGGAAAGCGTCACATTCTCCGTATCAATTTCGTCACGAAGGAACTGCAGCGCATCCTCATAGGTGATCTCTGCCAGTACCGGCATGGAGGAGAAGGGCTTGAGACCACTCATGAATGCACCCAGCATCTTTGTGGCATTTGCCTCCACACTTTCACCGCTGCGGATCTTTGCACCATATGCGGTACGGCGGATCAGCTCAAATGCTTCCCTGTCAAATCCGTTTTCCTTTGCGTCACGGATCACCTCAAGAATGCGGTTAAGCACTGCCTCGGGATCCCGTGATTCGCCGCCGCAGATCATCGCAAAATAGCCATTTCCGCTAAAAGGCGCATCCACAGAAAATTCGGAGTTGATCAGACCCTTTTCCGTCATTTCCTGATAGAACGCCGATGATGAATCCAGCAGCGTCTGCATGGTCATGAGCGCAAGATATTCTGCCTTTACAAGCTCCAGACCGGAACAGGGCTTCAGTTTGAAACCGATATTGAAGATCGGCGCACCGGTGGGAAGCGTGTCATGCACGGTCTTCCGAACAACCTCGTAGGGTTCTTCCGGGAACACCTGTTCCAGCCCCTGATTCTCGCAGGGTTTAAGCAGTCTGTCACAGATTTCCAGAACTTCGTCCGCATTGACATTTCCGGCAACGGAAAGCACCATGTTATGCAGATTGTAGAAGGTGTTATAGCAGCGGTAGAGCAGATCTGCGTCAATTTGTGCAATGCTGTCGATCGTTCCGGCAATGTCGATCCGAACGGGATGGTTATGATACATACCACGCAAGAGATTAAAGAACACACGCCACGACGGCTCATCGTCATACATCTGAATTTCCTGTCCGATGATGCCCTGTTCCTTTGCAACGCTCTCCGCTGTGAAATATGGTGCCTGCACAAAGGAAAGCAGGATCTCCAGCGACTGTGCAAAATTTTCCGAGCAGTGGAACAGATAGCAGGTTCTGTCAAAAGAGGTATATGCATTGGCATCCGCACCCGTTTTTGCATACTGTGCAAATGCATCGCAGTCCTCATTTTCAAAGAGCTTGTGTTCGAGAAAGTGTGCGATTCCCTCCGGAACCACGGCATAATCCTCCTCGCCGCCCAGACGGAACTGGGTGTTGATGGAACCGTACTTCGTACCGAACAGAGCATGTGCAGTATGATAACCGGGCATTTCCATAATATAGATTTCCAAACCGCTTTCATGCTTCACATGCAGACAGCTCTCTCCTGTTTTTTCGCATCTGATGGTTTCAATTTCTCTATTCATGTGCCACCTCCTGCTGCATCAGATAAATGGTGTCCTCTTGCAGCGCATTTGCAGCGTCAATCATATCCTGACGTGTCATGCCCTGATATGCTGCAACGATCTCCGCAATGCTCATTGCTTCGTCATCGCAATATCTGCCGTGACTCCAGCCAATGCAGGAAGACGGCGTATCGCCGATACCATGCAGACTGTTGACCGCACTGCGCTTTGCATTCTCAAGCATTTCATCATCAAATTCTCCGCGGCGGACAGCATCCAGCTGTGCAAGGATCGCTTCATGCGCCTTTTCGGCATTCTCCAGCTCCACACCGCTGCTGACAAATACTGCCTGCTTGCTGGCTACAAAACGGCTGGAACAATAATAACAAAGGCTCATCTTCTCACGGACATTGTTAAACAGCATCGAGAAGGGTGATCCGCCATACATGAGATTCATCAGATTGAGTGCATACTTCTTCGGGGCTTCGCCCTTGAATACGATCACAAGCTTGGACTGTGTTACTGCCATCGGTTCTGTTACTCTCACAGGCTCCGGTTTGCAGGGGCTGGGGGTTTTGAACGTCAATTCCACCGGGCAGCGTTCCAGATCTCCGAACGCTTCCTGCAGACGTGCTGCAAGTTCGGGTGCATGCTGCGGTCCGACATGGTAGATCCGCACCACAGCCTCACACAGCATTTTTTCGTATGCTGCATAAACGGACGCGGGCGTGAGCAGCTCCACATCCTCCGCTGTTCCATCAAGCGGATAGGCGAATGGTTCGCCCTCAAAAGCCGCTGCTATGGCACGATCTGTTGCATAGGCACGTTTATCATTGATCTCCGCTTCAATCGCATCAAGCAGATCCTGCTTTTCAATGCGGAAATCGTTTTCCGCAAATGCTCCGTTCTCGGCATGCGGATAAAACAGACATCCCAGCAGAAGCTCTGTCAGTTCTGAAAGCAGATCTTCACCGTCGAGTGCATAATTATTGGCAATCACACTGCCCGTCAGAGAAAGCTGCAGGACATCGCCTCGCTTGATGGTACTGCCCTTCAGGGATGCACCATACATGCTGCTGAGTTTCTTGGACATTGCAGCGATACTCGGATAGGCACCGGAGGTGGAAGTAAGCAACGCCTCCAGCAGCGCATATGCAGAATTATTCTGCTTTCCTGCGGGAAGCATGAAAATCATTTCAATGGTGTTGGTTTTGAACTTCGGTTCTGCAATGGAAACAAATTCAATCGCTTTACCGATATTCTGTATCTGTTCCTTCACAGGCATTCACTCCTTTCATTCCTTGCCGTCAAACGGCAGTACTCAAAAAAAGCACTTATATTTTATTATACCATGAATTTGCTGATAATGCAAGATATATTTTAAATTCAGCGCACATATCCAATGAAACGGTATTTCATGCTATACTTGGAAGAGCGCTTCTTTTTACAATTGCATATTTACTTAAAATGGTGTCATTTTCAGAAGATTATTTCTAAAACACTTGCTTTTTTCGGAAATTTCTATTATAATAGAAATTAATGTTATGTGCCAACAGAAATGGCACAAAAAGTGAAAGGATTGATGAACATGAAGAAGACATTTACACTGATGACTGCTGCTGCAATGCTGGCTGTTGCAATGACTGCATGCGGAGGTGTTCCTGCCAATACCGTACATAACGCAGATGACCTTGTAAATAAGACCATCGGCTGTCAGCTCGGCACGACCGGTTATGTGTTCGCAGGTGACGTGGAAGGCGCAACTGTTGAACCTTACAATAAGGGTGCGGACGCTGTTCAGGCACTTAAGCAGGGCAAGGTGGACGCAGTCATCATCGACAGCGAGCCTGCAAAGGTATTCGTAGAAAAGAACGACACACTGCAGATCCTCCCCGATCCGTTTGTAGAGGAAGAATATGCCATTGCCTACAAGAAGGGCAATGATGAGCTTGGCGATAAGATTGACGCTGCACTGACACAGCTGAAAGAGGACGGTACACTTGATGAGATCACCACACATTGGATCGGTGATGATGCGGATTTTGTTTCCTACACACCCGACGAAAGTGTTTCCCGTGACAACGGCAAGCTCATTATGGCAACCAATGCGGAATTTCCGCCCTATGAGAGCATCGAAAACGGCAAGATCGTTGGCATCGACGTAGATATGATGCAGGCAGTCTGCGATGTTCTGGGCATGGAGCTTGTGATTGAAAATATGGAATTCGGTTCCATCATTGCAGCTGTAGATTCCGGCAAGGCAGATGTTGGCGTTGCAGGTCTTTCCGTAACACCCGACCGTGAGAAGAACGTATCCTTCACACAGGGCTATGCGGTTTCTACGCAGGTGATCATTGTCCGTAAGGATTAAGGAGGCTGCCCGTGAATTTTTTTGAACAATTCGCTGACAAGCTGTATTCGACGTTTATTGAAGATGCACGTTGGACTTACCTGACGGATGGTCTGAAAACCACGCTGATCGTGACCCTTTTTGCGGTGATTCTTGGCGTGATTCTGGGATTTCTGATTGCTGTTATCCGTGCCACCCATGATAAAACGGGAAAGCTCAGTATTCTGAATTTTTTTGCGAAGGTGTATCTGACTGTCATTCGCGGCACTCCCGTTGTTGTGCAGCTGCTGATCATTTACTTTGTTATTTTTGCATCGTTCAATATTGACAAAACCTTTGTTGCGGTGCTTGCATTCGGACTCAATTCCGCAGCTTATGTAGCGGAAATTGTCCGTTCCGGCATCATGTCCATTGACAACGGACAGTTTGAGGCAGGTGCAAGCCTTGGTCTGAACTATCCGAGAACGATGATCTATATCATCATGCCGCAGGCATTCCGCAATATTCTGCCCGCACTTGCCAATGAATTCATCGTACTGCTCAAGGAAACCTCCGTTGCAGGCTACATCGCCCTGACGGATCTGACCAAGGGCGGCGACATTATCCGAAGTGCAACTTACGAGGCGTTCCTGCCGCTGATTGCAGTTGCGCTGATCTATCTGATTATGGTCATGATCCTCAGCGGACTCGTGTCCAAGCTGGAAAGGAGGCTGTCCAAGAGTGATCGAGGTTAAAGAACTGCACAAGCATTTTGGTGATCTGCACATTCTCAAGGGCATCACCACGAAGATCGAAAAGGGCGAAAAGGTGGTTATCATCGGTCCGTCTGGTTCGGGCAAGAGTACATTCCTGCGCTGTCTGAATCGTCTGGAGCAGCCCACGGGCGGACAGATTCTGTTCAATGATGAGGATCTGACAGCAATGACTGATAGTCAGCTTTATGCGGTGCGTGAGAGAATGGGTATGGTATTCCAGCATTTTCACCTTTTTCCGCATCTGACGATCAGGAAAAATATCACGCTCGCTCCTGTCAAGCTCGGACTCATGTCGAAGGCTGATGCTGATGCAAAGGCGGATTTACTGCTCACGAAGGTCGGACTTTCCGACAAGGCCGATCAGTACCCGAACCAGCTCTCCGGCGGTCAGAAGCAGCGTATTGCCATTGCAAGAGCGCTTGCAATGAATCCGGAAGTCATGCTGTTTGACGAACCGACCTCCGCACTTGACCCCGAAATGGTGGGTGAAGTTCTCGAACTCATGCGTGAGCTTGCGGAAGAAGGCATGACAATGGTGGTCGTAACCCATGAAATGGGCTTTGCCCGTGAGGTTGCATCCCGTGTGATTTTCATGGATGACGGCAAAATTATGGAGGAAAACGAACCGCAGGAATTCTTTTCAAATCCGCAAAATCCGAGACTTCAGGAATTTCTGTCAAAGGTGCTTTGATATGGCATATAGCGTCAAAATTACAGATCGGCTTGAAGATGGCGGCGCATCTGTGCGGCACACTGTATTCATTGAGGAGCAGGGCTTTGAGGAAGAGATCGACCGGATCGACATGACAACCGCACATCATCTGCAGGTACTTGACGGCGATCGGGTGATCGCAGCCGGCAGAGTTTTTCCGGAGGATGATGATTGCTGGCATATCGGCAGAGTTGCGGTGCTTTCTGCATACCGTGGAAAGGGTATTGGCAGACTGATCATGCAGCATCTGGAAGCACATGCAAGGGAACGCGGTGCGGCACAGACGATCCTCTCCGCCCAGTGTCAGGCTGTTGATTTCTACAAGAAATGCGGTTACACACAAAAGGGCGATGTCTATTATGAGGAATCCTGTCCCCATATTCTGATGGTAAAAAAACTATAATCAATTGCTATGCTCCGTGTGATCGGGGCATAGCTTTTTTATGTACAAAATGAATTTCACTTGACAATCCCCCTATAATCGGGTAAAATAGAAGTAATACGACATGTATCCCATACAGAAATTAAAAAGGCGGTAACACCATGAATACAGCAAAAATTCAGGAAGAAATTCTGAAACTGAAAAAAGAAAAGGGCGTGTGCATTCTCGCCCACAGCTACCAGGCAAGAGAAATCTGCGAAATCGCCGATTATGTGGGCGACTCCTACCAGCTGAGCGTGTGGGGCGCGCAGGAACAGGCGAATACCATGCTCCTGTGCGGCGTTCGCTTTATGGCGGAAACGGTAAAGATCCTCTCCCCCGAAAAGAAGGTTCTGCTTTCAAGTCCCATTGCGGGCTGTCCCATGGCTGAGCAGATGAGCAGGGACATGATCGCAAAGATCAAGGAAGACTATCACGATTATACAGTGGTTGCCTATGTCAACACTACAGCGGAGCTGAAAACCATCTGTGATGTTTGTGTGACATCCGCATCGGCAGTAAAAATCGTGGAGCAGATCCCGAATGACAAGATCCTGTTTATCCCCGACTGCAATCTGGGTGCGTATGTGGCAAAAATGCTGCCGCACAAAACGGTCAAGCTTCTCAACGGCGGCTGCCCGATTCATGCGGCAGTGACAATGGATGAAGTACATGCCGCAAAGGCGCGCCACCCCGAAGCCGAGCTTCTGGTGCATCCCGAATGCATTCCGGAAGTTGCCGCTGCGGCGGATTTCGTAGGCTCCACAACGGCGATCATGAAATATGCACAGCAGTCCGATGCAAAGGAATTTATTATCGGTACTGAAATCAGTATTGCGGAGCATCTGCAGTATGACTGCCCCGACAAGAGGTTCTATCCGCTTTCGATGAACCTCATCTGTGCGAACATGAAGACAACCACACTGATGGATGTCTACCGTGTGCTGCAGGGCGAGGCAGGCGAGGAAATCGTGATGGATGCACAGACCATTGCCGATGCAAAAAAATGCATTGACGCAATGATCTCACTGGGGGGTTAAGATGGCAGAAAAGGCAATGATTGCCATGAGCGGCGGTGTGGACAGCTCCGTGGCTGCGCTGCTGATGCTCGAACGGGGTTATGAATGCGTGGGGGCTACGATGAAGCTCTTTGCAAACGGCGATTCCATCGTCTGCGAAAAGACCTGCGGCGCTCCCGATGATGCCGCAGATGCAGCAGCAGTTGCGGCAAGACTGGGAATGGAACATCATTTGTTCGATTTTGCCGAAAGATTCCGCAAGGATGTAATGGCGCAGTTTGTGGATGCGTATGAAAAGGGACGTACTCCGAATCCCTGTGTGGAATGCAACCGCTGCTTGAAATTCGGCGGTATGATCGAAAAAATGCATGAGCTTGGGTTGGATTACGTTGTTACCGGACACTATGCGCAAGTAGTATGGGATGAGAAATACGGGAGATTCGTCCTGAAAAAAGCAGTGGATGGCACAAAGGATCAGACCTATTTTCTCTATACACTGACTCCCGAACAGCTGCGGCACATTCGCTTTCCGCTGGGAGCATTGGAAAAATCCGAGGTGCGGCGAATTGCAGAGGATCATGGATTTGTTACCGCACAAAAAAAGGATAGTCAGGATATTTGCTTTGTTCCGGACGGCGACTATGTGGGATTTATTGAGCGTTTTTCGGGAAAGAATTTTCCCCAAGGTGATTTTACTGATAAAGAGGGAAATATTCTGGGCACTCATCGGGGCATCGTACATTACACCATCGGACAGCGCAAGGGCATTGGTATTGCCGCAGGGCATCCGATCTATGTGTGTGATATTGACACAGAGCATAACCGTGTAGTTCTGGGAGAAAATAAAGATCTGCTCACTGATACGCTGACGGCGGATCGTGTGAATCTGATCACCTGTGACACGCTGACAGAGCCAATTCGTGTGCTTGCGAAGATCCGTTATCGTCACAAGGAACAGCCCGCAACCGCATGGCAGACCGAGGATGGACTGCTGCATGTGAAATTTGATGAACCCCAGCGTGCGGTCACAAAGGGGCAGGCAGTCGTACTGTATCAAGACGACACGGTTGTTGGCGGCGGTACGATCATTGACGTTGGCAGAATTTGATGAAGTATTCATAAAGTGCAGAAAACTGCCTTAAATATCGAATGGAGGATTTTTATGAAGGAAGTAACACTGAATCTTGAAAATTTTGAAACAGAGGTAATTAATTCAGAAATACCCGTACTGGTGGATTTCTGGGCAACCTGGTGTGGTCCGTGCATGATGCTCTCACCCATTGTTTCCGAAATTGCAGAAGCTTATGAGGGCAAGGTAAAGGTGGGCAAGGTCAATGTAGATGAACATTCCACACTTGCTGCGGGTTATGGAATTACCAGCATTCCGACACTGTTGTTATTCAAGGACGGAAAAGTTGTAAAGACTGCTGTCGGCTATCAGAGCAGAGAGAAGATTGAAGCAATGCTTGGATGATGAAAATGGCTATGTTCCATTTTTGGAACATAGCCATTCTTTTACACTTTTTTAGCCACATATGGGATTTTTCCTATAATGAAAGCGGCAAGTGCCGTCAGAATTAGTTCGGGGATCATATAGAGCCCGTTGTAGAATACGGAGTAAATGACTGCCAGTGACGTACCCGTGAAATTTTCCACGATGGTCGAACCAATGCTGTAAAAGCCCTCCTGCGTGAAGAACCATTCTGCCCATGCACCGAAGAACACAGCACCCGATACAATATGCACTGCATATCGCAGCAGCAGGGCAAGGATCGCCCCCAGACAGAGCGCAGGTGCGGGTTTGAGGCGGCTGCGAAAGACACCGCCAAAACCGAGCATAGTGTAAGCCGCCACATAATCAAGAAACACAATGCAAAGTCCCGTCAGAAGTGCATAATCCTCCGGAACAAAGAAACCCTTGACCGTGGCAAAGCCCGTTGCCATTTGCAAAAAACTGTATACAAGTGCAGAAAACAGCCCCCATTTGACACCGTGGCGATAGGAAAGCACCACGATCGGCAGCATGCTGACGATGGTAATACCGCCGCCGAACGGCAGCTGAAACGGCTGTATTACAGAAAGCACTGTTGCCAGTGCAAGCAGAACTCCTGTTTCAACAAGGCGTAATGTATGTTTGATTTGCATAAAAATACCTCCTCGGAGCATGAAGGCATACTCCGATCCCCTTGAAAATAAAAACAGCCACCGCATAGCGATGGCTGAAAAAATTCCCGTTTCTTCCCTACGGCGGCATTATCCGCATCAGGTTATGGGTCGAAGTCAAAACTTCCTCTCAGCCTGTCAAAGCTCCCCTTTTCCATATTTAATTATATAATTCCTGTCGACCGGAACAAATATAGTATAGCATAGTTTCTAAAATATGTCAAGCGATAATTTGCATTTTCAGCTCAAAAACAGATTTTTTCCGCAACAAAAGATTCCCCCACAAATCTCAAACGACTTGTGGGGGATAAACGTTTTTTAATTACACCAGAACCGGATACTGTGCCAGCACCTGCACGCCCTTCTGTGCCAGAGCCTTGACAGCGGCATCCACCTGTGCTGCATTCATTTCTGCATTCACGATGCATACGGTTTCCTCGTCATCGGAAATGGTTCTTTCCTCAACATCGCCGAAGACTTCCGTCAGTACTGCCATATCGGCAGCAGTGGTGCGGAAATAACGCTTTGCACTGAATGCTGCAAAATCCTCAATGAAATCAGCATTGTCCGCACTTTCCCATGTCTGTGCGGAAATTGTACCGTCAAGCTGCACCTGTTCGATCATATCGCCAAGCACCGCACTTGCGGTCGGGAACTTGCCTGCGCCCCTGCCGTAGAACATGGAGCGATCTGCACCATCCGTTTCGGTCATCACGGCATTGAACACGTCATTCACCTGTGAGAGGAGATTGGTATTCTTCACAGCCATCGGCATAACTGTCGGCAGGATCTTGCCGTTATCAAGTGCCTTTACCTGTGCGATCAGCTTGATCGCAAAGCCCAGCTGCTCGCAGTACTTTGTATCCTTCAGCTCTACCTCACGGATACCCTTTGTAAATACGGACTCGGGATATACATGCTTGCCAAATGCAAGTGAGGAGAGAATGCAGATCTTGCGGCATGCGTCGTGTCCCTCTACGTCAGCAGTCGGATCCTTCTCTGCATAGCCCAGCTCCTGTGCAAGTTTCAGAGCTGCTTCAAAATCCATGCTGTCGCAGATCATCTTGTTCAGAATGAAATTGGTCGTGCCGTTGAGAATGCCGGCAACTGCGGAAAATGTATTAGCCGCAAGGCATTTGTGCATCGGACGGATGATCGGAATTGCACCGCCAACGCTTGCCTCAAAGAAGAAGTTGCAGTTGTGTTCCTTTGCAGTTTTCAGCAGAATATCGCCCTTCTTAGCCACCAGTTCCTTATTGGAGGTGGAAACGCTCTTGCCATGCTCCAGACATGCCTTGACAAAGGTGAATGCCGGTTCAACGCCGCCCATGCATTCAGCAACAACGGTAACGTCATTGTCTGCAAGAATCGTATCAATGCTCTTGACAACCTTATTGCCGTAGGGTCTGTCGGGGAAATCACGCAGATCAAGAATATATCCCATTTCCAGTGATTTTCCGCATCTTTTCTCGATCAGAGCCTTGTTCTTTTCAAACAGCTCCACAACACCCGAGCCGACAACACCGCAGCCCAGAACTGCAAATTTTTCCATTTTCATATCCTCCTAAGGGTTTATTCTCCTGAAAGTATTTTTACCTCGACCACACCATGCACAGCACTGACTACCTGCTGCAGCTGGTGGGGCGACTGCACTTCTCCGTTCAGACGCACGGAAAACGTCACGCCTGCAACACCGTCAATGGGAATGTTCTGATTGACCGTCAGAATATTGGCATCCGCTCCATAAAGTGCTGAAAGCACATTGGAGAGTACACCGGCTTCATCCCGCAATACCGCATGCAGGTTAATAATACGCTGTGTGATCTTATCTTCATAGGAATACACACAGTTTTTATATTTGTAATATGCGCTTCTGGAAATACCAACACGCTTACATGCCGCAGCGGAGCTTTTCTCCTCTTTATTGGCAAGCAATTTTTTCACTTCCAGAACCTTGCCGATGACATCCGGCAGCACGGATGCATCTACCACAATCAGCTGTGTCTGATGTTCCATACAAAACCTCCCGACTCACAAAACGTCCGTGTAGAAAGTACAATTGTATTCGCTCTTTAAACTATACCATGTTTTTAACATTTTGTCAAGGGCGATTTCTCTTTTTCGGTAAAGTGCTGAAAACAAAATGCGTTTTTTTCAGTATGTTACCACATCAGTGCTTACCCTATTGTTTTTGGTAAAACCAACAATATTATTGATTTATGGCTGTAGAAAAGAAATCCAGCCACTGCGCCGGCACAGTGACTGGACTATTTCATCTATTCTTTTACTCTGTCAGCTTTTTTCCGATCGCTCGGCAGTTCTCCAGATCTTCATCCGATGGCATTTCATTCACCATCAGCCCTTGACCTCCAACAAGCACTGCACCAGCAGACTTCGCACGTTTCTCCCACTCACGCATCCACTCACCGTCACCCCATCCATATGAACCGAACAGAAGTGTCTTTTTGCCCTGCAGCAAATGCTCAACGGATGCAAAAAATGGCTCAAACACATCCTCCTCCAGAACCTCAGCACCCATTGCAGGGCAGCCAAATGCAACTGCTTCATAATCTGTAACATTTCCGTTGAACGCTGACACTTCAAAAAGCTCTGCATTCGCTCCCTCTGCAACCGCTTTCGCCATTGCCTCGGTATTACCGGTTCCACTCCAATAAATAACTGCTGTTTTCATCATAAAACCTCCATTTAAGATAGTTTCAGAGCCTGATAAAGATCAGCTCCCTCGTTTAATTTATTGCACAGAAATTTTCTGCACTTTTCATAATTGGCAAATGTGCGCTTTGCACTCTCCTCGCAGCCGTAAACCTTCCAACATCCGCAAAATTTGTAATTGTCACCATGATTCGCAATAAATCCCAGTACGTCTTCCGTTGGATAGCCAAGGAAAATACCTATTTCATGTGGAAATTCAGAACTGCATTGTATGCGCTGTGCCAGAAATGAAAGACATTCCTCCAAACTCCAGTCAGAAGCATATCCGCTGTTTTCCAGCACTTTCCTTGCCGAGCGATCCGCAAGACGTGCTGTTAACAGTTTTTCATGGTACACCAGCAGCAGGGTGTGACTTCTGCAGGAACACAGGATCCTGCTTTTTAAACCCTTTGCCGACACCCTGTAATTGAAATATGCAGAATAATCGCAGACCTCTTCGGATTCTATTCTCAAAGATAACAGGCTTGCGCATTTGATTCCGAGCAAAGTGGGAGCGGTATGCATTGCAAGCTTTTGTCCAAAATTTCTATAACCTGTATTCTCCATTTTCTCCTCCTATCGGTTAGCCTTAGCTAACTATATGCTTTAAAATATGGCGCATATGCGCTATTCCCACATATTATTATTGACAATACTGTTCCAATACACTTTTCAACGCGCTGACACTCGCATTGTGAATCTTCGCAACAGGAATCGCATGCTTTGCGGATTTACGATTCACACTATTCACCATTTTGTGTGAACAAGTATTTGTAAATACCACCATTAAATCGGGATTTCCAAGCTTACTCTCAAAGTCCGCCGGCATCTGTGTAAACACCTTCGCTTTACAATGGAAGGCTTTGCAAATCTCTTTATATCTTGTCGCCATACGGTCGTTTCCGCCAATAACTACAATACTCATTTCCACTCCTCCTTACAGTTAGCGTTAACTAACTATAATTAGTTTACCATAATTCTTTCCATTTGTCAAGACATAATTTTCAAAAAAAATTTTATGCAGTGTTTCTCATGTCAGCAGCGAGATAAGCATCTCCCATATTCTTCATTTTTTCAAGCGGCACAAGAAAAAATTGAGGCTTGTATTTTTATTTCACATGCTGTATAATAGAAGTATCCAACAAATAAGGAGGAATCTTATGCAGTATCTCATCACTTTTCTTGAAGGGATTATTTCCTTTATTTCACCATGCATGCTGCCGATGCTCCCGATCTATATTTCTTATTTTGCCGGAAATGCTGATAAAAAACATCGCACCTTTGCAAGAGCAGTATCCTTTGTTCTGGGATTTACGGTAGTTTTCAGTTTGCTGGGACTATTTGCAGGAACGCTCGGCGGATTTCTCGCAATGTACAAAACCGGTGTTAACATCGTCTGCGGTCTGCTCGTCATTGCTTTCGGTCTAAGCTATCTGGATGTCATCCGCATTCCATTTTTCAAAGGGATACAAGGAAAACACGAGATCAACAGCATTTTCTCGGCGTTCTTGTTCGGTGTGATTTATTCCGTGAGTCTGACACCCTGCGTGGGTGCATTCCTTGGTTCTGCACTGATGATGGCATCCGCCTCAGGTACTGCGGTACAGGGAATACTGCTGCTTGTCACTTACTCACTGGGTATGGGCGTTCCGTTCCTTATTTCTGCTGTTCTGATCGAAAAGCTGAACACGGCATTCACTTTTATCAAAAAACATTACCGTATCATTAATCTTGTCAGCGGCATTTTCCTGATCGTTACAGGCGTTGCCATTGCCTTCGGCTGGATGGGCAAGTTAATGGCACTATTCTCATGAGGTGGACTATGAAAGATAAAAAATTTATAATTCTGCTCATTCTGTTCCTTGTACTGCTTGTCGGTGCTTTTTTCGGCTACCGTTTTCTCACACAAAAATATGACGGTGATACTAATTCCGCTTCCAACCAAAATGTGATCAAAGCACCCGATTTTACAGTCATTGACAGAAACGGAAAATCTGTAAAGCTTTCAGATTTTGCAGGGAAACCCATGGTTCTGAATTTCTGGGCAACATGGTGCGGCCCGTGCAAATCCGAACTTCCTGCTTTCAACAAGCTGCACGCAGAATACAAAAATGATGTGCAGTTTCTGATGATCAATCTCACCGACGGACAGCGTGAAACAGTGGATGGTGTGGAACGTTTTCTGACACAGAACGGCTATGTTTTTCCTGTATACTTTGATACGAAGTATGAGGCAAGCTACGCCTACAGCGCATATTCCATTCCGCTGAGCATTTTCATTGACAAGGATGGCAATATTGTCCAGTCCTATTTGGGTGCGATGAGCGAAGAAACGCTCCGCAGTTTTATTGAGGAAATTCGCTAAACACAGATACTTCATTCGTATGATAGATGTCCCGACATTCATTGATGTCGGGACATCCTGCTTATTCGGACAAATCAATTCCTCTGACTGTCTCCCTGACCTTCAGAACAAATGACGGCGAAACAGAAAGCTCGTCAATTCCCATCCGCAGGAAGGTTTCTGTAAGTGAAGTATCTGCTGCAAGCTCTCCGCAAATGCCGATCCATGCACCGTGCTTGTGAGCATTCTCTGCTGACATCGAAATCAAGCGAAGGATCGCTTCGTGATGAGTATCACAGAATGGCTCAATTTCAGGATTCTGCCTGTCACAGGCAAGTGTATACTGTGTAAGATCATTCGTTCCTACGCTGAAAAAATCCACCATCGGTGCAAGAAGATCGCTGATAATGGCAGCTGCAGGCGTTTCAATCATGACGCCAAGCTCCACGGTTTCGGAAATTTCTGCTCCTTCCCCGCGCAGCTCGCTCCTGACTGTATCACAGATCTCAAGGATCTGCTGCAGTTCCGCAGTACTCGTGATCATCGGAAACATAATGCCGAGATTTCCGTATGCGGACGCTCTGTACAGCGCCCGGAGCTGTGTTCGGAATATTTCGGGTCTTGTCAGACAGATGCGGATGGCACGATAGCCCATTGCGGGATTCTCCTCTTTTTTCAGTCCAAAATAATCCACCTGCTTGTCCGCACCGATGTCCATTGTACGGATGATCACCTTTTTGCCCGCCATGCTTTCCAGAACCTTCTTATACACGGCAAACTGCTGTTCCTCCGTGGGAAAATCCTTGCTTTCCAGATACAGAAATTCACTGCGAAACAACCCGATGCCCCCCGCATCGTTCAGAAGTACTGCACCGATATTCTCCACACTGCCGATATTGGCGTAGATATTGATCTGCGTGCCGTCAAGTGTGACATTCTCCTTCCCCTTCAGTTCCTGCAGCAGTTTCTTTTTCTTCTCATCACTGCGCTGTTTTTCTAAAAGCTGCTGCAAAGTTTCAGTATCGGGATTTATGAAAATTTCTCCCGTAAAACCGTCCACGATCGCTTCATCTCCATTGTTGATTTCTTTCATAAAGGTATCGCCCACACCGATGATTGCCGGAATATTCATGTTTCTTGCAAGAATCGCTGTGTGGGAATTTGACGAACCATGCGCCGTTACAAAGGCAAGGACCTTTTCTTTATCAAGCAGCACCGTTTCACTCGGCGCAAGATCATCGGCACATATGATCACCTTTTCATCATGCATCATCTGCTCACCGCTGTCCGTATGCAGATTGCGGAGCATCCTGTTGGATATATCACATACATCCGCTGCTCTCGCCTGCATGTACGCATCTTCCATTGAGGAAAACATTTCCGTAAAGTTGTCGGATGTTGCTGCAATCGCATATTCCGCATTGACCGATTGACTTTCGATGATATTCCGAATGGATTCGTTGTAGTCCTCATCCTCAAGCATCATCATATGAATCTCAAAAATCTGGGCATTCGTTTCCCCGACTTCCCTCAGTGCCTTCTCGTATACCGCACGAAGCTGCCCAAGCGCCTGTTCCTTTGCCGCTTCCACTCGCTGCAGCTCATGTTCCGTATCCGCAACATGGGTTCTCTTTACGAAAATCTCCTGCCGCTTGAATACTGTGATTCTTCCGATGGCAATTCCCCCGTATACACTCCTGCCTGTATATTTTTTCATATAAATTACCTCACTGTATCATCCGTTTGGCATTAGTATTTACAATGTTCGTGCGATTATTTCAATAAAAACGCATTGTCACTTCATCACGGTAAATACATTTTAGATAATTTATGAACTTTATCCGTAATCTATTGATTTTTTGGAAGATATGTGGTATTATATAAATATACAACCAAAAAAACTGTGTATTTTGCACGTTGTCAGGAGTTGAGAATATATGTCCGATTTACCAAATTTACACTCACGTTCCAATGACGAAGATAAAGATATACTTACCGGCGCTTTGAACAAATCTTCGCTTTACACTGTTGTCAATAAAATGACCGCCAATAATACTGCACACGCTTTTATCTCACTTGATCTTGACGGGTTCAAAAATCTCAACAGCACACTGGGGTCCAGCTCCGGCAACCAGCTGCTTGTTAATGTTGTGGCTTCACTTCGCCGCGGACTGCGAAGAAACGATGTTATCGGACGTATCGACGGAGATGAATTTTTTATCTGTATATCCGATGTTTCCGATATTAGTGCTATCACACGCATTGCAAAGCACATATGCGTGCTTGCACGTCATTCCTTGCCCAATGGTATTTTTACCTCTGCAAGTCTTGGCATTGCACGCAGTCCTCATAACGGTACATCTTTCAATGAACTCTACTCCACTGCGCATACTGCAATGCGCTCCGCAAAAAAGCTTGGTGGCAATTGTTTTGTCTTTTACGATGATTCTACTGACACCAGCCTGTACAGAAATTCTTCTTATACAGAAATCAATGAAAGAAAAGCACGCAAATACGAATATAACCCGCTTATTATTTATGACTGCGCAAGCGATACTTTTCGTCTTTCGCCGGACGACACCGCTCCGGATGCGCGTCCGATCTGGCAGTTCATGAAAGAAAGCGGATTTGCTTCGAATGATACTGCCGAAGCATTCCGACAGAAGTTCGAGGAAATCCGTGCTTCCGATAAGCCCGTGGTGTATTTTACCGAATATCTGCTCAACGATCTTCAGCAGATGCCGCGCTGGTATCGGGTCGGATTCATCTACCCGGTTGTCGGTCAGACCATCAGCGTCACCTTCACCGACATTCATGATGAAATCACAGCCAAGCACTGTCTGGAACGTATGACAGAATATGATGAGCTGACGGGATTAATGAACCGCAGTATGTTCTGTCGAATTGCAGAATATGAATTGAGAAAAAAAGATGAGACTGCCCAATCGGATAGTTATGCAATGATTTACTTTGATATTATCCGCTTCAAAGCCATTAATGATATGTTTGGCATGACTGAGGGTGATCGTCTCCTGATTTTCATTGCTGATATTATTTGCCAGCTGCTTGGCAGCAATGAAGCGGGCTGTCGAATCGGTTCGGATCGGTTTGTGGTATTCATTAAAACCACCGAAAGAAAACCCGAGGAATATATCGAACAGCTGCTTGACCATATCTCACAGTATGATCTTCCTGTTGAAATTACATTCAATGCCGGTATTTATGCCATTGATAATGTCAAAATGTCGGCAGATGCAATGCTGGATCGTGCAATTCTTGCACAAGCATCCATTAAGGGAAGCTACACGGTACGGTATTGCTACTACAATGAATCCCTGCGTAGTGACATGCTGACGGAGCAGGAAATTGTGGGAATGATGGCAATTGCTCTTATTGAGGAGCATTTTGTGATCCACTATCAGCCCCAGTATAACCATTCCACAGGCATGATCACGGGCGCTGAGGCTTTGGTGCGTTGGATGCATCCGGAACGCGGATTGATCTCCCCGGGATTGTTCATTCCCATTTTCGAGCGAAATGGGTTTATTACCAAGCTGGATCTGTATGTATTTGAACATGTCTGCCGTTTCATCCGCAAATGCCTTGACAATCATTTACCGCTGATCCCTATTTCTGTCAATTTTTCAAGGCATGATATTTTTCAGCCTGATTTTGTGGAAAAACTGGAAGAGCTTCGCAGCAAACATGATGTTCCTGTAAAATATATGCGGATCGAAATTACCGAATCCGCTATTATGGGCGGCAGCAAGCATACAAATGAAATCATCCGCAAACTGCATCATTACGGCTACATCGTCGAAATGGATGACTTTGGCAGCGGTTATTCATCCCTCAATGTTCTTAAGGATATTGAACTGGATATTATCAAGCTGGATATGCATTTTCTGGCTGAAAAGTCTGACAGCAACCGTGGCGGAACCATTCTGAGTTCCATTGTACGAATGGCAAAATGGCTGTCCCTCCCCGTGATCGCAGAGGGTGTTGAAACCATAGAACAGGCGGATTTTCTGCGCAGCATCGGCTGCGATTGTGTACAGGGCTTTCTGTATTCAAGACCATTGTCGGAAGAAAAGTACGAACGCCTGATCAGCGGCAGCAGTGTTGGCGCTGTCGTTCCGCAGATGCGATTGATCGAAGTGATGAATGCCTGCGATTTCTGGAATCCTAATTCTCAGGAAACCTTGATTTTTAGTAATTATGTGGGCGGTGCGGCAATTTTTGATTATCACAACGGAACCGTGGAAGTCCTGCGTGTTAACAAAAAATATCTGCAGGAGCTGGGCATGAATCTTTCCGAAAAGGAAATTATTGACGGCGATCCTATGCGGTTTTTTGATGCCGAAAACACCAAAATATACATTGAAACACTTGAACGTGCCATTGCTACGGGCGAGGAACAGGAATGTGAAACATGGCGTAATATTTCCTCCTCATGCTGCGGTAACGATCAGATCTGCATTCGCAGTACAGTGCGCATGATCGGCGAAAGTAACGGCAGTCACCTGTTCTATGCGATGATTCGCAATGTGACTGCTGAAAAACACCATTTTGCTGAAATTCTCGAAAATGAACGCAGATTTAAAATGGCAAGTGAACAGGTCAATATTTACTACTGGGAATATACGATTGCAACAAAGGAAATGCGACCTTGTTTCCGCTGCATGCGTGATCTGGGACTTCCCCCGCTGCTGACAAATTATCCTGAACCTGCGATTGAAAGAGGCATCTTTCCACCAGAAGTTGCAGATATGTACCGTGACTGGCATAGACAGGTTGCAGAAGGCGTGCCGGAATTGGAAGCTATTATTCCACTGACACCTGACAGGATTCCGTTCCGTGTAAGATATACCACGGAGTTTGATGAAAATGGACATCCTGTAAAAGCTTATGGTTCGGCAGCATTGATCGTTCAGTAATCCCCAAATCCCTTATAGTCATGGACTATAAGGGATTTCACTTGAGTATAAAAGTATGTATCACACGGTTATACTAACTACATAACCACATGAGAGGATTCCTATGAGAACAGAAAACTATGAACTGCTCCACACTTTGCTTGACTTCGGAGAGGCGATGCTGCGTTCGGGAGCCGAGATCTATCGTGTGGAGAATACCATGACGCATCTGGCGAGAGCATACGGCGCAACGGAGATCAGCATTTTTGTCATTACCTCCAGCATTGTAGCTACCATCAAGCTGCCGAACGGTTATGAAACCACCCAATCACGCCGCATACTCAATGCATCCGGAACAAATCTCGAAACCCTTGAAAAGCTCAATGCGCTGAGCAGAAAATGCTGCAAAGCTCCCATTCCTCTGCATGAGCTGCGCAAGGAGATCGCTGCTGCAAACAGCAGAATCGGTCTGCCGCAGTTCCTCATCGGCAGTGTTCTTGCTGCTGCAAGCATGTGCATTTTCTTCGGGGGAACCGGTTGGGATGCTGTTGCGGCATCCGTCTTTGCTCTCCTGATTTGTCTCATGCAGAAAAAGCTTTCGCCCCTTTGCCCGAACAATATCGTATTCAACCTGCTTTGCTCCTTTCTTGCAGGAGTTGCCATCTGTGCAACTGCCAGAATGATTCCTGTGCTGCACACGGACAAAATCATTATCGGCGACATTATGCTGCTCATTCCGGGCTTTGTGATGACCAATTCCCTGCGTGACATGCTCGTTGGCGACACCATTTCGGGCATCATGCGCTTTACGGAAAGCCTGCTCTGGGCGATCGGACTTGCAAGCGGCTTCATGCTTGCCATCTGGATGATCGGAGGATAGGACATGCATATTCAAATCATTACTGCATTGCTCGGCTCGCTTGGTTTTTCACTGCTCTTTGGACTTCGTCCACGTTATCTCTGTCTTGCCTCGCTGGGCGGCGGCATTTGCTGGGCATTCTATCAGCTCTGTCTGCAATCGGGACTGAGCGTCTTTGTCACATGCCTTGTGGCATCCGCATTTTCGGCGCTCTACGGTGAAATTCTTGCAAGAATTATGAAAGCCCCTGCACCGCTGTTTTTTATTCCCACCGTTATTCCGCTGATTCCCGGAAGTACGCTCTACTACACCATGCGCAGTGCCGTACAGGGACAGCTTGATCTGGCTGCGGACTATGGTATGCAGACACTGCTGTCTGCGCTCGCAATTGCCGCAGGCGTAAGTCTTGTGTGGTCTGTATTCTTTATGGCGGATCGTGTGGAAGAATACCTGAAGAAAAAATAAACATATTTTGAGCCATCCCCTGTCCATGGAAGGGGATGGCTCATGTGTTGTTATTTTTCCTTTTTCATCAGCAGCATTCTCTTTAAAACTGCAAGATCAAATGCATTCACCGTTTTGTCCTCGCAAAGCTCCGCTGCCTGCAGCCGGTTTTCGGAAAGTGGTTCAAGTGCCAACAGATATTTCTGCAAAAGGACTGCGTCCGCCGTAGTTACGCTGCCGTCAAGATTCACATCGCCGCGCCGGATTTCTGCGGCAATTTCTGCTACCTCGCAGATCTCCACGATCTTCTCGGCGCCGTTGGGAGAAGTGATCTTCACCGAATATACGCCTACAGCTGCCTGCTCCACATTCAGCTGCGCTGTATCCGCACCATCCACGGGCTTGCCGTCAAACATCCACTGGTAACTCAGCCCGTCTGCGGTTGTGTGTGCCTGCAGCTGCAGCGGCTCATCCTTTGCACCATAGAGCGTGCGTTTTGCCGAATACACGGGGATATTGTCGGGGATGGTATATTCACCGGAATTGACCTCGCCCACATTGACCCAAGAATTTTTCTCGTCCTGAATGGATACACGGACATTCTCCAGCTTCACACCGGCTCCGAGTCCCATGATCTCTCCGAAGGGAATACGAAATTCTACGATGCTGCCATTATGCCGATGCAAGCAGCCATAGGGCTGACCACCGTTAAAATAGATAAAGCCGTTGCCCTGATAATAGAGCCAATGGAATTTACCGGTATCCGCATTCTTGATCTGGAGATTGTACACAGGTGCAATTGCATTCTGCGCAATATCCGCTGTGATGTACAGATACTTGTCATCGTTTGCAAGGTACAGCCGTTTTTCCCCATCCTCCACGCAAAGGGTTTCTTCGGAGGTTTCATACGAACTTGTCACAAAGCCGTCCGCTGCGCATGTCTGCGCACAATTGAACATTTCTCCGTCCGAATGTGCGATGTCCTGTTCTGCGTTCACCTGATAGAAGCTGCCGTCTGCAAGCTTGGCGGCATCGTGCCCCTTTGTCACCGTGAAGCTGCCGAAATAATTTGCACCGAGCGCAGGATTCCACACACCGTCATTGGCAAAATGAACGGAACGCATATGCATCTGGTCGATCGTATTGTTGCCGATGGAGAGCTTGAGATACACGTTCCACTCACCAGTTTCGAGACCTCCGGGAATCTTCATCTGAAATTCGGGGGTTGCGGTCGTTCTCGAATACCACTTGCGTGTGTCAATGTCCACATCGGTTCGGATGTAGTTTCCATCCTTTTCGAGAATCAGCTCTGCCTTCTGTGCCATAATGGGGTTGGCAAAGCCCGTATTTTCAATATCTGCACGCAGTGTCAGGATCTCTCCCTGCTCAACCTGCGCACTCAGATCAGAATCACGGATGACAAAACGGTAGCCCAGATGGTCTCGCATGAATTTGAACACGGTTTCGCCGTAATAGGCACTGTTGTCCACATCCTCCACATCGTACTGCTCGCCGAAGATATAGTCCTTGTAGAGCTGATAAATATTGGAGTTGATGTAGCTCAGGTGGGTTTTATACATTTCGGGAATGGCATTTTCGGGAAGGTAGGTTTCGTACTGCTTGGTAAATTCGAGATTGCCCGAAAATTCGCCGCCAAAATACGTTGTCACTGCCTGCCTTCCAAGCCATGTGGTATCACGTTCACGGTCATGGTAGGTACCCAGATCCGAATCCGATCCCATGTAACCGTCATTGTAAAGTCCGATGCGTGAAGCGTCACTGCCGGGTTCTGAAATATACTCTCCCAGCTCCGATTCTTCAATGCCTGCCCATGTCGCAAAGGTCAGCGGCGTGCGCACGGTGATGGGAATTTCCTTCGGTACAACATCCAGCAGAATATCCACAAGCTTTGCCTTATCAGGCATGGAGCAATATTTGCCGCCCCAATGCTCGCCCCACGAACCGACAAAGCCCGTTTCTACATAGGCGATGATGTCCTTATAATCCTCCAGAAAGCCATCCGCACGGATCTGCTCGATATGTTCCACCATCTTTTCATAGGTGGCAGGCTCCGGATTCGTATAGCCGTTCGCATCATAACGGAAACGGATCGCAATGGTGCTTCCGTTACGGCGGCAATGATCAAGCGTCTGACGGAAATTCTGGAAAAAGGTTTCATCCAGATCATAGTCCACACCGGGGGTATAGTTGCCTTCCTCATCGGTGACGCCATTGACACCGCTGGAGAATCCGCCAATGTCCACCAGAAGCAGCACGAGATTTCCCGTAGGATTATAAACGGGAGTATTTCCCGGCTTGCAGGAATACCACAGGGGGCTTGTGTAACCTGCTGCCGGATTGTTGATGGTTTCGGTGCATTCGGTATAGTTAATGCCGGAATCCACAAGCTGTGCGGTTTCCTGTGCCTGCACAGGCGGCTGTGCAGAAATGCACATTGCAGCTGCAAGCACTGTGCTGCAAAGCTTCTTGAATTTCATATTGTTCCTCCTACTTGTCAATCCACGGACAGTTCCATGTGATTAAAATGTTGGTTTCTGTATACAAGGGGCGTAACGCCGCATTCCTCACGGAATCGGGAAATGAAATGGCTCTGTGATGAAAATGCCAGAAGTTCGGCAATTTCTGCACAGCTATAGTCCGAATGCTTGAGGAGATTCTGCGCAGTCTCAATTTTTCGCAGCAGGATATAGCGGCTTACCGCGATTCCCGTTTCCTGCTTGAACAGCTTGGAAAAATAATTTTCGTTCAGATTTACTGAGGCGGCAACTTCCGCTGCAGTAATGCGGCGATGCAGGTTGGAATAAATATAGTCAATGCTCATAACGATGGGCTTTGAATAAATCCTGTCCTTGCGAAGCTGTTCCATGTGTCTGAGATAATCCAGACACATATCACGGTTC
This sequence comes from Ruminococcus sp., assembly GCA_015066865.1. GTDB lineage: Bacteria > Bacillota > Clostridia > Oscillospirales > Ruminococcaceae > UBA3855. The sequence goes on from SVNQ01000006.1 coordinate 65,442, forward strand.
GTCTGCATGATCTCCTCCTGGGTAGCTGCCCTGTCCGCCCGTCTGATGTAGATATCCGACAGCTCATACGCACGATTACAGTCCATGCCGCCCTCAATACAAAATCTTGCAAGCATTGCCGCAGTGACCGTCAGATGGTATTTCAGGCTCTGCAAAGGATTATCGGAAAGCGGCTTGTCCACGTTCTTTTCAAAGCCCCTGCGTTCAAGCGCCGCCAGCACCTCTTCCCTTCTGCCGAGCTTGACAAGGTTATAGAAACGCATCTCATTCTTGTGCGTATCCGCTGTTGTTTCACGTCTGATGTATTTTTCAATAATTGCAACTTTTCCATTTTCACTGATCATACAATCACCTCCATGTGCTGTAGCTGTGGTAATATTATACCATGAAAATAACAAAAATGCAATAGATTTTATATATACTTTTTTGCTGTTATGATATAATACTCTCAGAAACCTGAAAGGATGGGATCGGCTATGAAAAGAACACTTGACTGGAATCAATATCTTTCTGCGGCTTCCGCAACTGTTGCAGAAGGTATCGTTATGCTCAAAAATAAAGGCAATGCACTGCCTCTTGCACCGGATAAGGAAATTGCAGTATTCGGACGTATGCAGTTCCATTATTATAAGAGCGGAACCGGTTCGGGCGGTATGGTGAATGTTGCAAAAGTAACAGGGATCCTTGACGGACTGCTCGAAAGCGGCGTTAAGATCAATGCAGAACTGCTGGAAACCTACAGAAACTGGGATTCCGCCCATCCCTTTGATCTGGGTGATGGCTGGGGACATGAACCTTGGTCACAGGAAGAAATGCCCCTGACGGAAGATATTGTGAAATCTGCGGCTGAGTCCTGTGAAACTGCAATTGTAATTATTGGAAGGACAGCGGGCGAAGAACAGGATAACCGTCTCGAAGAAGGCTCCTACCTTCTGAGTGCATTGGAAAAGGACATGCTCTCAAAAGTAAGGGGAGCATTTCAGAAAATGGTGGTTCTGCTCAACACAGGCAATATTATTGATATGGAAGATCTGGAATGCTGCGCTCCCGATGCAATTCTGTATGTATGGCAGGGCGGCATGACGGGCGGCACGGGTACAGCGGATGTTCTGACGGGTAAAGTCAGCCCCTCCGGCAAGCTTCCGGACACCATTGCATATTCCGTAACAGATTATCCCTCCGACTGCTGTTTTGGTGATAAAGTCAAAAATTACTACCATGAAGATATTTATGTAGGCTACAGATATTTTGAAACCTTTGCAAAGGACAGGGTACGGTATCCGTTTGGATTCGGTCTTTCCTATACAAATTTTGAACTGAAGTTTATTTCTGCCGAAGAGCAGGATGGAACTGTTTCATTTCGTATTTCCGTCAGAAACACCGGAAATTACAGCGGTAAGGAAGTTGTACAGCTTTACTTTGAAGCACCGCAGGGCAAGCTTGGCAACCCGCTTCGTGTTCTCTGCGGATATGAGAAAACCGAGACACTTGCTCCGAATGCAGTACAGGAACTGCTGATCAACGTAAAGCTTTCCGAGCTTGCTTCCTATGATGATGCAGGTGTAACCGGGCATGCGTTCTGCTATGTATTGGAAAGCGGTGACTATCGGTTCTATGCAGGTACGGATGTGCGAAGCGCTGCACTTGTCCATACCACGACAATACCCGAACTGCGTGTTGTCAAGCAGTGTGTACAGGCAATGGCTCCCGTGGAAAGTTTTACCAGAATCCATCCCGTCAGCACGGAGAACGGCATAGCGTGTTCCGAAGAAACCGTTCCGCTCAACAACGTGGATGAATCCGCACGAAGACTTGCAAACCTCCCTTGTGAAATTCCTTACACCGGTAATAAGGGGATCAAGCTTGCGGACGTACTTATGGGAACTGCCACGATGGAGGAATTTATCGGACAGCTTTCCGACTATGATCTTTCCTGCATCATCCGCGGCGAAGGAATGGGTAGTCCGAGAGTTACCCCCGGCACGGCATCCGCATTTGGAAGTGTTACTGACGCTCTTGCAGAGTTTGGTATTCCCTGCGCATGTTGTTCGGACGGGCCTTCCGGCATGCGACTTGACTGCGGCACACATGCATTCAGCTTGCCGAACGGAACGCTGATTGCTTCCACATTCAATCGAAAGCTCGCAGAGGAACTTTTCTCCCTGACAGGTCTGGAAATGACTGCCAACAAAGTGGATTGTCTGCTTGGGCCGGGAATGAATATTCATCGTCATCCGCTGAACGGAAGAAATTTTGAATATTTTTCAGAGGATCCCTATCTCACAGGCACCATAGCTGCTGCACAGCTGCGAGGTCTGCATTCCGCAGGTGTTACAGGCACGATCAAGCACTTCTGCGGCAACAATCAGGAAACCAACCGACATTTTCTGGAATCCGTGGTTTCCGAACGTGCGCTTCGTGAAATCTATCTCAAGGGATTTGAAATTGCCGTCAGAGAGGGCAATGCAGATTCCATCATGACGACATATGGCAGTGTCAATGGTCTTTGGACTGCCGGAAACTATGACCTGAACACCGAAATTCTCCGCAACGAATGGGGATTCACCGGCTTTACGATGACGGACTGGTGGGCAAATATCAACAGCCGTGAGGAGGAAGTCACACGCAACAACTTCTGTGCAATGGCAAGGGCACAGAATGACGTGTACATGGTTTGTGCGGACGGCGGCAGCCATGAGGATAATACACTCGAAGGACTTGCAATCGGCAAGCTGTACAGATGCGAACTGCAGCGGAATGCGTCCAATATCTGTCGTTTTCTCATGCGTACAAATGCCATGAAGCGACTTATGGGCGAGGAAGTTTCTGTAGACATTCTGAATCGCCCGCAGGCGGAAAACGCCAATGACGCCCCCGTAATTTTCCATGATCTTGAGGAGGATCTCACACTGGATCTGGAAAATGTCTGCACCGATAAGGGCTCCGTTCACAGCTTTGCTCTGGTTGTCAATCATACCGGATTCTATCATGTAACACTTACTGCAAGTTCCACACAAGGTGAACTGGCGCAGATTCCCGTCACACTTTTCAGTATGGGATCGGCAAACGGAACCTTCACATGGAACGGCACAGGCGGCAAACCGGTTTCCTTCAGCACGAAAATCCCGATGTTCTCGCATTACACTGCCATCCGCCTGTTCTTTGCACAAAGCGGACTGAAAATGCACAGCATCCGGTTTGAGCATGCACAAGAGGATGTGGATGTTTCCAAGCTGAATGAAGATGCGTAATTTCTATCATTCCCATACGCCGCCTACGTCAGGCCGGAAAATAACTGAAAATTACATTACAGAAAAGATAAAATGCCCCACTTTAAGTGGGGCATTTTAGTTCTCTTATTTCGCCTTGAAGGCAAATCTTACAAAGTTGTACATATGTGCACGGATGCAGTTTCCACCGTGATAACCGCCATTGACATAGTGCCAGATATGCGGTACACCGTTCTTTGTCAGAACATTGTGGTATCCCTCAGGTGTGGAGTATACAACCTGGTCATTCGATCCTGCTGTCAGCAGCAGCAGATAGGGAGATTCGCCTGTGAACTTATAGTCGTTCTCTGCGATCAGACCGGGAGTTACACCGGGAGCAGGACAGATTGCACCAACATAACCGAACTTATCCGGAAGCTTGTGCGCAATGTACAGAGATTCTCTGCCGCCCATGGAAAAGCCGGTGATCGCTGTGTTGTCCTTACCGGTCAGAACAGAGTAATTCTTCTCAATATAGGGCATCAGATCGTTTGTCAGTTCGTTGATGAAGTTGTCATATGCTCTGTTATTTGCATCATCCATGCCTGTTGCACCAGCCTGTGTTGCGCTTGCATAGATGTACGGATATACAATGATCATATCCTTTGCCTCACCGGATGCGATCGCATTTCCGATGATCTGACGCAGACGCATGGACTCGTCTGTTTCGCTTGCCAGTGTATCTTCATTCTGATAGTAGCCATGCATTGCGTACAGCACGGGGTACTTCTTGCTTGTGGAATAGCCGGCAGGAAGAATGATGTTGAAGTTACGCTCACGCTTGCAGGTGTTGGAATAATACTTTACCTTCTGCAGAGTACCGTAGGATCTGCCGGAATGTTCGGTTCTGTCAATTTCCGGTTCCTTCTCTACCATCTTTGCAGCACACTGTGCAGTGTATTCTGCCATGGAAACAGTTACATTACTGTTATTGTTGTCATTATTATTGTCATTATTGTTATTATTGTTGTTGTCGGGAGTCTCAGGCTGTGCATCTGCTGTGAACTTGTCGATCTGTCCCATTACGAACTTCACGATCTGCACAACGTCTACCACTTCATATTTGCCGTTCTGGCTTACATCAGCAGCAAGCTTTGCGGATGCACTGGGCAGATCCTTTGCAAGACCCTTCTTTGCAGCTGCTACGTCAAAGCCGTTGATCACGCCGTCACATGTTACGTCACCGAGAACGAAGGATACGGGCTTCGGTCCGTCGATCTTTGTACCCGGCAGTGCACCAATTGCTTCGTCAACATAGAAGTTGATGGTGCTTTCTGCAGTCTCTACATAGACCTGCATATTTCTTGCACCCTCGGGGATCTTGTAGTTTGTATTTGCCAGCTGTACCCATTCACCCTTCACTGCAGTTGCTTCCGCAATGGAATCGTACTGGGTTTCGCCATTTGCGTCCGTGTACTGAAGCTTCAAATAGAAGGTATCGGTTGCTGCACCTTCTCTGTAAGCAACTGTTGCGCTGAAGCTGAATTCCTGACCGGGAACGAATGCACCTGCGTTCAGATCCTTAAGTGCACCATTCCATGCAGAGGTTCTGCCCTGTACCAGCAGGGATTCGCTGCCCTTGTATGAAGTTGCACCGCTTGTCTGAACGGTTGCAGCGCCTCTGCCTGTCCAGTTGTCTGTGCTTCCCTCAAATGTATCATGATAGAAATAACCGTTTGCATCGGGTTCGATTGCACCGCATGTCAGAACGAATGTGGTGACACTCTGTGCGTTGAGCTGTGCGGTAAAGCTGGAACCGTTGGGTGAAATGCCGTTAACAGTTGCAAGATTCTCAGAACCGGAGGATCTGATTGCCTTGATCTGGCTGATCTCCTCGCCGCCGCTCATAGAGAATGTCTGGCTTGCTGCCGATGTACCCTTGTTGATCGCAACGATTGCGATGGTTCCATCAGTATTCTTATATGCAGAAATCAGGATATTACCGCCCGGCTGCTCTGTCGCTGCAATTCTCTTAGCTTCCGGACGAACGTACTTGGAATACTGTGCCATCATGTAGCCACGCTTACTGATGTTGCCGTCTTCCTTCATCGGACCATAGTTTCTGCGGATGTACCACCATACATACGCACTCATGTTGCCGACTACAAAGCCATTATGCATGTTCTCTGCAACCTGCAGTGCCTCAGGCCAACGATCGGCGGAATTCGCTTCACTGTTCGGAACATAAACTTCCGTCATCCAGATTTCCTTGCCGCAGCTTTCCAGTGCAGCGAAGTCCATCTGACCTCTCTGTGTGCCATAGAAATGCGTTGCAAACAGATCACAGTTTGCCATTGCCTTCTGGTTGTTGAGGATCTTGGAGTAATAATCCTTATTGGTGTACTGGAAGGTTTCCGGTGACATTACTCTTGTACTTGTGATCTTATCGCCGTAATTTGCAAGGAAATCGGTTGTTTCATCCGATGACCAGTAAGTCCAGTCATGTGCATAGTCGGGCTCGTTCTGCACAGAAATGGAGTACAGATCAACACCGTTGTTCTTCATGTAATTACCAAAATCATTCAGATGCTGCGCGTAAGCGCCGTAATTTGATTTCGGCAGATGCACCTTACCCTTGTTTCCGCCGGATTCTGCAAGATTTGACGGTGGTTCCCACGGGGAAGCAAAAACGTAAGCTCCCATTTTTGAAGCTGTCTGCGCTGTCGCAAGCGCCTTATTCCACTGGTTTTTATCGGGGTTTACGAAAACTCGAAGCACAGTGAAACCGAGTTCGTCAGGGCCGTTTCCGAACGCCTTCTGACGCTGTGAAGTGGTCAGGTCCTGACCAGTCCACTCCGGATGGTTGATACCGCCGACACCACGGATGATCTGGTATTCCGTTCCGGTGTTGATTACGCAGGTATCCGCTGCTGATGCTTTCTGCTGCGGCATGATCGCTGCTGTTGTCAGCAGCATTGCCGTTGCGGTAACACCTGACAGCAGCGCTTTAAGTTTGTCACTTGAAAAGATCTTCATACTTTTCCTCCTTTGATTGATGAATTGACGAACACTCATATATTCTATATTTTAACATATTTTTTACAATAATGCAACCCACATTCTCATCAATTTGGTGGATAAATAGTACATTTCGCCTATTTATTCTTACCGCCCCATTAATTTAATGGGTAATTCGATGAAAATGTGGGTTGAAGGTTAAAAAAATTATGAATTTTTTTAGAGATGATGAAAAACATAGCGATTGTGAGGGGATTCCCCACAATCGCCATATTTGATACATTTACTTAATTACGCCAATACCCCAGATGTTGAAATCAGAACCTGCATTTTCCATATTCATGGATACTTCCAGTGTTCCGGATGTATTCTGGATGTAAGCGATTTCTGCATCAGCGCCGCCCCATGCATACTGACGGTTGCCGCTGATCTTGGAAGTTTTACCGTTTACCGTCACAACGAGGTTGCCCAGAGAAGAGTTCTGGTTGGACTTGAATACCAGGAAGATACCCTTGCCCTGTGTTGTGAACTTGAGCGGTGCATTGCCGGTATTCTTCTGATAAGTGAAGCCATACTCAAATCTGGTATTGGATCTGTCAGCCTTGAATGCACCTGCATTCAGGTTGGTCAGTTCACTTACCGGTACGATGGAACCGGTTGCATACTCAGCACCGTATGCGGTGGTAGTCGGGATCGTGTAGCTGTCAGACTTGTTTGCAGTCTTGAGCGCCTGACGATAGTAGTATGCGATGGAATCAGCGATCAGTGCGCTTCCGTTTGCATGCGGATGGTATTCATCACTGAAGTAGTCGCTGTCCTTGAGTGTGCCGCTTGCAAATGCCTTTGTCAGTGCATCATCCATGCTGATGATCGGAACATTGTAGTTCTTACCAACCTTGGACATCTGTCCCTGCATGGAATAACCGCCCTTGGAACGGTTGATGATGATGATGACTGCAGGCTCATTCTCCTGCATCAGACACTTCTTTACAAGACCTTCAAAACTCTTTGTATAAGTGTCGCCCGGATGGTCATTTACGGAGAATTCAATAAAGATTACATCGGGGTTTGCATTGAGAATATCACGCTGTGCACGCATCAGACCAACTGCAGAGGATGTACCGGACATACCTGCATTGATGTAGGATACGTTATTGCCTGTACCGAATGTCTTGGAGAAATAGTCATAAGAACGCTTTGCATAGCAGGTATCAGCTGCACCCACGCCCTCAGTAATGGAACCGCCGATGTATGCAACAGTTACCTTTTCGCCGCTCTGTGCCTTTGCAACCTTTGCACGCAGTCTTGCAGTATTGCCCATGTTATGAATTGCGTTTGCATAGAATGTCTGCATTGCGGGTGTTGCGGTTTCCACATAATTGTCCCAATCACCCTTAACAGTCACTGCACCGGTATTGTTATTGTTTCCGGGGGTGCTCTGCTCTAATTTTGCTGTGAACTTGTTGATCTTACCAAGCACATATGCATGAATCTGTGCAACGTCATCCGCATCAAGAGCACCGCTCTTGTTTACATCGGCTGCGCGCTCTGCTGCTACAGTGGGAAGAACATTTGCCATACCCTTCTTAGCTGCTGCAACGTCAAATCCATTGATTACGCCGTCACAGGTTACGTCACCGGGGATGAAGGAAATGGGAGTGGGACCGTCAATTTTTGTTCCTGAAACGGCACCGATTGCCTCGTCAACATAGAAATCAATTGTGCTTTCTGCTGTTTCGATATAGATCTGCATGTTGCTTGCACCTGCAGGAATTGTGTAGCCGGTATTGGCAAGCTGTGTCCAATCACCCTTGGTTACAGTTGCTTCTGCGATGGAATCATACATGGTTTCACCGCTTGCATCCGTATACTGAAGCTTCATGTAGAATGTGTCGGTTGCATCGCCGGTGTTATACAGTACGTCAGCACTGAAGCTGTATTCCTTACCGGGTTCAAATGCCAGCGGATTCAGAGGTCTGGATGCACCGTTCCATGCAGAAGTTCTGCCGGATACGTACATGGACTTGCCGCCATCATAGGATTCGGAACCGCTTGCCTCAACTGCTGCAGGACCTCTTCCAGCCCAGCTGTCGAGGTTTTCCTCATATGTGCTGTGATAGAAATAGCCGTTCTCATCGGGTTCGATGGGTTCTACGGGACCTGCGGGCTTATTTGCGTCCGTACCTTCGTTCCAGGGCTGACGCTCATAATCAAAGAAGTCAAAATCAGCATAGCCGCCGGTGTTCTTTGTACCGTAGCTATAGAGAGCGGGACGATAACCTGTGAAAAGCTTCAGATCATAGGTCATGCCCAGTGTATTGCCGATCTTTGTCCAGTTGGAACCATCATAGGAATAGAAGAAGTTTGCCTTGTCAATGTTGTTGGAGCTGCTGCCGTTGTTCACTGTAGCAAACTGGAAATCAATCTTGAGGTAAACTTCCTTACCATTGAGATTTTCCTGCTGTACAATATTTTCACGGCTTGCAAGAACATCGGAATTACCGGAGTAATTGCCGTTATTTGCATAGTAAACCTTCTTGGAGCCGTCATCTGCAACCAGAACGCCGACCTGACCGAAATTGAACTGGAATGCAGCGAGACCTGCACGGTCGCCGGGCTTCATACCACTGGTATCAAGCTTAACCACGCTGCTGCACGCAGGACCTTCTGTACGAGTGGTCAGTGTATTTCTTGCATTGAGCAGATGGGAAGCGATCGTCTTGTTTGTCAGTCTCAGGAAGCCGGGACGTGCTGTCACGGACCATGCAGAATTGTCAGGGTTATGGTTCCACTGCCACTGCAGATCAAGTTTGTTTGTGCTGTACTCAAAGGCATCATCTCTTACGAGATATGTTCCTGCCGGAGTACCCTCAACATTGATCGTCAGCGGAGCTGCACCGTTAACACCCATCATCGGCCAGTCGTTCTGCCAGTTTACAGGAACCAGAACCGGGATTCTGCCGACAGCACCGTGGTCCTGGAACAGCATGCCGTACCACTTGCCATCGGGTGTATCTACGATACCGCCCTGTGCAACGCCGGCGCCATATGAACCCAGACCGGAGTCGAGAACTGTCTTGCCCTCGTAGTTGCCCAGAATGTCCTTGCTGCGGTAGCAAAGCTCAATTCTTCTCTTGCCGTTCGGCCATGCGATGATGAATACATAGTAGTAACCATTGATCTTGTGTACGTGCGCACCTTCACCGGCAAGACCGGAGAGTCCGGTCTGGAACAGTGTCTTGGAAGCGCCGCCCTGCTTGAAGCCGGTCATTTCAGCATTCAGTTCCTTGATCTGAATGTTACCGCCGCCGCCGTAGATCAGGTAGTTTCTGCCGTCATCGTCAAAGAACAGAGATGCGTCATGGTACATGCCGTTGATCTCGCTTCTTGTCCATGTACCGTTTTCGATGTCATTTGTCTTGTAGATGTAGGACTTACCGGAGCCATAGCTTCCAAAGAATACATAGTATGTACCCTTATGGTATCTCAAGCTGGTAGCCCACTGTCCATGAGCATAGTCATGCTTGCCGTTTGTAAGATTCTGTACGTCACCATTTGCATATGTATCATATACATAGTTGCAGATTTCCCAAGAAACCAGATCCTTGGATTTCATAATGGGGGCACCCGGTGAAAAATACATTGTCGTACTTACCATGTAATATGTATCGCCTACACGGATTACGTCAACGTCGGGTACGTCCGCCCAAATGACAGGATTTCCCACTGTAGCTGCTGCCTCTACCGTCGTTTTCTCAGGCATAAATGCAACTGCAGATGCCATCATCACAATTGCCGTGAGCGACGCACAGACACGCTTTACTAATTTTGTGAACTTCATAAATGAATCATCCACCCCTTTGATTGAAATTTGATTTATAGTATAACAGCCATATCCACAAGTGAATATGGCTGAATACTACTATTACTGTGTTGTATTTTTGATTTCAGCTTTTGTTATTGTTATTCGAAACTCCACCAGTCAAACTCCATATCGCCGCTGAATACAAAGTAGAGGTTGGTCTTGCCGCTAACATTGCCGAATACAGGTGCAGTTACCTCTGTAAAGCCGCCTGCCGGAATTTCAACATAAGCGATTGCCTCGCCCTTTGCACTGCCTGTGCAAACCTTGATTGCTGCGCCGCTCTTGGAGGATGCTCTAACTGTAATGCTGGATGCACCCTGTGAGAAGTCAACGCCGGTAACTCTTACCCAGTCACCCTTCTGGATATCGGATACAACCGTATCACCAAGACCGCTGACGTTGATGCCAGCCTGATGGGACATGGTTTCTGCCTGAACCTTGTTATAGGGGCTCATGCTCTTGAGCTGCGGAATTGCAGTCATTGTACCGGTAACGCTGTTGAGCTTTTCGCCGGACATTGTGATTTCATTCACCTGCGGGCTTCTGTAGTTGTACTCAATGCCCATTGCACCGGAAACCGGACGAGAATGATAGAACAGATACAGCTTGTTGTTGAATTCAACAACCGAGTGATGGTTGTTGCCGTAGTAACCGAAGAAGTTACCCTGGTTCTTAAAGAATTCGCCGCCGAAGCGATACGGACCCATGGGGTTATCTGCGATCATGTACTCAATACCTGCATTTGTGATACCCAAGTTGTTGCCGCCGGTATTCCAGTTGGAGCAATAAGTATAGTAGTACTTGTTGCCGATCTTATTGATACCGGAGTCCTCAAACAGGTACGGAGGATTGAGTGTCTGCGGTGTACCTGCAAGGCTGATCATGTCTGCGCCGAGCTTTACGATTCTTGCAGTTCCGGGATCTGCATTCTTTCCGGTCGGAACGCCGCCGCCGAAGCAGAGGTAACCTGTGCCGTCATCGTCAACCATAACAGCCGGGTCAAACAGCCATGTAACGTTTCCACAGTTCGGAACGGAACGAGTGATCAGACCATGACCGAGCGGGTCGGACCAAGGACCTGTCGGGCTGTCAGCGGTCAGTACGCTTACGCCGTTACCGCCATTACAGAAGTACAGGAAGAACTTTTCCTTACCGTTGATGGTCTTATGCGCTGCACAGGGAGCCCAGGAATTGCTTGCCCACTTTGCAGCACCGTTGGAACCTGCTACGTTGATAATACCGTGGTCAGTCCAGTTCACCATATCGTCGGAGGACAGGCAGTTGATCTGGTTGATCTTGCCGTAGCTGTTATCAACAAGGTTGCCTGCACCGTCATACTCAAAGATGTCGTTTGTCATGTAAACATATACTCTGCCGTTGTATTCCATTACACCGGGGTCAGCGCCGAAACGCTGTGTATACAGAGGATTGTTTTCATTGTCCTTCTTGATACTTGTGCCGGGATTGATACCTGCAAACAGAGCATCAAACTTTGCTGTATCCACCGGAGGAATGGGCTTTTCAGCGATAGTGAACTTGTCGATCTTCGCCATAATGAACTGTACGAGCTGAACAATGTCAACGACTTCAACAGTGCCGTTTTCGTCAACGTCTGCTGCAAGTTCCGCAATCTTGTTGCCAAAGCCCTTTGCAAGACCCTTCTTTGCTGCAGAAAGGTCAAATGCTGTGATTGTGCCGCTGCCGTCAACGTCGCCCTTGATGAGCTTCTGTCCGCCGCCTGCACCCTCAACCTTGGTGCCTGCTACTGCGCCGACAACTTCGTCAAGGTAGAAATCAATTGTGCTCTCTGCTGTCTCAACGTATACATACATATCCGTTGCGTCTGCAGGAATCTTGTAGTTTGTATTTGCCAGCTGTACCCACTCGCCCTTAATTGCACTTACTTCTGCAATGGAGTCGTACATGGTTTCGCCGCTGCCATCCACATACTGTAACTTCATGTAGAAGGTGTCGGTTGCTGCACCGCTGGTGTACTTCATGTTTGCACTGAAGCTGTATTCTTCGCCGGGTTTGAATTCTCTGCTGTTCAGGCTCTTCTGTGCGCCGTTCCATGCAGCTGTTCTGCCGGATACGAACAGGGAGTTGCTGCCCTTGTACTTTTCAGCACTCGACTGTGCAAGTGTTGCGCCGCCTCTGGATGCCCAGCTGTCTGTGCCTGTCTCAAACGGGCTGTTGAAGTAGTAACCGTTTGCATCGGGCTCGATAGGACCGGGTTCTACATAACCACCGCTGCCTGCAGGATTCTTCGGATCGCCCCAGTCGGACTCCGGAATCATCGCCATCAGCGTATTGTATGCTTCCTTGGGCTGGTTGTTTGTGTCATGCAGCAAAGGTGCGTTCTCGGTCTTGATCCATGTATTTGCATCGTTCGGACCCCAGATGCAGACTGCTGTTACCTTACCGCCGAAATTGCCGTTGTTGGTATCGATCGCTGCCTGGAATACGCCCTTGTACTTGTCTGCCTGCTGCTGTGCACTGAACTTGCCGTTTTCTCTGCTGACGTCAAGCTCCGTTACCTGTACTTCGCAGCCAATGCTTGCATATTTCTGCATTGCTGTTTTGAATGCGGAAAGTCCGGAGAAGCCGTTTACGTCCGCATTGATATGGGACTGCATTCCCACACCGTCCAGAAGTCCTTTCTGGTACAGGTTTTTACACATGTTGTAAATGCAGTCTCTCTTGTGATCCCAATACTCGTTGTAGTCGTTGTAGAACAGCTTACAAGTCTTGGGAGCATACTTTCTTGCAAATGTGAATGCCTTTTCTACGAATGCATTGCTTCCGTATACCTGTACCCACGGGGATGCGCCGTTGCCATAGCCGGGAAGTCTTGCGCCGCCGTTGTTTGCGGTTCTGTTTGCATCATCGCTGACTACTTCGTTACATACGTCGTATGCATACAGGTACAGATCCGGATACTGGCTCTGGTACAGTGCAAACAGATTCTTTGCATAGCTTTCCAGTCTCTGGTCCATAACATTGCTGCTTACCCAGTTGCCGCCGTCCTGGAAATTGTCCTTGAAGAACCACTGCGGTGTCTGGCTGTGCCATACCAGTGCGTGGCCTCTCAGCGGAATCTGATTCTTTACGCAGAAGTCCAGAATTGCTGCCGCACCGTTCAGTGTTACCTTAATATCGGTGTTTGTACTGCCGTTGCGAACCAGTGTTGCATCCGGCTTTGTTTCGTTCTCACACTCAAGGCTGTTGTAGTTCTTGATGATCATTGCGGTGATCGAAGAATTTCTTACAGTTCCGCCATTGAGGATGTTGCCGACTCTGAAGTAGTTTGCAAATGCATCCTTCAGACCCTGATCAGCAGTTGCTGCATACACTGCATTAACTGCCTTGGTTTCTTCCGTTGTGATCTTCACTTCGTCAAAAGCAAAGTCATTTGTGCTGTCCGTTGTCAGCGTCAGACGGAATTCATAGCTGTTCTTCGGTGCTGTGTAAACAGCAGAAAGCTCTGTCCACTCGCCGCCCTTCACTGCTGCGCTGTCGAGTTCAACTACGGTCTCCTCACCGCTCTCCTCGTCAATGCACAGCAAATTCAGATGGAAGGTTTCATCTTCTGCGCTGTATACCTTCATAGTATAGGTATACTCCACATCTCCGAACAGATAGAAACCCTTTGCTGAGGTTGCGCCATCTGCTGCAGACTGTCTGCCGCTGACTGTCATACCTCTGCTGCCGCCGTAGCCTGCTCCGTTTTCTGCAGTCATCACTACGTCGTAGTTTGTGCCGTGCCAACCTTCATAGTTAACTTCGAAGTTGTTGTACACCGCTTCTGCCGCATACGTTTGTACGCCGCCATACGGCATCAAACTGAGCATTCCTGCACACATCATTACTGCTGTTATGCCGGCTGCTATGCGTTTTAACTTCATAATGCATTACTCCTTTTCTGTATATTGTATTGTTTGCGCAAAATTATTTCAAGATACAATGCGCATATTATACACTATCACTATAGCATATTTTTTCTTCATCAGCAACCCCAAATTTGGACATTTGGTGTATAAAATGATTATTTTATGAAGTAATTTATAACAATATACTCTCGTGTGTAAAAAGATGCTTGTTGAAATTGTATATATCGCCTAAATATTTGATACATTAACGTTTTTTACAGAAAAAATCTGATTAATAGGTCAATCCGTACCCTACCTGCAGCCATGGATTCTTTGCGTCAATGTCCTTTGTGGATTCATACCACGGCATTGCAAGCTTGCCCTCGAACGCACTCTTTCCGGTCAGAACATTTGCAACGCCGTCACCCTCGCTGCCGGGAAGACCGCACATGACAATGCTTTCCCAGTCATCTTCATATTCATCAATGATGACATTTCTGCCTGCAACGATCAGTGCAACGGTGGGCAGGTCAAGAGAATCGGCAAATTCAATGGCATTCTTGTTGCCCTCCAGTGCCAGTGCGCCTGTAATGGAAAGATCCGCCGTATCACCGTTCCATTCCGCATAGGGCTGTTCACCCACGCATAGCAGCACCACATCCGCATCCGCAGCCTGTGCTTCGTCCGTAATGATCGTCAAGTCGTATTCCGCAGCCAGCGCTTCCAGTCCATCCAGAATGGTTGTGCCGTTCTCAATTACTTTTTTGCCCTTATTTTCGGCATCTGTCAGACCGTTCCATTGTCTTGTCCATCCGCCGCACTGCACGCCGGTATCATTTGCAGCAGGGCCGGTTACAAATACGCTTGTTCCTGCCTTGAGAGGAAGGGTCTCGCCCTCGTTGCGGATCAGCACCATGCTCTTTTCCACAAGTTTTCTTGCCAGCTGACGGTATTCATCCGAACCTGCTTCGCTCTGCTTGATAGTTAGATTTTCCAAATAGGGATCGTCAAACAGTCCCGCATCCATTTTCAGCTGAATGATGCGTGTCACTGCCTCGTCAATTCGTTCCTGTGAAATGCTGCCTTCATTGACTGCCTCCACAATATATTTGCAGACTTCTTTAAAATCCATCGGTTCCATCAGCCAGTCAATGCCTGCATTGATGGAAATGATGACCTGTTCCTTTAGTGTAGCTGCGCCGTCGATGTTCTGGATGGATTCCCAGTCGCTGACAACCACGCCTTCAAATCCCAGCTCACCACGCAGAACATCCGTGATATATTCCTTGTTTTCGTGCATTTTCATGCCATTGAGTGCGCTGTGACTGATCATGATCGACTGCGCACCGCGCTCGATCTGATCTTTATAGATGGCAAGCTGTGCGTCTATTTCTTCCTTTGTCAAAATCGCATTGCCGCGATCAATCAGACGATCGGTGCCGTCCTTCACTTCGCCCGTTCCGTAGACAACGCTGCCGTCGCCAATGTAATGCTTTGTGCAGACGATCACACCGCCGTCAATCTGTCCCTGCGTGAACTGACCGCCGAGCGACTTGACGATTTCCGGATCGGAGGAATAGCTTTCATAGGTGCGTCCCCATCTGGGATCGGAGGAAACCGCTACGCAAGGCGCATAGTTCCAGATCATTCTCGTCATTTTCATCTCATCTGCAACAGCAAGTCCCATTTTGTAAGTCAGTTCCGGATCATTTGCAGCGCCGATATTAATGTTGTGCGGGAAAATAACCGTATTTACTGCGTAGTTTACACCATGCACAGAATCCTGTCCATAAAGAAACGGAATGGGAGAATTTGCTTCTAAAGCGGATTTTTGATAGTTGGTGATAATCCCTTTCCATGCATTCGGTGTCTGTGTTACAAGTCCGAACGTGGAGAGGATACTGCCGTAGTTTGTTTTTTTCATTTGTTTTGCATCACAAGAATAAATCGCAGGAATCTGCATCTGGTATGCCTTTTCCTCAAGCGTCAGAGTTGCTGTAATTTCCGCCGCAGTCATTCCCTCATAAGGAGCCATGTCTGAATCCGATTCTTTGATAGAATCTTCAACAACGGATGATGTGGTTTCTGTTTCCTTTATAGATGTATTGTTTGTATTACTGCAGCCAACGGACATAAGCATGAGTAATGCGGATAAAAAAGCAAGTGTTTTCTGTTTGTTCATAATATGACCTCATTTCTATGCGATGATACAGCTATTATATCACAAGTTGGCATATAATACAAGGAGAAAATAATGAATATTTGAAACAAGAATTGCCGCAGTCAAGAGGATGCTGCATATGGAACCTCTCAAAGATTTTGCGCAATATCGTTTGAGAATTTGCAGAGAATGACAAAACATGAATGATCTGCTTTAGGTAGAAATGCAGCAACTTTATCATAAAATCTTAAAAAATATTGGTGATTTCCTCAGTTTGTCCACCAAATATACAGATTGTGGGTTGAAAACTGTTAAAAAAAAGTTTACAATTAAATTAGGCATGACGGACGTTGAAAACAAGGATGAAAAAACAAACGCGGAAACAACCAGAACCAGACGTGAGAGGAGTGGATAGCGCACATTCTGCTGATTGCGGCAGAATGTGCTTACCAGCTTAAAATTCAGCTTCTGATTCTGCGATGTTTTTGTCCGCAATCTTCATTTTGTCCACCAATTCTACAAATTGTGGGTTGCGGACAAGAACGAATCAGGCGAATGATGAAAGTCAAAAAAGTCTGAAAAACAAGGATTTTGTGAAAACGAACAAATCGGAAACGGAGTTACCATCTTTATTTTAGTAAGGGGGAAACCAGCATGAAGTTAAAACGCATCGCAGCCGGAATTACAGCAGTAATGATGTGTGCAGGAATGCTCAGTTTGATGCCGTATGGCGGCGTGCAAACGTATGCGGCAGAAGCTGTGTACAACAACTTCGAAGTTGACTATGAAGGTTGGCATGGTACAAATTACGATGTAGTAATGACTGCAGAAAACGGAGCAGGTTACGGCGGAAGCAGAGGTATGACAGTCAGCGGCAGACTTGCAGCCGAGGACGGTGCAACATCCGCAAAGGGCTTTTACCTGTTCGGAGATGTAGAGTATACCTATACTATGAAGGTATACAGTGCGGAAGATGAAACCTTCCACCTGAATCTGCTGTGTATTGATGATGCTACAGGCGAGGAGAGTGTAGTTGAGCTTGACAGTGCAGCAGTAAAGGGCGGCGAGTGGACAGAACTTTCCGCAGTTTACACAGCACCGAAGAACAGCTATGAATTCCGTCTGACGCTGACAACGGACAGCACAAATGACTTTGCTTTTGACGAAGTGAAGATCACAACGGAAGAAACCAAGGCAGTCAATGCAGTATATGCAGCAACTGCTGATCAGGGTCTGAAGGATGCATTTGCAAACTACTTCAGAGTCGGCAACATTCTCAACGGCTATACTGTAAAGAATTCCGGTATCACATCCATGATCATCAAGAATTACAACAGCCTTGAGTGTGAGAACGAAACAAAGCCGGATGCAACACTGGTTCGCAACGGCAGCACAAACGCCGATATTAAGGTAACACTGAACGGTGCGGCAGCAATTATCGACTTCTGTATCAAGAATAAGATTCCGCTGAGAGGCCATGCACTGGTATGGCACAGCCAGACACCGCAGTGGTTCTTCAAGGACAATTTCCAGGACGGCGGCAACTGGGTAAGCAGCAATGTAATGGACCAGAGACTTGAGAGCTATATCAAGAATCTGTTTGCACTGTACCAGAGCCAGTATCCGAGCCTGAACCTGTATGCATACGACGTATGTAACGAAGTAGTCAGCGACGATGCAAACAGAACCGCAAACAACGGCGGCGCAAGACTTCCCGGCTATGGCAACGGCGCATCCCCGTGGGTACAGGTATACGGAAGCAATGCATTCGTAGAAAAGGCGTTCACATTTGCAAGAAGATACGCTCCCAAGACTTGTAAGCTGTTCTACAACGACTACAACGAGTACTGGGATCACAAGAGAGACTGCATCTATAAGATGTGTAAGGATCTGTTTGACAAGGGCCTGCTCGACGGTGTGGGCATGCAGTCCCATATCAATTCCGATGCAAACGGTTTTACAGGCGTACAGACCTATAAGACCGCAATGCAGAAGTATGCAAACATCGGCCCCGGCTGCGAAGTACAGGTAACAGAGCTTGACATCAGCACAGAGAATGGCAAGTTCAGCGCACAGCAGCAGGCTGACAAGTACAAGGCAGTATTCCAGGCAGCAATGGACATCAATACCGGTAACTATCCCGGTAAGGTAACCGCAGTCTGCATCTGGGGTCCGAATGATGGAAACACCTGGATCGGCGGCGAGAACACTCCTCTGCTGCATGATAGAAACAACCAGCCGAAGGCAGCATACAATACGCTGATGGGCATGGTACCGGAGTCCAATTGGGGCGATCCGATGAATCCTGCAGGCAGCGGCGGTTATGTAGAACCCGGTCCTATCGAGCCCGATGCAAACGGCTACTACTTCAACAGCCCGTTTGAGACAGGCACAGACAGCTGGGCATCCAGAGGCGGTGCAACAATTGCACAGTCGAGTGCTGAAAAGTACAAGGGCAGCAACTCCCTGTTTGTATCCGGCAGAACAGCTGCATGGAACGGCGCACAGAAGAGCCTGAATGCAAGAGCATTTGAGCCGGGCAAGGAATACAGCTTCAGTGCAAACATGAAGTACACCAGCGGTGCAGCAACCGACACCTTCTACATGAAGTTACAGTATGTGGATGGCAGCGGCGAAACCATGTACGACTCCA
>SVNQ01000045.1 GCA_015066865.1 Ruminococcus sp.
CTTGCCAGAACAGGAATCTTAGGGTTCCAGTTTTTCTTTCGCATTGTTCAGTTTTCAAGATGCAAGTTCCGTTGCTCCTTAGCTCGTTTCCTTCTCCGAAGCAACTCCTTTATTATATCACATCTCTTGCTCTTTGTCAACCCTTTTTTCAGAAGTTTTTAAATTTTTTGAGATATGATTGTCATCATTTCTGATCTCTCATCCCTGACGACTTATTTATTATAGCATACTTGCAAGTATTTGTCAATGCTTTTTTTCGCTTTTTTTCGACTTTGTGCAAAGCATCTCATTTACCATAAAAATTTGATTCTTTCTATTCATTTTGCACATCTAATAAGCATATTTGATTGAAAAAAGCACATCCATCGATGATGGATGTGCTTTACTTTTTTATTCCTGACCCATGAGCTTCACGAGAACTGCCTTCTGTGCGTGCAGACGATTTTCTGCTTCATCAAAGATGGTGTCAGCGTGTGCTTCAAACACCTTTGCGGTGATTTCTTCTTCACGATGTGCAGGCAGGCAATGCATTACAATTGCTCCGGAATTCGCAGCAGCCATTACATCATCATTGATCTGGTAGCCCTTGAATGCAATCTTACGCTTTTCAATTTCAGACTCCATTCCCATGGAAGACCATACATCAGTGATCAGCACATCTGCATTTGCGGCAGCCTCAAGCGGCTTATCGGTGATGGAGAAGCAGCCATAACCATTCGCAAAATCCATTACCTGCTGATCCGGGTGATAGCCCTCGGGGCACGCAACGGATACAGCCATGCCAACCTTCAGACAGCCTACGATGAGGGAATTTGCCATATTATTGCCGTCGCCGATGTAGCACATCTTCAGACCATCAAAGCTTGCTTTCTTCTCACGGATGGTCAGAAGATCAGCAAGAACCTGACAGGGATGTGCAAAGTCAGTCAGACCGTTGATGATCGGAATATTACCAAAATTCGCAAGATCCTCTACCTCCTGCTGGGCAAATGTACGGATCATGATGCCATCGAGGTAGCGGGACAGCACACGGGCAGTATCCTGCACGGGCTCACCTCTGCCGATCTGCAGGTCATTTGCAGACAGGAACAGCGGATAACCGCCGAGCTGATACATGCCGGTTTCAAAAGAAACACGTGTTCTCGTGGATGCCTTCTGGAAGATCATACCCAATGTTTTACCCTCCAGAATCGGATGGGGAATATTATGCTTTGTCTGGTACTTGAGCTGATCCGCCAGATCCAGAATCTCAAAAATCTCCTGCTGGCTCAGATCCAGCATTTTCAGTAAATGTTTCATCTCAAAAAAAATCCTCCCAAATTACTTGTTCAAGCCGCTGAAGCATTTATCTACGCACACTGCAAACAACGGGATATAATCATCAAACGCCTTGTCTTCTATTTCTATAAAATATTTCTGCTCATTATTCGTCTGCTTTTCTGTTGTGATGCTGCCAACTTTTGTTCCGTTCTTCAGAAGTTCAAAATTCATACGGTCACGGCTCTTTATAACAAACTTCTGTCCCTGTCCTTCGCATTCCAAAGAGGGATCAAGGTAGATAGATTTGCAGGTTATAATCATAAACGGTGCATCATTAAATTCAATTTTAAAGCTGGGCTTTTTTCCGCTGCCCGTCTGCAGCATGGAATAGAGCGCGTAGTCACTGGCATCATGAAGCGTCCAAGATTTGCCAAATCTTTTTCTTGTAATTTTATAAATTCTTCGATCCTTTTTATCGAACACATTATATTTTTCAGTATTTTTCGGTACTACAAACAGTTCCATAAATTATCCCTCCAGTACTTTACACAGAATCTTCATGCCTTCCGTTACCTCGTCCATCCCGATCGTCAAAGGCGGAAGCAGTCGAACACGATCTTTTGCGGTCAGGACAAGCAGACCATTTTTTAAACATTCCTGCAGAACATCCGCAGCATTCTTTGTCTTCAGGGCTATACCGATCATCATACCCTTGCCGCTGACTTCGGATACTTCATCAATTGCAGCAAGCTGACTCCGTATGTAATCACTCTTTTCAATGATGCTTTGCATCATATCAGCCTGTGACATTTTTTTCAAAACTGCTACGGCACCTGCACACGCTACAGGATTTCCGCCGAATGTGGAACCGTGCGAACCTTTATCCAGCACATCCGCACATTTTTCATTGGCAAGACATGCACCGATGGGAAGTCCACCTGCAAGTCCTTTGGCAAGCGTTGTCACGTCTGCCTTACATCCGAAATGTTCCCCTGCCAGAAGTTTCCCTGTTCTTCCGATTCCGGTCTGCACTTCATCCGCAATCATCAGAATATCCTTTTCATCACAGATTCTGCGGATTTCAGCAACAAATTCTGCATGCAGCGGCTTTACACCGCCTTCACCCTGTATATACTCCACCATGATGGCACATACAGAATCATCAAGATTTGCGTGCAAATCTTCAATGTCATTTGCTTTCACGTAACGGAAGCCCTCAACGAACGGGAAGAAGAAATTGTGAAACACATCCTGTCCGGTTGCGGAAAGTGTTGCCAGTGTTCTGCCATGGAAAGAGTTCACCAATGTAATAATGGTATGTCTGCCCTTTCCATATTTATCAAAGCTGTACTTTCTTGCCAGCTTGATTGCACATTCATTTGCTTCGGCACCGCTATTGCCGTAGAATACCTTACTGTATCCTGTCATTTCACAGAGCATCTGTGCAAGCTCTGCCTGCGGCTCATGGTAGAACAAATTGGAGGTATGCTGGAGTTTTTTCACCTGTGCACAGACGGCATCCGTCCAGTCAGGATCGCAAAAACCCAGTGAAGTTGTGCCGATACCACTGCCAAAATCTATGTATTTTCGTTTTACTGCATCCTCACATGTCGCACCATTACCGCTTTCAAGTACAAGATTACTGCGGCCATAGGTGGACATGATATGCTGTTGCGTCATTTCAATCGTATCCATAAAAAGTATCAGCTCCTCTTACTTAATGATATTGTATCCATAATACAGCATATGCCAATAGTGTTCCAAACGCAATGCACAACAGCAAATTGCTTTTCCATACATCGCTTTGGTCATGGCATATCCGGAAATTTCCACTATTTTTTTGATCATAACAGATCTGCACGGTATCCCCATTATGATAATTGTACTGCCATTCAGGTACATACCGCTGATAAACTGCCGTCCTTTCACCTTGTTCCGTCATATAGCGCAGCACAGGTGCACTCTGTTCCACGGTGGAATGATGCCGATAGCCTATCTGCGTCACTTTCGAAACAACAACCGCCTGCGTGTAAACGGGATTCCTTACGCTCCCCTTGACACTGCGGCGAAGCAGAATTGCCGCAATCACACAGCACAGCGAAATTAGCACGGGCAGCAATTGTATGAAAATCATCATGCCTTGAACTGTGTGCCGATTCCTTCACTGGAGAGAATCTCAATCAGGATGGAATGCGGTACTCTGCCGTCAATGATAACCGTCTTATGCACGCCGCGGCGAATCGCTTCCACGCAGCAGTCAATTTTCGGGATCATACCGCCCGAAATGATGCCCTGCAGTTTCATGGAAGGCACTTCGCTGACATTTACTTCGGGAATCAATGTGGAAGGATCATCCTTATCCCGCAGAAGTCCTGCGATATCCGTCAGCAAAATCAGATTCTCTGCATTCAGCTCAGCAGCAATTCTTGCTGCTGCTGTATCCGCATTGACATTATATGCCTGTCCCTTTCTATCGCATGCAACAGTAGCGATAACGGGAATAACGCCGTTATCAAGTGCATCCATAATGGGCTTGGTGTTCACATCTACAACACTTCCAACAAATCCCAGATCTTCGCCGTTTGCGCCATAGGTCTTTTCAGCAATGAGCATCTGCTCATCCATGCCGCAAAGTCCGATTGCATTTCCGTTTTTCTGGCTCAGGAGTGTTACCAGTTCCTTGTTCACTTTACCTGCGAGCACCATTTTTACAACGTCAACCGTTGCTTCGTCGGTATAGCGCAGACCGCTGATGAATTTGCTCTTGATATTCAGACGGCGCAGCATATCGTTAATCTCAGGGCCGCCGCCATGCACCAGAACCACCTTGATTCCGACAAGATGGAGCAGCACGATGTCACTCATTACTGCCTGCTTGAGCGCTTCGTTGGTCATGGCATTACCGCCGTACTTGACTACTACAATTTTATTATTATATTTCTGAATGTAGGGCAGTGCGTCATTAAGCACTCTTGCCCTTGTTTCATTCGAAATCATATCCTGCATTTCCTGCATCTCCTTACATCCTTATATGTGGATTCTATCCGATCAGCTTCTATAATCGCCGTTGATCCTGACATAATCATAGGTCAGGTCACAGCCCCATGCAACTGCAGAGCCTGTGCCGTTACCAACGGAAATCAACACCTGAATTTCTTCCTCGGAAAGCACTTCCTTGGCGAAATCCTCGGAAAAATCAAGCCCTGCGCCATTCTTGCAGACATCAAGCTTGCCCTTTGCAGATGCAAAGCTGACGTCCACACGGTGGATGTCAAAATCCGCAGGTGCATAGCCGACCGCGCAGAGGATTCTTCCCCAGTTTGCGTCCTCACCGAACACAGCAGCCTTGAAAAGGCTGGAAGTGATAACGGACTTAGCAATAATTTCTGCAGTCTTGTCATCAGAAGCACCTGTGCAGAAGCATTCAACGAGCTTGGTTGCGCCCTCGCCATCCCTTGCCATCATTCTTGCAAGGTTCATGAGAACCGCATACAGTGCGTCCTTAAACATCTCGTAATCTTCGTTTTCTTTAGAAACCACGGCATTTTCCGCCATGCCGTTTGCCATCACGCAAACCATGTCATTGGTGGAAGTATCACCGTCCACGCTGACACGATTCAGCGTAAGATTCACAACCTCACGCAGTGCCTGCTGCAAAAGACCTGCATCAATTGCGCAATCGGTTGTGAGGAAAGTCAGTGTTGTTGCCATATTCGGGTGGATCATACCGCTGCCCTTGAGCATGCCGCCAAGGGTGCAGATCTTGCCGCCCAGTGTAAACTGCACTGCTACTTCCTTCGGGCAGGTATCGGTCGTCATAATCGCCTCGACTGCGGCGGTATTTCCCTCATGGGACAGTCCCTTTGCAAGTCCGTGAACGCCTGCAAGAATGGGTTCGATCGGGAGGGGCTGACCGATGACGCCGGTGGATGCGACAATAATATCGGCAGGATCAAGCTTGAGTGCTTCTGCGGCAGCATCACACATCATCTGTGCTTTCTCAACGCCGTCTGCATTGCAGGTATTGGCATTGACGGAATTGACGATAACTGCCTGTGCCATGCCGTTTTTCAGATTCTCTCTGGTCACGGCGATCGGCGCACCCTGCACCTTATTGGTGGTATACATTGCCGCTGCAGTACAGGGCTTTTCCGCATAGATCATGGCAAGATCATGTTTCTTCTTGCCTTCGGCAGGCAGATTTGCCTGCATGGTGGGATCCTCCGGCTTTTCGGCAAGTGCCTTACGGGAAATGCCGCAATGTACGCCGTTTGCCATAAATCCCTTGGCAGCACAAACACCGCCGTCCACAAATGTCATATTCTTAAATTCTTTGATATTCAAAGCGATACACCTCTATATTATAGTATCATTCCTTACAGGAGTCCTGTTGTTTCGTCTATGCCCATCATGATGTTCAGGCACTGCACTGCTGCACCGGATGCACCCTTACCGAGGTTATCCAGTCTTGCGCAGAGCAGGATCTGGTCATCGTTACCAAAGGTAAAGATCTCCAGCTTGTTCTGTCCGCTAAGTGTATTCGATGCGAGGAAGAAGGATTTCTGCTCTTCCTCCATCATGGGCTTGACTTCAACAAGCTTTGCGTCCGCATAGTGCGCATGGAACATTTCGTTAACCTGCTGCAGTGTGATCTTCTTGTCAAGCATTCTTGTCTGGATCGGCACGGAAACCACCATACCGCTGTGATAATCACAGATGATGGGATTGAACATCGGGGTATGTGTCAGACCGGAAAACTTCTGCATCTCGGGCAGGTGCTTATGCTGCTGCGCAAGTGCATACTGTCGGGGGCTGCCAAATTCAAAAGGCTTGTCCTCGGATTCATACTGCGCAATGGCATTTTTGCCGGCACCGCTGTAGCCGGAGGTCGCATAGGCAAACACCGGAAAATCCGCAGGAAGCAGACCATTTGTCACCATCGGATAGAGCAGGGAGATAAAACCGCTTGCATAGCATCCGGGAACTGCTGTCTTATCGGAAGCAGCAAGTCTTTCACGAAATTCCTTTGAAAGCTCCGGAAAACCATATGCCCACGCAGGATTTGTTCGGTGTGCGGTGGATGCATCCAAAATTCGGGTGCTGTCCCCTGCAAGCTTGACTGCTTCTCTTGCCGCATCATCGGGCAGGCAAAGGAATGTGAAATCCGCTGCATGCATCATTTCCGCACGCTTTTCGGCATTGTGTCTGTCCTCCTCTGCAATTTTCAGCAGTGTGATATCCTCACGCTGTTCCAGACGATTTACAATTTTCAGACCGGTTGTACCTGCCTGACCATCAATATACACTTTTACGGACATGGTAGCTCTCCTTTATTCAATCTTCCTCATCTTCTGCTTTATCCACATTCCACGGACATTTCCAGACACTGTAGGCACAGCATGCAATCAGGCAGAAAACCGCCCAGATCACGGAAATCTTATAGCTGTTGATAAATTCCGCAATGAGGAATTCTCCCACTGCCCAGACAAGCACAGAAAGCGTGGTCAGGGCAAGAATAAATTTTATTGCTCGTTTATTCATAATCAGACATCCTGATGCAGGCGTTCACGCAGCTGTGCGAGCTGCACGGAAACTGCCTTCGGGGAAGGTCCACCCTCGGAGGAACGTTCCTTCACGCAGGTATCCAGACTGATCGCGTCATATACATCCTCTGTAAAGAGGTCGGTCATTTCTTTGTAAGCATCCAGCGGAAGCGTTTCGAGCGTCAGCTCCTCTGCGATGCATCTTGCAACCAGAGTTCCTGTGATCTTGTACGCATCACGGAAGGGCATGCCCTTCTTTACCAGATAATCGGCGCAGTCGGTTGCGTTGATAAAGCCCTTGGCTGCTGCCTTTCTCATATTATCCTTCAGCACTCTCATCGTTGCAAGCATGGGAGTGAAGGTCTTGACGCAGAGTTTTACGTTGTCAATCGCATCAAAGATCGCTTCCTTGTCCTCCTGCATGTCCTTGTTATACGCAAGCGGCAGACCCTTGAGCATGGAGAGGAGCGTCATCAGATCGCCCACCACTCTGCCGGTCTTGCCACGGATCAGCTCCGTTACATCGGGATTCTTCTTCTGCGGCATGATGGAGGAGCCTGTTGCATAGGCATCATCCAGCTCAATGAACTTAAATTCCCATGAACACCACAGAATGATCTCCTCAGAGAATCGGGACAGATGCGTCATCAGCAATGACAGCGCACATGCAAGCTCCACACAGAAATCACGATCGGAAACACCATCCAGACTATTTGCCACAGGACGGTCAAAACCCAGCAGCTGTGCAGTCTGCTGACGGTTGATCGGATAGGTCGTGCCTGCCAGCGCACCGCTTCCCAGAGGGCATTCGTTCATGCGCTTTGCGGTATCATCCAGTCGCTCCAGATCCCTTGCAAGCATCTGTGCATAGGCAAGCAGATGGTGCGCATAGGTAATCGGCTGCGCTCTCTGAAGATGAGTATAGCCGGGCATAATGGTTTCGGTATGCTTTTCTGCCATGCTGCAGAGCGTTTCGGCAAGCTCCAGAACCAGTGCCTTGATCTCTGCGATCTCATCACGCAGGTACAGGCGGATATCCAGTGCCACCTGATCGTTTCGGGAACGAGCTGTATGCAGGCGCTTTCCGGTACTGCCCAGACGCTTGGTCAGTTCTGCCTCGACAAACATGTGGATATCCTCCGCATTCGGGTCAAACATGAGTCTGCCCTCCTGCAGATCCGCCAGAATTTCACGCAATCCCTCAATGATTGCTACGCTTTCCGATTTTTCAATCACACCGCAGTCGCCAAGCATCGTTGCATGCGCAATGCTGCCTCGGATATCCTGCTCGTACATACGAGCGTCAAATGCAATTGAAGAATTGAAAGCGTTGACGGTTTCGTCCACTTCTTTTGAAAATCTACCGGCCCAAAGTGCCATTGGCTTCCCCTCCGTTTAATCGAAAATGAAACAGAAACGCCGGGGACCGGTGAAAGTCCCCGTGTTTCCATGTGTGTATTATTCTTTAAAATCGCTGTTTATGGTGATTTCTTACTTCTGCTCTGCGCGCTTTCTGTCGAGCTGTGCCTTTACCTTGATCGGCAGACCGAACAGATTGATGAAGCCTGCGCTGTCCTTCTGGTCATATACTTCATCAGCGTCAAAAGTAGCAACCTCTTCATCATACAGTGTATAAGGAGAAGTTACGCCTGCGTTGATGATGTTGCCCTTATAGAGCTTCAGACGAACGTCACCTGTAACAGTCTTCTGTGTTTCGGTTACGAATGCGCTGAGTGCTTCACGCAGGGGTGTGTACCACTGACCGTTGTATACGATATCGGCAAACTTGATGCCGATGTGCTGCTTCATGCGAGCTGTTTCCTTATCCAGTGTGATGGTTTCGAGAACCTCATGTGCATGGTACAGGATCGCACCGCCGGGAGTTTCGTATACGCCTCTGGACTTCATGCCAACCAGACGGTTTTCTACGAGGTCAGCAAGACCGATACCGTTCTCGCCGCCGAGCTTGTTCAGTGTGGAAACCAGCTCTACTGCGCCCATTTCCTTGCCGTCAATGGCAGTCGGAACACCCTTTTCAAAGTGAATGGTAACATATGTAGGCTTGTCCGGTGCCTGCAGCGGGGATACGCCCATCTCCAGGAAGCCTTCCTTCTCATACTGCGGCTCGTTTGCCGGATCCTCAAGATCCAGGCCCTCATGGGACAGATGCCAGATATTCTTATCCTTGGAATAATTGGTCTCTCTGTTGATCTTCAGCGGGATATTGTGAGCCTCTGCATAGTCGATCTCCTCATCTCTGGACTTGATGTCCCAGATTCTCCACGGAGCGATGATCTGCATTTCAGGAGCGAATGCCTTGATTGCCAGCTCAAAACGAACCTGGTCGTTGCCCTTGCCTGTGCAGCCATGGCAGATGGCATCTGCGCCCTCAGCCAGAGCGATCTCTGCAATTCTCTTTGCGATGATCGGACGTGCAAAGGAAGTACCAAGCATGTAGCGATTTTCATAGATCGCACCTGCCTGTACAGTCGGATATACATAATCTGTGATAAATTCTTCCGTCAGATGCTCAATGTACAGCTTGGACGCACCTGTCTTGATTGCCTTTTCTTCCAGACCGTCAAGCTCCGTACCCTGACCAACGTCACCGGAAACTGCGATAACTTCACAGTTATTATAGTTCTCCTTCAGCCACGGAATAATAATGGATGTATCCAGACCGCCGGAGTATGCAAGCACTACTTTTTTGATTTCTTTTGCCATGGGAAATTCCTCCTAAATTCATATAATACATATTTTATTATACACCATACCCCACACCGTTGTCAAGTGCTTTTTGCATAAATATGCAGGTAAAATTTAAATTTCCCTACAAAATATACATACTCAGCAGTATATTTTGAATATTATGCATATTTATGTATTTCTGCTTTTTTCGTCAAATTTCCGTTCTTAATTTTGACACAAATTTGTAAAAAATTAAACTATTTATAAAAATCTACCAAATCCAAAACTTCAAGTCATCAGGAAATTACAAACTGCGGTATTTCCCACAAAAACAAAACTTACATGTTTTTTATATTTTTGTTTTTGATGGAACAATACTAAAAAAATCGTGATTTTCCCCATTATTCCGACAAGACAAAAATGATCGACGGAAAATTTCACTTCAAAATTTCGTCGATTTTATTAAAAAAAGTATCGCTTTCGCTATTGCATTCTTTGGAAATTTATGTTAACATATACTTGTAGAGCAAGGGAGGTACACTTCAAATGAAAGACAAGAAGAAAATTCTCATCGGAGATGACTCAGCGGACTATGGTATTACAACTGCCAGCGCATTGCGCGGCTACGGACTTTACGCCATTACAAGACGTAAGGACGGCAATGTTCTCCTCAACACCATTCTGGATGAAAAACCGGATGTTGTAATCATAGACAGTACAATGCCGCATATGGACGCCATTGAACTGATTAAGAGAACCAAAGCAGAAGCGCCCGTATTTCCTGCATTTATTGTCACCTCCGGTTATGACAATCCATTTGTGGAACACCAGATCATGGAACTCGGAGCTGCCTATTTCATGCTTAAGCCGTTCGATATTTCTACACTGGCTGAACGCATTCTTTCGCTCGTTTCGCATGAACAGAGCAATGCAGCTAACCCGCAGGATCTGGAAATCATTGTGACGGATGTGATTCACCAGCTCGGTGTTCCCGCACATATCAAGGGCTATCATTATCTCCGTGCGGCAATTCTGGCATCCATTGATAATGCGGAGCTTCTTGAGAGCGTAACAAAGCTTCTGTATCCGACGGTGGCAATGAAATTCAACACCACTTCATCCCGTGTGGAACGTGCGATCCGTCATGCAATTGAAATTGCATGGGACAGAGGTGATCTGGATATTCTCAATTCATTTTTCGGATACACGGTGAACACCTGCAAGGGGAAGCCCACAAATTCCGAATTTATTGCGCTGATCACGGACAAGCTTCGCCTGCAGCAGAAATCATCATTGCTCCAGGCAAAATAACACAGTCCGGCTATATAGAAATAAAGCCTGAGAAGATTGTACCATCTTCTCAGGCTCTTTGTATTATTCCGCAGGCAATGTGCCAATGGGACTAAGGCCGTCAATCAGCTGCTGCAGATCAACGGACGATGTATCATCGGAAAGAGTAAGGCTGTCCCGCATGGATTCAAATTCCTTCAGACTGCGCACACTGATGTCGATTTCGGTAATCGGCTCTTCGGGATCGGTACCCCCTGCTCCTGCAGATGCGGCATACACGAGGACATCCGCTGCATCATTTGCATTAATAACACCGTCATAATTGAAATCTGCATGGGAAAAATCCAGTTCTCCGGAACCTGTGAAGGATCCCGAACCAACTTCTGCAGCAAACATAAGAACAAATGCTGCATCCTGTGCGTTGGTTACGCCGTCGCCATTCACATCGCAATGATTGACAATATCATCGGGACCGTTTTCTGTCGGAATCTCATCGGACATTTCCATGCCGTTTGAAAGCTCCCTCACCTCTGCATGCGCTTCTGCCGCTTCAATTTGTTCTACGGTCATCTGCGTAATAAACAGAGGTGCATACTTGCTGCACCAATAGGAGTTGCTCTCCAGACCGATCTCCTGTGCAATGCGTGATGCCTTTTCGGTATTCAGCTTTGCATATTCCTCAGGTGTGGTTTTCTGTTCAATGGGCTGAAACCAGACACCGACTTCGATCAGCGTTTCACCGGACTGCATCACTTCCTGAAGCTTTGGAGAAATTTTAGGATACTCCTCTGTTTGTGCGTGGACTGCCAGTGCCGTCATGCTCACACAAAGTGCCAGTGCCGTCATACCGGATATAAATTTCTCGATATTCATATACATACCTCCTCTGTATTGCAATTTGAGAAGCCTTGAAATACTTCTTACTCATAAAACAATCAGGGCTGAAAAATATTGGGAATATTTTTCATCTTTGTCGCATCCAACAAAACAGAGAATCCGTTTTTGTACAAAAAGACAGTCCGTTCAAAAACGGACTGTCTGACTTCATTATACGGCATTCGGCAGTTTATCATGCATCTCTGAAAGCTTTGAGTCATTGAGCTTTGCGGCATTGTTCACCAGATAATCCGTTGCACGATAAGCACGGAAGCATAGCGGCGGATTGTAGGAGATATTTACATAGTCCCCGTCAAGCTCAAGAATGATCTCCAGATCTTCGGGCAGTACCGTGCCGTATTTCTTCTTCGTATAAAAAATATAGGCATCAATTTCGGATTTGGGCAGTTCTCCGCCTCTTACGGTAACTTTAAACATAGCAAAACTCCTTTCCGGCACACGCCGCTTACTTTGTTATATTATACCATATTTCCCTTGAAAAATCAAGTGTTTTTCTACAATTCCATAAATTGTTTTTTGGGCTGAATCTATGGTATACTAATAATAGCAAATATGGAACTCTCTGCTCTTTGGCGGAGAGTTTTCGTATGAAACACCACAAATATAAAGGAGTTCGATTTATGATTACAGTATCCAATGTGAGCCTGTCGTTCGGCAGCGACACATTATTCAAAAACGTTGACCTCAAATTCACGGGCGGCAACTGCTACGGTGTGATCGGGGCAAACGGTGCAGGAAAATCCACATTCCTGAAAATTCTCTGCGGCGATTTAGAGCCTACCACGGGCGAAGTGACCATTGACAAGGGACTGCGCATGAGTATCCTCAAGCAGGATCACTTTGCTTATGACCAGTACACTGTCCTCGACACCATCCTGATGGGAAATGCAAGACTTTATGAGATCATGCAGCAGAAGGATGCGCTGTATGCAAAGGAAGATTTCTCCGAGGAGGACGGCGTGCTTGCCTCTGAGCTTGAGGGCGAATTTGCTGAACTCAACGGCTGGGAGGCGGAATCGGATGCTTCCAAGCTTTTGCAGGGCCTGGGACTTCCCGAGGAACTTTTGTACATGCAGATGGACAGCCTTTCGGGTAACGAAAAGGTGAAGGTACTGCTTGCGCAGGCATTGTTCGGCAATCCCGACATCATCCTGCTCGACGAGCCGACAAACCATCTGGACATTGAGGCGATCCGCTGGCTGGAGGGATTCCTTGCGGAATACTTCGGTACGGTGATCGTGGTATCCCATGACCGTCACTTCTTGAACAATGTCTGCACGCATATCGTGGATATTGACTACACCAAAATTAAGATGTATGTCGGAAACTACGCATTCTGGTATGAATCCAGCCAGCTGATGCAGCGTCTGATCAAGCAGCAGAACAAGAAGGCGGAGGAAAAGATCAAGGAGCTCAAATCCTTCATCGAACGATTCTCCGCAAACAAATCCAAATCCGGTCAGGCAACCGCCCGCCGCAAGCTGATCGAAAAACTGACGGTGGAAGAAATGCCTGCATCGAGCCGCCGTTATCCGTTCATCGGATTTGACGCTGATCGTGAGATCGGTAAGGATGTACTGCAGGTAAACGGAATTTCCAAGACAGTGGACGGCGTTAAGCTCCTCAATGATGTTTCCTTCTCCATCGGCAGAACGGACAAGGTGGCGTTCGTTGGCGAGAGCGAGCAGGCAATTACCATGCTCATGAAGATCCTCATGGAGGAGGAGCAGCCCGACGAGGGTACATTCAAGTGGGGTGTTTCCACATCTGTTTCCTATTTCCCCGTTGATCACTCAAAATACTTTGATGACTGTCCGCTGAACCTGATCGAATGGATGCGCCAGTATGCGGTCAAGGAAGAAACCGAAACCTATCTGCGTGGATTCCTCGGCAGAATGCTGTTCTCCGGCGATGATGTGTACAAATCCGTACAGGTACTCTCCGGTGGTGAGAAGGTGCGCTGCATGTTCTCCCGTATGATGCTATTCGGTTCGAATGTCCTGCTGCTCGACCGTCCGACGAACCATCTCGACCTTGAAAGCATCTCCGCTGTCAACAACGGTCTGACATCGTTCAAGGGTGTGGTGCTGTTCTCATCCCATGACCATGAGATGCTCGAAACCGTGGCAAACAGAATTATCGAGATCACGCCCGACGGCTGCATCGACCGTGCAGGCACTTATGAGGAATATCTCGATTGGAAGGCACAGCAGAAAAAGTAAATGACTGGGGGCACTGCCCCCCGCCAAAGAGATATGATTCCTTTGGAATCCCATGCCGTTCTGCCATTGCCATTATAGTTTTACAACAAATCCCCGATTTCCAGTCAGAAATCGGGGATTTCAGTCTGTCGAAAAAGTCCCGTCCAGCCAGTGCGCCTTATGGCGCACGGATGGACTAATTATATTATTATGGGTTGTGCCTTCGGCGCATGTAGGGGGCGAAGCCCCCTACAACCCCCAATAAATAGCCAAAAAGCGCTCTGCAAGAGGGCAGGGCAAGGGTGGGGCAAAATTAAGTGAAATCATACTTCTTTGACAAGCTGAAATCCCCGATTTCCAGTCAGAAATCGGGGATTCTCTGTTATCCGAAAATCTTCGCAAGATCCTCTGCAAGTGCATCGGTGCAGCCGTCCTGATAGATGGTAATATCCTCCTCAGTCGGCGGGATCAGTCCCTTGTAGGTATGGTACAATTTTGTTTTTAGGATGGCAGTTCCCTCCGCATCCTCTGCGATCAGAACCGTCTCATAATACAGCATCTGCTTTTCCTCATCAAACCGCAGGGTCAGAATGCAGTCCTCCAGCAGATAATCCTTCTGGTAGAATGCGGTCATGCTCTTTTTTATCTGTTCATCGTAGTCATCCTGAAATCGTTCCAGAATGCCGGGCATCCGACCACGGATGTCATTGAGCGTGAGATATTCACCATCCGTTTTCAGCAGATATTCAAAGAAGCCATATGGTACAAGTGCATGGCATTCCGTGAAATTCACTGTCCGTTCAAAGGCGGTTTCCGCTGCATCATTTCCGGCGGTTCTGCCCATTACAGTGGCAGAATACAGCCCGTC
>SVNQ01000046.1 GCA_015066865.1 Ruminococcus sp.
TGTGGCGGCACTTGTGGTGATGAAAAAAGGCTTTTACAGGTCGCCGTCAATCAGAAAATATCCGCATTATGTGGGTAAGATATTCCGTCTGGGTCTTCCGAATATCCTTATGCAGTCGGCGTATACACTGTATATTTTCGGACTGAATATGATACTTGCCACCTTCTCCGATGCCGCTGTAACGGTGCTGGGGCTTTACTATAAGTGGCAGACGTTCTTCTTCATTCCGCTTGGTGCTATGCAGACCTGTATCGTGCCTGTCATCAGCTTCAACTATGCCGCAAGGAATACAGAACGCTGTAAAAAAACGCTGAACACAGTGATACTTTTCGGTTGTGTGCTGATGTTCCTCGGAACGCTGTGCTTTGCGATGATTCCAGAGCCTATGCTAAGATTTTTCTCATCTGACGAGGAAGTCATACGAATAGGCATCACTGCATTCCGCATCATCGGTATCAGCTTTATTCCACTGGTGACATCTCTTACATATCCCGTACTATTTCAAGCGGTGGGAGCAAGCTTTAAAAGCTCATTACTGACAATCATCAGAACGGTATTCCTGTTTGTGCCTCTAGCGTATCTGTTTTCACGATTCGGCTTGCAGTATTTCTGGCTTACTTATCCTGTGACGGACGGAATCGTGTCAGTAATCGGCTTTTTTATGAGCAGACAATTTTTCAGAAATCCATATCTTACCAAAAAGTCAAAGGAACATCCGAACGCTGTATTGCAGAAGTCAAAGCAGGGTGTTATCATCACCATAGCAAGACAGCATGGCTCATCTGGTAAGGAAATAGGCAGACTTGTGGCTGAAAGGCTTGGAATACCTTTTTACTATAAGGAAGTTACTGCCCTTGCCGCACAGGAAAGCGGACTTGACAGAGAGTTCATCTCCGACCTCAACAAGAACGCACCGCAGCTGATGCACGAGCTGTATCTGAGTAATATTGTTGTGCATCAGGCGATCATTGCACAGAAGAAAATCATTGAGAAGATTGCTGAGCAAGGCAGCTGTGTGATAGTCGGCAGAGCGGCGGACTATGTGCTGAAGGATAACCCGAATGTAGTCCGTGTTTTCATTCACGCACCGAAGGAATACCGTATCGGCAGGGTGATGGAGGTCTACGGCGACACCTGTGAGGAAGCAGAACAGAACATCGCCCGTTCCGACAAGGCGAGGGCAATGTATTACAAGAATATTTCTGGACTTGAATGGGGAGATGAGAAGCATTACGAGTTTGTAATTGATAGTTCGGTCGGAATAAAGGAAAGTGTGGAAATGGTGCTGAAAATGATAGATTAGATTATTTTGTATATGCATATTCGTAGCATCCTTGAACTGGCTCTGATGTAAGTAAAATCGCAGACCCAAGCCATTTTCGGCTTCTCCGGCTTGAATTGCTGTTGCAGTAGATTTTTGCAGATACCACCCTCGGCATTGGAATTTGATTTCTGCTTAGGCGGCTTAAAGGTGCTCATTTTCGGTAAATTCATCGTTTTCATCAGGCGGTACACTCTGCCGCAGCTGATGTGAATGCGATATTCCCGTGCAAGGCATTCGGTCATTTTCTGTGAACCCAACCGTTTGTCGCTTTTGATGTAAAGTGCAAGGATCTTTGCACGAAGCTCTCTGTTTTCAACATCTCTGCGAGAATCTTTGCGGTTGCGGAATTTGTAGTAAGTACTCCGATTGACACCCAGAACCCGACAAAGTGTTGTCACAGCGTGCTCCTGACGCAGCGAATGGACTGCGTTTAGTCTTTGCCTGAGTGTGGCGTGAATATCGCAATGGCTTTTTTTAGGATTAGATTTTCCTCTTCCAACTGAGCGTTTCTCTTTTGCAGAGCCTTGATCTGCTCAGCAGTAATGAGAGTGTCATCATCGAGCTTCACTACAGAATACTGCTTGATCCATTTGGCTAAGGCGCTGTGGGATACGCCGTATTCCTGCTCGATCTCTGCATAGCTTTTGCCGTTTTGGTGCAGATTTACGATCGTTTTCTTGAATTCTTCACTGTATCGTGGACTTTTTTTAGTATAGCACCATACTATGAGAAACCAAAAGGTCATGCTTCAATGAGCCATGACCTTTTGGCTTTCTGAGACTTTTGGAGAGATGCTTTTTTATTCGTGTAACCCAACTCCGACGCACTTGAAACGGAATTGAAAACGTTTTAGCAATGCAAAATTGTTAAAAGTTCATAGTCTATTTATATATATTCTTCAAAAAATACTTGAAAATTTATGTGCAAAATGTTATAATTTATGTAATGATAAGTGATGTAGCGTGCTTTAAAGCAGCTATGTGCTTTTGTTGTTTTTTGCAGAGAAAAATTCATCAGAAAGTGAGGAAAATAATATGAAAAACGGTTTATTAAAGAAAATCATATGTGCAGGAACAGCTGCTGTTATGATTACCGCAAATCTTACGTCAGCCGTCATTACGGCTGCGGGAGCAGCAGATTCAAATGGTGTGTATTTCACAAACAGCTTTGAGAACAGCACGGACAACTGGTCACCCAGAGGCGGTGTTTCCGTCACTATCGACAATAAAAACTACTATGATGGTGCAAGTTCACTGTTTGTTTCGGGAAGAACGAGCGTATGGAACGGTGCAACTGTTCAGCTTGATACAAGTGATTTTGTTCCCGGAAAAACATACAGCTTCAGTGCGGCGGTTCTTCAGAAATCCGGTGAGGATGTGCCGATTCAGATGTCACTCCAGCAGGGCAGCGGCGACGGAGTTACCTACTCACACGTTGCTTCCTGCACAGTAAAAAGCGGTGAGTGGACGAAGCTGGAGAATGCGCAATTTACAGTTCCGCAAAACACGGGCGATACATATCTGTATATTGAAACTCCGTATGGTTCGGATGCTTTGTGCGACTTTTATATTGACGCAGTTCAGGCAGCGGTAGCCGGCAAGGGTTCATCCGTTGTAACGGGCAGGGGCACAGTTGAGAAGCCACCCGTCAACAACAATACAATCAAGATCATGCCCATCGGTGACTCCATCACACATGGTTGGGGTGAAGACGGCGGTTACAGAAAGTATCTGGACTACGCTCTCAAACAGAGAGGTTATACAGGTATTGATATGGTAGGTCCCGAAGGCTCGAACAGTGCGACATTCAATTATAATGGGCAGAACGTGACTTACGATAATAACTATGCAGGCTACAGCGGCTATAGGATCAAGGAAGACAATCCCGGATCCGGCTGGGGACTCCTTGAAAAACTGAAAGAAAAGGATGCCATCAAGCAGGCACAGCCCGATATCATTCTTCTGATCATCGGCACAAACGATATGACTTCTGCACACCCGGTAACAAGATGTGAAGGCGAGCTGCATGATCTGATCGATTACATGCTGGCAAATATGCCTTCTGACAGTATCATCTTCATGGGTTCAATTCCGGAATTTACTGCCTATGGCGGAAACCCCGAGAGAGTTGCGGCATATAATGCTACCGTTAAGAAGGTTGCTGAAGATTATGCGAAAGCCGGCAGAAATGTAAGATTTGCCGATGTACACGGATGCCTTACCGGCTCCGATATTGACACCGACAACCTCCATCCCAATGGCGGCGGTTATGAGAAGATGGGTAAATTCTGGGCAGGTGTTGTAGATAAGTACATTCAGGATACACAGCCTGTTCAGACGGCTCCGGAAACAACAACTACTACAACGACAACCACCACAACAACGACGACTACAACTACTACCACCAAGCCCACCACCACAACAACAACTACAACGAACAATGATAAGCCTGTCAAGGATGAATATTTCTTCCATGATACATTTGAAAATGGTGCTTCTGATTGGACTGGCAGAGGTCCGGCAACTGTAATTACAAGCAATAACGCTTCGTATGCAGGTGATGCTTCACTGTATGTAACGAACAGAACCTCTTGCTGGAACGGCGCAACCATGAAACTGAATACAAGCACATTTGTTCCCGGAAACGCCTATAGCTTCAATGTTATGGTAATGCAGGATGCAATTGATTCCGAGGATTTCAAACTCACACTTCAGTATACTCTGAATAACGAAACCAAATATGCAGGTATTGCGCAAGTGAACGCTCCGAAGGGGAAGTGGACAAAGCTTGCAAATACAAGCTTTATGATTCCCGCCGGTGCTACAGATCTTTACTTCTACGTTGAGACGGTTGAAAATCTTACTGATTTCTATATTGATGATGCAGTAGGCGCTGAAAACAATAAGAATATCGAAATTGCATCAAAACCGGAAAATAATTACTACTTCTATTCTAAATTTGAGTCAGGAACAGACGGTTGGGTATCAAGAGGCGGAACAAAACTCACTGTTGATTCCAATAATTCCTATGCAGGTTCCAATGCCCTTCTGATTACTGAGCGTACCAGCACATGGAATGGTGCAGCTTATACACTTTCTACTAATACATTTGTTCCCGGAAAGAATTACAGTTTCAGTGCATATGTAATGCAGAATACCGGCACATCACAGAATCTCAAGCTGACACTGCAGTACACAGATGCCAACGGCGATGTGCAGTTTGCATCAATTGCATCCGGCATAACAGAAAGCGGACGTTGGACAAAACTCGAAAACACATCCTATATGATTCCTTCCGGTGCATCTGACCTTCTGTTCTATGTTGAGGCAACCGAGAGTACTTGTGATTTCTACCTTGACGAAGTAATCGTTGCTGATGAAGTTATAAGAGTACCCGAAACAACAACAACTGTACCTGCAACTACTACTACAACCACAACCACCACAACAGCTAAGCCCACAACAACGACAACAACCACCACAACAACAGCTAAGCCCACAACAACGACAACAACCACCACAACAGCTAAGCCCACAACAACATCAACAACCACAACAACCACAACGACCACAACGACCACAACAACTACGACCACAACCACAACTACAACTACAACTACAACTACCACAACTACAACAACCACAACTACAACAACTACGACCACAACTACAACGACCACAACTACAACAACCACAACTACAACGACCACAACTACAACGACCACAACTACAA
Source organism: Ruminococcus sp. (assembly GCA_015066865.1). Taxonomy (GTDB): domain Bacteria; phylum Bacillota; class Clostridia; order Oscillospirales; family Ruminococcaceae; genus UBA3855. The sequence goes on from SVNQ01000046.1 coordinate 5,057, forward strand.
CAACCACAACTACAACGACCACAACTACAACAACCACAACCACTACGACCACAACCACGACAACAACAACTACAGCTGCAACAACTACAACGAAACCTTCGACAACGACATTCACGACTACACCGCCTCAAAATACTAATACAACGGTGGTTCTGAAGGATGTTGTATATGGTGAAAGTTATTCTTTGGCAAATTATAATTATAATTCAATTAAAGAAATTGTACTTCAGTTAGATGGTAATGTTGGTTACGGTTTCGGCGGATGTCTGGTAATGGGTTACTGGGAAACACAAAATGCTTACGACCATTCCAATCTGAATTCCGATCGTACCATCCGAATCAAGATTACAAATCCGAAATCAGCGATGACAATTTATAATTACTGGGGAACCATGAAACTTGTCAGCGTAACCCTGGTATATCAATGATAGGACTTTTCACTGAACAATTATCAGGCATCGAATCACTCTGAAAACTGGTAAGACGTAACTTCAAAATCCAAGTTAAGAAAAACGAATAAATGCATTCTGTGGTCGGCGTAGAAATACGCCGGCCACATTGTTTTTTGAGTAATATATCATCCATGGCATTTTAGGATAATACAAGTCACGGCTTGTCGGCTGCACGCATGTATGATGTACTGCATAGCATGGTAGGGGAGAGTATCCCCATTATTATCTAAAGGAGAACCTGCTATGCCTAAAGTATTTTTAAGTCCCTCTACACAAGAGTGGAATCAATATACAGGTGGCGGTACGGAGGAGCAGTATATGAATCTGATTGCCGACCGCATGGAACCCTATCTTCGTGCAAGCGGTATTACCTATGTCCGCAATGATCCAAGCCGTAATGTTACCGGAGCGATTGCCGATTCCAATTCTGCCTATTATGATGTGCATCTTGCACTTCACAGTAATGCATCCCCTCCAAATCTTGCGGGAAGACTGCGTGGTATCGACATTTATTATGCGCCCTCAAGTGCCGAGAGCGAACAGCTCGCAGCTATCATTGCTAACAATTTCAAAAGTATTTATCCGCTGCCCGATCGGGTAACTGCCCGTCCTACCACAACACTTGGTGAAGTGACAAGGACGAGAGCTGTTGCAGTGCTGTGTGAGATCGGATACCATGACAATACGGAAGATGCAGCATGGATTAGAGGAAATGTCACTCCCATTGCAGCAAACCTTACTGAATCTCTCTGCGATTATTTCGGAATCCCCTTTGTTATGCCGCAGGCAGTCCGCAGGGGAATGGTCGTAACGGATGGTTCCACACTGCACCTTCGCAGCCTGCCAAATACCAGTTCACGAATTATTGCTGCCATTCCCAATGGTGCCACTGTAACGATTTACGGAACAACGGGCAACTGGTATGTTGTATCATGGAACGGACAGACCGGCTATGTCTATTCGGATTTTGTTACGGTTGGATGATCATTCATATTCGGCTGTTTAAAAAAGAGAACCTGAGAATCATCTTCTCAGGTTCTTTTCGTCATAATTTAAAGCGAAACATTCACAATTCTTGTATATTTTCGCAGCGCAAACTCACCATCGTGCGCTTCACCCAGAAAACTGTCGGACATATTTCCGGCACGCATCACACGATTCACACCGCAGCGAATCAGAAGTTCCGTAAGGCGCTCACGCCTTGATGAACTTGTGATCAGTGCTGCTGTCTGCAAATACCCCTTGCTCTTTCGTAAACAGGTCATCATCTGTTCTTCCGGCAAACGCTTGACGATGCAGTTGCCGTACATATAAGAAAGTTCCAGATCACTGTCAAAGCTTGCCGTCAGGCTGCAGTGCTTGCCTTGAAACACCTGTCCTTCCATGTTTCTGGTGGAATTAAGTGTACATTCAAGCATATCGGAATAACGCCGCAGCGTCATTTCCGCAACAGCGCCAACATCCTCTACAGGATATTTCTCCGCAGCTTTTTCAAGATAGGGGAGGAAGGTTTTGCAGAAATCCGCCATTTCATCCATATTCCTCGTATCCAGATAAATCACCTGACAGGAACTGCACAGCAATTGCTTTGTCATCATGATATGCTCCGCAAGTTCGGTTAGTTCCTGCTCCTTGTTTTCATATCCGGAGATATAGGCAAATCCAAGTTTGTGTCCCCATTCGATCAGACGGCATCCCGTTGGTGCAAACCGACGCACAGCGGAAACCGCTTCGTCACCACCCCATACTGCAATACCGTCAGAAACCGCCGCCATTTTCTTTAGTGCGGCAATATCACTGGAAGGCGTGTCAAAAATATAGATGTAGTCACGCAGCCGTGGTTCAATGGTAAGAAGGAGTTCAAAAATTTCTACCGTAATACCATTGTCCGCACTCGGAAGCTTGAGAATATTGATATTTCCCGCAAGCAGTCCCTCCGCAACGCTGTAAGCAGGCAGAATGTCCATATTTCCAGCCGCAATATGCAGGAGCGTGCCAAGCGGTCGTGGGTCAATCTGAATCCGTGGAAATCCCAGCGGTGGTCCTGTGAGCTTCGGTACAAAAAATCGTGAGCCCAGCTCCGCCTTCATTTTGTATTCAAGACAGTCCCTGCGAAACATGTGCAGCGCCTGTGTGATGGCATCTTGTGCATGAAGGGATTGAATCCTATTGAAAAAATCCGGATAATCACCGTTTTCAAGGCTTCTGCTGAGTGTATCAAAAGCGGAAATAACAATCTCCGGATCGAGCTGTGCTTTCATTCTCGTTTCATTGATACGAGTTTCCAGCGTAGAAAGAATCATTTCCTGCTGACTGGCATCATATGTCATACCATTTGCAACGATCATATCTCATCCTCCACCTTGCTCAGAAGCTCCGCTGCACTTGCAGCACATGTCTTGATGTCACGAAGCCCTACTCGTCCGATGATTTCCAGATAGGGAGATGTCAGTCCGCAGCCGCATTCCTCCCCATCGTGCAGAATACCGAGATCATCCGTCATGACACTCAGAATGGGCGTTGCGGTCACCATGGGCGTGATGAGATTCACAAGCCCCGCCTTACCGTTTGAAACGGGAGCGAGAGTGTGAACATTGCGGATGATCACACGGCTGTATGCAGGTACATGGAAATGATGGTTCGGGCAATCACAATAAAGGATCGGATGTTCCGCAGCGCCGAAAAATTCAATTACATTCTCCTCGTCCACATCCAGTATTTTCTTGATCAGATCATACAGTGTCCGTTTATCCACTTTCTCTGCATAAAACTGTTTCCATCCGCCGCCGAGCATGATTTTTGAATGCTCCGGCAGAGAAACACGCAGCCCACGCTCCTCCATTTTTTTCAGTAAAAAATAGGTGTAGGACGGAAATCCCATAAACCGTACAGGAACGCTGCCCTCACTGAATTTCTGGATCTTGTCCATGATCATTTCAAGATCGGGCTTGTATTCGCCGTTTTCATATTGCAGAGCATAGCTTCTGCTCAGGGCAGGTGCAAAAAATGTTGAACCAAAAGCTGTTTTTGTTACTGCCATATCATTGCCCTTGTGCGGCTTGTAGCCGAGAATGATGTAATGTGCAGGTCGCATGGAGAGCAAACCACGCCAGCGTGCGATCTTTACAACCATGCGCAATCCGCACAGCAGACTCCCCATATCCAGACCAATTTTGCTGTGCATTCCCTTGGTTCCCGAGGAAGTCGCCTTGATCGGCATTTTCCATTCCGGGCAGGAAAACAGACGATGCTTTCTAAAGAGGACAGTCGGCAGAAACGGCAGCTTGTCGAGATCCTGATACTGCATCAGCATGTCGGGGGAGAACTGCAGTTTTTCAAGAATCGTTCGATACTGTGGGCAATGCTCCATCTGGTAGGCGCAGTTTTCACGAACTGCCTCCAGAAAAATCATGTCCGTGGAATGCGTATCAAACGGATCCTTTGTGCGGAATAATTTCTTTCGAAAATTCACACTGTCACTCCTTTACAGATTGATGGGGGAGGGATTTATTTCTTAGGCAGATATTTCCCCATAATATCGCAGAAATCGAAGGTTGCGAAATAATCCGCAGGTGTCTGCGCACGACGGATCATCTTGACAGAGCCGTCTTCGCAGTAGAGAAGCTCAGCGCTGTGCAGTTTTCCGTTGTAGTTGTATCCCATTGCAGAGCCGTGCGCACCCGTGTCGTGGATCACCAGAATATCACCGATTTCCACAGGGGGAAGCATGCGGTCAATTGCAAATTTGTCGTTGTTCTCACAAAGACCGCCTGTTACGTCGCAAAGATAGGTGCATTCTTCATTTTCCTTGCCAAGCACCGTGATGTGGTGGTAGGAACCATACATTGCAGGACGCATGAGGTTGGCCGCACATGCATCAACGCCCACATATTCCTTGTAGATGTGCTTCTTGTGCAGAACTCTTGTCACCAGATGACCATAGGGCGCCAGCATAAAGCGTCCCATTTCTGTGAAAATCGCAACATCGCCCATTCCTGCGGGAACGAGGATTTCCTCATAAACCTTGCGTACACCCTCACCGATTACAAGAATATCATTTGGCTCCTGATCGGGATGGTATGCAACACCCACACCGCCGGAGAGATTGATGAATTTGATTTCAGCGCCGGTCTGTTCATGCAGTTCCACTGCAAGCTCAAACAGCTGCTTTGCAAGCGTCGGATAATAGTCATTCGTTACGGTATTGGACGCAAGGAAGGAGTGGATGCCAAAATATTTAGCACCCTTTTCACGCAGTTTGCGGAATGCCTCAAACATCTGCTCACGGGTCAGACCATATTTTGCATCCTGCGGGCTGTCCATAATTGCCGTGGAAATCTTGAACTGACCGCCTGCATTGAAACGGCAGGAAATGGTTTCAGGAATGCCCGTCAGGCGATCCAGATAGTCCACATGTGTCAGATCGTCGAGATTGATGTAGGCACCAAGCTCATATGCAAATCTGTAATCCTCCTCAGGTGTTACATTTGAAGAAAACATAATGTCACTGCCCGAAAAGCCGCATGCATCCGCCATCTGCAGCTCTGTCAGAGAGGAGCAGTCCACGCCGCAGCCTTCCTCCTGCAGGATTTTGAGCAGGAAGGGATTGGGGGTTGCTTTTACCGCAAAATATTCTCTGAAGCCCTTGTTCCAAGAAAACGCCTTCTGTACAAGTCGTGCATTCTCACGGATACCCTTTTCATCATAGATGTGGAACGGAGTGGGATAGGTTTTGGCAATTTCCTCCGCCTGTTCCTTGTTGATAAATGGAATTTTATTCATAAAACTACTCCTTTTTAACGGATTTTACTCTTACATTGTATCATTTTTTTGCGTTATCGTCAATCCTGTATGCAGAAATCGTGATTTTCTCTAATTTTCGACAATCATAACCCAACACTCATTGGAATTTATCCGAAAATCTGTGAGAGGATGTCCTTATCGACCGCCTGCACAGGGGAAAAATCATCGGATGATGCGTACCGTAGAATACTCTTTGCAAACTGCATAGCCTCAGGTCTGTCCGAAATTTCAGAAAGCCTTGACGTGCAGACAAGCAGACTTCCTGCACCGACACTGCATTCAAAAAGAATACCGAGCCTGTGATTTCGTTCGAAATTGTCGATCATCTGAACGATCGGACGAATGTTGGTATCATCCAGAATCGCACAATTGGCATGCGTTACAAGATCATACCACTGCGGCGTTGTCCATTCCATGCAGGGGAAATCCGCAAGTGCAGGATGATCATTCTGAATGCAGAGTCCGAGCGTTCCCACCGGAACAGGTCGTTCCAGACTTTCCGAAATACTGCGGAACATCGGATAACACCAAAAATCCGTGCAATAAAAACCTTCAATGGATTTTTCGATTTCATATGGCAGGAAAAGTACCTTCCTTCCATCAGCAAGTGCATTGGATGCAATCGTCCAGTCATTCGTCACACATAGACGCTCATCGTGCAGTTCGGGCATTTCCTGTTTGGGGTAAAGCCAGAGATCATAGGTGTTTTCCGTGTGCGGCAGTGACACAACCAGTGTCAGCCTGCACACTTTATCGGTTTGCGGCAGGGAATGTGCAAATGTCCCGATCGGGAATAACCCCTGACCATGAATGCTCACGTCGAATGTTTCCTCGGAAATACATGTGTCATTGCAGTACAATTTGCATACAAGCGGTGCATGAACCGTTTCGGGAGCATAGTGACGCAGAGAAATCTGTGCATCAAACATCTCGCCGGACGTCAGTATGTATGATGGGAACTGTGCCAGAAGCACGGAATCAGAACAGAATCCACGCCATCGTTCAGGCGTAATAAAGCCCTTGCTTTCCATAAAAGCATCCAGAATACCAACGAGTGCTGTACCCTGACCGGAGAAATCCTGTATGTCGAGAATGTGGAAGCCTGCGATATGTTCGGAACGCATGACAGCTTCCAGTTCCTCCTTGTAGCACTGTACCGCAAGCTGTCCGGAGCAGTGGAAGAATTTGTCAGCCATATCAAGCATTCCCTTATCTTCCAGACGCTTACGGAACACTTCAAAATTTCGTGCCCGCAGAACACCCGTGTATTTAGAAATTTCATTGAAATTGGGATAGCTGCAATACTGCCCGATCTCATGCGTAATAACGGGCTTTTCGGGAATCAGAAATTCCTTGTCCTGTTCAAGCTGTACTTTTTTCACGCCTGTTTCGTACTGGATCTCGATTTCCCGTACAGCATCTTCCATTTCCTGTATTTTGACAGCATCCGGACGGATCATGCCATCGTAGCAGTGCATGGCAGAGGGACGTTGTGTCTGCACATGACCGAGCGGTCTGTCACACATTGCATAGGAACCGCGGAGCAGGCGTTCCCTGTCCAGACGCACGCCCACAAAGAAATCATCTTCAGGGAATATACAGGGCCAGAACTGGAAATTGTTGCATCCCTGTGTAAATAAAATGCGTTTTTCATCCTGTTTGAAATACTGCAGCATTTCGCGAATCTTGTCTTTACCGCCCCAAAGCTCATTGCCGAGTGAGAACATCGCAAAGGAGGGGTGATTGCCAAAGGCATCCAGAATCCGCTTGCCCTCAGCCTTGAGATATTCAAATTCCTCGGGACTGCATCCCTTGCCGTCATCGGAGGTCAGCGTACCCCAGAAGGGGATTTCCGGTGCAAGGTACATTCCCACAAGATCCGCAGCTTCAAATGCCGCTTCCGGCGGACAGCAGGTGTGAAAACGATAGAGATTGATGCCATAGGACTTTGCCGTGCGGAATAATTCGATCCATGCATTCACATCCATGGGAGCAGCACCCGAAATCGGAAAGATCATTCCGTCGTGTTTGCCGCGCAGGAATACAGGAATTCCATGATTGGAAAAATGCATGCCATCCACCTTGAAATCCGTCAGACCGAATGTGACAGTTGTCTTGTCGCTGCTGTCCTTCGGATGGATACACATGCGGCAGATGGTCGGATGGTATTCATCCCAGAGGGGAGCATCATCTCCGAGGGGAACGGTAACAACTGCTTTCCCGTCGGACTGATAGGAGACATCAAAAGCAGATTCCCCAGAATCTCGAAAATCCGCTGTATTGAAATCAGTATTTATATCCTGCCACAAATGGGAAACACAGACCTTTTCAATCAATCCTGAAGTCCGCATTTCCAGCCGAACCTCTCGCTTCTTTGCATCAGAAATTGCTTTGACATGGTCTATATATGCTGCATCATGGAATTTCAGCAAAAAGTTTCCGAGAATGCCGTTCCAATTCGTCTGCGTGTCAGGGGAGGTCATATGCCCGCCCTTTGTCGGATAATCGCTGTTGTCCACACGGATGCAGATGTCAAGAACCCCATCATCCGTAAATTCGCTCAGGTAATACAAATGCGGCGTACATAAACTCTGATTGCATCCCACACAGGTGCCATTCACCCAGACCTCGGAAACGCGTGTGCGTTCCATGAGCAGTGTCATTCTATGAATCGGAATTTCGGGAAGTGTGACCGTGCGTCTGAACCACGCATTCCCATGATAGGGATACAGCTCCGTAAGGTATCCCGTTTCGCAGGCAGTATTCAGTTTTCCTTTTTTGGCATGCGCCGTCGTTCCGGGAAGCGGAATTGTGTCATGGAATAACTCAGCCTGCGGCGGAGTATCAGTAAATTTTTTCTGCTGATCCTCAAAAAATCCCCAGACACCGGCAAGTGAAATATAGCTTGTCATCTGTCAAGTGTATCCTTTCTATAAAACCTATAAAACAGCCATAGCCCGACCCTGTTTGCACAGGATCAGGCTAATGATGTTGTGTAATACTAACGCATTACTTCTCGCAAGCCGCAAAATAGCGGTTGAGTGCGCTGAATAATGCATATACGGAAGAATCGGAAATATCCTGCTTCTGACCAACACCCCAGTAAACCTTGCCGTCCGTCATTTCAATTCCCACATAAGAAACCGCATCGGACTTAGAAGAAACCGTCAATGCATGCTCTGTATAGGTCTTGATGGTGTATTCCAGATTCAGGAACTTCTTGACTGCATTGCTTACTGCATCAAGTCTGCCGTTACCGGATGCATGTACGGTCTGTTCCTCGCCGTTCATAGCGCAGGTTACCAGAGCCTGAATGCCGTCCTTCTGAACGTAGTGAACTTCCTTGTATTCCAGAGGAGCAGCAATATTGACATAGGTGTCACGGAAAATATCATGTACTTCAGCCGGCTGCAGCTCTCTGTGGCCACGGTCAGAAATTCCCTTGACGATATAGCCAAATTCCTCACGCATTGCCTTGGGCAGATCCAGACCGAACTGTGTTTCGAGCAGATAACCGATACCGCCCTTACCGGACTGGCTGTTGATGCGGATTACATCAGCCTCATAAACTCTGCCGACATCCGTCGGATCAATCGGCAGATAGGGAACTGACCAGTGCTCGCAGTTCTTTTCTTCACGCCAGTGCATGCCCTTTGCAATTGCATCCTGATGGGAGCCACTGAATGCAGCGAATACCAGCTGACCGCTGTAGGGCTGACGCTCATAGACATGCATTCTTGTCACACGCTCGTAAACCTCCGTGATCTCCGGCAGATTTGTGAAATCCAGCTCAGGATCGACACCCTGCGAGAACATGTTCATACCCAGTGTTACAATGTCAACGTTACCTGTGCGCTCACCGTTGCCGAACAGTGTACCTTCAATTCTGTCAGCACCTGCCAGCAGTCCCATTTCGCTGTCTGCAACTGCGCAGCCGCGGTCGTTATGCGGATGCAGGGAGATCAGCACGTTTTCTCTGTTGTTCAGATGATCGCACATGTATTCCACCTGATTTGCATAAACATGGGGCATGGAGTGGGAAACAGTAACCGGCAGATTGATGATCACCTTATCATCGGGTGTCGGCTGCCAGATGTCAATGACTCTGTTGCAGATCTCAGCTGCAAATTCAGGTTCTGTTCCTGTAAAGCTCTCAGGGGAGTATTCAAACTGGAAATTACCCGGTGTCTTTTCACGGTATTCTTTGCAAAGTTTTGCGCCGAATTCAGCGATTTCAATGATCTCCTCCTTGCTTCTGCGGAACACCTGCTCACGCTGTGCCAGAGAAGTGGAATTATACAG
>SVNQ01000047.1 GCA_015066865.1 Ruminococcus sp.
TCGCCCAGATATGTTGCATAGGATTGTGTACAGCAGAGAATGGTGGAACCGAGTTCTCTCATCATCATAATCTGGCGCTGGGTGTTGCCGCTGGACATGGGGATAACCATGGCGCCAACCTTGCTTGCGCCCTGATGCGCACCCAGACCGCCCGTGAACAGACCATAGCCATAGCACACCTGCACCACGTCATCCTTGCCTGCACCCACAGCCGTCATGGAACGCGCCACCATTTCTGTCCACACATCTACGTCCTCCTTGGTATAGCCCGAAACGATGGGCTTTCCGGTCGTACCGGAGGAACCCTGGATGCGCACGATCTCCTCATTCGGAACAGCGAACAGCCCGAAGGGGAACGTATCTCTCAGGTCGGTTTTTTCAGTAAAAGGCAGCAGACGGATGTCGTCCACTGTCTTGATGTCCTCAGGTTTAACTCCCTTTGCGTCCATGCGCTCACGATAAAGCGGAACATTCTTGTAAACATGTTCCACGGTTTCACGCAGACGCTTTCCCTGCAGCTCACGGCGCTGCTCAATGTCCATGCACTCCATTTCGGGATTGTATATCTTATGTACCTTCACGAGAAAAACTCCTTTTTCACAAAATTTCGATGTTAAAATTATACCACATCCGACTTTGCGTTGTCAAGGGTTACGGCTAATTTAATGCTTTGCTTGGGTAAAATTTTCTGAAATGATCACCTTGACAAATCCACCCGCATTCAATAGAATAAAGATAATAATCAGAAATTTCTAAAACCTTGTTACATTCAGCGCTGTTGCTCCGTATGTATGGGTGAAAGCCGACATGCATGGGTGCTTATCGAATGGGAAAGGAGGAACGCCATGACGGACAGTGAACTGCGTGACTGCATTCGTCAGTCACAGGAATCAGGATGCAGGGCATTATTCGATACATACTTTCACTATGTATATGCAATTGTCCACCATATTCTTCGTGACTGCGCAGGCAGGGAGGATGTGGAGGAATGCGTGATGGATGTATTCATGGACGTGGTACGGCATTTCGACACGGAGCACGAAGGCTCCGTCAAAGCATATATCGGCACTGCCGCAAAACGCAGGGCAATTGACAGGTATCGCACGATCACCTCCAACGGCAGGCACACGGTAGCAATGGAAACCGAACAGCTTTGCACACTGCCGGACAGGCTCAGAGTGGAACAATCCGTGGAAAGCACGGAGCAAAACCGCATCCTGCTTACCTGTGTTCGGGCGCTCGGAGAACCGGACGCTTCCATCATCATTCAGAAATATTTTTACGACAGGAATGCAGCGGAGATCGCAAGAGTGCTGGGACTTTCAGCTGCCGCTGTGAGAATGCGGTGTTCCCGAGCCATGAAACGGCTGGAAAAACTGCTTTCCGAAAAGGGAAGTACGCTATAAAATTGAAAGAGGAGGTATACTTATGAAAAACAGTGAAAAGAAGCTGAGAAATATGCTGCGCAATGTCGATATGGATACGGTCGAACAGATCGCAGCGCATTGCCCTGCGGCAGAGGATGCAGTGAAGGAGCGTATATTCAGCCGATTCCTTGCAAGAAAGACCGACGGCAGTGATGCCGAAGCTGCGGCACAGTCTGTGACGGTCATACACAGAAATTCACACCACAGTATCTGGGCAGCAGTTGCGTGTCTTCTGATCTGCGGAGGGGCGATCGGGGGGATCACCCTAAGCCGCCCGTCACTGACGAAACAGGAAAAGCCGCAGGAGTCAACAAATGCAGTGGCTGAACAGACGAGCGAAAACGACCGTGTAAGCAGCGAAAAACCGAGGGAAACCGAAAAATCGGAGCATTCTGCAAATCCGATCGAATCCTCCGCACGGGAAACGAAGCCTGTACAGGATGCAACAGATGTTGTACAGATGCAGCAGCCCGTTCAAAATGCCACAGAGGTTGGCACCGTAGAGCAGGAGATGATAAGCTCCGTCACTGAGAATCCTCGTCCGGATAATGCGTATACGCTCTCCTATAAAACACTGTCTGAAAATTATATTACGAATGACGGGCAGAGCATTCCTGCGGGTTCAACTGCGATTACTGTATCTGTTTCAGGGAATACGGGATTTGACTGCAACATGCTGCATCTGAGTCTGTCGGGCAACAATTCGACCCACTCCGACAGCAACGGCGCATTGATCATGGAAAAAGGAAGAATGCTCAGACAGGCTCTGGTTTCCGGCACTGAGCATGCAAACGGACTTTGTATTGCCATTGCATCACCCGAAAACATCACAGCAGACGGCGAACTTTTCACCTTCTATGTGAAAAATACCGCATCTGACTTTGCAGCCGTTTCTTCTGTAAAACAGGAATTGATCCCGGAAATTTCACAAGTAGAAAAGACAGATCATCCCAGCCGCAGCTGGCGCAACACTCCCGATGGTCCATTATATACGACATGGCATTTTCTTGCAGGAGATGCGGATGATAACGGTATCATCAATATGTCGGATGCCGTATACATTCTCAGAGCATGTGCAAAAGCGGAAAACAACGAACTGAGCGTCACAGAAATTGACGATCATGCGGAAACGTGGAAGAAATTCTTCCCTCCCGCAAGATCAGCTGAATGTGCAGATGCAAACGGAAATACCTATATCACCATGCAGGATGCAGGGGATGTGCTTGATTATGCGGTGATTTGTGAAGTCGGAAAAGCCAAAGAATACAAAGGCTATGTCGGCTTTGAGGGACTTGAGATCACACTCAGTTCCTCCGACCTCGTATTTGAAAAAAATCCCGAACTCGAGAGCTTTAACCTGACCGAGGCAGAGCGCTGCGACAGCTGTCTGACTCCACACCTTTGCGTGACTGCGTCGAAGGATCATGTGACAAAGCAGACGATCGAACGCCGCTACGCACCGTCCTATCTTCCGCAGGGGCTTACACCGGATGATGAGCACAACAGGGTATCCGATCAAAACGTGGAACAAATACGCAGAGCCAACCTCTCACAATATATTTATGAGCTGTGGTACCATCCGCCCGGTTCGGAGGATCGCTCCTATCCGCTGACGACCTCGTATTTTATCATGATCCAGAAAACCCTGCCGAACGACGGCTTTGAATTTGACACGAATACACAATTTGCACCGATCTCCGTGAACGGACATTCCGGCTTTATTGCCAGAGAAACGCTTGCACCGGATTTCATTCCGTACAGAGTTTGCTGGGCACAGGACGGCTACTTATTTGAAGTGTTTGTTTCCGACATTCCCGAATCCTACCTGCCGGAGCTGATCAGAATGGCAGAATCGGTAGCACCGATCGAATAAATCTCATTTTGCGCATAACAAAAATTCCTTATAAGAAAGGCTGCACCGTCAGACGGTGCAGCCCTTTTGCGTTTTTTCAAAGAAACATCTGCTTGCTATGCCTTAAAAAATTCGTCGATGGACAGGTCTCCGCCTGCACCCACATAAGCGGCATACTGCAGAACCATTGCAGCGTCAGTTGCATCGAAAGAACCGTCGCCGCTGACATCTGCGGCAGCAGCCTGTGCCTCAGTCAGACCATGCTCTGCGCCCGCACCCTGTGCAGCTGCGGCAACGAGAATCATTGCAGCGTCGGTTGCGTCCGTTACGCCATCCGTATTCACATCGCCGGAATTTGTCTTGACGGTGGGTTCCATGTTGCCAAAATTCACATTTGCACTAAGGAAGGTGTCATTGAGGAAGGTTTCTACCTCTACAGCCTCCCACATTGCCTGTGTGCCTGCATAGTTGATCGTTGTCAGCGCTTCACAATCATTGAACGCCCAGTCCTTCACCTGCTTCAGCGTTGTGGGGAGATTGATGGTTGTAAGGCTTGTGCAATTGGAGAATACGCTCTCATCAATCACTTCCACACCCTCAGGAATGGTGATATGCGTAATGTCTGTATCGGCAAATGCATACTGGTCGATCGCCTTTGTGCCTTCGGGAATGATTGCCTCACCCTTTTTGGTCAGCAGACGCTGCTTGAGGATCATTTCCTGCTTGTCATACAGCATGCCGTCTCTCATCTCATATCTGGGGTTGTCCTCGGCAACTGTAAGTGTTTCCAGTGCCTTGCAGCTGCGGAATACACCGTAGTCTATTTCTGTCACAGACGCAGGAATATGCATCTGTGTAAGCTTCTCGCAGCTTGCAAACGCACTCTGTCCGATGTATTCAAGTCCCTCAGGAAGTTCTGCTTCTTCCAGATTATAGTTTGCAAAAAATGCATTCTGCTCAATTCGCTTGAGATTTTTGGAAAGAGTGATCTTTTTCAGCAGCGGAATTGATACAAACGCACTGCTTTCGATCTTTTCCACACTGTCGGAGAACACGATTTCCGTGAGATATTCCTGACCATTGAATGCGAGATAGCCAATGCCGGTAACACCGTCCGGAATTGTATAGCTGCTCAGCTTCTTATTTCTCGGGAAGTGCAGCAAATTCGTCTTTTCCTTATCGAACAGCACACCGTCAATGCTTGCGTAGTTTTTGTTGTCCTCGGCAATGTTCACCGCAATGCAGAGATCACTGATCGCACCGCCGTCAACATCAATCTCCGTCACACTTGCCGGAACATTGAGCGTATAATAATGCTCGTCAAATCTGTGACCGAGCGGCACATTACCGAAATTGTTCAGGATTTTTGTTGTGCCTTCCTTGATGTCAACCGTAAACTCGCCTTCCTCGGTGAACTTGTAGGCATATGCCGCAGTTCCCATATAGATGACGCCGTCGGGCTGGTTTTTAAACCATGCGGTATTCTCCAATGCATCGTCGCCGATGGATTCCAGATTCTTACTGAAGGTAATATCCGCAAGCTTGTCACAATTCATAAATGCATCAAATCCGATGTATGTAATGCTGTCGGGCATCACGACCTTTGTCAGTTCCTTGCAGTTTTCGAACGCCCACGCCTTGATTCCCTTTACCGGAATACCATCCACTTCTGCAGGAATCACTACCTCCACAGCGGAAGGGTCGCATTTTGATACATAATATTCATCTTCGCCAAATAAGCTAAACGTCAGCACACTCTCATCCGGTGTGGGTTCGGTTGTAGCAGTTTCAGTTGTGGTTGTTTCTGTTGTGGTTGTTTCGGTTGTGGTTGTTTCGGTTGTGGTAGGTTCTGTTGTGGTAGGTTCTGTTGTTGTTTCGGTTGTAGTAGTTGTAGAGGTTGAGGATGGGATAGTTTTTCTTGTGGTAGCGGTTGTAAAGATTGAGGATGGGGTAGTTTTTCTTGTGGTGAATTTTGTTGTAGTTGTTACTGTTGTAGTAGTTGTTGTTTGGGTTGTAGTTGTTTCGGTTGTGGTAGTAGTTGTTGTTGTTTCGGTTGTGGTAGTTGTCGTCTCTTGCGGTCTTTCTCCAAGGGATACGAAGGGGATGCCGTACTCTTCCGCATACTCCTGTGCAGTGGAGCCGGAGTAACCATAGATGGTAGCGGTGGAAGGGATGAGATCATTTCCAATTCCGAATTTACAATCAGCGTTTCGGATAGTGATGGAGGGCAGAGCAGTACAGTATCTAAAGACACGTCTTCCAATGCTCGTGATACCATCCGGAATGTTAATGGAGGTCAGATTGGTACAGCCTGAAAACGCATAGTCACCAATACTCGTGACACCATCCGGAATGGTAATGGTGGTCAGACCGGTACAGTCTATAAATGCATACTCACCAATACTCGTGACACTATCCGGAATGGTGATGGATGTCAGACCGGAACAGCCCCAAAACAAATCATCTTCAATACTCGTAACACCATCCGGAATAGCAATGGAAGTCAGACCGGTGCATTTCTCAAACGCAGAAGCTCCAATACTCGTGACAGCATTCGGAATGTTAATGGAGGGCAGACTGGAACAATTTTCAAATGCCCAAGTTCCAATGCTTGTGACTCCTTCCGGAATGGTAATGGAAGTCAGACTGGTGCAGGATTGAAATGCACCTATTCCAATACTTGTAACACTATTCGGAATGTCAACAGAAGTTAGATTATAACAGCATTCCAATGTATGATCTTCAATACTCGTGACACCTTCCGGAATCGTGATGGATGTCAGGCTTTCGCAATATTCAAATGCCCCCCATCCAATGCGTGTGACACTATCCGGAATATCTATGGTGGTCAGGCTTTCGCAGTATTCAAATGCATACGGATTAATGTTTGTAAGGCTATCCGGAAGGATAATAGAGGTCAGACCGGAACAGTGTTCAAACGCAAAACTTCCAATATTCGTGACGCCATCCGGAACGGTAATGGAGGTCAGACTGGAGCAATATTCAAATGTACTATCTTCAATGCTTGTGACACCTTCCGGAATGTCAATGGAAGTCAGATTGGAGCATTGCGAAAACGCAAAAGTCCCAATACTTGTGACGCTGTCCGGAATGTCTATGGCAGTCAGAGCCGAACAATAGGAAAATGCATAATCAGCAATACTCGTAACACCTTCCGGGATAACATAGGATTCATCCGTTTTAGCGGCAGGGAACGCTTCAATTCTGGTACCATCTTTACTAAACAATACGCCGTCAATGTCCTTGTAAGATTCATTACCCTCGGAAACAGTGATTGATTTCAGCGCAATGCATTTAGAAAAAGCCCCTTTTCCAATGCTCGTGACACCGGCCGGGATGGCAACGGAAGTCAGAGAGGTGCAGTTCCAAAATGACTGTATACCAATACTCGCAACACTATCAGGAATGGTGACGGTGGTCAGACTGGAACATCCATTAAAAGCAACTTCACCAATACTCGTAATACTATCCGGAATAGCGACGGTGGTCATATTGGAACAGCCCGTAAAAGCAAGAGTACCAATATTCGTGACACCATCTTCAATCACAACACTTGTGATTGATTGACTATATTCAAGCCATTTAGGACGTTTGACCTTGTCCCAAACAGCCATGTCTCCCTCACCGGAAATCGTAAGCTTGCCCGTATCATCCAGCACCCACGTCAGGTTTTCGCCGCATGTACCCGATTTGGATTCTGCTGCCGCCGAGAGCGACTGCAGGGGGAGGATCCCCATGCTGTTGGGTGTCACTGCCATACCCGTAGCGGCGATGCTCAAGGCAAGGCAGGAAGAAATGATTCGTTTGATAAGCTTCATAAAAATCCCATCCTTTCATATATGTAAATCTATTTTAACGCGCAGGACAAAATGTATGCCACATTTACCATTATATACTATTTCCCGAATAATTGCAAGTGTTTTACCGTCTCTTCACAAAAATTGTTTACTTGCATAAATTACCACACTCGTTTTTGTGTTGTTTGATGAATAAAAACTGCCGCCCCGAAAAACAGGGCGGCACATGGGATCAAGAATCCGTTACCATGCGTTTCAGAACGGCAAGGTCAAAGGCATTCACTGCACCATCGTCATTAAAATCAATGTTCAATATCAGGCTGTGCGGCAGCTTGAGTCTGCCGAGAATGAATTTCTGCATGACGATCACATCCACAACATTCATCACGCCATCCCCCGTCAGATCGCCCGTGATCTGTTCCGGCACCTGCTGTCCGCCATCATCGGCATGCACTGCAATTCCCGTACTGCACAGCATCAAGCCGCAGAGCAGCACCGCAAATACTCTGTTCCGCACCATCGTCTTTCTCCTTCCCGAGGGTCTGCTTTTTTACATTATAGCACGATTTGACGAAAATTGCAAGGGCAGCAAACACAGCACCCTTTATTATCTTTTTTTCGGATATGCCGCTTTGACGTCCGTCCGATTCATCAGATAATCCACGCTTGTCTGAAAATAATCGGCAATTTTCCCCAGAACCTCCGGCGGTATCATCCGCACTCCGGTTTCATATCCCGAATAAGTGCGGCGGTTGATGAAAAGATAATCCGCCATCTCTTGCTGTGTCATGTCCGCATCCTCACGCAAATTGCGTATGCGTTCGTATATCATAGAGAAAACCTCCTTTTGTTTTCTCTATTTTATTATGCCACAATTTGAGCCATTGACATTTGGCTCAAATTGTGGCATAATAATTACGGAGGTGAAAAGATGATGCCGAGATATAAGAAACCATATTTTAAACTTTTCACGGCAATATGTGATGTCATAGAAGAAATTGAATCTGCAACACAAACCATGGAGCCGTCTGATGAAACACGTCAACTGTTAGAAAAACAGATTGAACAATTAAAAGCAGCCCAACAGGATGCGGAGGAGGAATATATTTCCGTTGGGATTTAACATTTTTTAAAACAAAAAGAAACGCAGCAACAGCAATTCAGCTGTCGCTGCGTTTTCCATCTCTTATCACTTCATCCGATCTTCATACAGAATATTCAGGTCAACATCCCCCGTAATTCCGTGGATTCTGCCCCTGCTGCTCATCTGCCACATCACATAATCCCCGTCATAGTCAGTCTGCTCGGTGTAGTGCGCAAGCCAAACGGGGTATTCCTCCTGCTCGTACCAGAAGTTCCACAGGAAATTCCTGCTGCTGTAAAGCATCGCAGAATAGCCGTTCTTTTCCAACTCGTCCGCAAACGCCAGAAAATTCATGTTCAGATCGTGAATACTCATCCCATACTGCTGAAAATGCGAAAAGCTCTCCCAGTCAAACACCACGGGAAAATTCAGCGTCTGTCCGTCCAGATTCTCTACGATCCAGCGTGCATTCATCCTCGCTTCATCTTCGGTGTTTGCCGTCGTGTAAATGTACACGCCTACGTCAAGTCCCGCCGCCTTCGCACGCTCCATATTCTGGCGGTAGTACTGATCCATAGCGATCTCATCATAAAAATACCCCATGCGCATAATGACAAAGTCGCAGCCCGCCTGCTTTACCTGCTCAAAATCAATATCCTGCTGCCACTTGGAAACATCGATGCCAAAGCGCACATTCTCGCCCGCATACCGTTCCCGCAGCATATCAAAAGTCAGCGCCGGACTGCTGGTCTGGTATTTTTTGACCTGCTCCACCACCTTGATGGAAAGATCCCAGCTTATCACATTGCCGGAAGAATCCGTCACCGTTGCCGTCAGCGGATAGGAGCCGCACACGCTTGTATCCACCTGCCCCGTGTAGGTCAGGACGGGTGTTTTATCGTAATTATCCGCAAAGCCGATATGCTCGGTCAGATCGAATGTATCCCCAAGCTTCACCTCGGAACCCCATCCGCCGTTGAGCATGAGGGGCGGCGTGGTATCCGCAACGGTGTAGGAAATCGCATGCTCGTACTGTTCACCCTCATATGTATAGGCAACATTTGCCGTCAGGCTTCCCGTTGTGTCGGTGGCAAGGCGCTCATCACCATTTGCCAGTTGTACATTGGTATCGGTGAACAGCTCACTGAGGGTCAGCGGCTCATACACTTCGATTTGTTCCCGCACATGCAGGACTGCACCCTCCGGCTGTTCATGCTTTACGGGAGGATCCGTTTGTGCTTCCGTGGTTTCCGCAGTTTCACTTTCGGTTACAGATTCGGTTGTGGCTTCGACAGAGGTTTCGGTTTCAGAAGGCATGTCCTCCGCCGTATAGGATGCCGGCACTGCCGGCTTTGCGCATCCGGTCAGCATGCACAAGGCAAGCAAAAGCGCTATCGTATGGCAACGTTTCATAAAGTCTCCTTTTTGACGAAAATTCGTGGGGATTCGATGTTATTCTATTATACCATGCCCACGCTGAAAAAACAAGGGGAATTATTGGAACTGCATTTTGACTGGACTTTTCTTGTAAAATGGTGTATAATGGAATTACATGTTATGAAAGATAAGGAGAATCCCCCCGAAACCACCATGATCATGGCACACATGGGCGGCAACCAGCAGTGGAACGAGGTGGAGGATGCATTCTCCTGCTACAACAAGTAAACACACAAGGGCTTCTGCGTTTTACGCAGAAGCCCTTAATTTATCATTTCAGCAATCATCATATGGTGTTTTACAGTCCGTCAAGCCAAGGATATAGTCCGTGCTGGTATGATAAAGCTTGGCAAGCCGAATAATAATTTCGACAGGGACATCACGCAGACCACGCTCATATTTTGAATACAAAGACTGATCACAGAAAAGATATTCGGCAATTTCACGCTGGGTCTTGTCATTGTCCTCACGCAGATTTCGGATACGCACAAACATAATTCGTCACCTCGTATTTATTATAAGACAAATTTCAAAAAACTCTTGACAATTAGGACAATATGTCCTATAATATATTTAGGACATATTGTCCTAAATATGAGCTTAGGAGATGATTACATGGCTTTTTGTAGAAACTGCGGATGCGAACTCCCTACGGATTCAAAATTCTGCAACAAGTGTGGAACAAACACAGAAATAACGGTAGCATCGTCTGTTCCTGTCCCATCGAGTAATCGCAATTTAGGTGCGGAGATTTCAGTGTATTATTACAGTGAAAAGAGCAAATTTTCTGCTTCGTTTTCAGCGTGGTTTACAGGGGGTGGACTACTGCTTCTCCTGCTTCTTTCCGGTGTGCTTCCGATTCCGAGAATTATAAAAATAATTTGTATTATATTTCTGATCTACTCTATTATCGTCCAATTTGTGAACGCAAATCATATAGAAAAGGAAGTTTTGCGTGTCTGTGAGCATGGAATCCGTGGTGTACGGAACGCAGCCTTTTTTACCATGGCAGATTTTTCGATTCCCTATGATGAGGTGACGCATGTCGGTTCGGCAAGTACCGGTTTGCTGTTCATGCAGTATGAACGGATTATCATTACGACTCGTCAGGGTATGACGTATATGATTGATATTCGTGAACCCAATGCTGCAGCCGCAGAGATTGAAAAACTCTCTGGCAGGACATTACGATAAAGAAAAAGTCCAGCTCACGCTGGACTTTTTTTCTGTTATGGTGTATAATGGAACTACAAATTATTCCAAATAGATAAGGAGAATCCCCATGCAATACATCGACTTCCACGCACATGCCTTCGCCGATAAGATCGCCGCACGCACGGTAGCGTCCCTTGCGGAAACCTGCGGCGAATCCCCCGAAACCAACGGCACCATTGCCGATACCGAATCCACCATGTGTGGGTGGGGCGTGGACGGCTTCGTCATTCACAGCATCGCCACAAAACCCACGCAGCACCTCGTCTGCAACAACTGGGCGGCATCCATCAAAGCGTCGCACATTTTCCCATTCGGCAGCGTTCATCCCGATGGTGAGGATGTAATGGAGGAGCTGGAACGCATCAAATCCTTGGGACTGTACGGCATCAAGCTCCATCCCGATTATCAGAATTTCCTCGTGGAGGAAGAGAGAATGTTCCCCATTTACCGCAAATGCGGGGAACTGGGACTTCCGATCATTTTCCATGCAGGCTTTGACCCCTTAAGCCCCGATCTCGTGCACTGCACGCCGCAGGGTGCGGCAAAGGCACTGGCGGCTGCGCCCGAAACCACCATGATCCTGGCACACATGGGCGGCAACCAAATGTGGGATGAGGTGGAGGAAGTGCTCTGCGGAAGATTCCCGAATCTGTATCTGGACACATCCCTGTGCGCAAAGGCAATGACGGACGAGCAGTGCCTGCGGATCATCCGAAAGCACGGTGCGGACAGAATCCTTCTCGGCAGCGACTGCCCGTGGGATAACGCCGCAAACACGATCACAAAGCTCAAGGGACTGGGACTGACGGAGAATGAACAGCGGATGATCTTTGCGGAGAATGCAAAGCGTGTTCTGAGAATTGCATAAAAATCGCCCGAACCGCAATGGTTCGGGCTTTTTGTTATTCCAATATTTCCGTCGGAACCCCATTCGACTCCGCCCATTCCAGAATCTTTGCCCCCTCCGGTGCATGGATGGTGCAGGGAAATTCCAGTTCCTCCAGTCCCCAGCTTGCGTAGGGAAGTTCGGGATTCTCCACATAGAGATTTTCCAGCGGACAGGCTATGAACAGCTCCTCGTCCGTTTTGGTTACACTTGCGGGAATCGTCATCTCCGTCAGCGACAGGCAGCCCGCAAATGTCGCACGCTGCAGCTCTGTCACGCCCTGCGGAATATTGATATATTCCAGACTCTCGCAGTCAAGAAACGCCTGTTCCCCGATCAGTGTTACTGTATCGGGAATGGTGATTGATGTCACATTCCACGACGCTTCAAAGGCATACTGCCCGATCTGCGTCACGGGAACCCCCTCCAGACGTGAGGGGACGATGATTTCCGTTTCCTTCCCCTTGAAATCCGTGATCACCGCATATCCGTCCTTGATCTCATAAGCAAAGCTCTCAGGCGGTGTTGCGTTTTCATCAAACAGGGGTTCGGTGGTTTCTTCGGACTGTGCTTCGGTTGCTTCCGCAGTCGCTGCCTGCGTTTCAGACTCCGTCGTGCTTTCAGAAACCGCACTTTCCTGCGGCTGTGCGACGCAGCCCGTCAGTACTGCCGCAGCCAGAATTGCGGCGAATATCAGGCGTTTTCTCATGCTTTCTTTCCCCTCTGCTTTGCACGCAGTGAGTTGTCCAGAATGCGCTTGCGGATACGCAGGGATTCGGGGGTGACCTCCAGCAGCTCATCGTCCGCCAAAAATTCCAGACAATCCTCAAGGCTCATGATTCTCGGCGGTACCAGACGCAGTGCGTCATCGCTGCCGCTGGCTCTCGTGTTCGTCAGGTGCTTTCTCTTGCAGACGTTGACTACCATATCATCCGCCTTTGGGGAAACACCCACAACCATGCCCTCATAAACAGGCACGCCTGCGCCGATAAAGAGCGTACCGCGCTCCTGCGCATTGTACAGACCGTAGGTCACTGCCTCGCCCGATTCGTGACAGATCAGAGAACCGGAGCTTCTTCTCGGAATATCGCCCTTGTAGGGAATATAACTGTCAAACACGCTGCTCATGATGCCCTCGCCGCGGGTATTCGTGAGAAATTCGCCCTTGTAGCCAAACAATCCTCTGGACGGCACGAGAAATTCCAGACGCATGCGGCTGCCCTGCGGATGCATCGTCTGCAGCTCGCCCTTACGAGTACCCATCTTCTCCATGACCGTGCCCACGCATTCCTCCGGAACATCCACGACCAGACGTTCCTGCGGCTCGTAGAGCTTGCCGTCAATTTCCTTGTACAGCACTCTGGGGGTGGAAACCGCCAGCTCATAGCCCTCACGGCGCATGTTCTCCACGAGGATGGACAGGTGCATTTCACCTCTGCCCGCCACACTGAATGCGTCGGTGTTGTCAGTTTCCGTCACACGCAGGGAAACATCCTTCAGCAGCTCCTTGAACAGACGCTCACGCAGCTGACGGGAGGTGACATACTTGCCCTCCTGCCCTGCAAAGGGGCTGTCATTGACGGAAAATGTCATTTCCATCGTC
>SVNQ01000007.1 GCA_015066865.1 Ruminococcus sp.
TACGTCGGCATGAAACTTTCCGTATGCGCATGAATGGAATGAGCGGCAGCAAGATGCCCTATGGCATGGATGGGGACGGACTCAAGAAACGATTTGGTATGCAGATTGTGCCGGGCGATCAGCACAGGGAATTTGCGGAGCGTTATGGCATTGAGTTGAACAAGCTGATCACCAGAACGCAGATTCCTACGTTCATCAATGTGGGGTATGTGTTCTGCACCACACAGGAGATTCTGGAACTGGAGTTCACTAAGATGCTGGAGATGGATATGCGTTTCCGCAAGTGTCAGCGGTGCGGAAAGTATTTCATCATGAAGGGCAACTATGATACGAAGTTCTGTGACCGAGTAGCAGAGGGCGAAACCAGAAGCTGTCAGGAACTGGCAGCACAGGAGCGTTACAAGCAGAAGGTCGCAGACAACGCTGCACTGCCCATTTACAGCAAGTATTACAAGCGATACGCCGCAAGAGTGAAAGTCCGCCAGATCAAGGAGGCGGACTTTAAGAAGTGGAAGTTTCAGGCTTTGGTCAAGCGTGATGAGTGCACCAACGGGATCATTACCGTGGAGGAGTTTGTGGAATGGTTGGAGGGGTGTTTTCCGAATAGGGGGAGGAAGTGAGCCGCCGATTGCACATGATTTGCGATCCCGAAAAATAAATTGTGTAAATGCGTATCCCCCCAAATATAACAACACTAAAATCGCAGCCAAACAGGGCAACGCTGAGGAGCAACCCGACGCAGGCTATAGGATAAAATGATAGAGACAGCGGCAGAAATGCCGCTGTTTTCTCTTGCAATCTACCGGATATCTCCGATAAGCCTCAGGGGTTCGGGGACAGAGTCCCCGGCAGTCGTCAGGATGCGATTCTGTCCTCGAAATATACACTGAACTGTGCATACGCCAGACCCTAATACAATAGCAGAAACCCCTCGCCTTCCAAAGCAATCCTTTGATGCGGTCACGCCGTCTGCCGCAAAACAAAAATAACGCAGTGCTGAACGGATCCAAATGCAGCTGACCTTGGAAAATTTCGGCCAGTCCATCAATGGAACGGCGAAGATCGGTATAGCCTGTCACCAGATACTGTGAGGATAGGTGCGGAGGATTTGACGGTTACGCTGCACCGGAATTCGGTGCAGCGGATTCTTTTTCACTAACCTCTTATTTCTTTTTTTAAAAGCTCACACTTCATAAGACACAGATCAAACACATCAATTATCTCATCATCACACATATCCGCAGCTTGCCAATCTGTGAGTACTGCGTTTGGTGTGCAGATCAACCATTTCTGGAGTGCAACTACATCTGCAACATTAAACACTCCATCAACGTTTACATCTCCTATAATTTTTTCATCTGCAGTTCCATCACTTACAAACAGCTGATACGTTGTTGGATTATAATTATAAGAATAATAGACTACTTTAAGATAATATATGCCAGTTTCAAGCTGTAAATCTGAAACAGTTGTAACAGATGACTTTCCTGAAATATTCCATGATTTCATTTCATCAATTGTGTCTGTACGTTGATAAAGAAACAATTTCCAATAATTTGTATTATCTCCAATTAGGTCCGTTGTAAAATTAAATTCAATTTGTGAATCTTGTTTTAATTCAAAAGAATACCAATCTGAATCATTAGAGCTATATAAGGAACCTTTATATGGTTTATTTATCTTTATATCATTAGAAGTTTGAAACGAATTGTTAAATTCTTTTTCCCAATATTCAGTTTCTTTGTAATCGACTCTAATAGTATATGTTTCTTCCGAATAGTTATATGGATATCTTTCGATTTTAAAATAGTAATCACCAGATGGAATCCCTATCTCTGGTGTAGAAGATTTTGAATGATTACCATCAAAAGACCAGGATGCTACTTCATTTAAACTCTCATCTAAGCTGTATAATGTCATTTTCCAATATGTTGTTTTATCATACATAACCTCTCTTTCAAAATCAATCATCACATATCCATTGTTTAATGTTGAAAAACTATACCAATCTACATCAGATGAACTATAAAGAGAACCTTGATAATCAGTATTTAAATTCAGAGGACTTGCTGTTTGAAAAGTACTGTTAAATTCCTTTTCCCAGTAATTAGAAGATTTATAATTTACATTTATTGTATATGTTCTTGATGAGTGATTATAGGGATAACGTTCTATTTTTATGTAATAATCGCCTGTCATTAATCCTATCATCGGCGATGTGGATTGCGCATGGTTTCCATCATAAGACCATGATGCCATCTCTCTCATACTGTCTTCAATGCTATATATAGTTGATTTCCAATAAGTAGTTTTATCATTAAAAACTTCTCTTTTAAAATTAATCGAAACATATCCATTATCAGATACTGAAAACTGATACCAGTCACAATCATCTGAACTTGACAATGAAGCACTATAATTTTTATTCAGTTCTATTTTTGTCGATGTTTGAAATGTATTATTCAGTTCTTTTTCCCAATTATCTGATGGAGTAAAATTAACAGAAAAACTATATGTCTTATTACTAAAATTATATGGATATCTTTCAATTGCAATATAATACTCTCCCGATGGTAAGCCAATGTCCTCTGTTGAGGACAAAATGTGATTTCCATCAAAACTGCTGGACGAAACCTCCTTAAGATTTTCATCAAAATAATATAGTGTAAGTTTCCAGTATGTGGTATCACTTCCCCAAACTTCTCTACTGAAATCTATTGTTATAGTGCCATCTGTGTTGGTTTTAAATTTATACCAGTTAATATCATCTGATGAAATTAATGAATCCTCATATGATGTATTTAATTCAATAATATCAGCATCATCCCTCGTTGTGTTTTCAGCAACAACTATTAATGGTATAAAAACAGCTCCAACATTATTAAAAAGAAATATATTCCCTATCATAACCAAAACGAGACTTAATGCAGTTAATCTTTTCTTCATATGAACACCTCCATAAATTATCGTTTAAGAATCATCTCTCCAAGCATTTGTTAATAAAATTTAAGAGTCAATGTCTTTATTTTCGCCAATCTTCTCCATTAGCTGAAAAAAAATCTTGAGCCATTTTACAACCACGGCGTGCAGAACTTCGTATCATTTCTAATCCGATCATTTCGTTAACTATGCTTTTTTCTACTCCTTCTCCTTTAAGGTAGCATATGCCAAGATTATATTCCGCCTCAACATGACCTTGATCAGAAGCTTTTTTATACCATTTTACAGCTTCATATTTATTAGATTGAATCCCTATACCTAAATCATAAGTTAATGCAATATTAAATTGTGCTTGAGCTTTAAGCTTAGCTTCATCGTTTTTATTTTCAGCAACTTTCATAAACCATCTTATTGCTTCTGCTCCGTTCTTTGAAACACCTTGACCTTTTCCATACATATATCCCATATGAAATTGAGCATGAATGTAGCCGTTTTTAGCGGCTTTAAGATACCATTGCACTGCTTCTGTCAAATTACACGAAACACCATCTCCATTTTCATATATTTCACCGAGTTTGAATTGAGCAAAACTATAGCCTTTCTTAGCAGCTTCAAGATACCACTTGATTGATTCACTCATATTACGTGAAATACCATTACCACCTTTTTGATAAATAACTCCGAGTAAGTACAATGCAGCGATTAATCCACCATCAACAGCTTTACGAAACCATTTTTCTGCTTCACACCAATCTTTTACACCATTTTTGCCGTCGTAGTGTTCATATCCAATATTAAAAAAATTTTCTGCTGTTTCCATAGATTTCTTACTTGCTAAATCCGTTTCAGCTACATTTTCCTGTTCTTCAGACTCTATCTCAACCTCATCAAGCGATTTCAGAAATTCTATTGCACTTTCATCGCCATTTTCAGCGGCTTTGTCAAGCCAATCCAAAGCTATTCCTATATTTTTCTCAACGCCGTCTCCATAAAAATAACATAAACCCAGTAAGTACATAGCATATGGCTCATTCTGATTTGCTGCCTTATGAAGCCAGAAAGCAGCTTTGCTATAATCCTGTTCCATCTGATCGCCATAATAGTATCCATGACCAAGAAGTTCCTGTGATTCTGCATGACCTTTTTCTGCCGCTTTTTTCAACCAATAATCAGCTTTCTCTCTATTTTTTTCTTTGGAGTACATGAAAGAAAGCATAAAATGTGCCTCTAGATTCCCATTCTCCGCTGCAACTTTGTACCACTTTTTTGCTAAGGGGAGATATTCCTTCAATTCCTCATATCTATTTTCCGAAAAAATGACGGCACCAATTGCAACCTGCGAACTTTCGTGTCCCCGTTCGGCCGCTTTCTCAAACCAGCGAAATGCTTCTCTGTAATTTTTTGGAACTCCGAATCCATACAGATATGCCCCGGCAATACCATATAGACTATCAACGTTCCCCTGCTCTGCGGCCTTCTTAAGCCAGAACATTGATTTTTCATAGTCTTGGAGAACTCCTTCTCCATGTCTGTAGAGCTTTGCAAGTTTAACTTGAGCAGGAGCATAGCCTTTCCTTGCTGCCGTGTGGAACCAATTTGCAGCTTTGGAATAATCCTGTTCTACGCCAAGTCCCTTCGCATAACAGATTCCCAGCCTGTTCTGTGCAACAAGATGTCCTTGTTTGGCCGCTTCAAGAAACAGATCTGCCGCCTTTGTTTCATCAATTGGAACACCATCACCTGTATAGTATCGCATTCCCAGCTGATACTTTTCACAAGCATCATGATAACTTGTTGTAAGCATTGCTTTCCTCCTTGAATTTTTATTCTCTCCACATTCCGGTTGGATCAATGAATCCCTCACCCGGATTTCTCCAAACACCCGATGAATCAATAAATCCATCATTGGGACCACGCCACATTCCTGATGCATCAATATAGCCATCTCCTGGCTCACGCCACGTTCCCGATGCGTCAATAAATCCATCGCCGGGATCTCTCCACATACCAGACCAATCAATAAAACCGCCTTTACGTTTCCACATAACACCCTCCTGTGTCAACTCTATTATTTTCACAGCACTGTATGATTAATTCCGACCTTATCCTGCAATACAACTGCAGAGGCTTGAACAAGGTCGGAATCATCTAACTATTCTAATTATTCGTATTTTTTACTTGTGTTCCCAATGGAAGCAACCGTTGCGATCTTCGGGTCTGTTGTAGCCGCCATAACCGCCCTGACATTTTACTCTGCCATAGTTATCTCTGTCGTAAAAATTGGCATACAAACAGTCAGAACAGTTTCCTTCAAAGCAGCCTTTTGGTAATTCGATTTTTTTAATTTCTTTCATCATGATACCTCCTGAAAAAATTATTTTTATTCATCTCTCGCCTCAAAGAGATTTAGATCATATTTTTCTACGGTTCAATCTCCAATTCTTCTGAAGAGATTTCAACCTCATCACAAACTCTCTGTGCTTTGTAGCACACAAGTATTCTCTCCGGCAGAACAAATACAGGGAAGTACAGATACTCGATAGTATCCGGCATAGTAGCCATAATTGTATTTATGTATTTCTTATCACCATGAGAGAGTGTTTTTACTCCCACAAAATGTGTGTGGAATATTCCCATAAAAGAAACACCATGTTTCTGCCATGTTGCGATATT
Organism: Ruminococcus sp.; assembly: GCA_015066865.1. Classification (GTDB taxonomy): domain Bacteria; phylum Bacillota; class Clostridia; order Oscillospirales; family Ruminococcaceae; genus UBA3855. The sequence continues at coordinate 5,614 of SVNQ01000007.1, forward strand.
CTCATTCAAGAACTCTACGTTCGGAGAATAGGAACAGGGTCTGTCTGTTGTTTCAATCGGTATATCCATCACAAGCTTGTCGATAAGCTGACCATCACTGCTTCCTAAAATCCCTCCTGTTTCAGGGGGATAATCGGAAACGGAAGCATTGATGACTTTCATAATTGAGCTTGAAGCCCTCACTTTTGCACCTTCTTTCGTTATATTATACCAATTATAGCACACAAAACATAAAGGCCTATTGCAATACTAACAGCAACGATACACAGAACCCTTTTATTTTGTTTATCTTTTTCTTGCATAACATAATCATAGTTAATGCCAAGTTTCTGAACCAGAGCAATGTGCTCCTGAAACTTATAGTAATGTCTCTCTCCGCTGGACTCACTTATTCCTTCGTACAACTCAATAATCTTGTTCATTAAATTTGCAGCTTCAGTGTTACCATTTAGATGAGCACAGCACACCCAGTGCCTTGCTTCGTCGTCACAGCCTTGGTCATAAAGAACTTTAGCAAGCAGAAGCTGTGCCTCCGCATGATTTTGTTTAGCTGCTTTTCTCAGAAAATACATTGCATCTGAATTTTTTCCATCACACCAGTACTTTTCGCCAACAATAAACTGTGCTTCCTTGTTTCCTTGTTCTGCCCGCTGTTTCAGTTCATTAAATAATTCTTCCTTTGATTTTTGAGCCATATAAAAATACACTCCTTGTCTAAAAAATTTAATTCATATAAAATTAATCTTCTTCATCAAGCGACTTCAAGAAGTCTATTGCATTTTGATCACCATTTTCAGCAGCTTTATCAATCCAATCAAGAGCTGTTTCCGTATTCTCCTCAACACCGTCACCGTAAAGATAGCACAAGCCCAGCACATACATAGCATATGCCATACCCTGATATGCTGCCTTATGAAGCCAGAAAGCAGCTTTGCTATAATCCTGTCCCACACGTTCACCATTATAGTACGCAATACCTAATGCCATCTGTGACTGGGCATGTCCTTTTTCTGCAGCTGTTTTAATCAATTTGTCGCTTTCCACATAATTATTTTCACGCAAATAAATAGTTGAAAGCATAAAGTGTGCTTCAAGATTTCCATTTGCAACAGCTACCTTGTACCATTTTTTTGCAAGAGGGATGTATTTAGAAATATCATCATATTTGCTAGCAGACATAACGATAGCACCTATTGTAAGCTGACATTTTTCACATCCCTGTTCCGCGCCCATTTCAAGCCATTTAAAAGCTTCTTTATAGTTCTTATCAGCTCCCAATCCACGAGCATATGCGTTTCCAAGCATATACTGTGCATCGGCAGACCCTTGTTCTGCAGCTCTTGTGAGCCAGTACAGATGCTTTTCATAATCCTGCGGAATGCCATTTCCCAGCCAATAAAGTTTTGCAAGAGATATCTGTGCAGGTGTATAACCCTTTTCAGCCGCCTTAAGATACCAAGCGGCAGCCTCTCCCTTACTCTCAGGAACGCCCTGACCATAACAGTAACATACTCCGACATTATACATTGCCTTGACAAAGCCCTTGCGAGCAGCCATGAGAAACCATTTAACCGCTACTTCGTGGTTCTGTTCAACACCGTCACCTTTACTGTATTTTAAACCTTCTTTGTTCCATTTGTCGAGTTCTTCTTCTGTAGGATTTACTGTATTAATTGAATTAATATCCATAAATTTACACTCCTTAATATTCCAGACTATTCATTTGCTTTTAGCGAATATTCAATTAATTATACTTAGAATATCACACCAACCTCATTCTCATCACGCAAATACTTCAATAATAAAAGCATAGATTTGTAAATACTGCGTTCTTTTGTAATTAAGCGAACACCGCTGTTATGAAAATCCGGATGCTTATATCCAACAATAATTCGTTCGTTATCATAGCACATAATCGTCAATTCTTTTGGTATATTAAGTGATGTTGCCGGAATTGATTTGTTAATAACATTTTCTCGGTTGGTTTGCATTCGTATTGCAAGATTTTTACGGTCGACATCAGGAACAGGTTTGAAAATTTCTGTGGACATATCCGTAGTTAAACCATTTTTCAAAAAATCATCCATACCTTCGTCACAGTAAATAAAGCATTGTTTTTTATCTTTGTACATTTTCAACCTGTTTTTGTACATTTCCAGAATTTCGTTTCTTAATGGCATTTCTTCCTTTATCACTACATCTGCAAGAAAAGGGTTTCCGTTCAGAATGGTACATGGATGATATTGGAGTGCAAACATTTCTTGAAATCCTGCACTTTCAAACATTACACATTGTTTCATGTACTCAAAATCATTTTCAATGACTTCAAACAAATCATTGCTTTGATTAAAGATTGAGTCAAACTGAGAATTAATACCATTAACGATATTTAAGTCTTTAATGAATACCCCTTTCTTGTAATCGCTCGAAATCATTATCGCCATATCGTTTAATGTAATCATGTAAGGGTAGAAAGTATAGGAGTTAAGATGTGAGGAAGTATCATCATAATAATAACGAACATGATGTTTATAATTTCTCGCCACAAGATTGTTCAATGTCTTTATTAATCTGATATTATATGTATTATTTTCACCTTTTCCATTGTTGTTAAGACAAACAAGTTGTTTTACTCTTGGAGCTACACGAGAGTAAAGATGAATCAAAACACTTGAAAAAACCTGATAATCTGACTGGCAAATAATATTGACTTGAGAATTATCCTCAGCTTTTTTAAGCAATTCAAATATGTAACTATTCAGCATTTTCTCATTAGATAAATGAATAGAATAATCCAAAGAAACATTTTTTTCATATATAAACGGAATACGTTCTTCTACGAAATTTTCAATGTAATTTTTCATACATATAAGCTCGTCGTATTTTACTTCACCGAGTTTATGAATTTTAAATAATCTTAAAGCTTCTTTTCGTTCTGCACTAGTACATTGCAATACATTTAAAATTGTATCAAGTTCTTTTCTGCTCAATTCCCTTTCGCCCTTAAGTTTATGTGATAGAGAACCTTTATTCATGGGTATGTTACGACAAACAAATTCATATAAAATATTTGTTTGCGTTATAGAATATTTTTCTTGTAAATTTCTTAAATACAAAATCAAACTCAACATAATCCCTCCTGTTTAATTCAAACTAATCTACTTATTTTTTTATTAAAGCAATACCGCACAGAGCTTGTGTACAAGATGAAGGAAAATATGCAATTAGATTTCATACAAAGCCGTTAGTTGGGCTTTGTGCGGTGTTGCCTTAAGTTTATTATAACATATCCTGAATTATCATGGTATAGTTTGGAAATAAACTAGTACTGCAACCACTTGTGCAACTTGACTGTATTCGATTATGCTATCCAAGATCCATAAAGTTTACAATCGTACAATCACATATGGTTAAGCATAGTTATATTATAGTCTATTCGAGTTGAAAAACCAATATCTTTTAGTCATTTGTGATAAAATATATCCGGTGATTTTCTTCGACGGCATCGTATTCAACTCCCGCAAGGACAACAGAATCATCAGCAAATGTGTCTATTCTGTTCTCGGCATCAATATGGAGGGGCAGAAGGAAATTCTGGGCACATGGATCTCGGAAAACGAGTCAGCAAGCTTTTATGCAAGTATTTGTTCGGATTTGAAAAATCGTGGAGTTTCGGACATTTTTATTGCCTGCCATGACAATCTGACGGGGCTTTGTAATGCAATCAATTCTATTTTCCCGAAGACAAAAAATCAGCTCTGCATCGTGCATCAGATCCGTAACAGCTGCAAGTTTGTACCCTATAAGGACAGAAAAGAGGTATGTGCTGACCTGAAGAAAATCTACGGTGCAGTGAATCTGGACGATGCGGAATATGCCAAGGAGGAGTTTCGTGAGAAGTGGGACAGGAAGCACCCGAATATTCTCAAATCATGGGATAAGAATTGGGCGGAATTGACTGCATTTTTTTGAATATCCGCAGGAGATTCGCAGAATAATATACACGACGAATGCTGTCGAAGCGTACCACAGAATGGTGCGGAAGTTTACGAAGTCCAAGGCAGTGTTCCCGACGGACGATTCCATCCGCAAGGTGATCTATCTGAGCGTCCGGGAAATATCCAAGAAGTGGACGATGCCGGTACGGGATTGGGGTCTGGCGTATGCACAGTTCAGTGTATATTTCGAGGACAGAATTGCAGCCAGCCTCCGATGCGGGTTTTATATCGAAATGCCTATATATAATTTTATTATACAAAACTCGTTATTTTTTGTCAATATCGTACAAATCAAAATTTGTATGCAACTTTATTCGCAACTTTTCTTCTTTGCACAAGCTACAAAAGCGTCGGAACTCCAAAGTCCCGACGCTCGACCGTTTGAGCTATTGCCTACGAAGAGGAACTGGAACAGCAGCAGTCAGAAATCGAACAAAAGCTCATCAGGCATGTGCATCGGATGAAGAAAGCGGAGCTTTGTGAGGCTCTGCTGGAGATTCTGTTCAGCGGTCCGGAATGGCAGTATGATCGGTTTGTGAATGAGAATCTTGATTGGGATGAGGAATAAAATGAGAGCGTCGGGACTTTGGTGTTCCGACGTTCTCTGTGTTTTGTCTGCAAATCTAACGGTATAACCGTAAAAGCTTTCGCATTAGCAAAGTTTTTACTGGTATAACAGCAAAAACTTCTTGACTAATCATAGTTTTTCGGGTATAATAAGAATATACAGAGTATACCGGAGGTGCTGCTATGATTATCAGACCTGATTATATCGAAGCGATCAAGCCGTTTATTGATGCTCCGCTTGTAAAGATTCTTGCAGGTGTCCGTCGCTGCGGCAAATCTACAATTCTTGCGATGATGGCTGAGGAACTGAAAAAACGTGGTGTCGGCAGCGAAAATATCATCGAACGCAGATACAATGAAATGGGCATTGACGAGAACTTTACCGCAAAGGATATGTACAACGACCTGAAAACCGCCATTCAAGGCAAGGGCAGATGTTATCTGTTCCTTGATGAGCTGCAGGAGATTGACGGCTGGGAAAAGGTTGTCAACAGCCTGCTGGAAGGCTGTGATGTGGATATTTATGTGACAGGCTCAAACTCGAAGCTGATGTCAAGTGAAATTTCAACCTACCTGACCGGACGCTATGTTTCGATACCCGTTTATACGCTCTCCTTCAAGGAATATCTGGATTTCAAGAACAAGGATTTTTCAGAAGCAAGAGCTGTATTTGACGAGTATATTCAATATGGTGGGTTTCCTCTGATCGGTATCAGCAATTTTGATACTCGCTCGGCGTACCAGATCGTGGAAGGAATTTACGCTTCTGTGATCACAAGGGACATTTCCAAGCGTCACCAGATACGGAATAAAGAGTTGTTCGACCGTGTGGTGCGTTATATTATAGAGAATGTGGGAATGACCTTTTCTGCCTCGTCCATTGTGAAATTCCTCAAAAGCGAAAACCGCAGTCTTTCAGTGGAATCGATTTACAACTATATCAAATGGCTTGCAGAAGCATTTATTATTTATCCCTGCCAGCGATACGACTTGCAGGGTAAGGCAGTCCTGAAAACGCAGGAGAAATATTATCTTTCCGACATTTCATTCCGATACAGTCAGATGGGCTTTGACAGAAAGATGCTTTCTGCAATGTTTGAAAATGTGGTGTATCTTGAAATGAAACGCAGGGGCTACGATGTTTATATCGGCAAGAACAGCACCAAGGAGATCGACTTTGTGGGAGTCCGCAGGGAAGAACGGGTCTATGTACAGGTCTGCGTGGAGCTTCCGACAGAGTCCACCCGTGAGACGGATAATCTTATGGAAATACGGGATCACTACCACAAGTACGTTGTCTGCCGTGACCCGCTTGCGATCGGCAATGACAACGGCATTGAAATCGTGCATATCGCAGATTTTCTGCTGAAAGAAAACTGGTAAGAACAGAGCGTCAGGATATTCCATCCCGACGCTCTGTTTTTATCTCTTATCTTATGTACATCCTCCCCCCGACCTCCAGCACAGCCATGCAGAAATTCATTTCCGGTGTCAACGTTTTCTGTGACGGGTCGCCCTCACGAATCCTCATGGTTCTTCGGATCTCCTTTGGAATGACGACTCTGCCGAGATCGTCGATTCTCCTGACAATTCCGGTTGCTTTCATAATTTTTACTCCTTTGTTTGCAAGATTTGCAAACATAGTATCTGCATGGAAATCGGTTTTATGCAAAATTTTCAGGAGCAAACAAAGCATAAATTTTACCATTTTTTAAAGATGGGACGAGAATGTGAGATCCCCGATTATGCTTCCAACTAATTTTTTAAAATTCTTCTCCGCCGCATACCTTACTAATATATTTCCTGTATTCCTTTACAATTTCAATATCGTCATAGTAGGCATAACTGTGTTTTTCCTGTTTGTTGCTCTGTCTTATTCTTGCTTTTCGGCAAATTCTTTAATTCCGTCGGCACCGTGAAATTGAACTGAAAATTCAGCATAGATATCCGATAACGCACTGCTGTTTTCTGAGGTATTCCTCAGAAAGCGGAGCGTTGCTTTTTCGGTGCGCATGTGGTATAATGGAACCATACGATTCCGATATTTGAGGTGATTCACATGACGGCAAAAGAATTTTTGCAGGCGATAATCAAATTGATATGCGGTATTCTCTTGGTCGGACTGCTGATCTTTCTGCCCGCCGGTTCGCTTTCTTTTTTTAACGGCTGGCTTCTGATGGGAATTTTATTCGTGCCGATGTGCATTGCCGGAATTGTGCTGATGCTCACAAATCCTGAACTGCTGAAAAAACGGCTGAATGCAAAAGAAAAGCAAAAAGAACAGGATCTGGTTGTCAAATTGAGCGGGCTGATGTTTATCGCAGGATTCATCGCTGCAGGACTTGGTTATCGTTTCGGCTGGTATACCTTGCCGAAACCTGTTGTGTTCGGTGCTGCCACATTGTTTCTCATTGCGTATGTCCTGTATGCAGAGGTGCTGCGTGAAAATACATATTTAAGCCGCACGATCGAAGTGCAGGAGAATCAGACGGTGATCAGCACCGGTTTGTACGGTATCGTCAGACACCCCATGTACAGCGCAACGCTGCTGCTGTTTCTGTCGATGCCCCTTGTATTGGGTTCGGTGTTTGCGTTTGGCATTTTTCTTGTGTATCCTTTTATTATCGCAAAGCGCATCAAACATGAGGAAGCCTTTCTTGAGAAAGAACTCAGCGGCTATCGTGCGTATCAGCAAAAGGTGAAATATCGCTTGATTCCTTTTATCTGGTAATGGCATGCAAACTCTGCCAGCGGGCGTTCATGTCCTCATTCGCTGCATCCCTCTTGACGAACGGGAAAAACCATGCTATACTGTAAACAGGGGAAATCCCCACAATTGAATCAATTCGCAGTCCGTGTGAGGGAAGTTCGGTGAAACTCCGTCGCAACCATCATTACCGTAATTGGGGATACCCATAAGTCGGAATACTCAGCGGACACAAGCGAGGCAGATGCGGAGCTTCTCCGCTGAACGCATTTTTGGATATGAAAAGTGCAGCCGTTTGATGGTTCCGAAGGGGCAGATTGCGCCCGGACGGATTCGGAGAATTGCTGCGCTTTTTTGTTGCAAAATGCAACAAAAGGGCGCTTTTGTTTTTTCGGAGGTGATCGGAAACGGAAAAGCTGACAAGGATCGACTGCATCACACTTTTGCAGGAAAAATACGCACAGCTCTGCGCAGACGGCGAAATGCGCTACCCGAAGCGTGCGGATTTTTCCGAGCGTGAGGTCGTTGCGATCAAGGCATTCCTCGGCCCGTGGCCGAGGGCGCTCGAGGCGGCAGGCGTCAAGCCGCCCCGTGCAAAAGAAAACGGCACACCTGCCGAAACAGGTGAAAATCAACAGAAATGAGGAAATTCAAATGAAACGAGTACTTGCATCCGTTCTTTCCATTCTGGCAGCATCCGCTGCCTGCGGCGTTTCCGCTTTTGCGGCAGAGGAGGAAATGGTCTTTGTGACGATCGCCGACGCAAACGGCGACCTTGCAGTTGCCGCACATCCCATCTGGTGCAGTGATGCGGACGGTGACGGCGCACTGACAGTGAATGACGCACTGTATCTGGCGCACGAGCAGTTCTACGACGGCGGCGCAGCAGCAGGCTACGGCACGTCCCGTACCGAATTTGGTCTTGGCATCACAAAACTCTGGGGCAAGGAGCAGGGCAGCGGTTTCGGCTACTGCGTGAATAACAAACCCGCCATGTCACTGGAGGATCCCGTTTCCCATGCGACATTTGTCAGTGCCTATGTGTACACCGATCTGACGGGATTTTCCGATACCTACTGCTACTTTGACATACAGGATATCAGCACTTATTTGGGAAATACGCACACCTTTACGCTGACTGCGAACAGCTATGACGAAAACTGGAATCCCATCACAGTACCCGTGGAGGGTGCGACCATCACCATCGACGGTGAGAAAACCGAGTGGAAAACCGATGCGCAGGGCATGGTGACCATTACTTTTGAAAAGGCAGGACAGCTTGTGATCAGCGCTGTTTCCGACACGCAGATCCTCGTTCCGCCCGTAGTCAAAGCGGATATTGTCGCACCTGCAACGGAGGCTCCCGCCACCACTGAAGCAACCACCACTACGCAGGCAGCAACGACTGCAGCCACAACTGCCGCTGCAGCCACAACAACGACAGGAACCGACAGCGCATCCACCGTCCCGTCCACGGGCGATTCCACAGGAATTTTCGCCCTCGGTGCCGCGGCGCTGACAGCACTTGGCGCACTTGCAATTACGCGCAGACGCAATGAGAATTAAGCGTTTGGGGGGATTTCTCTGCGCCCTGCTGTTGTTCTGTACAATGCTCCTCCCCACGCAGAGCAATGCAGATACCGCCGATGATGTGCAGGGCATCATCAACGGTATTCTCCAATATGAAATGAACAAAAGCGGCGCAGACTCCGTGCAGGAATGGATCGACGGAGAGCTGACGGAAAATGCGGGAATCACCGCCGAATGGTACATCCTCGCACTGCGTCAAAGCAAGGAAAACTACGATTTTTCGGGCTATTCCAGCGCCCTGCTGCGGTATCTTGAAGAAAACAATGTCACAAGTGCATCCACACGGCAAAAATATGCACTCGTCCTCCATGCCGTAGGAAGCGGTGACGGATATATTTCCGAAACCCTCGGAAATTCCATCGGAGAGCAGGGGCTGATGAGCTGGGTGTACGGGCTGCATCTGCTGAACAACGGACTTGCCAGCGAAACTTACACGGCAGAAAGCGTCATTTCTGAAATTCTGTCCCTGCAGCTCACGGACGGCGGCTTTGCGATCACGGGAACCGTATCGGATGCGGATGTGACCGCCATGACAGTGCAGGCGCTTGCACCGCATTATCCGCAGTATTCTGCGGAAATTGACCGTGCCGTCTTGCTTTTGTCAAAGCGTCAGCAGGATGACGGAGGCTTTGCAAGCTACGGTGTGCCAAATCCCGAAAGCGCATCGCAGGTCATCATGGCACTTTCGGCGCTTGGAATCGACTGCATGCTTGATGAACGGTTCATCAAAAACGGGAACACCATGCTCGATGGCATCACCCCCTACCGCCTTGCAAACGGCAGCTTCAGCCACACCCTCGGCGGCATAGAAAATCACAACGCCACGGTGCAGGTATTCCTTGCGCTCACGGCTTATAAAATGCAGCAAAATGGCGGCGGCTCTATGTTTTTGTTTGAAAGCAGCGAGAGCTCCGGCGTTTCTGTAAACCCCCGCCTGTACATCACCATTGCCATCGTCGGTGCCGGTGCAGCTCTCTGCCTGATTCTGTTTCTTCGAAAAAAACGCAGCACAAAGCGATTTGTGACAGTTCTGCTCCTTACCTGTGCTGCCATTGCCATCGTATGGCTGACGGATCTTCAAAGTGCGGACAACTACTACCGAAACGAGTCACCGCAGCAGTCCTGCGGCAGCGTGACTTTTTCAATTCGATGCGACACGGTGGCAGGCAGGAAAAACGCACCGGAAAACGGCGAAATTCTGAAGGAAACCAACATTCCCATTTCTAAGGGCGATACCGTCTTTGACGTGCTCACACGGGCATCACGCTCCGAGGAAATCCGCATGGAATACAGCGGCAGCACAAAAATGCCGTATGTTGAGGGCATCGGAGATCTGTACGAATTTGATTTCGGTGATCTGTCGGGATGGGTCTACCATGTCAACGGAGAATCACCCTCCGTGGGCTGCGGTGAATGCGCCGTATCGGATGGGGATGTCATCGAATGGCTCTATTCGCTGGATCTGGGGAATGATGTAAAATAATCATGAAAGGTGGCTTGCACCATGAAGGCATTTGCAGAGTATCATCCCATTGCACAGACGATCTATTTTCTGACAGTTTCAGGCATTGCCATGTTCAGTCTGCATCCTGTGATCACGGTGATCTCCCTGTGCGGTGCGCTCCTCCTGTTCTTCATCCGCAACGGCACAGCACAGGGAAAATCCCACCTGTATTTTCTGGGAATGTTCCTGCTGCTCTCACTGCTCAACCCCCTCGTTTCCCATCGGGGCGCAACGGTGCTGTTCGTACTCAACCACAATCCCATCACACTTGAAGCACTGCTCTACGGCATTTGTGCATCCGCAAATCTGCTTGCCGTGCTGTACTGGCTGCGCAGTTTTACGCAGATCATGACAAGGGACAGACTCCTGTATATTTTCGGAAAGCTCTCCCCCAAGCTCTCTCTCGTGCTGTCAATGGCGCTTCGCTATGTGTCGCTCTTTACGCAGCAGGCGAAGAAGGTCACCCAGACACAGAAAGCACTGGGACTCTATCGGGAGGACACACTCATTGACCGCTTTCGGAGTACAATGCGTGTATTCTCCATTCTGCTGACGTGGGCTTTGGAAAACGGCATCATCACTGCCGACAGCATGGCGGCAAGGGGCTACGGTGTCGGAAAACGCACAAATTTTGCCCTGTTCCGCTTCCGCAAAGCGGATGCGCTGCTTCTGGTTTGCAGCTTGCTGCTGACGGGTATTACCTGTACGGGACTTACTCTTGGCAAGCTTCAATTCACATTCTATCCCGTGGTCACATCAGCGGAATGCACGGTTCTTACCATCGGCAGCTATCTGTCCTACGGTCTGCTTGCCCTGCTGCCCGCCATTCTCGAAACAAAGGAGGTGCTGAAATGGAAATTCTTGCTGTCGAAAATCTGAGCTTTGCCTACCCGCAATGCCCGACACCTGCGGTGTCAGATGTTTCATTTTCCGCAGTGCGTGGCGATCTCATTGCATTATGCGGTGCAACGGGCAGCGGAAAATCCACCCTCCTTCGCATGCTCAAGCCCGAAATAACACCGCTTGGTGAAATTTCAGGAACGATTCGTTTTTGCGGCATTCCCCTCAATTCGCTTACAGCGAGGGATTGCGCCGCAAAAATCGGCTTTGTCATGCAGAAACCCGAACAGCAGATCGTCACCGACAAGGTCTGGCATGAGCTTGCTTTCGGGCTTGAAAATCTGGGGATTGCACAGGATGTAATCGCTCGGCGTGTTGCGGAAATGGCAAGCTATTTTGGAATTTCCGACTGGTATGACAGGGATGTTTCCACCCTTTCGGGCGGTCAGAAGCAGCTGCTGAATCTTGCCTCCGTGATGGTCATGCAGCCCGATATTCTCATTCTTGATGAGCCCACTGCACAGCTCGACCCGATCGCCGCAGCGGATTTCATCACAACCCTCAAAAAGCTGAACGAGGATTTTGCCCTGACCATTCTCATTTGTGAACATCGGCTCGAAGAAATAATTCCCCTCTGCGACAAGCTCATGGTTCTCGAACAGGGGCATCTCCTGCATTATGGTGATCCCCGAACAGTGATCGCAAAGCTGCGTGACAAGCCCGCGCTTCTCTGCGCCATGCCCGCTGCCGCAAGATTGTGCGCACAACTGGACGATTTCTCAGAAACGCCCCTGACGGTGCGTGAGGGCAGAAAATTTCTGGAAGCGAATTACACCAACAAAATTCGGGAGCTTACTGCTCCCGCTTATACCCATGCGAATGAACGTGCAGTGGAATTTCAGAACGTGTATTTCCGCTATGGACGGGCACTTCCGGATGTGCTGCAGAATTTGAATCTGACGGTATATGCACAGGAGATCTTCTGCATCCTCGGCGGCAACGGTTCGGGAAAATCCACGGCTCTCCATGCCGCCGCAGGGATCCTCAAACCCCACAGCGGCAGCATCCGCATTCTGGGAAAACGCATAAAGGACTACAAAAATCAGTCTCTCTACCAAAACTGCCTTGCGGCTTTGCCGCAGGACGTGCAGACGGTATTTCTGGAGAATACCGTTCGTGAGGAACTTGCGGACAATGCCGAAACGGAGCTTCCATTCGACATCCGCCATCTGTACGACAAGCATCCCTATGACCTGTCGGGCGGTGAGCAGCAGCTTGCGGCGCTTGCAAAAATTCTTGCACACAAGCCGAAAATCCTGCTGCTGGATGAACCGACCAAGGGGCTGGATGCACACACAAAATCCCGATTTATCGACATTCTCAAGAAACTCAAGGTGCAGGGCATGACCATCATCATCGTCACGCATGATGTGGAACTTGCCGCGCTGTGTGCGGATCGCTGTGCCATGTTCTTTCGGGGCAGTGTGGTTTCGGTGGATGCGCCGCAGAAATTTTTCTCGGAAAACAGCTTTTACACCACCGCCGCCAGCCGCATGACACGGGGATTTTTCGACAATGCCGTTACGGTGGAGGATGCTGCCGCACTCTGTCTGAAAAACGGAACAAGGGGGGCGGATGATGAAAAATAGGACGCTTCGCATCATGCTCAAATGGGGTATTCCCCTTCTGCTGGCACCCGCCCTCGTACTGCTGGGAGCAGTGGTATTCCAGGAAAAGCAGCATTTATTTATCTCCTTTATGGCTGCCATTCTTGCAGTTCTGCTGTTTTTCACAGGCTTTGAACGAAAACAGGTGGGTACAAGACGCATGGTGATCGTCGCTGTCATGACGGCGCTGTGCATTGCGGGGCGCTTCATTCCCTTTTTCAAGCCCGTCACCGCCATTACCGTTATTGCGGCGGTGTATCTGGGCAGGGAATCGGGGTTTCTGGTGGGAGCGATGGCGGCGCTGCTGTCCAATTTCTACTTTGGGCAGGGGCCGTGGACGGCATTCCAGATGCTTTCGTGGGGACTGATCGGCTGGTTTGCAGGACTTTTTGCCGATCCCCTCAAACGTCACAGGGCTTTGCTCCTGCTCTACGGCGTGCTTTCGGGTATCGCATATTCCCTTTTGATGGATGTCTGGACGGTGATGAGCTTTCACGGGCAGTTTACACTTCCCCTCTATCTCGCTGCGGCTGCAACATCAATGCCGCACATGCTTTTGTATGCAGTGTCGAATTTCCTGTTTCTGTGGTGGATGGCCAAGCCATTCGGAGACAAGCTTGAACGCATCCGCATCAAATACGGGATATGAGGCATACCGCTTTCGGATAGGCAGAATATGGGCTGTTCTTTCCCTGCAAACAAAAACGCCGCTTCCAAAGAAGCGGCGTTTTCTTGCCTATCTTATTTCTTAATAATGTTACGTTTCATCATGGCGAGGTCGAATGCATTGATCATGCCGTTTCCGTCCATATCGCCGCTCATGAGATTTGCGGGTTTATCCATGCCGAGCAGATACTTCTGCATCTGGATGATGTCGAGAATTGCAAATTCCGTGTTGCCGTCCACATCTCCCTGTACAACCTTTGATTCTTCGCCGAACAGTACGATCTCTGCAATGTTGCAGCAGTACACATCATCGGTGTTGTAGGGATTCTTCGGTGCGCCCTCAGGTACACGATAGCGGACATACTTTACATTCTTGCAGTCATCCATCAGAATGTAGTTCGTGCCGGATGACGGCTTATTCGGGATGGTGTGTACCTCTGTCCAGTTTTCACCGTCAGCGGATACTTCAAAGATTGCATCCACGCAGCGTGCCTCGTGACCCTTACGGGGAGCATAGCCGATTGCTGTCAGATCGTATGCCTTGTCAAGTTCTGCCTGAACCCAACCATTGCCCACACCGTCAAAGAATGTGGTTGTGTCGCCGTCAAATGCCTTGTTATAGTCATTTGCGGAATTGTTCCATGCCGGTGTACCGGTGATCTTTGCACCCGACAGGTCGATCTTTTCCAAATCCTTCAGTGCGGCGCTGTCACCATAGAATTTCAGTTCTGCAAGGTTGCAGCAGTAGGTGGAATCCTTGTTCACGCCGTTATTCGGTGTACCGCTCGGAACCTGATACTTGATATAACGCACGTTCTGGTTGTTGGAAAGCTTGGTTGCGTAGTTGATGCCTGCAAAAGGTGCGCCCTTGATGGTGAACATGTTCGTCCATGTTACGCCATCCTCGGAACCGAAAATCTCAGCATCCACGCAGCGGTATTCAAAGCCCGAACGAGGAGCATAGCCGATTGCAGTGATGTCATACAGTGCACCAAGGTCAGCCTGTACCCAGCCGTTGCCAACGCCGTCAAAATAAGTGGAGGTGCTGCCATCGAATACCTTTGTATAATCGTTTGCGGAATTGTTCCATGCAGCGGAACCACTCGTTGCAACGGGTGTGATCTCGTTGTCCTTCTCAAACTTTGCAACTGTTACATCGTTGATGATGAAGGTGGTGATGGAGTTGCCTGCGAGAGATGCGGTGAAGCCATCGCCGTTTGTCTTGATATTGCCGACATCCTTCCAGTTTTCGCCGTTTGCCATGCTGCCGCTGGTACGGATTGCCTGTGCGCTGCCGCCAATGGAAGCAAACTGGGACAGATCAAAATACATTTCGCTTGCGCCGCCGGAGGTGTTGGTTGCAACGATAACGAGCTGGTTGTTCTTCTCGTCATATGCTGCCATTGTGGAATTGGAGGACTTGAGCATGGTGAAGCCAGGACGAATGTATCTGGAATACTGACCGAATGCATAGTACTTCTTGGTCAGAACGATGGTATCCTTATCATGGTCTGCTACTGCAAGACCCCAGAAACCTGTGGAGATGTCGGGCATACCGGAATCCTTCTTGCCGTTGTAGCCTGCTGCGCAGATGTGCTTGTCGATTGCCTGCCAGAGCACCCATGCAGAGCAGTTGAGGTAGTTGCAGTCGGTTGTGATACGGTTGGAGAGCCACAGTGCGGCTGCCATTTCACCTGCATTCTGACCTGCTGTGCCGTTGCCGTCAACCTCACTCATCCAGAGGTTCTTACCGTTCTTGATGGCAAGTTCCTTCAGCTCTGTGCGCTTGCTGCCGCCGTAGGTATGGGTGTCGATACGTCCGAGCACGTTCTGTGCTTCCTTGGACATTGCATTAAATGCATTGATCTGTGTGTCGATGGAGGTTTCGTCCGTACCGCAGACGAAGATGGAATCGCCAAGTCCACGCTCATTGAGGGACTTCTGCATTTCGAGGATCATCGTTGTCTGGGTGTTGCCGATATCGAAGTGGCAGCCCTCCTGCTTGGGGCTGTTTGCATACCAGAAGTTCGTGTACGGTTCATTCATCGTACTGATACTCTGTACATCCACGCCCCATTCGGTTTCGTAATGCTTGCAGACCTCAGCGAGGTAGTCTGCAAATTCGTCGTACATATCATCCTTGAGGTTGTTCACGCCCGGATTTGCGCCGCCGCTGGAGCATCCGCTCTTGGTCATGTAGTAGGGCGGAGAGTTGGAGAACATTTCGACGATCATATCATCGCCGGCAGCCTCAATACATTTGAGCAGGACGTTTCTCTGATTCTTATCCGCATTCCAGTCGTAGATGATCTGTCCGTTCTGGTACTTGGAATAACCGGGAATTGCCGAGTCGGTTCTGGTGATGTGGTTATGGCTTGGATTGTCACCGCCGCCGATGTTGTAACGTGCGATGTTCATGCGCAGACCGGTATCACCATAGAACAGCTCCGCTGTCTGACGTGCAAGCGAATCGGAGTAACCCACACGATTTGCCCACCAGCACAGGGAAGTTCCCCAGCCCTCAAATTTGCCGCCATTGATTTCGTAGGTGTTGTACGGTGAGATCACAACCGTCTGTGCTGCCAGTGCGTCCCAGTCCGCCTGAAACGCAAACGGGCAGAGCAGTGCAGCGGCTGTAACTGCCGACACCATTCTTTGATACCATTTCATGATAATTTCCCCCTTGTGATTTATCCGTCGGAATAGAAATTTCCGACATTTCGATGTGGGGCGCTGCCCCACGGTTTACCACTTTTATTTGACTGTGATCGTTGCCGTCACAGTACGGAACCGCTTCGCCAGCTCCTCATCCGGATTCATGCTGATGATGGGCGTTCCGTCCCCTGCAAAAATCACTCTCTTGATGCGTGCATGGCGGCAGGGATCGTACAGCGGATCGCTTGCATAGCTTCCGCATCCCTTCGATGAATGCGACAGCGGTCGTGCATGGTACACGATCAGCACATTGCCGTTTTCATCGGTGACAAAGCTGTTATGACCGGGACCGGATTCTCCGTAGAGATTGCCGGTAGAAAGCACGGGCGTGGTGATTTTCGTCCAGCTCTTGACATCCATCAGATTTGCATCCACATCTGCCTCAAGCCGTCCAACACAGTATTCCGAACCCGTACCGGATGCGGAGAAGAATACATACACCTTGGAATCGGTTTTCAAAACCGCTGCACCCTCATTCACCCTGTGGTTGACAAGCTCCCAGCCGTATTCGGGTTTTGTCAGCAGAATGGGCGCTGTAAGCATTTTGTAAGGTTCATCCGGATTGATCTCCGCCATAAAAAGCGAGGAATCTCCCTTGATCTCCGCCCAGATGACATAGTGCTTTCCATTATGTTCAAAGTATGTCATATCCAGCGAGAACGACCTAAAGGAACTCGTATCGCCGTTTGCCGCCTGCACCTGACCGCATTCCGTCCAGTTTCCGGTAAACGGATCACCATCGCATTTGAGGACATACGGACGGATCGCCCAGATGTCGCTGCTGCTGCCTGCGGCAAAGAACATGTACCAAACACCCTTGATGCAGTGCATTTCCGGTGCCCAGATGTGCTTTGCCATAATGCCGCTGCCGTGTGCTTTCCAGATGGTCTTTTCTTCCGCAACCGCAAGCCCCGCAACGGTCTGGCTGCGGCGCAGGATGATCCTGTCATAGCCCTTGTTGACATCGCCATAGGCTGGGTAGGATGCGGTGAAATAGTAGTACCCATCATCCCCCTTGACCACATGGGGATCGGCACGTTCGAGAATGAACGGATTTTCATAAGGATTCGCTTCCACCGTACCTGTTACGGTATATTTTCCGGGCTTCGCTGTATCCACAGCGGCAAGCTGTGCGGCATTCCACGTCACGGGGAAATCCGCTGTTCCGCCGTTGCTGTATTCCGCTGTAACGGTATCGGGAAGCGTCACCGATTCGCCCTGATCGAGCAGTACACGCACATCCTCCACGCCCGTATTTCTCGGAGAGATCGTAGCGGACGGGAATGCACTGACAAGTGCGTCATACTGGTCATCCGTAATCGGAATGACATAACCATGACGGGGTGTAAAATCGAAGCTGTAGCTATTTCTGTCAAGTGTTTTGAAATTCTCAAGGTCGGAGGTCTGCTGCATAATGTAGTAGCCGTTGCCGTAAGCGTCGGACATCATCACCCATTCATCCGTACCGATGAGATTGTAGATATTCGGGCCTTCCACGCCAATATCACCCTCGGATACCTTCTTGATGTCGGTGTACGGACCGTTCGCATGGTCGGCAATTCCCAGACGGATGCCCTTGGTGGTTTCATCCTTGTAGTACATATAGTACTTGCCCTTCTGGTAGATGATGTCGGAGTCGATCGCATCATGACCATCGGCAGGTGCAAACAGCAGCTGCGGCTCGGTATCGAGCTTCTTCAGATCCTTACTGTAGGCGTAATACATGATCGTGCGGCTGTCCCTTCCGGGAACACGAGCTGCAAAATAGATCATGTAGGATTCCTTTTCGGGATCGTAGATCGCCTGCGGCGCCCACGCTCTGTCAGCACCCTGCATCATAGGCGATGCATTGGCAATTTCGATGAGGGATTCATCGAACCAATGCACAAGGTCGGTGGACTTTGCGCTGATAATATTGCGGTTGCTGCTCCAGCCGAGGGAGGATTTCATATCCGTCGCAAGCAGATAGTACAGACCATCCTCACCCTTGAAGATATACGGGTCACGGATGCACTCTGTACCTACGCTGGATTTCCACACTTCCTTGCCGTTATTGAGTGCCTTGAAGTGGTAGCCGTCAAGGCTCACCGCATAGGACATGCGCTCCTGATCGGGATTATTGCCGAGGAAGTAGGTAAAGAGGTATGCCGCATAGTCCTTTTTATAAGGAATGGACGTGTAAGTTTCGTACTGTCCCATTTCCGTTCCCAACAGGAAATCCGTAATCCTGCGGACGTCCTGATATGTATTGGCGTCATCGCCGTTCATATCGGCAACCGCACCGGAAACCTTATCAAAGCCGGCTGCCATTGCCTTTTTCATCATTGCTGCATCGAAGGCATTCACAACACCATCGTCATTGAGATCGCCGCGCAGCAGCGTGTATTCGTTGTCCACGGGACGGATGTAGAATTTCTGTCCCTCGCCCCCCCAGTAGTCCCACTGGTTGATATTTGCGCCGTTTTCGTGGCTGATGTCGTACACATCCAGTGCCGCCTTGCCCGAACATTCCGCCGTAATGTAGTAGGCATCATCCGTGCGGTGCAGGATGAAATGCTGCGAGGGCAGATCCTCGTATTCCGAAAGATAAATATTGTTTCCGTTCGTGCTGTCGCCGTTTGCAACGGTCAGCGAAAGCTTTGGATCCTGTGCGGAAACGATCTTGCACGCACCGTTTCCGATCTCCGTAATGATCCACTGCTGGGAAGCGTCGCCCAGCTTCTCCCACTGGTGAACGTTACCGTCCGCTGCGGCGGTAACGAATTTTCCGCTCAGACGCACCATCAGCGTGTAGGCCGCCCCGCTGATGACATCGCCCTTGGTATCAGCGAACTCCCAGCTGTACGGATTTTCTACGAGTTTCGCTTCCGTCGGAATTTCCAATTTCAGCGGCATCAGCGAAAACAACATTGCCGCTGCCGCAGCTGCCGCACCGATTCGCTTTTTGTAACTCAACTTCACTCCTCCATTCCAAAGTCCATTCCAAAAGTACTCCCCAAAAGAAAACGCCTTTTGTTAATTATAACACATAAGTTCATCGCTCGTCAATAGAATCGTACCGTTTTTTTCATAATTTTTTACAGAAAATAAGATATTTAAGTAAAAAAATCACCTGAGAAGAAATACAATCTTCTCAGGTGCGTTTGTAAAAAATGCATCGACCACGTTTTTCATTCACGTATCAAGCGAAATATCATGCCAGTTCTCCTGATCGGAGATCAGCCATTCCAGCCCCCTGCGGCGTTCAAACACGATTTCCTCGTTCAGATTGCCGATGGGCAGGTCGGGGTTCACCCATTTTTTCTCAACGGTTGCCCAGTGATAGCGATAGTACAGATCAAGCATATCCAGAATTTCTTCAATGTCACGCATTTGGCACTTGGAGAGAAATGCCTCAAATCCGCTGCATTCCGCAACAAGACGGATCGCCCGCTGGCAGTCACAGATTTTACCTGCATCTTCCATATCGGTATCCGCAATCAGCCCCAAAGCCCACACAAGCGACCAGTAGCACTCGTATTCCCAGACCACATCCGCAGCGTCCTGATTCGAGAATGTTCCGTTTACGAGATTGCGTTCCTTGGTGTTCAGACAGTCCATCACGCCGTATTTCTTCATCAGATCAATGAAGAATTTCACATGCCCGTAGTTCTGGTTTGAAATATCCAGAGCGACCTGCGTGGAAAGTAGTGCGGCAATTGCACGTCTGCATACGGTTTCCGTATCCTTGAGCGTCACCTCGCTGCGTGGCGGCAACATCGGCAGCCATGCATTAATGGCAATGCCCTTTGCCTGAATGATCTGTTCCGAGAGCACCTTTCGTTCTTCCGGTGTTTTCATGGAATTTCCTCCGTTATCTCTCGCTCAGTGCCTTATAAATTCTCTCATCCTCAATCGCCTTATAAGCCGGACGGATGATTTTATTGGAATTGATCAGCTCCTCAATGCGGTGTGCAGACCAGCCGGAAATTCTTGCAATGGCAAAAATCGGGGTGTACAGCTCCGGCGGCAGCTCCAGCATTCTGTAAACAAAGCCGCTGTAGAAGTCCACATTTGCGCAAACGCCCTTGTAAATGCGGCGTTCCTCGCCGATGACCTGTGCTGCCAGACGCTCCACACGATCATACAGTGCAAATTCCTTCTCCCTGCCCTTTTCAACAGAAAGCTTCTGTACAAAGCCCTTGAACACCTTCGCTCTGGGGTCGGAAATGGAATACACCGCATGCCCCATACCGTAGATCAGACCTGCATGGTCGAAAGCTTCCTTATGCAGGAGCTTGCGCAGGTAGCCCTTCAGCTCCTCCTCGTCCTCCCAATCCTTGACATTTGCCATCAGATCGTCGAACATCTGCACCACCTTGATATTGGCACCGCCGTGCTTGGGACCCTTGAGAGAACCAAGTGCTGCGGCAATTGCAGAATATGTATCCGTACCGGAGGAAGAAACCACATGCACGGTGAAGGTGGAGTTATTGCCGCCGCCATGCTCCGCATGAAGCACGAGCGCAAGGTCAAGCAGCTTTGCCTCCAACGGTGTGAACTTGCTGTCGGGGCGGAGCATATGCAGGATATTTTCCGCAAGGGACAGATTCGGGTTGGGCTGGTGGATGATCAGATCCTCACCCGCCTTGAAATTATACGCCTGATAGCCATAAACGGAAATCAGCGGAAACAGGCTGATGAGCGACAGACACTGGCGCAGGACATTCGGAATGGAGATGTCATTTGCCAGATTATCGTAGGAATACAGCGTCAGCACGCATTTTGCAAGGGTATTCATCATATTGTCACTGGGCGCTTTCATGATGACATCACGGGTGAACACTGCCGGCAGGAATCGCAGTTCTGCCATGAGCTTGGTAAATTCCGCAAGCTGCTCCTTTGTGGGGAGCTGTCCGAACAGCAGAAGGTAGGTGGTTTCCTCAAAACCGAGGCGATCGTCCTTGACAAAGCCGGCAACGAGATCCTCCACATCGTAGCCACGGTAATAGAGCTTGCCCTCGCAGGGAACGCTCTCGCCGTCCACGGTCTTGGACGCCACGACATTGCCGATGTGCGTCAGACCTGCAAGCACGCCCTTTCCGTTGAGGTCACGCAGACCGCGCTTAACATCATATTTTGTATAAAGTTCAGGGTTGATGGGGAACTCCTCACGGCAGCGTGCTGCGAGGTCATCAATCAGCGGACAGGCAGCCTGCGAATAATCATAACGAGCCATATCATAAGTCCTTTCATTGGTGAGATACATCTGTATCAGGGCTTGTTTGCGCATTGCGCAGCGGTATGGGCAGCCCTCATGGACTGCAGGGTTTCAAAAACATCCCGCAACGGGCTGTATTACTGCAGTAAAACGGAAAAGCGTTGCTGCAAAAAAGAAAACCCATCAAAGGATGTAAGGTATATTTACTATATTATAGCATAATTCTCCGATAAAGTCAACAAAAAAGCAAAAAATATTTTTTGAAATTTATCTATATTTCCCCTTTACAAACCAAATAAAGTATGATATAATATATAAGGTTATTACGAGGTGTGGCTCAGTTTGGTAGAGCACTACGTTCGGGACGTAGGGGCCGCAGGTTCAAATCCTGTCACCTCGACCATCTAAAAAGCCTGTATTTCGTAAAAAAACGGAATACAGGCTTTTTGTGCTGCATCATATGTAATCAACGTCAGCGTGCAGAAGATACCGAACAATGCTTTTAAGTATTTTCCGGATGTGACAGATTTTAATTTATCATTATGATTATGGAGGTACGGTTTGAAAGTACATTTTGGAAAATACAAATATCTGTGGATAGGCGGCATCATGGGAATTGCCCAGCAGCTTCTCGGACGATTGGACTATTATTTATATAAAGGACATGATATTTTTAGTTTTTCCGCTGTGATGGGCGGTTTATCGCTGTATGCATTCATAATTCTGTTTGTGATAAAAAGAGAAGTACCGGAAGAACAAAATTTCAAGGATCTTTTCCTTTTCTTCTTAGGGTTGGATTTCTTCTATTATCTATATGTTTTTGCTGGTGAACTTGTATTGTATTTGACCATTGATACCCGTTCGCATGAAACGCTCTATTATTTCCAGCACTCAACCGGTGAAATTGTTGATTTTATCAAATGGACTTCCATTGGTACAGCGGCAGGAATATGGGCATATTTTGCCGCCAAAGCCAGAAACAGGAATCAAAAAGTACTCCATTATCTGATGATAGCACCTTTGTTCGCAGTGATTGTGTTGGAACTTGTATCTTTCTTAATTGGAATGTATCACTACATAATTCAGGAATACAATCGTGTACATGGCATTATGAATACTCCGGGTTTTTCTTATGGATGTCCAATTTCGGAAGTGCTTACCACTTTGATTTTGCTCGCCATGAGTGTCCATCTGTATTTTTTCAAGAAAACTCCCTCCCGCAAGAAAGCTGATAGCACTGAACCGAATTCGGATGAATGTCATTGATTATCCACGCAAAAACCTCTGTGACCAATCACAGAGGTTTTTCGGGATATGACCCAAACGGCATTGCATACGCATATCACAAACTCTGCAAAGCTCACAGATTTCAAATGATTTTGCGATCCATTAGCTGCATCTGTTGTTCGGCAGCGTCTGTGCCGTTAGACGCATTTGAAAGCTTCTGAGTGATCGGGAGCTTTTCTTTTCGCGATATGGTTTCCCAACCGCATGATGCTTGCTTCGCAGAGCATCATTGCTATTGAGAGTTTCGAAATTGGAAAGCCCGTCATATTTCCGCATCCACCCACATACACTGAATCAGTACTACTGATTCGGAGGTTGATGCTATGAACGGACTGACGGAAACGCAGGCTGAGGAAAAGCTGGCGGAATATGGAGAAAACGTCCTTGCACAAACAAAGCCGCCGGGACCCCTGCGGATTTTTTTCGGGCAGTTCAAGGACGCCATGGTGCTGATCCTGCTGGCGGCAACGGGAATTTCCGCCCTGCTCGGTGAGTGGACGGACGCTGTTACAATTATTGTGATCGTCCTGCTCAATGCCATTCTCGGATTTGTGCAGGAATACAAAACCGAAAAAACCCTCGAAGCCCTGCGGAATATGACTGCACCGACTGCACGGGTGTACCGTGACGGCAGACTGCAGGAGATCCCTGCAAGCCGCCTTGTTCCCGGCGACTGTATTGCCATTGAAGCCGGCGACTGCGTGCCTGCGGACTGTCTGCTGACCACGGCAAACCGCATTTATGCGAATGAATCCGTCCTTACGGGCGAGGCAGAGCCGGTTCCCAAACAGAGCGGCAGCATGCGCCTTGATCTTACGGGGATGCACCGCCCCTACCTTCTCTATGCCGGTACGGCGGTAACGAGGGGAAGCGGCACGGCAACTGTCACCGCAACCGGAAAATCCACGCAGATGGGACAGATCTCCGGTATGCTCTCGGATATTGAGCGCACGGAAACGCCGCTGCAAAAGCGGCTTGGAGAGCTTGGCAAGGTGCTTGCGCTCATCTGCATCGGTGTATGCGTGGCAGTTTTTGCGGCAGGCGTACTTCGAGGCGAACCGATTTTTGACATGCTGATGACGGGTATTTCCATTGCCATTGCCGCCATTCCGGAGGGACTTCCGGCGACGGTCACCATTGCCCTTGCCCTTGCCGTGAGCCGCATGATGAAGCATAAGGCACTCGTCAATCGGCTGCACAGCGTGGAAACGCTGGGCTGCACTTCCGTCATCTGTTCGGACAAAACAGGAACGATCACTGAAAACCGCATGACGGTGACAACAATCTGCACGGCGGAGAAGGATTTTTCCGTAACGGGAAGCGCCATGCGGCGTGATGGTGCGATTCTTGAAAGCGGCATGCACGTTAATCCCAAGAGTGTGAAGCCGCTGGAGCAGCTCCTGCAATGTGCGGTGCTTTGCAACAACGGTGAAATATCTTCGGATGAGCCGACCGATACCCGTAATCGGGGAACACTGGCGGGTGCGGGAAGCTGGACTGCAGTCGGTGATCCGACGGAAACGGCATTGCTTGCAGCCGCCGCAAAGGGCGGAATTTCGGACAAAACGCTTTCGGGATTCCGCAGAATCGCCGAAGAACCGTTTGACAGCGATACGAGATGCATGACAGTTGTCGTGAGAAACGGCGGCGAGCAGATCGGCTATGCAAAGGGTGCAGCGGATGTGATGCTGCGAAAGTGCGGCTTTGTACTGATGGAGCACGGCGTGGTTCCGCTTACACCGGCGCTGCAGAAGAAGATTCTTGCACAGACGGAGGTGCTTTCCGATCAGGCGCTGCGTGTGCTTGCATTTGCAGAAAAACACAGCGTAAAGGGGCTTTCCGACTGTGAAAGCGGTATGGTATTCCTCGGAATTACGGGCATGCTCGATCCTCCCAGAGCGGAGGCGAAGGACGCCATCCGCACCTGTGCGGCGGCATCCGTGCGCACGGTCATGATCACGGGTGACCATAAAAAAACCGCTGCTGCCATTGCAAAGCAGGCGGGACTCCTGCGAGGCGGCGAGGTAGTGACGGGTGATGAGCTTGATTTGATGAGCGATGCGGAGCTTGACCGCAGACTGCCAAAAATCAGTGTATTTGCAAGGGTGAATCCCTCCCACAAGCTGCGGCTTGTACGCGCCTTCAAGCGCAGCGGCAACATCGTTACGATGACGGGCGACGGTGTAAACGACGCACCTGCCATCAAGGAAGCGGACGTGGGCGTTGCCATGGGAGAAAGCGGTACGGACGTGGCGAAGCAGGCTGCCGATGTAATTCTGATGGATGACAATCTGGCGACGCTTGTAAAAGCGGTGGAGCAGGGAAGATGCATTTATGCGAACATCCGCAAATTTGTGCGGTATCTGCTTTCCTGCAACATCGGCGAGGTTATTACGATGTTCCTCGGCATTCTTATGGGAATGCCCGTGGTGCTTCTGCCCGTGCAGCTCCTGCTTGTCAATCTGGCAACGGACGGTCTGCCGGCAATTGCGCTGGGACTGGAACCGCCCGATGCAGACGCCATGAAGCGTCCGCCCCGCAAGCCCGACGAAAGTTTTTTCGCAGATGGGCTTTTGGGGAAAATCGTATGGCGCGGCATCCTGATCGGACTTTGCACGCTTGCCTCCTTCAGTACGGCAATGCGCTTCGGGGCAGACCTTCCGGAAGCGAGAACGGCAGCACTTCTGACGCTTGTTGCCTCACAGCTGATACATGTATTTGAATGCAAATCCGAACACGGAACGATTTTCAGCGTGCGCTATTTTTCCAACTGGAAGCTCATCGGAGCAGTGCTGATCTCCGCAGCGCTCATGGCGGCAACCGTCTGGCTGCCGCAGGCACAGGTGATTTTCGGAACAGCGCCGCTGTTTGGCAATGTCCTCTGGCAGGCGTTGGCATTCTCCTTCGCTGTGCCGGTGATTTCCTCCATAATCGGGACGGTAACCGCATCGAACCGCAGGAAATGATCCATAGAAACATAAAAACGCCCCGTTTTATAAAAACGGGGCGTTCATCATGCTATTCTTAGTCGCTTACATAAGGCAGCAGAGCGATATGTCTTGCTCTCTTGATGGCAACTGTCAGCTCACGCTGGTGGAATGCACAAGTGCCTGTCACTCTTCTGGGCAGGATCTTGGATCTTTCCGTCATGCACTTCTTGAGCTTGTTGATGTCCTTGTAGTCAATCTTCTCTACACGGTCAACGCAGAACATGCAAACCTTCTTGCGAGGACGCTTGGAAGGACGGGAATTTCTTTCACGTTCCATACAAAAAATCTCCTTTACTATAGATTAAAACGGTACTTCGCCGTCACTCAGAACTTCTTCAAAATCTTCCAGATTACCCAGCTCGATCGGCTGCGGTGCACGGTTCATCGCTGCCTGCGGCGGCGGTGCCTGCGGTGCGGGAGCCTGCTGGTAGGGCTGGCTGTACTGCGGCTGCTGGTTATACTGCTGGCCGCCGTACTGGTTGGGTGATGCATAACCGGTGCTGCCGCCGTCCTGACGCTTGTCCCCACAGAAGGAAACATTATCTGCAACAATAGAGGTTCTATAGTGCTTTACGCCGTTCTGGTCAGTGTAGTTGTCATTCTGGAGTCTGCCTTCCACGTGGATGACACGACCCTTGGAGAAATAACGGCTGACAAATTCAGCCTGCTGACGCCAGAATGTGATGTCGAAGAAATCAGCTTTTCTTTCTTCGCCCTGCTTTACAAAGCCCCGATCCACTGCAATTGTGATACGGCACATGGAAATGCCGCTCTGCGTCTGGCGCAGTTCGGGATCCGCTGTCAGTCTGCCCATCAAAATGACTCTGTTATACATAACTCTACCTCCCCATCCGGAAATTTATCTGAAAATTCGATTTGCGCTTTGATTACTTAGTGGTAACCAGGAAACGCAGAACGCCGTCGGTAATGTTCATAACACGACCGAGCTCTGCCGGGAAATCGGGCGTGGATGTAAATGTGTAGATCACATAGTATCCGTCTGCCTCGTAGTTGATCGGGTAAGCCAGCTTACGCTTGCCCCACTCGGTCACTTCCTCGGTCAGTGTGCCGTTCTTCTCGATGAGATTCTTAAACTTTTCGGTGAGTGCGCTTACGCCCTCCTCGCCGTTCTTGAGGCTGAATACAACCATTGCCTCATAAGTTTCGTTCAGCTTTGCCATTATGCTGCACCTCCTTCTGGATTTCGCCCGCAAATACGGGCAAGGATTGGATTGCTGTAAAAACTCAAGCAATCTTTAACATTATAGCACACAAAAAAGCCCTTGTCAAGGGCTTTTGGTAATTT
Source organism: Ruminococcus sp. (assembly GCA_015066865.1). Taxonomy (GTDB): domain Bacteria; phylum Bacillota; class Clostridia; order Oscillospirales; family Ruminococcaceae; genus UBA3855. The sequence continues at coordinate 32,651 of SVNQ01000007.1, forward strand.
TGTGATTTGTTACAAAAAGCGTGTCCGAAAAAGTCGTTTTCAGCATTTTTCAGCCGCAGGGGGTGGGTCAGAGCAGGCTGAACCCCCTGCTCTCAGTCCTTCGAAAAAGTCACGTCCAGCCAGTGCGCCTTATGGCGCACGGCTGGACTAATTACATTATTATGGGTTGCGCCTTCGGCGCATGTAGGGGGCTTTGCCCCCTACAACCCCCAATAAATAGCCAAAAAGCACTCTGCAAAATACATTTTTTTACATAAACAGCATCATAATAGTCATCATGATCGCCATGACAGCGCCGTAATAAATTGCAATCGCACCGAGCATGTTCAGGAAATTCGTTCCTCCGCCGGTCTGGAGCAGCAGCCGCTGCATCTGGATGTCTGCACCGGAAGTCCGGATCGCCTTCACTTTCTTGATTACATGACGGAAATACAGGTGGTTTGCAAAAATGCAGAGGATCACACGAAATACCAGCTGAACTCCGTAGAATACCATGTCGAGCGTCCGTATCACGTCCTCGCCGGATTTCAGAAATGCCAGTAAGCCTGCGAAGGTTTCGGAAACATCCAGTCCGTATTCCGCATACATCTCAATCATGTTTTTGTCGGTGAATGCCATCTGCATGCTTGAAAGGATCGCCGGAATATTGCAAACTGCAAGCACAGCGATCGTCAGGAAGGTCATCTTCCACATTTTTCGGTTGGCAAAATACAGATGCGGAAACAGCAGGCAGGGCAGGTTTACGGACAGTTTCTTGCCCATATCCTTGAACCGCTTGAACAGCGGAATATAATACAGGGTGTTGTTTCTGACATAGCTTGCCACATCGCCGAGCCGTTCACCCTCCAATTTCTCATCGGGAGATAATCCGCAGCAGGGATCATTGGGGTTGATGGACATGGTTCTGCCATCGGGCATAACGATGTTGATGCCGGAGTCGCCGTTTTCGGACGGATCGTCCTCCTTCAGCGGTGTGCGGCAAATGGAACAGTAACCGGCGTCCGGTGCATTGATGTGATGGCAGTTCGGGCAGGTTCTGTCCAGCAGCTTGCTGCGGTGGGCTTCATGCCAGCTCTTGCCGCTTTCGTGAAGCTCCGTGTTGATGCATGTTCCCTTTGCAGTGTAGCAAGAACGGTGATAGGGCGTACCGCATTCGGGGCATACAACAATGTCGTCCTCTGCTTTGAATGTGTTCTGGCATACCTTGCACGGGCAGCCTGTATAATTTGGCATAAGCTCCTCCTGTTTTGTTTGTTTCGTAGCGTTATTTTTATTATACCACATTTTCGGGAATTTTCAAGAGGAATTGCAGAATTTTCAGCAGATGTACACATAGTGCTCAAACAACTGTGCCATACTGGGAGTGCGTCTGGAGCATGGCGAAAATTTATGCAGGAATATGAACAGTATATTTTGTTTGTACATAATTTATCTGTTGACAAACTGCCCTTATATCGGGTATAATAAAAGTGACCATGCGCAGAGGGATTCTGCCCTTGTGCAAAATTTGAGAAACAATGATCGAATTTATCGTACAACCGACAACAAAGACATAAGAAAGGGCGAAATTATGAGTATTTTTCGTTTAACGAGACAGAACCACGTCTCCCTTTCGGAGGACTGGAAACTGTTTATCCAATTGTTCCACAACATCGGTTCCTTTACATATAAAGAATCCATTCAGACGGCATTTCTTGATGAGAATGCACAGAGAATTTTTGGTGCGCCGAAAACCCTTGCGAGGGACGCTTATCAGGAGCTGATGCGGAAGCTGACCTCGGATCCGGTGGAGGGCGAGCAGAATCTGTATGTATTCCGTGCAGGTGCAGAAAAACGCTATCTGAAAATTCATTTCACGCAGCGTGAGGGCGATGAGATCGGATTTGTTGAAGAAATGTCACGCCGTGTCGGACAGCAGATCGCAGACTACCGTCAGCAGGATTACGACGATGTGACCAGTATGCTGCGGTTTCCGGCATTTTCCAATCTTGTACAGCGCCGTTTTCAGAAGGCAAAGCGGATTTCCATTGCGGCGCTCCATGTGGACGGCATGGACAAGATCACTGATTTTGCAAGCGCAAACAGCACCAATTACTGCATGGCATCCGTTGCGGAGGTGCTGGGAAGATTTGCGGGCGACAATGTGCTGTTTTCCACCAAATCCTTCCAGAATTTCTATGTTTGCTTTGTGGATATGGAGGAGGCAAATGTGCTGATGCTGCTGCAGCAGATGCGCAATGCCATTGCGGAATGCACGATCTCCGATAATTTCGGACAGACCATCAGTGCTTCCGGACATTCCGGACTGAATCTGTATGCCGGTCTTGCGGTTTATCCGGAGGAAGGCAATACCCTGAGCAAACTCATTCCCTATGCGGAATTTGCGCTCTTTGAAACGCAGCACAATACCAAAAATCCCATTACCCGCTTTTCACAGGAACATTACGACCGCAAAAAGGACGAGTACCGTGACGAGCAGATGTTCAACACGATCATTTCGGAAAATCAGCTGACCTACCACTTCCAGCCGATCGTGGATGCGCACACGGGCAATGTGGTTGCTTACGAAGCGCTCATGCGCAGCGAACATTTTGATCCTGAGAAGATCCTGAGCCTTGCAGCGAAGTACAATCGTTTGTACGATGTGGAATATGCCACAATGTTCAACTGCATGCGTTATCTGAGTAAGCATCAGAACGCATTTTCGAACAAAAAGCTGTTCATCAACTGCATTGCAAGCGCATTGCTCAATGAAAATGACTTCAATGAGCTGATGCTGACCTATGAGGGACTGTTTGAAAAGACGGTTATGGAGATCATCGAGCAGTCCATTACTTCCGAGGAGGACATCAAGGAGCTGAAACGCCGCTGTGAAACGCTGAATACACAGATCGCGATTGATGACTATGGCACGGGTTATGCCACTACCGCAACCCTGCTGCGCAATCTTCCGCAGTATGTGAAGATCGACCGCTGTCTGATTGCCGGTATCTGCAGGGATACCAAGAAACAGCAGCTGGTATTCGGCATCATTGACTATGCACACGACAACCAGATTCAGGTGCTTGCAGAGGGTGTTGAGGAGGAGGAGGATCTCAAGACTGTGATCCGTCTCGGTGTTGACCTCATTCAGGGCTACTACACCTCCCGCCCGAAGCCCTATCTGTTGGAGGAGATTTCCGCAGAGGTGCGTGATATTATCATCAACACCAATCTGGAAAACAGCTGCGGACACAAGAAAATCTACAATGCGCATAATGACGAGGTGCTTGACCTTGTGGATCTTGCGCTGCAGAATTATACCGATATTCACATCTTCCGTCACAATCTGACGATTATCGGCGATCCGGAAAAGACCGTTCCGATTCACATTGCGGTAATGGAAAATCACAGCTGCGAACTGACGCTGCGCAATGTCAACATCGTCAGCAAGGAAAAACCCTGTATCAGCGTTGGAAGCTATGCACAGCTGACGCTGACGGTGGAGGGCAAGAACTCCATGAACTACATGGGTATCCGTGTACCGCAGGGTTCGTATTTCCAGCTTGTGGGCGGTGGTGATCTGAAGATCGACTGCTATTCAAAATTCGGCTATGGTATCGGCGGCGACTGCGAAAGCAGCTATGGCTGCATCACGCTCAATTCCAGCGGCAAGGTGGAGATCATCTGCAACAGTGACCGCAGCGTGGGCATCGGCGGCGGCACCAACCCTGACGATTCCGATATCCGTCTGGAAAGCGGCGACATCCGTGTCGAACTCGGCTCTCCCAACGGTGTGGGCATTGGCTGCGCAAACGGTCAGTCCCTGATCTATGCAAGATCCGGCTGCACACTGGATCTGGAGATCAACGGTATCAGCACCGTCGGCATGGGCAGCCTTTCGGGCGAAACACGCATTGAGTGCAGCACGGACGTGACGTACCACGGCGCAGGCACAAGAGTTGTCGGCATGGGCGTGCTGAATCAGGGCGAGGGCGAAATCTATGTAACCGACGCAAAGCTCCGCTTCTTCATGCGTACAAATTTTGGAACCTGCATCGGCGCCATCGGCGGCAAGGTGGATGTGTACACAAAAAACTGCAAGGTGGAGGTCAATGCCGAGGGCGGCGAGATCACCGGTATCGGTGACGCAAAGGGCAGCGGCAATATTTCCCTTGAGGGTACGGAACTGAAGGCATATATTCATGCCGGAAAACCCCATGAGGCAGGCTCAAAAACGGGTCAGCTGATGATGCGCGGCAGCATGATCGTTGCCGACATCAACGACAGCCGCAACACACAGGAAACCGAAGAATAGGCTATTTTCAGCGATTGCCCCGCTTTAATGCGGGGCAATCCTGCGGATTGTATAAATTGAGAGGAGTTATGGATTTATGAAACTGGGAATGGTAGGACTTCCGAATGTAGGAAAAAGTACTCTGTTCAATGCGCTGACCAATGCAGGTGCGCAGTCGGCGAACTATCCGTTCTGCACCATTGAGCCGAACGTGGGCGTGGTTTCCGTGCCGGATACCCGTCTGGACGAGCTGGCAAAGATGTACGATCCCGACAAGTTCACGCCGGCAACACTGGAATTTGTGGACATTGCAGGTCTGGTAAAGGGCGCGTCCAAGGGTGAGGGACTCGGCAATAAGTTCTTGGCGGACATCCGTGAGGTGGATGCGATCGTGCATGTTGTACGCTGCTTTGAAAGCATGGACATCATCCATGTGGACGGCAGTGTGAACCCCGCAAGGGATATTGAAACGATCAATCTGGAGCTGATTTTCTCCGACCTTGAAATGGTGCAGCGCAGAATTGACCGTGCAAAAAAGCTGATGAAGGGCGACAAGAAGGCTGCCGTACAGGTGGATTTCTTCGAGCGTCTTGCCGCACATCTGGAGGAGGGCAAGTCCGCACGCAGCTTTGACGTGACGGAGGATGAGCAGGAATTTCTGCACGATACGCCCCTTCTGTCGGGCAAACCCGTGATTTATGCGGCAAACCTCTGCGAGGAGGACTTTGCGTCGGATTTGTCCGATCATGCGCATTTTCAGGCGGTAAAGGCAATCGCTGAGGAGGAGCATGCAGCGGTTCTGCCCATCTGTGCACAGGTGGAAGCGGAAATTTCCGATATGGACGAGGAGGACAAGGCAATGTTCCTCTCTGAGCTTGGTCTTGAGGAATCGGGACTCAATCGTATCATTCAGACGGGCTACAGCCTGCTGGGACTGATCTCCTTCCTCACCGCAGGCAAGCAGGAGGTGCGTGCGTGGACAATTACCACCGGCACAAAAGCACCGCAGGCGGCCGGAAAGATCCATACTGACTTTGAAAAGGGCTTCATCCGTGCGGAAGTCATCGCATATGACGATCTGATGAACTGCGGTACGATGGCAGCTGCAAAGGAGCAGGGTCTGGTGCGCCTTGAGGGCAAGGAATATGTGATGCAGGACGGCGATATTGTGGTGTTCCGATTTAATGTGTAAGTCTTGTTGTATTTTGGAGGTCAGGCTATGCAAAAAGGCATGATCGCAGGCATTATGGCTGTTGTTGTGGTTCTTGGCACCATCCTATCGGTGATCCTCTTTGCGAGAACGCAGCCGCTGATTCCTGTTATGTGCATCGGAGTAAACCTTGCGTATCTCGGAACGCTGGGAATTATTTCGACGGAAGGATCGTTTTTCAAGAAGATCCCCCTCTTGGTATTCCCGCTTGTGGGATGCGGCATGATTGTCATACCGGCGATTTTTATGTATCAGCAAAGTCATCCGGGAAGGATCATCCTTACAGAGGAAATGATCCCAAAGCTTGCGCTCGGTGCATTCTTTCTGGTTGGGATTCTCCTGTGCCTGGGTTCGGTGGTCGGACTGTTCTATCAGAGGTCGATCTGCACCGAGGAAGTGACCGCCACCTGTATTGAGCTGGTGCCAAGTACGGGCAGCAAGGGTGCAACGCTCTATGCTCCCGTCTGGGAATATTACTGCGGCGGCAGACTGTGGACGGTGCGGATCCCGTGGCAACCAATGTAGGATATCCCCAAGAGGGCGAGGAACGGATACTGTACGTCGATCCGGAAAATCCCGAACAGTTCCGCACGAGGGGATTTTCGCCCCAGTACATCCTGATATTCATTGGGGTGGTGTTTATGGCAATATCGCTGATTTCGCTGATTTTGATGGGTGACTAAAACAGGAGGACCAATTTGAATGATGAAACATAACAGCGATCCTGTTTCCGGACAGTCCGAAGGACAAACGCAGGAACAGAATTATGACTATATTTTTGAGGAGCTTGAAAGACAAAACGCATGTTCATCCGGTGGGATCATGATCACCGACACGGAAGGAAACACAAAGAAAGCAACCGTTCCATTGGCGCTGAAAGTATTTGCACCTGCGCTGATCTTCATTGCGGTAATTGTACTGATCTTTATCGCCAGCGCTTTCAGTGATATGCTCGCGGTTGCACTTGGCGGTTTCCTGTTCATGGGAGTTACGGGCTGGAAGAGCTTTACCGATGATAAGAAATTTCGTCCGCATCCGATTTTACTGATCGTATTTATTGTGGGTGTCGGTATGGCATACAGTGCAATCGCAACAATGATTCATCGGGCAAACCCGATTTTTGATATAGAACGGTTCCAAATGAACAGCACGCTGGGATTTGGCATAGCTGTTTTGCTGTGCGGCATCGTAATGCTCGCTGATTCGATATGGAAGCTGGCGACCTGCAAAACGGAAATAACGGCATGCTGCAGTAAAATACAGCGTATGGGTTTCCAGAATGGCAAGCCCTTCGGAAACGTCACATGGGTTTATGATTATGAAGGCGTTTCCTATACGGAAAGGACATACAATATCATACTCAATATGCTGGAGGAAGGCGCGAAGGGGAAGATCTATATTGATGCGAACCATCCAAAGCGCCTTCGCCGCAAGGGTATACCGCCGCTGACGGGCTGGTCGATCCTCTTCATCATCGCCGGTGCGCTGATGATCGCTGCATATGTGTTCTTTGCTTGAATGCAGGGCATTTTTACTGCTGATCCCTTCCGATTTTCGGAAGTGTGATAGATGCATGATATTTCGGGGGAAATAGGGGAAACTAAAATTTATGGGAAAAACATTATTGAAAAGGGAGATTACTACTATGAAAAAGGCAATGTTACTGATGATCGCTGCAATGATGCTGACAAGCATGGCTGCATGCGGAACCAAGACCGATGATTCTGTGTCTGAAACACAGGCAACAACTGAGGCTACAGAAGCACCCACAGAGGCTGAGACAGAGGCTCCGACAGAAGCTGAGACTGAAGCACCCACAGAAGCTGAGACAGAAGCACCCACAGAGACTGAGGAAGAAACCGAGGAGCAGGGCGGCGCAGCTGCTAGCGGCGACACACTCGGTCAGACACTGCTGGCTGATTTCCAGGCAAAGGCTGCTGACGAATCCATGAACTGCCAGGTACTTGCTGACGAGATCCTGAAGAATCCCGTAATCCAGTTTGGTCCGGCAACCATGCCCGTTGAACCCGGTCTGCTGACTGGCTTTGACAATGCAGAGATCAAGGGCTTCAAGGAGGGCGTAATGTTCGCTCCGATGATCGGCTCCATCCCGTTTGTTGGCTATGTATTCGATCTGGAGGAAGGCACTGACGGTGCAGCTTTCATGCAGACACTCAAGGACAATGCAAATCCGAGATGGAACATCTGCGTTGAGGCAGAGGAAACCGTTGTTGAGCAGGTTGGCAACAAGGTGTTCTTCCTGATGTGCCCCAAGTCCATCGAGGGCTAAGAAGCCGCTAAGTAAGGATAAATTCGGAATACCTCCGCTGTAAGGCGGGGGTATTCTCAAAAACACAGGAGGTGCGCCATGCTCTTTTCCAGCATTACCTTTTTGTATTATTTCCTGCCCTGCGTGCTGATACTGTATTTCCTCTCACCCAAGGTTTTGAAAAACACCGTGCTTCTGATCGCCAGTCTGGCGTTCTATGCATGTGGCGAGCCGAAATATGTGATTCTCATGGCAGTGAGCATCCTCTGCGGCTATATCTGCGGTCTGCTGATCGAGAAATTCCAAGGAAAGATTGGCGCTAAGATCGCACTGGGCGCTTCGGCTGTGATCAGTCTGGGATTCCTCGCATACTTCAAGTATGCGGACTTCTTTATCGAAAATTTCAATGCGGCAACGGGGCTTTCCATACCGATGCTGCAGCTTGCGCTTCCTATTGGCATCAGTTTTTACACATTCCAGATCCTCAGCTACACGATCGACGTGTATCGTAAGGACGTCGCTGCACAGCGCAACATCATTTCTCTGGCGGCGTATGTTTCACTCTTCCCGCAGCTGATCGCAGGCCCGATCGTGCGCTATTCGGATGTGGCACAGCAACTGTCCGTGCGCACACACAGCATTTCCGGTGCAGCACTTGGCATCCGCAGATTCATCCTCGGTCTTTCGAAGAAAATCTTCATTGCCAATGCCCTTGGCGAGCTCTGTGCGGAATTTCACGCAACGGAGGATAATTCCGTGCTGTTCTGCTGGCTCTACGGCATCGCTTATTCACTGCAGATCTACTTTGATTTCTCCGGTTACAGTGACATGGCGATCGGTCTGGGCAAGCTCTTTGGCTTTGACTTTATGGAGAACTTCAACTATCCCTACATTTCAAAAAGCGTCACGGAATTTTGGCGCAGATGGCACATCTCCCTCGGTTCTTGGTTCCGTGATTACGTCTACATTCCGCTTGGCGGAAACCGTGGTTCCAAGCTCAAGTGGCTTCGCAACATCCTCATCGTCTGGCTGCTCACGGGTTTCTGGCACGGCGCAGCATGGAATTTCATTGTCTGGGGTCTGTTCTTTGCGGTATTTCTGGTTGCGGAAAAGCTGTTCCTGCTCAAATACCTGCAAAAATCCAAAGTTCTCAGCCATATCTATGTTCTGCTCCTTGCCATTGTCAGCTTTGTCATTTTCGGCGCAGCCGATATGGGACAGGCTTGGCAGGAACTGCTGGGCATGGCAGGTCTGCGGGGACTTCCCCTCGTTTCCGCTGAAGCGCTCTACTACCTGCGCAGCTATGCGCTGATTCTGATTCTGGCATGCGTCGGCGCAACACCGCTTCCGAAGAAGCTTGCGGCACTTGCACAGGAAAAGGCAGGTCTTGTGATGACGATTGCAGAACCCGTGGGACTTGCAGTGTTCTTTTTGACAGCAACCTCGTATCTTGTGAACGGATCGTTCAATCCGTTCCTGTATTTCCGTTTCTAAGGGGGTGGGCAGATGAACGAAAAGATCAAAAATGGCATCGTATTCGGTACGATGACAGCACTGCTTGCGGGGCTTTCCCTGTGGTGCTGGTTCGGAAAGGATCCGGAATTTTCCGAAAGCGAGCGCAGAGTGCTTGCGAAATTCCCCGAATTATCTTTCGAAACCATCGTTTCCGGCAAATTCATGACGGAATTTGAAACCTACGCCATGGACCAGTTCCCCCTGCGTGACAGTTTCCGCACGCTGCAGTCAGCGGCAAAGCTCGGTGCATTTGCGCAGCTTGACAACAACGGACTGTACACAAAGGACGGGTATCTGGCAAAGATGGAATACCCCATGCAGGAGGCAATGCTGGAGAATGCAGCCAATAAATTTCAGTTCCTCTATGACACCTACATGAAGGAGCAAGGCTCGCAGGTGTATTTCTCCATCATCCCCGACAAGCATTATTTCCTCGGCGAGGGAAGGCTTGCGATGGACTATGACAAGCTTGTTGCAAGCATGCGTGAAAAGACGGAATACATGCAGTATATCGACATTTTCCCCTGTCTGGAGCTGGAGGATTACTACCGCACGGACACGCACTGGCGGCAGGAGCGCATCGGGGATGTTGCCGATACGCTTGCAAATGCGATGGGTGCGGAGCTTTCGGGTGACTACACACAGAACACGCTTGACCATCCGTTCTACGGCGTGTACTACGGACAGCTTGCACTGCCCGTAAAACCGGATACGCTGTATTATATGACGAGCGACACACTGAACAGCTGCGTTGTGACAAGCTACAACACGGGACTCCCCGTGGAAAAGCCCCTGTACAACATGGAGGCAGCCACAGGACGTGATCCGTATGAAATGTTCCTGTGCGGTTCGGATGCGCTGGTGACGATCGAAAATCCGAATGCCGAAACGGATAAGGAGCTGATCGTGTTCCGTGATTCCTTCGGATCAAGCCTGATTCCCCTGCTGGCGGAGGGCTATGCGAAGATCACGGTTGTGGATATCCGCTATGTCCAGAGTGCAATGCTCGGAAATCTTGTGGAATTTAAGGGACAGGACGTGCTGTTCCTGTACAGTACACTTGTACTGAACAACAGCATGGGACTGCGCTGAGACTATAAGCGATCCCCCGCCTATGGCGGGGGATCGTTCAGCTTGTCAAAAAAATATGATTTCATTTAATTTTGCCTCTCCCTCGTGGGGAGTCACCCTCAGCCCGTCCTCTTGCAGAGAGTTTTTTGGCTATTTGTTGGGGGTTGTAGGGGGCAAAGCCCCCTACATGCGCCGAAGGCGCAACCCATAATCATATAGTTAGTCCAGCCGTGTGCCGCGAGGCGCACCGGCTGGACAGAACTTTTCGACAGGCTAAGCCCCCGCCTATGGCGGGGGTACTTTATTATTTCAAAAACGCTCCCCATCCCTCCGGATGGAAGATTTAAAGCAATTTCTCAAAAAAATGAAAAATCCACTTGACAAACCCAATGCAATCCGCTATAATAATAAATGTACTCAGCGATTTAATGCGTAAAAGCTTAAAAGCATCAAAGCGCAAAAGTGAAAGGAAGGCAGAAAATTATGATTAAGTGGATCATTCTGGTGGGCTACCTGCTAATCATGGTAGGCATCGGATTTTACTGCAGCAAAAAAACAAAAAACGTAAGTGATTTTGTACTGGGCGGCAGAAGCATCGGACCGTGGTTCTCGGCATTTGCATTCGGCACGTCCTATTTCTCCGCCGTGGTATTCATCGGCTATGCAGGACAGTTCGGCTGGAAGTACGGCATTTCCGCTACATGGATCGGTCTTGGCAATGCCCTGATCGGCTCTCTGCTGGCGTGGATGGTTCTGGGCAGACGCACAAGAACGATGACAAAGCATCTGGACTGCAAGACGATGCCGGAATTTTTTGAAAAACGCTACGACAGCAGGACGCTGAAGATCGCAGCTTCTCTGATCGTTTTCATTTTCCTCATTCCCTACACCGCTTCCGTTTACAACGGACTTTCAAGATTGTTTGAAAGCTCGCTGGGCATCCCCTACATCTACTGCATCATCATCATGGCAGTATTTACGGCAATTTATGTTATCGCAGGTGGATTCCACGCAACGGCACTCAATGACTTCATTCAGGGCATGATCATGCTTGCAGGCATCATTGCAGTGGTCATCAGCGTTGTGAATGCGAAGGGCGGCTTCAGCGAGGCAATGCAGAATCTTGGAACGATTGCCGATGACAGCGGCAATACGGGAACGCTCAACAGCGTGTTCGGCCCGTATCCTGCGGATCTTCTGGGCGTTGTGATCCTCACATCCCTCGGTACATGGGGACTGCCGCAGATGATTCAGAAATTCTACTCCATTTCCGATGACAAGGCAATCAAGCGCGGCACGGTGATTTCCACGATCTTTGCACTGATCGTATCGGGCGGCTGTTATTTCCTCGGCGGTTTTGGCAGACTCTTTGCAACAACGGATGCAGCCGATACTTCCAAGACGCTGATCAATGTGGTAAACGGCAAGCTTGAATATGATGCCATTGTTCCGGCAATGCTTGAATCCGCACTTCCGGAAATTCTGATTGCTCTCGTGGTTGTTCTGGTGCTTTCCGCATCCATGTCCACGCTGTCCTCACTGGTGCTGACCTCCAGCTCCACACTGACGCTTGACCTGATCAAGCCCGCTATGAAGAAGGGCATGGACGAGAAGAAGCAGGTGCTGATCATGCGTATTTTTATTGCGGTATTCCTGCTGATCTCCGTCATCATGGCGGCTAACAAGAATGCCTATATCACGACACTCATGTCGATTTCATGGGGTGCGCTCTCCGGTTCCTTCCTTGCACCCTTTATGCTCGGTCTGTTCTCGAAGAAGATCACACCTGCGGCTGTCTGGGCTTGCTTCGGATTCGCCGTGATCTTCACGCTCGGACATACAGCACTGTTCTGCATGGGCTGGTTCCCGGAGATCGCCAAGGCTGCAAACAGCCTGCCGATTCCGATCACTGTCACATCTCCTTTGAATGCAGGTGCGTTCTGCATGCTGTTCTCTCTGGTGATCTGCTATGTGGTGAGCCTGTTTACAAAGGTGAAGGACGAGAAGAAGGTGGAGAATGCGTTCTCCTGCTACAGCAAATAAAAGTATAAGGGCTTCTGCGAAAAATGCAGAAGCCCTCAGTTTGTCAAAAAAGCATGATTTCACTTAATTTTGCTACACCCTCTTGCAGAGAACTTTTGGGCTATTTATTGGGGATTTTATAGAAATTCACCTCCCTGCATGCGCAGGGGCTTTTCCTATACATTATATCGCATCTTTGATTTTGGCAATCGCACCTTTTTCGAGTCTTGAAACCTGTGCCTGCGAAATGCCGATCTCCTTCGCAACTTCCACCTGCGTCCTGCCGCAGAGAAAACGCAGATACAGTATCGTTTTCTCCCTGTCCTCCAGCGAACGCATTGCATCACGCATGGCAAAACGGGACAGCCAGTTCTCCGCACTGTTCTTGTCGCTGATCTGATCCATCACATACAGCGTATCCCCCGAATCCGAATAAACCGGCTCATACAGTGAAACCGGATCGCTGATACTCTCCAGCGCAATCACTACATCCGCACGCTTTTCGCCGATCTCCTGTGCAATCTCATCCATGTTCGGCTCTCTCTGAAACCGGTTGGTCAGCTGTTCCTTCGCCTGAATTGCACGGTATGCCAGATCACGCAGGGAACGGCTTACCTTGATCTGATTATAGTCACGCAGATGACGCCGCAGCTCGCCGCTGATCATCGGCACGCAGTAGGTGGAAAACCGCACTTCCTTTGTAAGATCAAAATTGTTGATCGCCTTGATCAGCCCCACTACACCGATCTGGAACAGATCATCCACATCCTCTCCTCGTCCTGCAAACCGCTGAATCACACTCAGCACCAGACGCAGATTGCCGTTGATCAGCTTGTCCCTTGCTTCCTTGCTGCCGGTTTCTTTGTATTCACGCAGCAGAGCCATTTTTTCGTCCTCTTTCAGTACTGTCAGTTCAGAGGTGTTGATACCCGATATAACGACTTTGTGATATGCCATAGCGTGTACCTCCTTTGTGATTTCCCTGTCAGTATGCACAATATGGGAACGTTTCATGCAAAGCCGAGAGAAAGGAGGTGCAGATTTTTAAACAGAAAAAACACAAAGCCCTGCCGTATGGCAGGGCTTTGGTATCGCATTTACTGCAGGATTTTTATGAAATCCTGAATGGAATCCTTGCCGCCCGTACCTGCATACGCTGCATACTGCAGGATGATGGCAGCATCAATTGCGTCAAAATTGTCATCGGCATTGAGGTCGGCAGCCTTGATCTGTTCTTCGGTAAGACCGCTGTCACCGCCTGCGCCCGATGCGGCTGCTGCGGCAAGCAGAATTGCAGCATCGTTTGCGTTGATGGCGTCATCGCCGTTGAGATTGCCGAGGGGGATGGTGGGTGCGGCTTCCTTTACGGTGACTTTAAAGGAATCTACGTCATCGTAGTACTTTATATGAATCATGTAGGTGCCGGGCTTTGTGTTGTCAAACTCGGAATCGTCAAGTTTGAGCGTGCCTCTATCTACGTATTCAGCCAGATCGGCATTAACGAAGTCGCCATGTTTTGTTTTACCCAGGTATACAGTGGTATAACCTCCGCAAAAGAATCCTCCCGTCAGATCCAGTTCTTCGCCGATCTGATATTCTGTTTTGTTGGGAAATTTTAAAATTTGAATGCTGCCTTCGTCTTTGATTTTCGTGATTGAGTTGGAACCCAACTGAACATCGGCATTTATGAAAGCATCGTTTTCTTCTTTATTGATTTCCATGGCATTCCAGCTTTTTTCATCACCGCCATAGTAGATGGTTTCCAATTTTTCACAGCCGGAAAATGCACCGGATTCTATGGTTTTTACAGAGTCTTCAAAGAAAACATAACTCAGATTCCTGCATCCTTTGAAAGTATCTGCACTGATTTTGTCGATCTTAGTGAATACAACAAAACGCTCAAGCTTTTCACAATTTTCAAATGCACCACGCTCAATCGCGGTGAGTTCTGAACGATCAGGATCAATCTGAATTTCATAAAGCTTCGTGCATCCGGAAAATGCATTTTCTCCGATCACCGTTACAGGATACCCTTCAATATATTCAGGGATGATTATGGATGTTGCTGACTTATCACAACCAACGATCTCAATATGATCCTCATAATTGCGGTAGGTAAGCGCTTCGTAGGTGTCTTCGGTGTAGTCTGCCTCCGCACTTGCCGCGATCCCGAACTCCACCGCAGATTGCGGCACAATGCCGAATCCGCCTGAAAGCAGGATCGCAAGTGCCGACAATCCTGCAATTGCTTTTTTTAATTGTTTCATATCTATTTCTCTTTTCTTCCCCAAACAGCGTGGGATTTTTTATAATTCCATTATACAAAATCTGCTGGAATAAAGCAAACACTTTCTGTGAATTATATTTGCATTCTGCGATATGCACAAATTACGGGCGGCAGATTTGTGGGAATGTACAAGGGCAGTGGCTCGACCCCCACCGTTTCCGCTTGACGGCGAAAGCCGTCAAAGGAAAAAGCTCACCTGCGGCGGTTCGCCGCCCGCATCCGACATATTTTGCAGGACAAACGTTGTATAATATAACTGAACAGAAAGAAAGGCGGTGGCGGTATGCAGGTTATCTATCTGGATGTGCTGCTCGTGTTCAATCTCTATGTGAATTACATATTGCTACGCATGACGGCACGGCTCACCCACAGCCGTCTGCGGTTCGGCAGATGCCTCGCCGTTTCGGCGCTCGGAAGCCTGTCCACGCTGATGATATTCCTCCCGCCCATGCCCACTCTCCTTTCCGTTCTGTGCAAGCTGCTCACTGCGGTGCTGCTTTGCATGGGAGCATTCGGTGTGCGTGACCGCATGCGTCTGTGCTGGAGCAGTATCTGCCTGTTCGGCTGCAGCTTTGCACTGGCAGGGATTCTGCTCGCCCTTTCAATGCTCTGCAATGTTCGGGTGCTGCATGCCAATTCCTGCTGGTATCCGGATGTATCCCTCCTGCATCTTGTCTTGTTTACCATTGCTGCATATTTGCTCCTGCGTGCCGTGCAGTACCTGCATGACCGAACACATGCGGCGGAGGGGAGGTATCGGGTCAGTATCCGCTACCGCTGCTGTACGGCACAGCTGGAGGGTCTTGCAGATACGGGAAATTCTCTGGTGGACTTCTTCACAGGGAAACCCGTCATCATCTGCGACGCAGGAAAACTGGAAAATATGACGCCGCCCGATCTGAGCAAGCCCGTGAAGGGTTTCCGTCTGCTTCCCTGCTCGACGGTTTCGGGAAACGCACTGATTCCCGTGTTTCAGCCCGACGAGGTGGTGATTTATTCGGAACAAAGCGGAAGATACAAAAAAGTGGATGCCCTCATCGGCATCGGGGAACGTGAAAATCAGAAAGCCATATTCAACCCGAAGCTGCTGCATTTATAATAAAAGGAGGAATTTCCATGAATTTGCTGTCACGATTCCGCAGATGGATCGATCGTATGTTTCCGCCGCCATGTTCGGTGGATTATATCAACGGCTCGGACACCCTGCCGCCCCCTCTGACTCGTGAGGAGGAGGAGGAAGTATTCGGCAGACTGCAAAGCGGAGATACCGCTGCAAGAGAACTGCTGATCACCCACAATCTGCGTCTTGTTGTGTACATCTCCAAAAAATTTGAAACTTCCGGCATCTGCCTTGAAGATCTGATCTCCATCGGAACGATCGGGCTGATCAAAGCCGTGAACACATTCTGCCCTGAAAAAAACATCAAGCTTGCTACATACGCCTCCCGGTGCATTGAAAATGAAATTCTCATGTTCCTGCGAAAATCAACACAATACCGCGGAGAAATTTCCATTGATGAGCCGCTGAATGTGGACTGGGACGGCAATGAACTGCTGCTCTCGGACATTCTCGGCACGGATGATGACATCGTTAACCGCGGCATCGAATGGGAGGCAGAACGTGATATGCTCCGTGCAGCCGTGCAAAGTTTGCCCGATCGTGAACGTGAGATCATGGAAATGCGATTCGGTCTCTACGGCGGCAGAGAACAAACACAGAAGGAGGTTGCAGAGAAAATCGGCATCTCCCAATCCTATATCTCACGCCTTGAAAAAAAGATCATCAAAAAACTCAAACTCGTACTCGAACAGCAAGTATAGCGGCGGGTCGCCGCGGACGAGATGTCCTGTTAGGGATTGCCGCCGGTTCTTTTGTCCGCAATGTGCTTTGCTTCGCAAAGGCACAAAGCTGGTTCCACGATCAGGCCGCCGCCAAAGGCGGCTTGCGTGCACCGCAGATTATGATTTGTTCGGTGTACATAAGCCGCCTTTGGCGGCAACCTCGCCAGCGGGGGCACCCCACCGTAAAAAATCCAGTTGCATCTAAGCTGCCTTGTGCGGCGGCCAACTAACCATAAACAGCTTTGCTCCGCTTGACGAAGTCAAAGGAGCATTGCGGACAAAAATTCAAAGGCGCTCCCTAACAGGCAACCTCGCCAGCGGGGGCACCCCGCCGTAAAAAATCCAGTTGCATCTAAGCTGCCTTGTGCGGCGGCCAACTAACCATAAACAGCTTTGCTCCGCTTGACGAAGTCAAAGGAGCATTGCGGACAAAAATTCAAAGGCGCTCCCTAACAGGCAACCTCGCCAGCGGGGGCACCCCGCCCGCCCGCCTTGACAAATGGGGGACAATGTGGTAAAGTTATAGTAAGGGATATTTTGTCCTTTTTTATTATAACGATTGGAGAAGTTGCAATGAACCGTTTCCATAAAATCAGCGCACTGCTGACAGCCGCTATGCTTGGCACTGTCATGTTCACCGGCTGCATGGACAAGGAAGTGAACATCGCCGAGGAGGATCTCCCCTACGGCGCAACCATGCGTGAAGCAAAAACCACCTATGCCCTGCCCGTTTCGTATGACAGACGTTTTGTCAATGAAGCGCAGCTTACCGCAATAACCGAATATCTGTACGCCATTCAGACCGGCGACGGTGATAAATATGCCGAAACTACGCTCGATTTCTATGCTGAGTACCAGCTCAATGAGGTCTACAGCACCCAGTACAAGACGATGGATGAAATGATCGTTGCACTGCGCAGCTCCGTTTCGGAGATCACTGCGGATGATTTTGAATTTGCTATGATCACCATCGATGGCTTTACGCAGGAGCGTGTTACATCGGGTCTGGACACCATGATCGAAATTCTGACAAAATCAACGGCGAGAGCGATTTCTTAAGCAGCGTGGACAACTGCTGGGCATTGGACATGGACTGGCTCATCCGCTACAACGGGGGCGGCTCATCCATGCTGGTCAACGAACAGTATGTGTTCATGTTTGAAATCGACGGCAAGTACTACTGCGTCATGTAGGAGGTTGCCATGCCAAGATTCTTTGTGGAGCATGCAAGCTCCGAACAGATCATCATTACCGGTGAGGACGCACACCACATCGGACGTTCCCTGCGCATGCGCACGGGCGAACAGCTCACCGTCTGTGCGGAAGGTTTGGATTACGAATGCGAGATTACACGCATCACCGACAGCGAGGTGTACCTGAAACCGCTTTCCATCGCACCATGTGCTGCTGAGCCGAGCGTGAAAGTCACGCTCTATCAGGCGGTTCCAAAGCAGGACAAGCTCGCTGAGATCGTGCAGAAAGCCGTGGAGCTTGGCGTATACGAAATCGTCCCCGTGCTGACATCACGCTGCGTATCCCGCCCAACAAAGGCGGATTTTGAGAAGAAACGCCAGAGATTGCAGAAAATTGCCGTTTCAGCGGCAAAACAGTCCGGCAGGGGTATCATCCCCGAAGTCGCTCCCCTGATGACGTGGAAGGAAGCTCTGCGAAGCATGCAGGAGCAGGATGTTTCCGTGATGCTCTACGAGGAGGAAGGCGGCGTGCGGTTCGGTGAAGTTCCGCTGGAGGGGAATACGCACATCGGGCTGTTCATCGGCAGCGAGGGCGGCATTTCCGAAGAGGAAGCGCAGCAGGCAGTGGATGCAGGGCTGCATCGTGTGTGGCTGGGCAGCAGGATCCTGCGCTGCGAAACAGCGCCGACAGCGGCGATCTCCATTTTGATGTATCTTACAAAAAATTTATAAAAATTATTTGAAAAGTGTTGAAATCCGCATAAAAATGTGGTATAATAAAATTATCAATCAAGTAAGCCGGATCTGATTCGATTCACTGACCGCAGCAGTCCGGAAAAATGTAATGTTCTGCGGAGAAATGAGGAATACTATGAAAAATTGGAAATTGATTGCGATTATTGCAGCAACAGCCATTGCAACAGCGATTGCAGTTGTAGTGCTGGTTCAGAAGCAGAACCAGAAGCGCAGAATGCGTTTTGACAGTGCAGAATTTGATGACGATTGTCTGGATGACATTGCATGCGGTGAGCAGTGCGCTTGCTGCGGCGAAGATCTGGATGTAGTTCTCCCCGGCGAAGAAGCTGCAGAAGATGCTGCTGAGGTTGTTGAGGAAGTTTCCGCAGAGGAAATTACAGAAGACGCTGAATAATCCTAATAAAACGGCTTCTACGGAAGCCGTTTTTCTTGTCGATATACTCCCGTCCAGCCAGTGCGCCTCACGGCGCAGGGCTGGGCTATTTTTTTGCGATTTTGTATTTTTTCTGAAGTTGCGGTTAAAATAGGAAGGATTATCAGCGCCAGAACTTTGAAAAAGGAGTCGAGCAATATGAATCTTACGGAAATTCTGAAAACTGAATACGGCAAATCCATCCCTGCATGTACCAATGCGGAAATCTACAGCGCCCTGCTGAAAACAGTCAATCGTTTGGCGCAGGAAAACCGGAAGCCCAATGAAAAAAAGAAACTCTACTATATCTCTGCCGAATTTCTCATCGGCAGGCTTTTATCCAACAATCTGATCAATCTGGGGCTCTATGATGAAGTGAAACGTCAGCTTGCAGAACACGGCAGGGACATCGGTGAGATCGAGGAATGCGAACCCGAACCCTCCCTCGGAAACGGCGGGCTTGGCAGACTTGCCGCCTGTTTCCTCGATTCCATTGCTGCGCTGGGACTCAATGGCGACGGCGTGGGGCTGAACTATCACTTCGGGCTGTTCCGTCAGGTGTTTGAAAACAATGCCCAGACAACACAGCCCGACCCGTGGATCACCGAGGATTCGTGGCTGATTCGGACGGATGTGACCTATCCCGTGAAATTCGGGAATATGGAAGTTTCCGCACGCATGTACGACATTCTTGTCACGGGCTGCAAAAACCGCACAAACCGTCTGCATCTGTTCGACATCGAAAGCGTGGATGAATCCGTTGTGGGCAGCGGCATTTCCTTTGATAAGTCCGATATTGCAAAGAATCTCACGCTGTTTCTCTACCCCGATGACAGTGACGAGGACGGCAGGCTTCTGCGTATCTATCAGCAGTATTTCATGGTGTCATGCGCCGCACAGCTGATTCTGGATGAAGCCGTGGCAAAGGGCTGCAGGCTGCATGATCTTGCGGACTATGCGGTGGTTCAGATCAACGACACGCACCCGACGATGGTGATTCCGGAACTGATCCGACTGCTCATGGAACGAGGGCTTCCGATGGATGACGCCATTGCCGCCGTGCAGAAAACCTGTGCCTATACCAACCACACGATCCTTGCGGAAGCACTTGAAAAATGGCCGCTTTCCTATCTCAAAAAGGCAGTACCGCAGCTTGTCCCCATCATTGAGGTGCTTGACAGAAGGATCAGGCGGAAATTCGATGACAAGTCCGTGTACCTCATCGACAGCGATGAACGTGTGCACATGGCGCATCTCGACATCCACTGCTGTTTCAGCGTCAATGGTGTCGCATCGCTCCACACGCAGATACTCAAAGAAACTGAACTGCGGCATTTTTACGAGATCTATCCCGAAAAATTCAACAACAAGACCAACGGCATCACCTTCCGCAGGTGGCTGCTGCACTGCAATCCTGCGCTTACCTCGCTCATTACCTCGCTCATCGGCAAGGGGTTTATGGAGGATGAGGCGGAACTCAAGCGGCTGCTGCAATACCGCAGCAATGCGGATGTCCTGCAAAGGCTGCTTGCCATCAAAGCAGCGAAAAAGTCCGATTTGAAGGCGTATCTGCAAAAGCGGCAGGGCATTTGCATCAACGAAAATTCCATCTTCGACATCCAGATCAAGCGTCTGCATGAATACAAACGCCAGCAGCTCAATGCACTCTACCTCATTCACAAGTATCTGGAGATCAAGTCGGGAAAGAAGCCGAAAGCCCCAATTACAGCGATTTTCGGGGCAAAAGCTGCACCGGCATACACCATTGCGCAGGACATCATCCACCTCATTCTCTGCCTGCAGGAGCTGACGGCAAACGATCCCGAAGTCAGCCCCCACCTAAATGTGGTAATGGTGGAGAATTACAACGTCACATGGGCGGAAAAGCTGATTCCGGCGTGCGATATTTCAGAGCAGATCTCGCTTGCATCCAAGGAGGCAAGCGGCACGGGCAACATGAAATTCATGCTGAATGGTGCTCTGACGCTCGGCACGGAGGATGGCGCTAACGTGGAGATCCATGAGCTTGTTGGGGATGAAAACATCTATATTTTCGGCGATTCGAGTGATGCCGTGGTGCAGCGCTATGCACAGGGCAGCTACAATGCGGCGGAATATTACAAGAAAAATCCGAAGATCCGACGTGCCGTGGATTTCATCACGAGCGAAACCATGCTGAAGATTGGCGACAAAGAACGTCTGGAACGCCTGTCAAGGGAACTGACCACGAAGGACTGGTTCATGACATTCCCCGATTTTGAGGACTATATCAAAGCAAGGGAACAGGCTTACGCTGACTATGAAAACCGCATGGAATGGGCGGAAAAGATGCTTGTCAACATTGCATCGGCAGGGTATTTTTCTTCCGACAGAACCATTGCGGAATATCAGCGGGATATCTGGCAGCTGGAGACTGCCAACACAGAGGAGGACATGTAAATGGAGAACAAACAAATCATCCGCATTGCGTCACCGCTTAACGGCAGCGCAGTGCCGCTGGAACAGGTGCCGGATCCCGTATTTGCAGAAAAGGTGCTTGGGGACGGCTGCGCCGTCATCCCCACGGACGGAAACATTTACAGCCCCGTGGATGGCGAAATCACGTCCGTTGCGGAAACCGCCCACGCCTTCGGCTTTGCATCCGATGACGGCGTGGAGGTGCTGGTGCATTTTGGTCTGGAAACCGTAACACTCAAGGGCAGGGGCTTTACGTCCCACGTTAAGGTCGGTGACAGGGTAAAAACGGGCGATCTGATCGCACAGGTCGATATGGAGCTTCTGCAGGCTAAGGGAATCAACCCCATGACGCCCGTGCTGATTTATGACGGTGCGGAAGGGATGGATATGCAGGTGCATCTGGGCGAAGTAAAACAGGGCGAATCCATTCTGATGACGCTTGGGGACGCACAGCCGGCACCCGTGCAGAATGAGTCCGCCCCCCTTGAAACACGTCCTGCCCCCGGTCAGGAAAAGCGGAAATTCAGCATTAATTTCGATCTCCTGCAAAAGCTCGGAAAGGTGCTGATGGTGGTCATTGCCGTCATGCCGGCGGCAGGTCTGATGATCAGCATCGGAAAACTCATCGCCATGGCAGGCGGTGACATCGCTCTGGTATCCACCATCGGCGGCGTGCTTGAAAACATCGGCTGGGCGATCATCAGCAATCTCCACATTCTCTTTGCCGTTGCCATTGGCGGTTCGTGGGCAAAGGAACGTGCGGGCGGCGCATTTGCGGCGCTCCTTGCCTTCATCCTGATCAACAACATCACGGGTGCTGTGTTCGGCGTGACGAACGATATGCTCGCATCGTCCGATGCCGTGGTGCACTCGCTGTTTGGGCAGGAAATGCTCGTTGCCAACTACTTCACCTCCGTCCTCGGCTCACCCGCACTCAATATGGGCGTATTCGTCGGCATCATTTCGGGCTTCGTGGGCGGCGTGATCTACAACAAATACTACAATTTCCGCGGACTTCCCGAAGCACTCTCCTTCTTCAACGGCAAGCGGTTCGTGCCTCTCGTGGTCATCCTCTGGTCGGTCATCGTTTCCCTGATCCTCGCCGTGGTATGGCCCGTGGTGCAGTCGGGCATCAACACTTTTGGTATCTGGATCGCCAATTCCTCGGAAACTTCTCCCGTTCTCGCACCGTTCATTTACGGTACGCTCGAACGTCTGCTCCTCCCCTTCGGTCTGCATCACATGCTCACCATCCCCATGAATTACACCTCATTCGGCGGCACCTATGAAATCCTCACCGGCCCGAATGCAGGAACCATCGTGTTCGGACAGGATCCCCTCTGGCTTGCTTGGGTAACGGATCTGATCAATTTCCGCAAAGCGGGCGACATGGAATCCTACAACCGACTGCTGGAAACCGTCATTCCCGCACGCTTCAAGGTCGGTCAGATGATCGGCGCAACGGGACTTCTGCTGGGCATTGCACTTGCCATGTACCGCAGAGTGGATAGGGACAAGCGCAGGGACTACCGTTCCATGTTCTTTTCCGCCGCACTTGCGGTATTCCTCACGGGCGTCACAGAGCCTCTGGAATTTATGTTCATGTTCTGCGCACTGCCCCTCTATCTTGTTTATGCCGTGCTGCAGGGGCTTGCCTTTGCGCTTTCGGGCGTGATCAACCTGCGCCTGCACTCGTTCGGCAACGTGGAGTTTGCCACCAGAATCCCCATGTCCGTGAGCGCCGGACTGACGGGGGACATCATCAATTTCATCCTCAGTGCCGTGGGATTCTTCGTGATCGGCTATTTTGTGGCATATTTCATGATCGGGAAATTCCGCTATGCCACCCCCGGCAGACTCGGCAACTACACCGCAGGCGGCGAAAATGAGGAGGATGGCAGTGTGAAGCGTTCCGCAGACGGCGGCAACAGCCAGCCCGAACGCATCATCGCCCTGCTCGGCGGCAGGGAAAATATCACCTTTGTTGACGCCTGCATGACAAGACTGCGTGTCACGGTCAAAAATCCCGATCTCGTGGCAGATGCCGCCGCATGGAAAACGGAGGGCGCACTCGGCCTTGTAAAGAAGGATACGGGCATTCAGGCGATCTACGGGCCGAAAGCGGATGTGCTCAAATCCGACATCATCGACATTCTGTAGCATGAAACTGCTCACACTCAACACCCATAGTCTTGTAGAGGAAGATTATCCGCAAAAGCTCCGCAATTTCGCAGACGCCATTGCCGCAGAATGCCCCGACATCATCGCCCTGCAGGAGGTCAGCCAGACAGCGGATGCGCAGGAAGTTCCGGCGCATCTGCAAAGAGGCTATGTTTCCGCTGAAAAAAGTGCCGTCATCCGCAGGGACAACCATGTGTACAACGCCGTGCGGATGCTTGCGGACAGGGGCGTGCAGTACAGCTGGACATGGCTGCCGATAAAGCTTGGCTACGGCAAATATGACGAGGGCATTGCCCTGATGAGCCGCAGCCCCATTCTGGAAACGGACGCATTCCTCGTCAGCGGCGTGAGCGATTACCGCAACTGGAAAACACGGAAGATCCTCGGCATCCGTACAACATCCGCACCGGAGGAATGGTTCTGCAGCGTGCATTTTGGCTGGTGGAACGATGCGGACGAACCGTTTGCGGCACAATGGGAACGCACACAGGCACACCTGCGATCCCGTGAAGCCGTCTGGCTGATGGGGGATTTCAACAATCCTGCCGAGGTTCGACGGGAAGGTTTCGATCTGATCCGAAAATCCGGCTGGCACGACAGCTACACCCTTGCAGAGCAAAGGGATGAGGGAATGACGGTCGGCGGGGTTATTGACGGCTGGCAGGATAAGCTCACGGATACCACGGGAATGCGCATTGACCAGATATGGTGCAGCAAGCAGATGCGGATACGCAGTTCAAAGGTGCTTTTTGATGGCATTTGTCATCCCGTGGTGTCCGATCATTACGGCGTCATGATAGAGTATGAAAGGAACAGCAAATGAAACGAAGCGCAGGCATTTTGCTCCCGATCTCCAGTCTGCCGTCCAAGTACGGCATCGGATGTTTTGACGAGAGCGCATACAGATTTGCAGACCTGCTCAAAGCGGCAGCTCAGACCTACTGGCAGATTCTTCCGCTTGGGGCTACGGGCTACGGAGATTCCCCCTACCAGTCCTATTCCTCCTTTGCGGGAAATCCCTATTTTATCAGCCTTGATGCACTGATCCATGCAGGACTTCTTACGGCGGAAGAATGCGAAACTACGGATTTCGGCAAGCATCCCGCAAAAGTCAATTACCGAAAGCTCAGTGAAAAACGCCTTCCGCTGCTGCGGAAAGCCTACGAACGCAGCGGCATTTCAAAGAATGCGGATTTCGTCCAATTCTGTGAGAAGCAGGCGTGGCTTGAGGACTATGCAATGTTCATGGCGCTCAAGGATGAATTTAACGGTGCGCCGTGGTATGCATGGGATGAGGACATCCGCATGCGCACGCCGCAGGCAATGACGAAATACCGTGAAAAGCTTGCCGAACAGGCGGAATTTTACAAATTCCTGCAATACCAGTTCTGCACCCAATGGGAATCGCTCAAGGCGTATGCCAACGCACAGGGCATCCGCATCATCGGGGATATTCCGATCTACACGGCGCTTGACAGTGCGGACGCATGGGCAAGCCCCGAATTGTTCCGGCTCGATAAACACGGCATTCCCACCGCCGTGGCAGGCTGTCCGCCGGATGGATTCGCCGCAGAGGGGCAGCTCTGGGGAAATCCCCTCTATGACTGGGAAAAACACAGAGATACGGGCTATGCGTGGTGGATCGCAAGGCTGGCGCACTGTTTTCGCCTCTATGATGCGGTACGAATCGACCATTTCCGTGGCTTTGACGAATATTATGCCATCCCCTACGGTGAAAAGACCGCCGTGAACGGCAGATGGGAGAAAGGCCCCGGCAAGGCGCTTTTCCGTGCCGTTGAACGGGCGCTTGGAAAGCAGGAAGTCATTGCAGAAGATCTGGGTTTTATGACGGATTCAGTCAGACAGCTTGTGCGTGACTGCGGATTTCCGAACATGAAGGTGCTGGAATTTGCGTTTGATTCCCGTGATACGGGCAATCAGAGTGACTACCTGCCCCACAACTACACCGAGCATTGTGTTGCCTACACGGGAACACACGACAACCAGACGATTGCCGCATGGTTTGCGGAAATTCCGGAACAGGAACGAAGACTTGCGAGGGAATACCTCTGCGACCGCTGCACGCCCGACGAGGAACTGCACAAATCCTTCATCGGGCTGCTGTTCCGAAGCAGGGCGGATCTGTGCGTCATTCCCATGCAGGACTGGCTGGGATTGGGAGATTCTGCACGAATGAATACGCCCTCAACGGTCGGGGAAAACTGGCAATGGCGCATGGGGCGTGAGGACATGGACGAAACGCTTTGCAAGGAGATCCGCCGCATGACGGAACTTTACGGCAGAGCACCGCAGATGCACGATTCCACCGAGAGGAGGTGAGCCCGATGAGAACATTTACCTACACGATCAAGGATGCACTTGGCATTCACGCAAGACCTGCGGGAATGCTTGCAAAGACCGCAAAGGCGTATGAAAGCGAAATCACCATCACGAAAGGCGAAAAGAGTGCCATTTGCACGAAGCTCATGGCACTCATGGGGATGGGCGTAAAATGCGGCGATACCATCACCGTCACCATAAGCGGTGCGGATGAGGAATCTGCCGAACAGGGGATGCGTGAATTTCTGGAGAAGAATTTATAGCAGAAACCGCCGCAGGCTAAGAAAAACAACCTGCAAACGGAAAACCGCCGCAGTTGCCTGCGGCGGTTTTCCTGTGTATTATGCAGCCGGATTAAGGGAACGATCAATTGTTTGCGTATACCTTCTTGTAATAATCCCCAAGGACACTCTCAATATGTCCCTCGGGCAGGTTGATCACTGCCTCTGCAAGCTCGGACTTGTCGCTCGGAATTGCATACCACACACCGTTGACAGAGAGCATATAGCATGCCTCCTCACTTATATAATGGGACTGTGCGGCTTCCAGCATTGCGTGGATTTCGGGGAAATATTCCTCCATGTCCATATCCTTCACATGGTAGTAGATATCCTCATACGCCGCGCTGTTTTCACGGACATAGCATTCCGAATTTGACGTGATGGCAGTCTTGTTGATCTCTGCGCCGCAGGCATAGTCGCCGGGAGCGTAGAGTCTCATATGCAGCATGGAGTCTCCCTCTGTGTAGCTGAATTTTTCCTCCACAGTGAAGCTTCGGAAGCCCAGACTTTCAAGCAGTGCGATCGTTTCCGTGCAGGCATTCCAAATCGGAACATGGCAAAATACACCATAAATGCCGCTGGTCATCTGCTCGCCGTTCTTCATCTTCTTCAGATCATTGTAATAGCAGTCGGCAATACGGTCAATTGTTGCTTCGCCGCCGCTTACCAATACCGCCTGGGGTTGGATTCCCGTGAAGCTCTCCAGCGTCATATGCATATATTGGGGGAAGACTGTTTCTCCGAGATCTTCATCATACTCCATCATATCTTGCTTCAGCATGGAACGCGTGTACTCCGCAGCAGCATCCACATACAGCTGTGTGCCGTAGAGGATCTCAAGCAGATCCTTGTACTGGTCCATATTGATATAGTAGTAACGGTTCATTGTTGTGCCCATATGCGTGTAATAGGTCAGGGTGAGGCTGAATTCTCGTGCATAGTTATATTCTCTGTGCTCAATTCCGTCCTCGTCGTAGTAGGAATAATTATAGGATTGTTCGGTTTCGGGATCGTATGTGTAGTAGCTGTATTGGTTCGATGGATTGATGTTGCTGTCAAATTTTTCGTAATTCTCATAGGGCAGTCTGCTCATCTCATCGCCGTAACCCAGAATACGGAAATCCAGCTCACGGATTTTGCTGTTGATCTCTTTAGTGGTGTTGTGGTGCTTCTTCATATCATCGGCAATGTCCTTATGCACCTCACGAATCGCACGGATCACATCCGTATCGGTATATTCCAGCCCCATATGTTCGCCGGCAATGCAACCTATTTCAACCTTGACGGAGCTGATGCTTCCAAGTGCGGGGATGCGGTAGACTGTGCCGAATGCGTCGGTATTGATCACCAGCGTAAAAATGCCGAGGGTCAGCGCAACTGTCAGCACATAGGAGATCAACGACATCCAGAATTTGCGGAAGCCTCTCTTGCGGATGACTTCCATCAGGAAGTAGATGACTGCACTGAAGATAAGGATCGGACCGAGGGAATTGGAATCGGTTTCTACCAGGCAGAGAATCAGAACGGTCAATACGGTCAGCATGAAATAGTACGCACCAAGATACACAAAGGGCTTGGATACGGACTCCGCCTTACGGCGCTGGTAGAGCTTCCATGCGACGATAAGACTGATCACAATAAGAATGGTGATGATCAGTGCCCAGCGGATAAATGCCGGAATCAAGCCGTGATCGGTTGCTTGAGAACCCATAATGTTATAGTAGGAGAAAGAAGTCTCACTCTCCGACAAAATATAGAAAAGGTAGATCAGACCGCCGATGGGGCTTGTGTAGCCGATGGGCTGCCACAGATATTCAAAGTTGAGTGTACCGACGTTATTGCAGATAACAGCAAGCACTGCCGCAAAGGTGCCGGGCACCAGACAGTTGAGCAAGAATGTCGCATAGGCGCTCTCAAATACCGTGCCGCAGCAGACGGTAATAAGTGCCGTGGTTGTGTAGTACAGCCACATCAGCAGGAACATGCCCAGCGATGCGAGCAGGTAGTACTTGCACGCTTCACCCAGAAATTCCATACGGGTCACATCCAAAATGCCCGAGGAGAAATCAATGGCGAACGAACCTCCGAGGAGGATGATCCAGCCGATGATCACTGCAGCGACATAGGGCAGCAGGTAAATCACGGCACCTGCGAGATAATGGCTGAAGAAACGCTGTGTTCCCGTCAGGGGAAGGGCGTACATCATGTCTACATCGTGCTTTTTCCAAAGCTCATGGAACACGCTGATGCCTGCAACAATGCCCATGATGACAGCCAGAGCGAAAACAATACCGCCAATAACAGCGTACATCTCCAGAGCACCAATTCGTTCATAATAATAAAAATAACCAAGGGATTCCTGCCACAATTCAAGCATGCCGGCACCGACCATCACCGGAATACCCAGTGCCTGCAGGATGCCGATGACGATCATCAGCTTGCTGTTCTGTTTGATGGCACTGCGCATATTGCGTGCGGGCAGTCCGTTAAGCAAAGATTTTGCTGTCATAGCCAAGCACCTCCAGTTCGTAGATAAAGATTTCTTCCAGTGACAGCGGAATCAGGTCTGCCACAATGGGATTGTAAGGCGCAAGCGCCTTGCGGACGGTTTCCTCATCGCCCTTTGCGATGATGTGATAAATGCTCTGGTTATTGGAGAAATGCAGGATCTCAGGCATATCCTTGAAATCCTCCTTCGTGAATACACGCTGCCTGTCGGCAAATACCGCCTGAATCTTGTGGATGTTGCCCTTGAAGCTGTCAAGCTGACGGTTGAATACGATCTTGCCGTGATGCAGCAGCGCTGCCGTATCGCACATTTCGTTGATTTCCTTGAGATTGTGCGAAGAAATGACAACTGTCAGCTCCCTCTCACACATCGCATCCACTACCATTTTCTTAACGATGATGCGCATTGTCGGGTCAAGTCCGTCGAATGCTTCGTCAAGCAGCAGGTACGGCGCACAGCTTGCAAGACCGATAATAACGATCGCCTGACGCTTCATACCCTTGGAAAATGTGCTGATCTTCTTCTTCATCGGCAGTTTTACAACGCCTTCGAGCTTTTCAAAGATCTCCTCGGAAAAATCCGGGTAGAACTGCTTATAGAAATCCTTCAGCTCCAGCAGTGTGTAGCTGCCGAACTGTACGGTTTCGTCATTGATGAAAAATACCTTCTGCTTTGCAGATACATTGTCATATACAGGTTCATTGTCGATCAGAACTTCGCCGCTCTCCTGCTTGTAGATGCCGCTGAACAGACGCAGGATCGTGGATTTGCCCGCACCATTCGAGCCGAGCAGACCGAATGCCGTGCCCTTGGGAATCTCCAGATCCACTCCGTCAAGCGCCGCAAAATCGCCGAATTTCTTGACCGCTCCTTTTAATACCATCATGATGTTCCCTCCTTGCTTCTTCTTTCTATGATGTTGTCAAGCCTTCCTATGAGTGTTTCCCGTTCGACACCCATGTCCAGCGCTTCGATCACGGCGCTGTCGTAGCTTTCCAGAATATGTTCCTGTGCCAGCAGCTTGTCGGGCTTTGCCACAAAGCTGCCCCGCCCCGCCAGTGAATAGATGATCTTGTCACGCTCCAGCAGGCTGTACGCCTTTGCCACGGTGTTGGGATTCACACTCAGATCGGTCGCCAGAGCGCGTACACTCGGCAGCTTATCCTGCTCGTGCAGCACGCCCTTGAGAATCAGCTCCACAACCTTCTTATAAAGCTGTTCGTAAATCGGCGTCCGGCTCATCAGATCAATGTCAAACATACAACTCCTCCTTTCCGGATACTGTTTTAACTGTTTTAGCTGTATTATCCGTTGTAGTACAGTTATAGTATATCATACATTCCAGAACTTGTCAAGGGGATTATGAAAAAAATTTTTAAATTTGCGGCATATGACGGCACAAAAATTGATTTTCTTGAAGAATCGCAAAAAAAGCTTGCAATTGTGCATGAAACAGTGTATAATAATATTAAGTATGTATTATATTCAGAAAAGGAGAAACCTATGATTTTACTGGACGAACTGAGAGTGGAAATGACCGGCTACCGAAAGGATCTTGCGGAGCTGGGAGAGGTTCTGAATATCAAAAAGGCACAGGAGGAAGTGGAGGAACTCCACAAACAGGCGACTGCGGATGATTTCTGGAGCGACCTTGAAAATTCCCAGAAGGTGCTGCAAAAGACCAAACAGCTGGAAAACCGCATTACAGGCTATGAGAAAATGCAGGAAAAGCTGGAGGACATCCTCACCATGATCGAAATGTGCATGGAGGAGGAAGATGAGGACATGCAGGCGGAGATCGTCAGCGAGATCGCCGCATTCAAGCAGGAGCTGGAGGACAGAAACCTCGAAACCCTGCTTTCGGGAGAATATGACGGCAAGAACGCCATTCTGACATTCCACGCAGGCGCAGGCGGTACGGAGGCGCAGGACTGGGCGGAGATGCTCTATCGTATGTACAATCGCTGGGCAGAGCGCCACAATTTCAAGGTGCAGCTGCTCGATTACCTCGACGGTGAAGAAGCCGGCTTAAAGAGTGCTTCGATCATGGTGGAGGGTGAGAATGCCTACGGCTACCTCAAATCCGAGGCAGGCGTGCATCGTCTGGTGCGTGTTTCCCCGTTCGATTCCTCCGGCAGACGTCACACCTCCTTTGCGGCACTGGAAGTGATGCCGGAAATTGACGATGACGTAGAGATCGACATTCGTGCAGAAGATCTGAAGGTGGACACCTACCGTTCCAGCGGTGCAGGCGGTCAGCACGTTAATAAGACGGAATCTGCGATCCGTATCACACACATTCCGACGGGCATTGTGGTTTCCTGCCAGACACAGCGAAGCCAGCACCAGAATCGTGAATACGCAATGCGCATGCTGCGTTCCAAGCTCGTGGAGATCAAGGAGCGTGAGCATCTGGACAAGATTTCCGACATCAAGGGCGTGCAGAAGGAAATTGCATGGGGTGCGCAGATTCGCTCCTATGTATTCATGCCCTACACGCTGGCAAAGGATCACCGTACAGGCTTTGAAAATGGAAATATCAATGCCGTTATGGACGGCGACATTGACGGATTTATCAATGCCTACCTCAAGTCCCTGTCGCATGGCACTTTGAATCAGTAATTGCAGGTATTTGTAAAAAACACAAGCCCCGTTCCCTATTAAAAGGGAACGGGGCTTTTTGAGCGTATTGATGAAAAATCCCGTGGGCTGCGCCCCCTGCACCCCCAACATATAGCAAAAATGCACCCTGTCCTCCCCTTTGGAGAGGGAACAGGGTGCGGGAGAAATTTAAGATAAAATGCACTTTTCCATCATCGTTTCATTCGCTTTTTAAAGCAAGCCGCCGCCAGAAGTCCTGCAACGAGTGCGGCTGTGATGCCGCCTGCGGCGGATGTCAGACCGCCCGTTATAATGCCGAGCGCACCGTCCTCGCCGATCGCCTCACGCACGCCCTTTGCCAGCAGATTTCCAAAGCCGGTCAGCGGTACGCTTGCTCCTGCACCTGCAAATTCCACCAGCGGCTCATACCAGCCCAGCGCCGACAAAATTACGCCGATCACCACGAACGAGGTCAGAATACGGGCAGGTGTGAGTTTTGTGTAATCAATCAGAACCTGTCCAACGGCACAGATCGCACCACCGACAAGAAATGCTTTCAGTAAATCAATGATCATGGTTTTCCTCCGTTCGTGCTGTGATCAGTTGCTGCTGATCTCCACAAGATG
Organism: Ruminococcus sp.; assembly: GCA_015066865.1. Taxonomy (GTDB): domain Bacteria; phylum Bacillota; class Clostridia; order Oscillospirales; family Ruminococcaceae; genus UBA3855. The sequence goes on from SVNQ01000007.1 coordinate 64,499, forward strand.
TGAAATTCCGGGAATGCTCTCACCCTGCTGTGAGGACATGGGGGAAAGCAGCGCACCGGTTGCCGCAAAGAGCATGCGGTGAATCTTCTTACGCTGAAGCATCGGCAGGAAATGTCCGCAGAGCAGACTTGCGGCACAGCCGCAGCCCGAACCGCCTGCATGCGTGTCCTGCGAATGCTCATTGAACATCATCGCACCGCAGTCATGATGCTGCGCTGAAATATCCACGCCCTGCGCTTTCAGAAGATCAATCAGAAGCGGTGAACCGATATTGCCAAGATCCCCCGTTACGATCATGTCGTAATCCTTTGGTTCGGTCTTGGTATCCTGCAGATAGCGGAAGATGGTATCCGCTGCGGCAGGTGCCATTGCTGCGCCCATATTGTTGGCGTCGGTAATGCCGAAGTCGGTAATTTTTCCGATGCATGCACCTCGTATGCGAGGGGCATCACCCTCGGCGGACACCACCACGGCTCCGGACGCTGTGCATGTCCATTGGGAGGTTGGTGTGCGCTGACCGCCGTAGGATAGGGGAAATCGAAACTGCCGTTCCGCCGTCGAAAAGTGGGAGGAAGTCACAGCGGCGGCATTCCGGCAGAAGCCGCCGTCCACCAGAAGTGCGGAAACAAGCAGGCTTTCCGCCATGGTGGAGCATGCACCGTAAACCCCAAGAAACGGCACGCCGAGTGACCGCAGGGCAAAGGTGGAGCTTGTGCACTGGTTGATCAGATCGCCTGCAACAATGCAGTCAAGGGAGGCGGGCTGGATGTTTCCCTTTTCCATGGCAAGCTGCAGGGTATCCGCCTGCATGCGGCTCTCCGCCTGCTCCCATGTTTTTTCGCCGAAATACGGATCCTGTTCAATCCGGTCAAAGCAGTTCCCCATCGGTCCCTCGCCCTCTTTCTGTCCGACAATACAGGCATAGCTGTGAATGGCAGGGACGTTCGCCAGCTGAATGCTGGAACGAATCTGTTTTTGCATGGACATGTACCTCCGTCAATGAATTTTGGTGATAGTGTAACCGATTTTTGGGGGAATATGCGCTGAAATCCGACTTGCATCAAAAAAACACCCGAGAAAAATCTCGGGTGTTTTCATCATGATTCGGCGATCGTTTCATATGCATATTCATACAGCGACTGCAGTTCATCGTTAAAATACTGCTCCCTGCGTATGATCCGACCGTCCGTATCATACGCATAGATGTTGACCTGCGTTGAGATCAGGGTATCCTTTATATAGTTTGTCTGCGTGGTTTTGCTGTGATTTCCGTTTTCGTCATACTGATATTCATAGTATGAGTTGTTCGGTTCTGTGTATTCACCGCCTAACGATTCTCTTGTTTCCTGCACTATTTGTCCGTTTTCGTCGTAGGTCTTTTCAACGACTTCACGAAGCTCGCCGGTTTCACAATCGTAACGCATACCCTTGATCCACAAACCCTGTGCATCGTATTCGTTTTCCCATCTGCCGCCGTAGCAGGTGACCTCATCATGGAACGTTCCGTGCAGGCAGACAAACTCCCCATGATCATCGTAGATAAACTCGCTGACCATGTACAGCTCACCGTTACGATACTCCTCCTCACGAATATTTTTTCCGTCGGTGCTGTATCCGTAACGATACTGCTCTCTTCCATCATTGACATTCGCAGCTGCGATCGTACCGTCCTCATTGTATTCGTAGACCGTGGTCTCTGTACGGATCAGGTATGGCTCGCCGTTTTCCATGCCGTACCATTCCTCTCGTACACAATTGTCGTGTGTATCGTAGAATTTCAAACGACGTTCTTGGATCTCACCGTCACGATAATCCGTGATGGTTTCTCTGCAGCATGGCTGATTCTCGGCTGTCACAGAAGTTTCAGATGTTTTTATTTCAGAGGTTTCCGTAATTTCACTGCCCACGGAATCCGTTTCGGTGCTGCATCCTGCCGCACCGAACAGAAACACCCATAACAGCAGCAGAATCGCTGTTATGCGCTGATATTTGTACATGGTGACACTCTCTTCCTACTTCACCGGCAATTTATCAATGAGCTTAACAAGGAACTTCATAATGCTCAGCGAATCTCCCGCATCGGGCTTGCCGCTGCGGTCAACGTCCGCATTCATCTTGCCCTCATCCGTCAGCTCGCCCACGCCAAGCAGATTCTTGTTCAGCACGATAATGTCCAGAATGTCCACAACACCGTTGCAGTCCACATCGCCGTACAGATTTTCAGGCTTCACGTCAGGTTCCGTCGTGGGCGGTTCCGTTGTCAGCGGTTCTGTTGTGGGAGGTTCTGTTGTAGGAGGTTCGGGTGACGGTGTAATATCCGCATCGCCATTCGCAGTCGTGCCATCCGGCTCCGTGCCGTAGTACAGCTTGCCGTCAATATAAATGGGGATGTTCTTTGTCACGATCGGATCCTCAGCATCGAGAAGCCCCTCATTGGAGAAGTCGTTGTTTGCATCCCAGCCGTTGCCGTAGTTCGGATATACCAGCGCCAGCATCAGTTCGCACTGGTGTCTGCCCTCGGAGATCGGAAGCGCCACACGTCCGTCGGGATAGGTAACTTCGATATAATAGATGTTGCCGTCATACTGGATTGGCTTGGAAATTTCCACGGGCTTGATGCCTTCACCGGAATACATTGCCGCCTGATCACGATCGACACGAACCACCAGATCGCTTGCGGAATGGCCTGCTTCGATCATCTCGGAAAGATCCATATAATAACGATAGGAAATATTGTCCACCACTCTTGCCGGCCATGCGGTGTGGTTGGTGATCTTCAGACTCAGTGTAACACCGCCGGAGGTGTTGTCCTTCGCAAGTGCTTCCACGAAAATTTCGGGACCGTCATGTGTTTCCTTTTCGGGGAAATTCGGATCGGTCTTGCCGCCGTATTCATCCACCATCTTGCAAAGCAGTGCTGTCAGACCTGCGTTATAGTCATCGGCAACCTCGTTGTTGATGTAGTTCTGACGGTCATCCTCATAGCTGCCGTCCTGGTTCGGGCCGCCGGCAAGTGCGCCATAGAGGATGTGGCGGTTCTTTTCGGGAATCGCAAGGTCATTCTTCCAGCTGCCATGTGCGGTTCTGTGATGAGGATTGAGCGGATATTTCTCGCCGTATCCTACCATATAGCTGAGATTGAGGGGGTTGTTGCCCAGAACATAGTCGATCTGTTCCTTATAAAACTCCTCATAAGCAGCGGTATCCTTATCAGCAAGGATGGTATCACTTGCAACTGCTGCAAGGAAACCGGTATTCAGCGGATAACGCAGGCAGCCCCATGTGGTGTTCCAGCGCAGACCGCCGGGAAGTTCGGCTACATCGTTGAGCCAGTATTTCAGGTGCTTTTCGACATGGTTGATGTAGTTTGCTTCCTTGCTGTTGATTGCATACAGCAGCATTGCACCCTGCATGGTATCATCCCAGCAGTGCGCCCATGTGTACTTCAGAACATCCTGTCCGAGTTCCTTGTCAAGGTTTGGGATGTAGCTTGCTGCCTTGTCCAGATATGCCTTGTCGCCTGTGGCGATATACAGCCAGTTGGAAGAATAGAACAGCTCATCATAGAAGTGGCTGGAGCGATAGAATCCGGAAGCATTGCTGTCATTGTACACAGCGTCGCTCTTGGAAGCATCCGCAAGCTTGAACATATTTTCAGCGGACGCAAGGTATCCTTCACGCTTTGCATCATCCACTCTGCCGTCGAGTGCGCAGTAGCCTGCTGCAAGTGCAGCTGCCATGCCGCCGAATACAGCGGAGCAGCCGTCGGAGGATTTGAGAATGGCACGGGATGCCTCGTAGGAATTGCCCTGATCCTTCATGCCGTACTCATACATTTCAACCGGTCCCCACCAGGTATGGTCCATGGTACCGTTTCCGACCTGGAATACGATCTCATCACCGAGGTCGCATGCCTTGAGGTAGTCCATGACAAATTCGAGGTTGTTGACATAGGTATCGAGTTCGCCGCATTTTTCCAGACCGTCGGGATACTGATACAGACCCCACGCCATCATGGACGCAGTGAATGCCATGGGCAGATTGAACTTGACATGGTCGCCGGCATCGTACCAGCCGCCCTGGATTTCGTCGATCATGGTCGAATCCGCACGCCATTCAACTCTGTTCCATTCCGGCAGCGGTCCTGCCTGCTGGCACTCATAGAAAAACAGACCTTTCTGGAGTGCTTCGGCATAATTGGGGTTATCTGCGGCAGACGCATTCTGTACGGCATCCGGATAGCCGACTGTGCCGAGCGATGCAGTCAGCATCACTGCGGCAACAATGCCGCCTGTAATTCTTTTCAGCATAATTTTGCTCCTCTCATGTATTTGGAAAGAGTGCAGACTTTCCATTATATTGATATCCTAATTATGCCATAATTGCACGGAAAAGTCAAGTGCTGCGAGACAATTTCACGGGAATCACACAAGAGAAATGCCCTGTCCGCATGACAGGGCATTCGTCTTATCGCATCAGGCATCCTGTTTCACAACATACAGTGTACCGTCCTGCGGAGTTTCCAGTGCGTCAAATTCACTCTGCGTGAGCGTCACAATGGGTGTGAGCGCCGCTATGGCGGCAGTGTTCGCCATCACGTCACGTTCCAGCTGCACCACATGTGCCTCATAATTGACAAGCTCCGCCTCAAAATCCTTGACCATCTTTGAAATCGCAGCAATGGCGTCGTTTGCCGTTTCCTTCACCTGTAGGAGAAACTCCGTGTAGCTGTGGCTTTCCAAAAGCGATTCGCTCTCCGGCAAGCCCCTTACCTGCACCGGCGGAAGCTGATAACGAATGACGTGGGACGGTGCATCCACCGTAGGATCCGCCCCCTGCGCATAACTGCACGCAAACAGATCCAGCGCAAGTGTTCCAGCCTCCGCTGTAAATTCCGCACCGATGTCCCAGTGCAGACGAATGCACTCCGCTTCCACTTCCTTCACAAGCTCCGCAAGCGTTTCACCGCCCGACTGCGTTACACCACGCATGTGGAATGTAAATTCCGCCAGATCCAGCCCGTTGTAATGGCGGTCAACCTCAAATACAATGGTGTCCGCCAATACCTCCTCCTGCGAAAGCAGATCCGCAATCGGCAGCGTATCAATGAGTTTTCCAATTGCCTTGAGTACCATATCCCTGCTCCTTTCCGGAGGATCCTTCCTCCGGAAAAGCAGCGGATACGCAAAAAGGTTGCACAAAATTGTGCAACCCGATGCGTTACTTCGCCTGCGGCGTTACGCCGAAGGCTTTTCTATATCCTCTTTATGAATTCCCGTATTTGTTGTACATGCTGATATTTTCACTCGTTGTCAGGATAAAGCAGCATGCACCGCTCAGCAGCAGTGCCACAGCATACAGCAGACCGTTAAGAAGTCCGTGTCCTGCCTCCTTCTGAATCAGCAATGGAATGCCCGGGAACAGCATTAACACAAATGAAAGACCATGCAAGAACTTACCGAAGCTGCGGATTGCCGGAATCGGTGCTGCAAGCACCAGTGAAACAACAGCTGCGGCAACGCCGACATACATGCCGTATTCCTTGGCAAATTTCAGCCAGCCCAGTTCTTCTTCCATCTTATAACCGGCACCGAATGCGCCGGAAATAAACAACACAAACGCAACACCTGCGATCACACCCAGAACTGTCAGCAGTATCAGCTGTTTAAAGCCCTTTTGGGCAGCCTCACGCTCACGTTCCTCACGCAGCTGGTTCATAATGCGGACATTTTCTTTCCGCTTTTCCTCCGTCATTTCCTGCACAGGAGGTGTGTATTTCTGAGGCTTTTTGGATTCTTCCTTCGCACGCTCCAGATCCTCATCCTTGAATTTCGGGACATACGCCTGCGGCTTGGGTGCTTCCTCCAGCACAACATCCTGCGGCGCATCGCCCTCGGACGGTGCGGGAGCTTCCAGCTTCGGACGCAGTTCCCTCGGAATGGGCGGTACGGGAATGCCCATTTGCTTGGCACGCATATCCACTGCCTGCATCTGCTTTTCCGCATCAAGACCGGCAAAGGCAGCTTTCAGTTCATCCGTGAACTGAAGCTTCTGGTAAAATTCCTCCACGGGATCGTATGCAGCAGTACTTCCCAGAATGTCCGCCTGCAGATCTTCTGCGGACGGCAGCGGCGCAGCTGCGGATTTCGGTGCGGTATACACCGGCATGTCATCCAGTGCAGGGGCTTCCACCTGCGGCGCACCCTTCTTTTCAGCCTGCCATACGGGGGCAGGATCATCCAGCAGAACCGGTTCGTCCACCTGGGGCGCACCCAGCTTTGTCTGTGTGCCTGCATTCCATGAAGGCGCTTCCAGACCATCGAGCACGGGCGCTTCCACCTGCGGGGCACCCTTCTTTTCAGGGGCGGTGTAGGTAGGATTTTCCAGACCGCTCAGACCATCAAATTCCGGCATTGTATTCACCTCATTTTCCTATGTTTATAGCAATTCTTCGTCAATTATTTTTAAATAGCAGCCCGTTTCCGCTTGTGCAAAGCACAAAGGAAACATCTCGCCGGCGGTTGCTCACCGCTCGATCATTTGGTCACGATCGGGGCCTACGCCAACCATGGCAACCTTGCACTCGCACAGCTCCTCCAGACGCAGGATGTAATCCTGACATGCCTTGGGGAGTTCCTCGAATGTGCGGCATCCGGAAATATCCTCGTCAAAGCCTTCGATCTCCTCATAAATCGGCGCACAGTCAGCCAGTTCCTCCAGAGAGGACGGGAAGTCACGCAGGGTCGTGCCGTCGGGCTTTACATAGCCAACGCAAACCTTCAATGTTCCCAGACCGCTGAGCGTGTCGAGCTTGTTGATCGCCAGACCATCCAGACCGTTGACACGAACGGAATGACGAACAATCACAGCGTCAAACCAGCCTGTACGGCGGGGTCTGCCCGTTGTTGTGCCGTATTCGCCGCCCTTTTCACGGATCTCATCGCCAACCTTATCAAACAGTTCCGTCGGGAACGGGCCCTTGCCCACTCTTGTGGTATAAGCCTTTGCCACACCGATGATGTTGTCGATCATGCGGGGGCCAACACCCGTGCCTACGCATACACCTGCGGATACCGGATGGGAGCTTGTTACATAGGGATAAGTTCCGAAATCAATGTCCAGCAGGGTAGCCTGCGCACCCTCAAACAGGATGGTCTTTCCTGCCTTGTACGCTTCATAAGTCAGAACGGAAACATCTGCCACATAGGGACGCAGACGCTCGCCGTATGCAGTGTATTCCGCAATTACTGCGTCAAGATCGTGCGCCTTGCCGCCGTAAACATCGGTGATGATTTTATTTTTAAGAATGCCTGTCGCTCTTGCCTTCTCTGCAAATACAGCCGGATTGACCAGATCGCAGACACGAATACCACAGCGTTCATACTTGTCCATGTAGGTCGGGCCAATGCCGCGCTTTGTCGTGCCGATGTCGCTTCCGCCGCGAAATTCCTCGGACAGACCGTCGAGTGTGATATGCCACGGCATTACCACATGCGCACGGGGGTCGATCTTCAGATTTGCGGTGGATACGCCGCGCTGTTCCATTCCGTCCAGCTCTCCGATGAAATCCTTCGGGTCGAGTACGACGCCGGCGCCGATCAGGCACTGTGTATCGGGGTACAAAATACCGGAAGGTACAAGATGGAGCTTGTAAACCTGACCACCGCTGACAACGGTGTGACCGGCATTGTTACCGCCCTGAGAACGTACAACTACTTCTGCACGGGATGCCATAATGTCAATGACCTTACCCTTACCTTCATCGCCCCACTGGGTTCCGATTACAATATTTGCAGGCATGAATGTTCCTCTTTTCTTTTATGTAAAATTTTATCCGTACTGCGTATAACCGCAATACATGACACACATATTTATTATACCAGAAACCTTTGCGCATTGCAAGCTTTTTTTCAAAAAAAGCACCAAAGTCCGTTTTTTCGGATTCAGGCGGCATTGGAAATTGAAAGGCGGCGGGTTCAGCAGTGCTTCCATGGCATTGCCCATACATTGCCAGTTGCAAAACTGAATTTTTTGCATAGAATATCAGTAGCAGTAAAATTGCCTTTGCCGGAGAGGGTGACATCTCCTGCGGCGCCGAGGAGATGTCCGCAGAACAGCCCGCTTGTTACGCAATTGCATGCCCTGCTTTCAGATATAAATCCCCCCTGCATTTGCAGGGGGGATTCAGCTTATCTGTGACGTCCGCCGCCGCCGTGACCGCCGGAGCTTCTGCCTCCGCCGCCACCGCCGCCTCTGCCGCCGGAACTGGATTCTATCTTCGTTCTCGTAGTATAGGTGCGGACAAAATTATCATATTGCCGGCTGAACACCAGATTTTTGCGGTTGATATATGCCGTCGGGGAAAATGACGCTTTGAATTTGTAGTGCGACTTTACAGCAAAGAATACGATCAATGCAACGACCAATCCGATTAAAAAGCCGAATGCACCCATCGAGAGGATGTATGTGAAATCAACATACGGTCTGTGATTCGAAGCCTGCATCTTACCGTCTTTGATATAAAAATACTGCTCGTACACATCGTCGTAGATATAATAGTTCTCCGGAATGCCCACCTCGTAGAAATACACCACATCATCCGCAAGCGCTTCAATGGCGCCTACCACATCCTCGTTTCCCTTCGGATACAGATACGGGAACACATCATCAAAAATCGCATTGATGCGGTCAGCCATGTCGCCGTCACTGTAGTAGAACTGTCCCATACCGCTGGTCGATATGTAATCATAGGACAATTCCGCACCGCTGAGATCCATATAATACAGCAGTCCGTCCGTGTTCTTGCCGAACATCTCATCATAGGTTTCGTCCGCAAGATTTTCGATCATATACTCCGAACGCACCTGCTTGCCAAGCACAACGGCAATATTCATTCCCGTTTGATCGGAGGCACTCTGCAAACAGTCCACGCAAAACTCATAATCCTCCGGCAGCAGACGGCCTGCCTCATCGTAAATTCTGACATTGGCAGCGGATGCGTGCAGTGTGCAGCCCAAGAGCATTGCCGCCCCCGTCAGAAGGATCGTCCAGAATTTTTTCATCATGACAAACCTCCTATCAGCATTCCGATCAGCGCACACGCAAGAGCAACCAACCCGCATACACAGAGCAGTTTGGGCGTGTGCAGCGGCGGTGTGCCTGCCTGCTTTCCGGTCTGACCATTGATTGCAAAGGAATACCGCTTGCCCTTGTACTGATAGGTCATGAACCACACGGGCAGCAGCATGTACTGCCATGTTGTGCCAAGTATGTGCATATCCGAACGTGTCACACGAATGGACGAATATCCCGTCATTGACGCACGCAGCAGCTGGTCGCTGCCGTTCACGGCACGATTCTTGACGCGCGGAAATACATTTGCCTTGTTCACATCATACTTATCGGAAAGAAATCCGCTGAGATATGCCATCTCAAAATCCTTCGCCTCATCATAATTAAAAGGCTCAATGGCTTCCATCAGCGCGTCCTCAATCTTGCTTGCGCCGTCCGCAGGGATTCCCAAAAACTGAATGGACGCTTCACGGAATACATCGTATTCCTTCGTTTCCGTATAGCGGTAGCTGCCCGATGTCCAGCTGCGGATCTTCTTGCAGACCGCACGCATTTCTCCATGCACGTCGCAATCCGCAACCCAGAACGGCACATATACGCCCTGCATATGCAGCAGCTGACTTTCGCTCTTGAAGGTTTTCGGCAGAAACCAGCGCTTTTTGCACCATTCTTTGAAAATATTATGCGCACCCTCACGGTTGATCTTGAACGGAATCACCTTTGACGGACGGAATCTGCCGGACAATCTGCCCTGCAGCACCACCGGATTATGGCAGTAATAACATTCCGTGGCAGAGGTGTTCAGATCGGTGATCAGCTCCGCACCGCAGGAAGGGCAGCTGTAAAACTGCGTGTTTTCTACAAACTCGTCTTTTTGTGCCGCTGTTTCCTTTTCGTAGCTGTCCATTTTCACATTGGCAGCCTTGCATTCCTCCGGTGTGAAGAAACTCATACAATACTCGCAGCCGAATCCCTGCTTGTTCGGATCAAAGCGAAGCTCGCCGTTGCAGTTTGGACAACGATAGATCTGCACGCCTTTTTCGGTACGTTCAGCGTGCCCGCCGTTCAGGATCCGCGCGGTATCCATTCCGGCAAGCGATCCGGAATCCATGCCGCCCGGCATTGTCTGATTTTCTGTGTACATGGCTTCCTCCCTACAAAATTTCATACATCGCCCCATCCCAAGACGGGGCGATACGGTCATTTTTACAGTTTACGGTTATCAATCACACGCTTTGCCTTACCCTCGGATCTGGGCAGGCTCTTAGGCGGACAGATGGTGATCTTTGCCATAACGCCGACAACGGACTTGATCTCCGCAGCGATCTCCTTCTGGAGTCTCTGCATATTTGCAAGGCTGTCGGTGAATGCTTCCTCGGTCATTTCCACCTGAACTTCCAGCGTATCGGCATTGTTCACTCTGTCTACCACCAGCAGATAGTGCGGTGCAACGCCCTGTGTTCTGACAAGAACGGTTTCGATCTGGGACGGGAATACGTTAACGCCGCGAACGATGATCATATCGTCCGTTCTGCCCGTAATTCTGCCCATGCGCACGGTCGTTCTGCCGCATGCGCACTTTTCGGGATTGAGCGTGCAGATGTCATGGGTTCTGTAGCGCAGCATCGGCATGCCCTTCTTGGTAATGGTTGTAAATACCAGCTCGCCGGGTGTTCCGTAAGGAAGCGGCTCGCCGCTTTCGGGATCAATGATCTCAGCGATGACATGATCCTCATTGACATGGGAACCGTTCTTTTCCAGACACTCGAATGCAACGCCGGGGCCTGCGATTTCCGTCAGACCGTAGATGTCGCAGGCATCAATGCCCAGCAGTTCCTCGATCTTCAGGCGCATTTCCTGCGTCCACGGCTCTGCGCCGAACAGACCGGCCTTGAGCTTGAGCTCGGACGGATCGATGCCCATATCACGAATGGCTTCGCCCAGATATGTTGCATAGGATGGTGTACAGCAGAGAATGGTGG
>SVNQ01000048.1 GCA_015066865.1 Ruminococcus sp.
TGCACACGGACAAACGCCATCACATCTTCCGGAGCGGACAGAAAATGCATTCTGCCGTTTTTGAACACCTTGTATGCCTTGCGGATTCTTCCCAGCTCCTTTGTATAGGCAATCAGCTCCGTATCCTCATTGCCCCACGGATAACAGCGGCGGTTGAACGGATCTTTGTAGCCCTGCAGACCTGCCTCATCTCCATAATAGATGCTCGGTACACCGGGAAGGAAAAACATCAGCGCCATGGCGGCTTTGAGCATTGCCTTGCCCTGCGCATATTCAAAATCATTGAGGTAACGCTCCGCCATCCAATCCTTGGATTTATCATCACAGCCTTCGCCGCCGAAACGGTTAATGGCACGTTCGATGTCGTGGGTGGAAACAAAATTCATCAGCACATCCACCGATGGCTTGGGGTAATTCTCCAGAATCCCCATGACACGCAAACGAAATTCATGTGCGGACATGCCCTTGACATAGCCGATAATGGCGTCACGGAACGGGTAATTCATCACGGAATCAAGCTGATCCCCCAACAGATAGCGGCGCTTTACGCCGTAGCTTTCCTTGTTGGAGGCATCCTCCCAGACCTCGCCGATGACGATCTTTTCAGAGCCATGCTTCTTGACTGCCTTATTGAGATTGTCAAGAAATTCATCCGGCAGTTCGTCCGCAACGTCCAGACGATAGCCTGCCGCACCGAGGGAGATCCAGTAATCCAGCACGCCGCCGTCACCGCAAATGTAATTTGTATAGTCCTTGTTGTTTTCACGGACATTCGGAAGGGTGTCGATTCCCCACCATGCCTCATACTCGTTTGGATAATTCCAGAAGGTGTACCACTTGAAGTACGGGCTGTCCTGCGACTGGAACGCACCGTCAGTATCGTATCTGCCGAATTTGTTGAAATACACGCTGTCAGCACCCGTGTGGGAAAATACGCCGTCGAGAATTACGCTGATGCCGTATTCCTTTGCGTCCGCACAGAGCACGCGGAAATCCTCGTTCGTACCCAGCAGGGGGTCAACGTTGCGGTAATTTGCAGTATTGTAGCGGTGATTTTCATGGGATTCGAAAATAGGATTGAGGTAAATGCAGGTCACGCCCAGATCCGCAAGATACGGAAGCTTCATGCGGATACCCTCCAGATCTCCGCCGAAATAGTCATTATTCCAGACATGCCCGTTTTCATCGGGCTTGTAATAGGGCGTGCCGCCCCAATCCTCACGGATCACTCTGCCGTAGGGGATGTTCGCATGTGCCTTGCCGCTTTTGCAGAAACGATCGGGAAAGATCTGATACATGATGCCGCCCTTGAGAAATTCGGGGGTTTTGTAATCCTCGGCATAGATGGTAAGCTGGAACAGATCGCCGTCATTCAGATTGCCAAGATGTCCATCCGTGCGCTTGACATAATTGCGCTGACCTCCCTGCGTATAGGCGAAATAATAGTAATGCACACCGACGTATTTCGGGAGAAAATCAGCACTCCAGACATTGCAGTCATCCTCCTCGGCTGTCAGATGCAGATTGAGGAAACGCTCCTTGAATCCGGTGCGGAACAGCACCAGTACAGGCGGATAATCGGGATGTACATCCTTTGGCAGTCGCAGATTAAAATGGCACATCTTGCCGATTCTGACCGCACCAAAAGGTGTTTTATAGGCAGCATCCCAGCTGTCATATAAGTGGCTCATAGTTTCAACTCCTGTTTCTCTATTGCTTTCAACAGCAATGACGCTCTGCTTGCAAGCGTCATGCGGTTTATATGATTAGTCCCCGTCCGCCATGCGGACAGGGACTGTAAGGATTAAAGATGCCAAATATCTCTTGCGTAATCCGCTACACTTCTGTCAGCGGAGAATACGCCTGCCTTTGCAGTGTTCATCAGGGACATTCTTGCCCAGCGTGACTTATCATTGTACAATTCAGAACTGTATGCCTGTGCTCTTGCATAATCATCAAAATCAGCAAGCACCATATACGGGTCGGAATTTTTGAGGGAATTTGCAACTTCATTGAAGGTACAGCCGTTGATTCCATGATACATGCGGTCGATGCATGCACGGACAATGCCGTTGTTCTTGTAAATTTCCTCAGGATTGTAATGCGGCTTGCGTGCATTGACTTCCTCAGTCTTCATACCGAAGATGATGATATTGTCATCGCCAACTGCATCCTTGATCTCCACATTCGCACCGTCCAGTGTACCCAGTGTTACCGCACCGTTGAGCATGAGCTTCATGTTGCCGGTACCGGATGCTTCCGTACCTGCCAGAGAGATCTGCTCGGAAATGTCACTTGCAGGCATCAGCAGCTCGGACATTGTTACACTGTAGTTCTCAACAAAATTCACGGAAAGCTTATCCTTGATCCTCGGATTCTTACGAATTTCCTCAGAAATTGCCCAGATCATCTTGATGATCTGCTTTGCCAGATAATAACCGGGCGCTGCCTTTGCAGCAAAGATATAGGTCTTGGGTGTAAAGTCCGCATCCGGATTTTCCAGCAGATAATTGTACTGCGCCAGAATGTTCATCACATTCAGATGCTGACGCTTGTATTCGTGCAGACGTTTTACCTGTACATCAAAAATACTGTCGGGATCCAGAACTGTTTTGCTTACGCTCTTGACATGCTTTGCAAAACGCTCCTTGTTCTCACGCTTGATCTTCATGATCTCAGCAAGAACTGCCTCATCGCCTGCAAATGCAACAAGCTTTTCAAGCTCAGCGCCATCCTTGAGGAATCCATCGCCGATCAGCTTCTTCAGCAGTGCTGTCAGACCGGGGTTGGACTGGTACAGCCAGCGGCGATATGCAATACCGTTGGTGACATTCTTGAACTTCTCGGGAGTATCCTGTGCTTCCTCTCTGAATACATCGGTCTTGATGATCTCGGAATGCAGCTTGGATACGCCGTTAACGCTGTGAGAAGCAGCCACGCACAGTGTTGCCATATGAATCTGGTTATCCTTAATGATGGACATTCTTGTGGTCTTTGCACTGTCATAACCGTTGCGTTCCATCAGTCCCTGACAGTAACGGTTGTTGATCTCCACGATGATGGAGAAAATTCTCGGAATAACGTGCTTTACAAGGTTTACATCCCACTTTTCCAGAGCCTCTGCCATAACCGTGTGGTTGGTGTAAGCAAAGGTATTGGTCACAATGTGCCATGCCTTATCCCAGCCATAACCGCAGTCGTCGAGCAGAATGCGCATCAGTTCGGGAATTGCAAGTGTGGGGTGGGTATCATTAATATGGATGGCAACCTTTTCATGGAGATTATCCAGTGTTCCGTAAACGTTCATGTGGGAGTCTACAATATCGCCAACGGACGCTGCACACAGGAAGTACTGCTGACGCAGACGCAGGGACTTGCCCTCAAGGTGATTGTCGTTCGGATACAGGATCTTGGAGATCGCATTGGCAATGGAATTCTGACCCAGTGCTCTTGCATAGTCACCCTGATTGAACATTTCCATGTTGAAATTGGGAGCCTTTGCCGTCCACAGACGCAGCACGGATACGCCCTCGCTGCCGTAGCCGGAAACATACATATCCACCGGTGTTGCCATTACGGTGTTATAGTTAATATGGGAAATGTGGTGGTACTGGTTATCCCAGTATTCGTTCAGATCGCCCTCAAAATGTACTTCAATTGCACGTTCAGGCTTGGGATCGAGCCATACGCTGCCGCCGGGAAGCCAGTTGTCGGGAAGCTCTGTCTGCCAGCCTTCCTCGATCTTCTGCTTGAAGATACCGTACTCGTAGCAGATGGAATGACCCATTGCAGCCATGCCCTGTGTTGCCATACCATCCAGGTAGCACGCTGCCAGACGTCCAAGACCGCCGTTGCCCAGACCTGCGTCAGGCTCGCACTCAAAAATCTTGTCAAGCTTTATGTCAAAGGATGCCAGAATTTTCTTTACGCCTTCAGCCATTTCCAGATTATACAGGCTGGTTTTGAGGGAACGTCCCATCAGGAACTCCATAGAAAGATAGTACACCTGCTTCTTGCCGGCAGAATGCACCTGATTGATAAAGTGCTGACGCTTCTTCTTCAGCTTTTCCACAACCATTGCGGAAAGCACCTGATATACTTGCTGATCCGATGCCTCATCGGGGGATACGCTGAACTTTGTCTGAAGGTTTTCGACAAACGCCTTCTTGAATTTTTCCATCTCGCTTGTTTTCATAGCAGCCATACTTCACATTTCACTCCACTGATTTCCGGAGTGATTCTCCTTTCCGGTGATGAATTTTTACCTTATTGCAAATAGTACCTATAATAGTATACCCGATTTTCCCCACACTTGCAATTGACGTTTTCGACAAAGATTACGTCATTCTTTTCTACAAAATGTAAATATCGCAAAAAACCACGTTAAAAAGCCGTGAAAAGCTTCCAAAGCACCTCCGCAAACAGCAAAGCCCCGTCAGGGACGGGGCAGCAATATCGGCATTTCATTTTGTTCGGCAGCAAAACTCTGCAAAAAGATTTCCATATTATACTATTTGTTTTCATCCTCTGCAAGACAACGCTGCATCACCTCATGCATTTCGGGATAGGAGCGTTTGACACGCATGATATTCCCGTCAGCGTCCAGGAAACAGTGAGTGCTGCTGCCGGTGCAGCAGATCTCGCCCGTTTCGGTATTGCGGATCTCATAGGAGAATCCATAACGCAGTCCATTGTACATGGATAGTCGGGTGAGGATCTCCACAGTATCGCCGAAACGCACCATTTTCTTATAAGCGGCATCCACCGTCAGCACAGGACACACAATACCCTTCGCCTCCTGATCGGCAAAGCGCATGCCGATGGAGTCGAGGTAGTGGATTCTTGCCTCCTCAAACCAGCGGATGTAATTGGAATGATGCACGATCTTCATCTGGTCTGTTTCGTAGTAATGCGGTGTTCTCAGATATTTGTCCATACGTCGATCCTTTCAGTTACGCCTGTGTTTCTTCGGGAAGCTCCGGTTTCTTATTTTTATTGCGGAACACAATGAGCTTGCTGATGAAGTAATTCGACAGCGTGATGATCACCTGCTGCAGGAAATAGAACACGGCATAAACCCAGATGTTCTTGCTGCCGTCCTCACGCACATAGAACAGTGTTGCAAACTGCATGATGAGAACCGTCATTCCCCATGTAACCAGTCTGCCGGAAATGAACGTCCAAAATTCCCACATCAGCTGTTTGAATTCCTTGCCCTCGCTCTTGAACACATAAACCTTGTTGACGTAGAATGCGAAAACAACGGCAACCAACCACGCAGTCGTTGTCGAAATGAAATTCTCGACATTTGGCGACCATTCCACCAGTGCCAGCAGTCCGAATTCCACGCCGAACTGCACGATGGTGTTGACGATCGTCGTCAGCACACCATAATAAATATACACGATCAGCTCCTCGAAGCGGTCGTAGAGTTTTTTGAGCGGCTTCGGGAGAAGCTTTACACAGAAATGAAGAAATGCTTCCATGGTATTTTCCCTTTCTTTTGTGATTCATATATGTGACAGGAACTTTGTCTTTTGTATTCTCTCCAAAGAATAGGATTCTTGCAATTGCAAGGTTTTTCATTTATCCCCCTTTATGGGGGATAAATGAAAAACGATTTGGGATTCCAAAGGGATGTTATCCCTTTGGCGGGGGTACAGGGTGACTTCCCACGGGGTGGGGAGATGTCACGCAGTGACAGAGGGGACGGGCACCGGTTAGGTGCAGAGCCCCCTGTCACTTACATGAGCTCACAAATGAGATTGGAGAACGCCACCGGATCTGCTACGGGCATGCCTTCGATCAGCAGCGCCTGATTATAGAGCAGCTGGCTGTACTTCTTCAGCTTCTCATCATCCGTACCGAAAAGCGCAGTCAGACGTGCAAATACGGGATGTTCGGGATTGATCTCCATGACAAGCTTTGCCTGCACCTTGTTGTCCATCGGCATCGCATTGAGCACCTTTTCCATTTCCAGCGTCAGGTCACCTTCGCTCGTCAGGCATACCGGATGGCTCTTGAGACGGCTGGAGATCGTCACTCTCTGTACTCTGCCGTCCAGTGCACCGCACATCAGCTCGAACATATCCTTGTTCGCTTCCTTCTTTTCCTCCAGAGCCTTCTTTTCTTCTTCAGTGTCCAGATCAACATCATTTGCGGATACGGATTTGAACTGCTTGCCCTCGTAAGACATCATGGTCTTTACCGCAAATTCATCCACATTGTCGAGGAAATACAGGATCTCGTAGCCCTTTGCAAGCACAGCTTCCGTCTGGGGCAGCGCCTTGATGCGTTCCACGGAAGAACCGGTTGCGTAGTAGATCTCCTTCTGCGCTTCCGGCATATTCTCCACATATTCCGCAAGCGTTACGGGCTTGTCCCCACGGGAAGAACGGAACAGCAGCAGATCCTGCAGCTCGTCCTTGTGCATGCCGTAATCGGCGTAAACGCCATATTTCAGCTGCAAACCAAACACCTCAAAGAACTGCTCGTACTTCTCACGGTCACTCTTGAGCATGGAGGTCAGCTGGCTGTGGATGGTCTTTTCGATGCTCTTGGCAATCATCTTCAGCTGACGGTCATGCTGGAGCATTTCACGGGAAATGTTCAGGGACAGATCCTCGGAATCCACCAGACCTCTGACAAAGCTGTAGTAATCCGGCAGAAGATCACCGCATTTTTCCATGATCAGCACGCCGTTGGTATACAGCTGCAAGCCCTTTTCGAACTCACGGGAATAATAATCCATCGCAGCCTTGGACGGGATGTACAGCAGCGCATCGTAAGAAACTGTACCCTCATTATGCACATGCTTATACGTCATCGGCGGCATGTAATCCACGAACTTCTCCTGATAGAAGGTGTTATAGTCATCATCCGTCAGCTCGCTGCGGTTCTTTCTCCACAGGGGCACCATGCTGTTGAGGGTATCGAGAGTCACCTGTGTTTCAAATTCATCGTCCGTGCCATCCTTGAGCACCTGATGGGGCATCTCCATCTTAATGGGGAAACGGATGTAATCGGAATATCTCTTGACAAGCGCCTGAATGCGGTACTTTTCGAGGAACTCGCTGTAATTCTCCTCCTCGGAATCCTCCATGACCTCCAGAACGATCATCGTACCGTGGGTTGCCTTGTCGCACTTGTGAATGGTGTAGCCCTCCACGCCCTCGGATGTCCACTGGTATGCTTCATCCTGTCCGAACGCCTTGGAATACACCGTCACACGCTTTGCCACCATGAATGCGGAATAAAAGCCCACGCCGAACTGACCGATGATCTGCTGATCGTCGCCAAGCTGATTGTCGGTCTTGAATTTCAGAGAACCGCTGCTTGCGATTGTGCCGAGGTTGTTTTCCAGTTCCTCCGCAGTCATACCGATACCATTATCGGTGATGGTGATCGTGCGTGCTTCCTTGTCCACATCGATGCGGATGCAGAAATCATCCTTGTTCAGCCCCACGCTGTCATCGGTGAGCGAACGGAAGTAGAGCTTGTCGATCGCATCGCTGGCGTTTGAGATCAGCTCACGCAGGAAGATCTCCTTGTGTGTATAAATCGAATGAATCATCATATCCAACAGTTTTTTGGATTCTGCCTGAAATGCCTTTTTTTCCATTGTTATTCCTCTTTTCTGAATTGATAACAGTCCGTGCACCATGCATCACCACGCCGCACAGAAAATGCAAGCAGTCCAGCTCTGCACCGCAGGTGCAGAGCCGGACGGTCTGTTTACTTATTATTTTTGTACTCAATCTTACTTGAGAACTTCTTCAGGCTGTAGCCTTCCTTCACAACCATTGCGCCACGGTCGATCGCCAGAGAATAATCCGGAACGTCCTTTGTAACAGTCGTGCCTGCGGCAGTGTAAACATACTTGCCGAGCTTGACGGGAGCCACGAGATTGGTGTTGCAGCCGATGAAGCAGTTGTCGCCGATCACGCAGCGGCTCTTGACAATGCCATCATAGTTGACAGTTACCGTACCGCAGCCGAAGTTGACTTTCTTGCCGACATCACTGTCGCCGACATAGGTCAGATGCGCCACTGCCGTGCCTTCACCGATGGTGGAATTCTTGATCTCTACAAAGTCGCCGATCTTTACGCCCTGCTTGATGTGGCTGTTCGGACGGATATGCACAAACGGGCCGATCTTTACATTCGCCTCGATCGTGGACTTGTATGCCTGCACATAGTTGAGCTGTACGCCATCCTCCACCTTGCAGTCCTCTACAATGCAGTTCGGGCCGATGCTGCAGTTTTCACCGATCGCAGTCGTTCCTCTGAGGATCGTACCTGCCAGGATCTTCGTGCCTGCGCCGATCTCAACGTCGGGTTCAATGATGATGCCGTCCGTGCAGGTAAATACCACGCCGTTATCCAGATGCTTGTCAATCATACGCATTCTTGCGATCGTATTCAGCTCCAGCAGGTCACGCTGGCTGTTTGCGCCGAGAATCACGTCCTTGTTATCCGTGCAGTATGCGCTTGCCTTTTCGCCCTTGGAGAGAAGAATTGCAACGGTATCTGTCAGATAATACTCCCCTGCCGCATTCTCGCAGTCAAGGCTTTTCAGTGCGTCCAGAAGTGCCGCCGTCTTGAACCAGAATGCACCGGAATTGATCTCACGGATTGCTCTTTGCTCCTCCGTTGCGTCCTTATGCTCCACAATGCCGGAAATTCCGGTTTCTGAACGGACAATTCTTCCATAGCCTGTAGGATCTGCAATTTCCGCTGTAATCACTGTTACTGCATTTCCCTCGGAATCATGCTGCGCCTTTGCCTGCGCAATGGTCTCCGCATCCAGAAACGGTGCGTCACCGCAGAGGATCAGGGTATTGCCGGTGGTGTCCTTTGCAAGGAAATCCGCCGCCTGCATCACTGCATGTCCTGTTCCCTTCTGTTCAGCCTGCAGAACCGTTTCGTATCTTCCGTCAAGATAGGCGTCGATCTGCTCTCCGCAGAACCCCTTTACCACGCAAAGATCATGCACACCTGCATTCTCACATGCACGGATAACCCACTCCAGCATCGGGCTTCCCAGCACCTCAAACAGGGGCTTGGGACGGTTTGCTTTCATTCTTTTGCCCTTGCCGCCGGCAAGGATAACTCCAAAATCCATGATAAAAATCCTCCTGTCAGATATCTTTCACGCTTGCAAACGTGTTTCTCTCCATTATCTGCCGCTTTACGGTCATGCGGGATCAGCGTCCGTGAGGGCGCAAAACACCCCTTACATATTTATTATTATCGCAGATATTGATATATATTGCAAGCTTTTTTTGAATTTTTTTATATTCTTCACAATTTTTGTGAAAATTGCCAGTAAAATATGGCGGAAATTTTTTCAAAAAGCTATAGCTTTTTTTTAAAAGATGTGATATAATATATTTAAGTCTGGAATGGCGTCTTTTTTAATGCCATTCAGGATAAAATCTAAGTTGGAGGTAAAAACCAATGAGCACAAAATTTGTTTATCAGTTCAATGAGGGCGACGCTTCCATGCGCAACACTCTCGGCGGCAAGGGCGCAAACCTGGCTGAGATGACCAAGATGGGTCTTCCGGTTCCGCAGGGCTTCACCATTTCCACCGAGGCTTGCACAAAGTACTATGAGGACGGCCGTCAGATCAATGATGAGATCATGGCAGAGATCATGAAGAACATCGAGATCATGGAAGAAAGAGTTGGCAAGAAGTTTGGCGACAAGGAGAATCCGCTCCTCGTTTCTGTTCGTTCCGGCGCTCGTGCATCCATGCCCGGTATGATGGATACCATCCTGAACCTCGGTCTGAACGAGGAAGTTGTTGAATTTATGTCCGCTAAGTCCGGCAACCCCAGATGGGCTTGGGACTGCTACAGAAGATTCATCCAGATGTATTCTGACGTAGTTATGGAAGTTGGTAAGAAGTACTTCGAAGAGCTTATCGACGAAATGAAGGAAAAGAAGGGCGTTACACAGGACGTTGATCTGACTGCTGACGACCTCAAGGAGCTGGCTGGCCAGTTCAAGGCTGAGTACAAGTCCAAGATCGGTCAGGACTTCCCGACTGATCCCAAGGAGCAGCTGATCGGTGCTGTTAAGGCTGTATTCCGCAGCTGGGACAACCCCCGTGCAAACGTATACCGTCGTGACAATGACATTCCGTACAGCTGGGGTACTGCTGTAAACGTACAGATGATGGCATTCGGTAACATGGGCGATGATTGCGGTACCGGTGTTGCGTTCACTCGTGACCCTGCTACCGGTGAAAAGAAGCTCATGGGTGAGTTCCTGACAAACGCACAGGGCGAGGACGTAGTTGCTGGTGTTCGTACTCCCATGCCGATCGCTCAGATGGAAGAGAAGTTCCCCGAGGCATTCGCACAGTTCAAGGATGTTTGCCAGATTCTGGAGAACCACTACAGAGATATGCAGGATATGGAGTTCACTGTTGAGAACGGTAAGCTCTACATGCTGCAGACAAGAAACGGTAAGAGAACTGCTCAGGCTGCTCTGAAGATCGCTTGCGACCTCGTTGACGAAGGCATGAGATCCGAGCAGGAAGCTGTTGCAATGATCGATCCCAGAAACCTCGACACTCTGCTGCATCCGCAGTTTGATACAAAGGCTCTCAAGGCTGCTACTCCCATGGGCAAGGGTCTGGGTGCATCCCCCGGCGCTGCTTGCGGTAAGATCGTATTCACAGCTGAAGACGCTGTTGAGTGGGCAGAGAGAGGCGAGAAGGTTGTTCTGGTTCGTCTGGAAACATCTCCTGAGGATATCACAGGTATGAAGTCTGCTCAGGGTATCCTGACCGTTCGCGGCGGTATGACTTCTCACGCTGCTGTAGTTGCTCGTGGTATGGGTACATGCTGCGTTTCCGGCTGCGGCGACATCAAGATGGATGAAGAAAACAAGAAGTTCGAGCTGGGCGGCAAGACATTCGTTGAGGGTGACTACATCTCCATCGACGGTTCTACCGGTAACATCTATGACGGTATCATCCCGACTGTAGACGCTCAGATCGCTGGCGAATTTGGCAGAATCATGGCTTGGGCTGACAAGTACAGAGTTCTGAAGGTTCGTACAAATGCAGATACACCTGCTGACGCTAAGAAGGCTCGTGAGCTGGGTGCTGAGGGTATCGGTTTGTGCCGTACAGAGCATATGTTCTTTGAGGCTGACAGAATCGCTGCTTTCCGTGAGATGATCTGCTCTGACACTGTTGAAGAGAGAGAAGCTGCTCTGGCTAAGATCGAACCGATGCAGCAGGCTGACTTCGAGGCTCTGTACGAGGCTCTGGAAGGCTGCCCGGTTACTATCCGTTTCCTGGATCCGCCTCTGCACGAATTCGTTCCCACTGAGGAAGCTGACATTGCCGCACTGGCAGCTGCACAGGGCAAGAGCGTTGAGGACATCAAGGCTATCATCGCTTCCCTGCATGAGTTCAACCCGATGATGGGTCACCGTGGATGCCGTCTGGCAGTAACTTATCCTGAGATTGCTGCAATGCAGACAAAGGCTGTTATCAAGGCAGCTATCAACGTTCAGAAGGCTCATCCGGACTGGACAATCGTTCCTGAGATCATGATTCCGCTGGTAGGCGAGATCAAGGAGCTCAAGTACGTTAAGAAGGTAGTTGTTGAGACTGCTGACGCTGTTATCGCTGAGGCTGGCGCAGATCTGAAGTACGAAGTAGGTACTATGATCGAGATTCCGAGAGCTTGCCTGACTGCTGACGAGATCGCTAAGGAAGCTGAGTTCTTCTGCTTCGGTACAAACGATCTGACTCAGATGACATACGGCTTCTCCAGAGATGACGCTGGTAAGTTCCTGAACGCTTACTATGATGCTAAGATCTTCGAGAACGATCCGTTTGCAAAGCTCGACCAGACTGGCGTTGGCAAGCTGATGGATATGGCTATTACAATGGGTAAGGCTGTTCGTCCTGAGATGCACGTTGGTATCTGCGGCGAGCACGGCGGCGACCCGACATCTGTTGAGTTCTGCCACAAGCTGGGCCTGACCTATGTATCTTGCTCTCCGTTCCGTGTTCCGATCGCAAGACTGGCTGCTGCTCAGGCAGCTATCAAAAGTAGGTAGGAGTTCTCTTTCCTTTGAATTACCGCTTGGTTTCAAGGAAGCAGAAGCCTATCGAAAGGCTAACGGCAAATACGTGAGGAAAAATCAATGGAGAGATACCACAGTAACCGTGGAAATCGACCTTGATTGACAACACAAATAACGATAAGCGTATCATTAGAAATAGTGATACGCTTATTTTTTTGCACATTTGTTGTTTCCTTTTTCTTTATATATAATAAATATGTAAGGAGGGGTTGATATGAAGCACAAGCGATTTATGTATTTGAATAACGAGCAACACAGCACCTTACTCCGTTGCCTTGTGGAGTTTAAGAACGACCTTATTCGTCAAGGCAGAACCGCCGATATTGTGGACGAGGTAATCCTAAAAGTGATGAACGCACCCGTGAAAAAGTTAAGAGTATGACCTACATAACCGCACAGCCGCTTATTCCAAAAGAATAGGCGGCTTTTTCTATTCCCCTACATAGCCGATCATTCGCCGTGGTCGGCTAAATCTGTGTAAAGGA
>SVNQ01000049.1 GCA_015066865.1 Ruminococcus sp.
CATCTGCGAGTCAATGACGGGAAAAATGGATTTCACCATTGACGGCGGAACCTACAACATTACCGTGATCAATCCCGGTGGTGTTTCCAACGGAGGTGAGGATCGTTGGGACTGCCAGTTCCGTCACAGAAATCTCACGCTTGTTTCCGGTCACACCTACCGTCTGACCTACAGTGTGTGGGCAAGCAATTCCGGCTGGATGTACTCCAAGATCGGTGACATGACGAGGGATGATGCGGAGCTGTGGCACAGCAACGGCAATATGCTCAACATGACCTACAATGAGGGCTGGACGCAGGCGGACATCGAAAATGCACTCAGATCCGCACAGCCGAATGGACAGTGGGGCGATTATCACCAGTGGCAGGGCGTGAACATCAACGGCAATCAGTGGAACACCTTTGCGTATGAGTTCAACCTCGGCTCCAATGGCGAAAATCAAAATTCCGTCAACGGCACGGGCGAATGGACATTCCATTTCGGCGGCAACGGTCAGTACACGCCCAATGTGTGCTTCCCTGCCGGTACGGAACTGAAATTTGACAACCTCTGTCTGATCGACATGACGGACAACAGCAATGATTACATCCATGCAGAGGAATGGCAGCGTGCGGAAATTCTCACAAATCAGGTGGGCTATTTCCCGAAGCTTGCCAAAAAGGCAACCTTCCTTTGCACGGACAAATCCGGCATGAAATTCTATCTCAAGGATGAAAGCGGCAAGACAGTTTATGACGGAAAATCCGAGTATTTCGGCGGCGACGCCGATTCCGGAGATACGGTACATATTCTGGATTTCTCCGATTTTGACAAGGAAGGCACCTACTATCTGGAGGCTGAAAACGGCGCAGTAAGCCGCCCGTTCAGCATTGGAATTACGGAAACCTATTCCGATCTTCTGTATGATTCACTCAATTATTTCTACCAGAACCGCAGCGGAATCCCGATCGAGGCGCAGTATATTTCCTCCGGCGATGCGGCAAGTCTGGCTCGTGCAGCTGGTCACACATCGGACAATGCAACGGTAGAACAGACATGGGGCTACACGGGTTCAAGTGGATCTCAGGATGTATCCGGCGGCTGGTACGATGCGGGCGACCACGGAAAATACACGGTAAACGGTGGTATTTCCCTTTGGATGCTGCAGAATATCTATGAACGTGCAGCAATGAAGGATGCATCCGAGGCATATGAGGATGGTACGATGCTCCTGCCGGAAAACAGCAACGGCTATCCAGATCTGCTCGATGAAGCAAGATTTGAGATGGAATGGATGCTGAAAATGATCGTTCCAAGCGGCGATTATGCAGGTATGGCATACCACAAGGCGCATGACATCAAGTGGACGGGGCTTGCGGTTGCACCCGCGGATGATACGGAGCAGAGAATCCTCAAGCCTCCGACGACGGCGGCAACGCTGAATCTTGCTGCATGCGCTGCGCAGGCGGCAAGACTCTGGGAGGACTATGATTCCGCCTTTGCAAAGCAGTGTCTGGATGCTGCAAAGGCTGCATACGAGGCAGCAAAAAAACATCCGGCGATGTATGCACCCCTCGACGAATCCGTGGGCGGCGGTGCTTACGGTGACGATGATGCAACGGACGAATTCTACTGGGCAGCCTGTGAACTCTATGCAACCACGGGCGACAAGAGCTATTTCAAGGATATGGAGGATTCCAAGCACTTCCTCGGTGTCTACACCTCTCTGGAAGGCGGCGAATCCGTGGGTACGGTCGGTTCCTTCGACTGGGGGCACACGACTTCCCTTGGTTCTCTGACGATGCTGCTGCATGCGGATGCACTTTCTTCCGGGGACAGCAATAAGCTCAAGGACAATCTGAAAAAAGCTGCGGATTATTTCGTAGGACTTGAAAATGAACAGGGCTACGGACTTCCCTATGGTCAAAGCACGCTGAGCTACAATGACAGTGACACGGGCTATATCTGGGGTTCAAACTCCTTTGTTGCGGACAATGCCATTATCATGGCGTATGCTTATGATCAAACGGAAAATAATGATTACCTCAACGGCGTTGTAGGTGCTATGGACTATCTGCTGGGCAGAAATGCGATGGATTATTCCTATGTCACGGGCTACGGTACGCACAGCATTGAATATCCCCATCACAGATGGTGGTCGAACCAGATTTCTTCTGAATTTCCAAAGGCACCCTGCGGTGTACTCTGCGGCGGTCCAAATTCCGGCATGCAGGATCCGTGGGTACGCGGTTCCGGCTGGAAGAAGGGTGAGATCGCTCCGCAGAAATGCTACATGGATCACATTGAGGCATGGTCTGTAAATGAATGCACGATCAACTGGAACTCCCCTCTTGCGTGGCTGGTGGGCTTCCTCTGCGAGCAGAACGGCGGTATTGTTGCCGGAAGCACGGGCAGCGGTGCTGCAAATGACGGCGGCAGCGGAACTTCCAACGACAAGCAGACCTATGATGAGGAAAAGGGCGAGGAAATTTCCAAGAACGACAAAAACACTTCCGACAACAAGAAAGATGACAAGGATGACAGCGATGAGAAGGATTCCGGCGGAAAATCCGGTCTTTCCCTGCCGTGGATCCTCGGCATCTGCCTTGCAGCGCTGATCTCTCTGGAAATCTTTGCATATCAGGTGATCAAAATGTTCAGGGGTGGAAAGAATAACAAGGACAACAGCAATCAGTAAACGAAAATCCCCACCGAAAGGTGGGGATTTCAGTTTGTCGAAAAATCCCGTCCAGCCAGTGCGCCTTATGGCGCACGGCTGGACTAATTATATTATTATGGATTGCGCCTTCGGCGCATGTAGGGGGCGAAGCCCCCTACAACCCCCAATAAATAGCCCAAAACGCTCTGCAAGAGGGCGGGTTGAGGGAGGCAAAATTAAGTAAAATCATGCTTTTTTGACTAGCTGAAAAACCACCGAAAGGTGGGAATTCATTTTTACGCAAAAGCTCCCGATCGGATGATCGGGAGCAGTTTTTTATTCGTAATCCACAACGCTTACCCAGCTCAGGAGAAGCTCACGTTCCTCCGGTCTGCCCTTAACAGTCTGGGAAGCAGCAACAATGGGCATCCACTTCTGCACGTACTGCTTTGCAGTATCGCTCTTTTTGCAGAACAGCTTGAGGTACTTGCTTGCCATTTCACCCTTGCCCTCCAGACAGAGCTTGAGGTAGGATCGTGCTGCATCGGCAGCGGCATTGCCCTGTGTGGCATGTGCCCAGTCAATGATGAATGCTTCGCCGCTTTCAGTAATGATCACGTCGGAAAGTCCGAGGTCGCCGTGGCATACCTTGTTATGCTTGGGCATACCCTCCAGACGGGTGTGCAGATCATAACGGGTGGTAGCGTCAAGCTCGGTTTCGGAGATCTTGCGGTTCATCTTATCCTTGAGCTTGTTGAGCAGCGGTGCACGATGCTGATGGATGGAAAGCTGTACATCCACAAACTTTTCGAGGTACTCGTTTTCCTTCTCAGGATTCTCCTCGATAAGCTGTGCAATGGTCTTACCCTCCACATACTCCATCACGATCGCCCACTTATTGTCGATCTTCTTAACCTCGATAAGTTTCGGAATCGGCAGACCGGTTTCCTCCACTCTCGCCTGATTCAAAGCCTCGTTGAGTACGTCCGCCTTGGAATAATTCTCGTTAAATTCCTTGATTGCATAATTTCCTTCACGGAATACAACTTTTGTTGCGCGCTGTGCAAGTATTTCCATGATGCAGTCCTCCTTCCTGTGATCAGTTGCCGTAATATGCCTTCAGATACATTTCCTTGATTTCGCTCATCAGCGGGTATCTCGGATTTGCACCTGTACACTGGTCGTCAAATGCCTGTTCTACCATTTCATCAAGTGTTTCAAGGAATGCAGATTCCTCAACGCCGTAATCCTTGATGCACTTCTTGATGCCAACTGCAGCCTTCAGCTCGTCGATCTTTTCGAGGAACTTTTCAAATACATCCATATCGTTCTTACCGGAAACGCCAACAAATCTTGCGCATTCTGCGTAGCGCTCCAGTGCCTGCGGATACTGGTACTGGGAGAAGGTACCCATCTTTCTGGGTGCTTCGGAAATGTTGAACTTCATAACCTCATTGATCAGCAGTGCATTTGCGACACCGTGCGGCAGATGGTGATATGCACCCAGCTTATGCGCCATGGAATGGCACACGCCGAGGAATGCATTTGCAAATGCCATACCTGCCATTGTGGAGGCATTTGCCATCTTCTCACGAGCGATCGGATCATCACCATTTTCATAAGCAGTCGGCAGATAGCCGAAAATGTTCTTCATTGCCTTGAGTGCCAGACCATCCGTATAATCGGTTGCCATCACGGATGCATACGCTTCGAGTGCATGTGTCAGTGCGTCGATACCGGATGCGGAGGTCAGACCCTTCGGTGCGCTCATCATCAGGTCTGTGTCGATGATTGCCATATTCGGAAGCAGTTCATAATCTGCCAGCGGATACTTGATGCCGGTTTCCTGATCGGTGATAACCGCAAACGGTGTTACCTCTGAGCCTGTACCGGAGGATGTGGGAACGGCAATGAAATATGCCTTTTCGCCCATCTTCGGGAACGTATACACTCTCTTTCTGATGTCGATAAAACGCATTGCCATATTCAAGAAGTCTGCATCGGGATGCTCATAAAGTACCCACATGATCTTGGCTGCGTCCATTGCGGAACCGCCGCCAAGTGCAATGATGCAGTCAGGCTCAAACTTCGCCATTGCCTCTGCGCCCTTCTGTGCGGAGATCAGCGTCGGATCGGGTTCTACATCGGAAAATACGGTGTAGGCAATGTTCATTTCATCGAGCTTGTCGGTCACACACTTTGTATAGCCGTTCTTATACAGGAAGCTGTCGGTCACGAGGAACACACGCTTCTTGTCCATGACGTTCTTGAGTTCGTCCAGTGCGATCGGCAGACAGCCCTTCTTGAAGTATACCTTCTGGGGTGTTCTGAACCACAGCATATTCTCTCTCCTCTCTGCCACAGTCTTGATGTTGATCAGATGCTTGACGCCTACGTTCTCGGATACGGAGTTGCCGCCCCAGGAACCGCAGCCCAACGTCAGGGAGGGAGCGAGATTGAAGTTATACAGATCGCCGATACCGCCGTGGGAGGACGGAGTATTTACCAGAATACGGCAGGTTTTCATTCTTGCGCCGAATGCGTCGATCTTCTCACGCTCATGCACAGCATCCACATACAGGGAGGAAGTGTGACCGTAGCCGCCGTCCTGCACGAGTCTGTCAGCCATTTCGATGGAGTCGGAGAAGCTGTCGGATTTATACATTGCAAGTACGGGAGAAAGCTTTTCATGTGCAAACTCCTCGTCAATGGAAACATTGGTAACCTCACCAATGATGATCTTTGTATCAGGATCCACCTTCACGCCCGCAAGCTCTGCAATCTTAGCGGCAGGCTGACCAACGATCTTCGCATTGAGCGCACCGTTGATGATGATGGTCTTGCGTACCTTTTCGGTTTCTTCCTCTGTCAGGAAGTAGCAGCCTCTCTTGACAAACTCCTTCTTGACTTCCTTATAGATACTCTTGTCAACGATCACGGACTGCTCGGATGCGCAGATCATGCCGTTGTCAAAGGTCTTGGAGTGGATGATGGAATTGACTGCAAGCTGGATATCCGCACTCTTGTCAATAATGGCGGGAGTATTGCCTGCGCCAACGCCCAGTGCGGGCTTACCGCTGGAATACGCAGCCTTTACCATGCCGGGGCCGCCTGTTGCCAGGATGATGTCGGATTCCTTCATAACGGTATTGGTCATTTCCAGAGAAGGTACGTCGATCCAGCCGATGATGCCCTCGGGCGCACCTGCCTTGACAGCAGCCTCCAGAACGATCTTTGCTGCCTCAATGGTGGACTTCTTTGCTCTCGGATGGGGGCTGATGATGATGCCGTTTCTTGTTTTCAGAGAAATCAGGCACTTAAAAATTGCAGTAGAGGTCGGATTGGTTGTCGGAATAACCGCTGCAACCACACCGATCGGCTCTGCGATCGTGATGGTTCCAAATACCTTATCTTCCTCGATCACACCGCATGTTTTGGTGTTTTTGAACGCATTATAGATATATTCAGCTGCATAGTTATTCTTAATAACCTTATCTTCTACAACACCCATGCCCGTTTCTTCCACTGCCATCTTGGCAAGCGGGATTCTTGCATGGTTTGCAGCAATTGCAGCAGCTCTGAAAATCTTATCTACCTGCTCCTGTGTGTAGGTCGCAAATTTTGCCTGTGCAGCACGAATTTCACGGATCTTCGCCATCAGTGCATCTACGTTGTCTACCAGAATTTCTGTCTTGGCAGTTGCATTTGCATCTTTCATAGTTTTCCTCTCCATTCTAAAGCATTCAGGAATTATCGTTGTTTATGGAATGGTTTTCCTCCATCCCCACTTTAATTGTAACACATTGTTATATTTTTGTCAATGGTTTTCCTTCCTGTCATACAGCCATTTTTCATCAAAATAGCTCTGGAAATTTATGCATTTGTTACAATTATATTCTGCATTTAGTATATGCAGGAAACTCCACTCTATTCGGGGAATGCTTCTATTATCAGTGTACAATATTTCAAATTTTTTGTCAAGTATTTCCATACGATATTTCAGAGAAAAAAACTCTATAGAACGTCACATCGCTATAACAATGCACCTCCTATGGCAAATTCCATAGGAGGTGCTGTTGTCAATATGATTGTACGTTTCATTAAACAGGAAGCTTATCAATAAGTTTCACAATGAATTTGAGAATATTCAGTGAATCATTGGCGGTCGGCTTTCCATCACCGTCAACGTCCACGTTCGCCTTTCCGGCATCACTCAGTTCAACTGCACCTAACAGATTCTTGTTCAATACAATAATATCCAGAATGTCAACCTTGCCGCTTACATCAGCATCACCGTACAGGATCACGGACGGCTCCGTCGTGGGAGGCTCCGTCGTTGGCGGTTCTGTCGGAGGTTCCGTCGTAGGGGGTTCTGTCGGAGGTTCCGTCGTAGGAGGCTCTGTCGGGGGTTCCGTCGTAGGAGGCTCTGTGGGCGGTTCTACTTCCTTTTCTACACCAAATACTGTGTAGTTTACGCAGTAGGAGGACATACCGTTCGTTCCGAGGGTTATCTTATCGCCTGCATTGACTTCCTTGGAATAGAACTGGAAGGTTACCTCATTGCTGGATGCGGCGGTCATATTGGTCTGTGTCCAACCGCTCATCCAGGACGGCAGGGGCGTTACACGGGTATCCATAGCGATATAGATGGTTGCATCCTTTGCAGCAACAAATGTCGCAATATCGCCCGTATTATACTTTGCATCACAGCCTGTCAGAATGGACTGCGCACCCTCAAGCTCTGACGGCAGCTGAATATAGGTAAAATCACGGTCGCCGAAGATGAGGTCATTGGTCTTGGTTTCCAGATCAACCTTCCAGAACTGCTTGGTATCATCCGTTACATTCAGATCCTCGAAGAGGCTGCCGCTGATATTCAGACGCCACTTCTGGTCGTCGAAGCCATTGCTCTCCCACTGAAGGACATTTGCGCCCACTTCCTTGGAACCGCCATTGACGCCGAGCACACTCTGATCGGTGGTTACCTTGGTGCAAATGGTGTAGGATCCGTCACCGTTGCTGACAAACTTGAAAAGCTGCGCGTCGCTGCTGGTATTACTCCAGATGCCGATATTGGTGCCATTATCCACCTTACCGGAATCAAGATCAAGCAGATAGGTCTTGCCATCGCCAACCTCGGAGTAGAGGTAGTAGTAGCCGTCGCCTGCATCCTCAAAAGCCCATACCCTTGCACCGCTTGTACCCTGCTGGACATTGGTGCCGTCAGCTGCTGCGGAATCTGCAACTTCCAGATACAGACCACTGTTCACGTTCTTGATGGTATACTTGTAATTTGTGTCGATCTTAGCACCGATCTTACCGCCAATGGCTACGCTGCCGTTCGGACGGTTAGGGAGATTTGCATCGGAACCGAGGTAGAAACTCGGGTGCGGAGGCTGGTTATAGGAGGTATTCTGTGCAGAAACCTGCATTCTGTACTGTGCGTCATGCATCAGTGTTGTGATACGGTAATCCGTATCATAAGTGGTTGCGAAGATTCGCAGGGAGTTGCCATCGGCAGCTCTGAGCACCAGTTCCTCACGCCAGTCACCGAAAATATCGGCAGACAGGCTGGGAGTTGCCTTTGTGGAGTTGCAGGTGAGATAGCCTGTGGTGGTCAGAAGTTGTGAAATCTTGCCGTCTGCACCCATATCGGCAATGGTTGCCGGTGATGCATCGCCACCGTCGAGTGTTTCTCTTTCGAGGTCGCCGTCCCAGTAGATCATGAAGTTAACTGCCGGAACATCCGTGGAAAGTGCAGTTCCTGCACCGTTGAAAATTCTGCCCATGCCCCAGAATTCGCCGCCCTTATTGCCTGACCATACGTTACCTGCGGCACAGCGTCCTGTATCCTTGGAGTTATCCACATGGAAAATGATATTGCCGTTTGCAGCGTCGATCAAAGATACACCGTAGGGAGGATTCTCGTGGCACATCCACAGCTCCTGACCGGGGCGATCCGGCAGGAAGTCGCTCAGATGCATCGCATCACCGTGACCACGTTTCGTACACCACAGAACCTTACCATTGTCATCCAGACAAGTGGAACCGAGCACCAGTTCCTGTCTTCCGTCGCCATCTACATCGGCGGGCATGCAGTTGTGGTTGCCGTTGCCGTAGCCTGCGGCGGAGGAATTATAGCCTGTATCAAATGCCCAGCGCTTGACGAGCTTCTTGTCCACAACGTCATACGCCACGGCTGTCATTCTGGTGTAGTAACCTCTGACAGAAACCGCACTGGGCTTTACGCCGTCAAGGTATACAACGGAACCGAGGAAACGGTCGCAGCGGTTGCCGTAATCATCGCCCCAGGTTTTTTTGGAAACTTCACCTCTGGGGTGTTCATAGTTAACAGTATGCAGTGCCGCACCCGTTGCACCATCAAACAATGTATAATACTCAGGACCGGAGAGAATGTATCCGCTGCTGTTTCTGTAATTGGCATTCGCATTGCCGATCACCTTGCCCGTACCATCCACGGTGCCGTCAGCGGTCTTGCAAGTCATTTCTGCCTTGCCGTCCATATCAAAATCGGCAACAAGAAACTGCGTATAATGTGCACCTGCACGGATATTCACACCCAAGTCGATACGCCAAAGCTTAGTACCATTAAGCTTGTAGCAGTCGATGTAGACCTTATCGGTCACGCCACCCTTGGAGTTATCCTGCGAGTTATTGGGATCCCACTTGACAAACAGCTCATACACGCCGTCGCCGTCAACGTCACCAACGGAACAGTCGTTCGGAGAATAAATGCTGCCGGGCTTGTCAAGTCTCACATCGAAGTAGTTGCCGCCCGATGTGAGATTACAGGTCGCTTCGTTGAGCTTGGAAGTTCCCGAATAAGTTTCCACTTTGTATTTGCTGGAAGCATTGCCTCCCGCATCGAGGAAGCAGGTTGCATCCCCCGGATTTGCAGTGTAGACAAGCGTATCATCTCGATACAGCTTGAAGATCGCAGCATCCGGATCATTTGCCAGGAAACGCCAGCTGACAAGCATGCCGGAGCCTGTGGAAACTGCACTGATACCTCTGTCGAGTTTTTCCAGATACACACCGGATGCCGCAGCGGCATTCTGTGTGTTCTGCGGAGCCATTCCGCTGCAGACCGACAGACCCATCATGCCGGCGAGCAGAAATGCGCCAAATTTCTTTTTCATACCATTCCACCTCATCATTCTTTGTGTGTGCAAGTTGCACGTTCTTGCTTCATACCTATATTATATATGATAATTCACACAATGTCAATGAATTTTTTTCAATTTGGTGGATATTTTATCTATCTTGTACCAATCACCCGCTACAATTCTATATCACTTCATAATAAAAAATCCCACCGCTGCTGCGGTGGGATCCGTCCGATGATGCTTATTCTTCCGTTTCCTGTGCCTCTGCACCGGAATTTGTACCCTGCACGGGACGGTACTTGTCCATTTCCTGCAAACGGTTGAACACAATGTCATAGCCGTTCTTGCTCTGATAATTGAGCGAACGATTCACACGGCTGATTGTCGCTGTACTTGCACCTGTTACATTGACAATGTCACTGTAGACATGATGATCACGCAGCATCTTGGCAACCTGCAGTCTCTGGGAGATCGTTTGAAGCTCCAGAACGGTACACAGATCATCAAAAAATGCACTGCACTCCTCTTTGGTTTCCAGACAGAGAATGGCTTCGTAAAGCTCGTCCAGAGCGGAGGGGTTGAATTTTCCTCGTTTCATATCAGAAATTCCTTTCACGCATATTGTTATATATATTTTAACACATTATAGTGCAAAAGTAAAGTGTTTTTTCAAAAAATTTTCGATTTTTTCTGTAAGCCTATACGAAAATGAATTTTTGACAATATACAGTGATTTTTATTTGACCTTAATCACACGGATATTGGAGAAGGTGGCGTTATAATAATCATTTCCGCCGAGGAAGAATACAAGCTGTGCCTTGTCATCATCCTTTGAAACAGTGAAATTCTGCTCATAATGCAGTTTTTCGGAAACGGCTTTGATTTCGTCGCTGAAGTATTCCTCCGCACCACGCACAACAAGGGGAATTTCCACATCAACTGTTGAGGTGTAATCAAATTCCAGACGGTATTCAGCATCCTTTTGCAGCGGAATATCGGGAATGATCGCCTCAATATCTTCAGAAACATCGCCGCCATCCGATACGTTCAGCCAGAAGGACTTGTCGTATTCATTGACATAGGCGTAGACATTTGCACCGGAATCGGCATTGTGGGAGGATGTGTAGACAGAATCCGCTGCCACATTCAAACCAATCTTGGAAGATTCCATACCGAGTGCCTGACAGATTTTATCCGCCAGCACATAAGCGCTGTTCTGCTGTGTTACGGGAGAGGGATGCCAGTCGGAGCCGATACCATCCGCCATATTCTGCGTAGCGGATGCATAACTCATCACATGCTCATCCTTACTGTCGGTTTTATAAGTATCTACCGCTTGTGCGACAAGCTCATAGATCTCCTCGCCGCCCATTGTACCTACGGTGCAGATGATATAGGCATCGGGATTCTTTTCACGGATCATTTCAAGGAATGCGATGTAGCCTTCCACAAACTCCGGCGAACGGGTTTCGGGATCCTTTCCGACATAATTGATGTCATTGGTTCCGAGGTTGATGACAACGACATCATTGACGATCTTCGAAAAATCCCATTCCTCGGTATATTGCCAGTTTTTTGTTGTTTTGGTATAACAATCGGGAACGAGGGATTCTGCATTCTTGTCACCGGAGGAATATCCCGAAACAATACCATGCCCGCTGTAGCACACTGTACTGTAATCTGCGTCAAGCTGCATTGCGGTAAGGTAGGCATAGGATTTGGTGAAATTCTCCGTAGTTGTCTTGAAGGACTCGGAACTGGATGCGCCCTCAACACCGTAGGCGCAGGTAATGGAATCTCCGATAAACTCAATGCACAGATCCTTCTTTGCCGCAGGCTTCACGGGGATCGGCGCTGCGGATGTCACATCCACGGATTTCACGCCGATTGCACCATATGCCGCTTCGGAAAGCATGATCACCTT
Organism: Ruminococcus sp.; assembly: GCA_015066865.1. Classification (GTDB taxonomy): domain Bacteria; phylum Bacillota; class Clostridia; order Oscillospirales; family Ruminococcaceae; genus UBA3855. The sequence continues at coordinate 11,690 of SVNQ01000049.1, forward strand.
AACTGCAGCAGTACGGTGGCTTCCCTTCTCCCATAGCGTGATGGTTTCACTTTTTTCGTCCATGGTTTTGTCGATCAGCAGTTCCCCATCGACAAATACCGCATATCTCGGACGGTGGTCTGCATCCGCCTCGATACCTGCATCTCCTGCAAGCTGCACGGATGCGGCAGTTCCTGAGACGATAAATTCTGCTGCGCTGCCGCTTTGTACAAGCCACAGCGTCTCATTGGCAGTGAGATTTCTTCCGACAATTTTTACGTTCTCCTCCGTTGCCGCAAAGGATGCCTCACGCTCCTCACCATTGGGCTGCAAAAGCTGTTTTTTGAGGATTCCGAGGTCAAAGGCGTTGACAGCTCCGTCTGCGTTGACATCATCCGCAGCTGCAATGCTGCTTCTGCCAAGCAGCGCATCCTGCAGGCGCAGCACATCGGAAACGGAATATGCCGCCGCAGTTCCCGACACAAGCAGAAGTGCCGCAGTGCATATACCGAGCACCGATGTAATTCGTTTTTTTTCGGTTTTCATACATGTTCCCCTCTCAAAAAATAATACTACCTGTATTGTATCATGTTTTGGAACTTTTTTCAAGCATGCATTCTTCTTGTTTTGTGAATATTCAGTCGATAATTCGTAAAGAAATCATTACCGATATGCATGACGAAGGCACACTCTGTCAGGGATTCCATGTCAATTATAAAAAACAAAAAACTCCCAAATAGTTTATCCAAACCATTTGGGAGAATTGTACTGGTGACCCGTACGGGAATTGAACCCATGATTCCGCCGTGAAAGGGCGGTGTCTTAACCTCTTGACCAACGGGCCGTAATGGTAGCGGCAGCAGGATTCGAACCAGCGACCAATCGGGTATGAACCG
>SVNQ01000050.1 GCA_015066865.1 Ruminococcus sp.
CAGCCGTGCCGATGGTTGCAACGGCTGTCTGAGCGACCGTTTTGATCGCTCTTGTGCCTGCGGCTTTCAGCCATTTCAGTGCATTTTCCTTATTCATGACTACTCCTTTCCAGATCATCAATGCGGTGGTTCGCCACTTTGATCTGCTCTGCCTGTACTTCTGATTTCTTTTCAAGTGCATATGTGCGCTCTACGACATTGTTGTGCTTATCCACACGTTTTGTGAGTGCATCAAGCTTGTACTCGATCAAGGCTCTTGTCTTTTCTTGCTGCGAATGATTGTTGATCAGGCACACGATCAGCGTGACCGCTGCACTGATGGATGCTGCAATGATTGTTTCCATGATAGTCCTCCTTGATTTATTCCGTGCCGTCCATCAGAAGCCACCCGCAGCAGTAAATTGCGTCCTTACCATCCAGTGTGATCTGGGACAGCACGTCCACCGTGTGCTGGTAGTACGGGACTGCAAACGCATGCGGTAAGATTCGGTCTGCGTCATCGTACATCACGAGTGGGGACAGCACGGTTTTACCCCTTCTATCAGTAGTAACGTAGCAGCAGGATGTTTCAAGACTGAGCGTTTTCCTGCTCACAAGGTAAGTAGGAACTGCTGTGGTGACACGATCTGATAGACCTCCGTTAAATACAACAACGGTATTGCCGCCGCTGTCCTTTGTGATTGCAAATGCAAAATGGCTATCGTCTGTAGGACTGTTTCCTGCAAACTGGACAACAATTCCGCATCCCATCTTGTAGCATTTGTAGGCATATAGAAGATCTCCGATGGAAATCAATGTTTTCGAAGTTTCATTTTCTGTTGAAAAAAGCATAGACTGGAATCTTGTGGATGTAAATTCAAGCCATAAAAATTCCTGACTGCCTACTGTACATCGGATTCCAAATTCAGACTCTTCATAGTGCAGTCCATCCGTAACGATTTCGATACTGTCAAAATAACCAGATGCATTATCCTGCAGCCATGCAGCGAGGTTCTGCACGTTCGTTTCAATATCCGTGGCATACACGGTTGTTTGCTCGATCATTATGCTTCCTCCTTCATTTCGGCATTATGGACGCTTCCAACTGCGGCAAGGTCGGTGCGGAGGGTGGTGGTGGATACCATTGGGATCCCAGTTAAATTTGTGTTGACTTTTGCCGCTGATACTTCCAGATGCATTTCGATTCCATCGGAAATATCAAACACTAAATTTTTCATACTGATCCTCCCTTCGCTACCGGCTTGACATGGAGTGTACCGTAAAGTTTACGATGGATCAGCCCCGATGCGTCATACAGCGCAAAATGCAGATCATAATCACCGTTCCAGTCCACCGTTTCAGCGGATGTTATCGTGACCTCGAAACCGCCCTCAACTGCCGTGCACTCTTTGTTGAGCACCGGTACAGTGGGATTATCGGACGCCGCAATAATTACCCGCATGGTGCACCCTTCCGTGCTCACATGCTGCCCGTTGTCATGCAGGGCTATCAAAAATGGACCTATGGTATCCCCCGCAAGGCAAATCATCGGCGGCAGTTCATTGTAAAACTTGTGTTCTTTCATTACAGCCCTCCGTTCGTCAGTCTGGTTTCGATGTCCCTGAGTGCCTGCGGCAGAGTTTTGTCCGCTTTGTATGCTGTCAGATATACGTTTTCCATGCTGATGGTTGCACGAAGATCCCCAACATTAAAGCCCGGTAGGATCAGAGCATTTCCTGACAAGGAACCATCGGTATTTATGCCGTTAGGCGTGAACCGTGTTTTGTGATTTCCACTCTCTGCTGATATGACCACATACTCATCATCGGTTGACTTTACCTTTACACTACCACCGGTAATACTAATATTGGATGCGATAACAGTACCGTCAGTCGTAACGTGGAACGAGCCGTCACCATTGAGAATCTCAACACCACGAAGCACTCCACCGGAAATGAAATCTGCGACAATTGCCCCGTCCATAGTGATGGCAGCATTGCCATAATCGCCGTCATATCCCGTGCTGCTGTAGGCAAATCCACCTGCATTCCATCTCCACACCTTCGTAGCAGTTGCCTTGTCGGGCGTGTCCATGATGAGGATTTCGTTTTCATTGACAACGACATAGCCGTTGATTCCTGCCTTAATCTGAGCTGTGGCATTTGCTTTTGCCGCAGCAAGGATTTCCGTTTTCTGCTTTGGCGCTGCGTACTGGATATAGTCATAGGTTTTCGTGGCAAGGTCGGTCATCTTTTCCACCTTGTCGCCGATTTCTACAGCGGGCTTGTAGGGCTTGTAGATGTCCACGGTGCGTTTCATGATACGCAGCGGCTCGTCAATGCCCATCAGGGGTTGGAAGAAATGATAGGTGTTGCCCTCACAGAAGCTCTCTGCATCCTTGCCAATGGTCGAGAGGTCGAGCACCGTGGCACGATATGCCTTCTTGATGCGGTTGTTCTGCTGAAGATATGCCGCACCACGCTCACGCAGTTCTGCAGGGTTGGTGCAATCGTCAAACGTGACTGTACCGCAGATGATGCCGTACTTTTCGACTGCCTTCGCATCGTCGATCCAGATGCGCCCATCCGCATTTGTGCTTGCAATGGTCAGGCGTTCTTCGGTTTCGTCATTCAGCCGTGCTCCAAGGGGGATCAGACGTGTGATGACGTTCGTTGCATCGCATTCCACGGACAGATCCATGAGATTGCGTGCAAGCTCCACACGGGTGCTGCTCACGGTTCCGAGCTTCTTCATGTAGTCCAGATACAGCTTGCCGTCCGCCTTGCGGATGCGGATCTCACCGCCCAGAACGTCAACGAGGTTGCGCTTGATCTCATCGAGCGTCTTGCCGTAGTTCAGTACCTTTTCGGCAGTTCCGTGCATATCGCACATACCGAGATGGATGTGCTTTTCCTCCGGCACAAGGCTGTTGTGCCATGCCAGAACGTCCAGCAGGAATGCCGATACATCCGTATCCGTGTACACTCTGTAGGGCTGCACGGTGTCACAGAGATACGCCATGTAGCCTTCACAAATGACGTTTTTGGCGATGACGCCGCTGCTGCTCATCTTGTTTGTGATCTTCAGGATCCTGCCTTCAAACTCTGTTTTGTTCGCCTGCGTGTTCTGCACGGCAATTTCCGTCTGTGTTTCCGTGAGCTTGTCATAGCAGGGGTTCTGCGGCAGCACCGTGAATGTGCAGGAGGGGATCTTGTTGATCTCCCCCGTAAAGGTGCATGCCGCAAGTCTGCGGTGACTGTTCACGTCAAGCTCGCTGATGAGTTCTTCCATGCCGCCGTTTTTGATTTTTACTTCATACACTACAAAATTCCCTCCTCTGCAGAAGTTCTGGTATTCATGAATGCTGCCCACCCTTCGGGGCTGTTTTTGTATTTCCCGGTGCTTGCCGCTGTCGCAAACTCCAGCACGATCGCCGCATCCAATGATGTGATTACGCCGTCACGGTCTGCATCCGCCAGTACCTCCTGTTCCGGTGTGAGTCCCGACGCATTGCCGGCGCTGATTGCCGTTGCTGCAGTCATGATGATCGCAGCATCGGCAGATGTGGCGGCGCCGTCACCGTCGAGGTCGGGGAAGGTGGAGGGGGCGTATGGGAGCTTTGGGACAATTGGATAACGGAATGGGGAGGCTTTGAATTTAACATCAATCAAATATAAACCATACTTTTCTGTTATTTTCGGTGTGATAGGTTCAGCAAGGAAGTAGTGCTCAGGCATCATATCGTCATACAGCGGTACATATCCACTGACATTCAACCACGCACAAATTTTCCGAATCGTCTGTTGCGCCCGATTTTCAGCATTGTCCATAAGCACTAACCGATAACGTAAATCCCTTTCACCATATGCCTGTATACCATACAGCGTATTGAAATTTTGCACATCATTGCTGTATGGGACGGTTTCAACAATGCGTTTCTTTTCCGGCTGACCGATTTCACGTTCAGAAATTCTGCATCCGAAATCATTCCAGCTGTGTTTGTCGTTCATTCGGATTCCTATATGTTTCTTCATCAGTGCCCCCTTTGCGTAAGTACAACCATTTCACCCTGCTGTCTGTCGATATGAGGGAGTGCCGCTTCTGCGACTGTTTCACCGTCAACGACCAGATAGATGATGTACGGACCGTTTTCAGAGTCCACTGGCTGAGGCTCGGGCGATTCAGAACCGCTTCTCATGGATGAGAACGTCCGCAGCATACGGTCGAGTTCATTTGTCACTGCCAGATTTTCACCGTCAGCAATTGCAAACAGTCTGCGCTGCTGTTCCTTCGTCAGAACCATTTCACCGTCCTGCGCAAGGATCGGGGCTTCCTCTGTATCAAAATCAATGATACCGCCCGTGTGGAAACGAGGGAGTTTGATATTTGTTGGAATACGGTACTCAATATTAACACCAGCAGCAGCGCCTATTTTGTTGACGCCATCTAAAAATCCATTGATTAAGCCGCCAATTCCGTTAATTGCTGCTTCTGCAATTCCCGGCAACTGGTTAAATATGCCTTTAAAAATGCCGATGATGTTCTGCCACGCTGCTTCCCAATCTCCTGCAAGCACGTTGTTAATAAAATCAACCGCAAGTGTCCAGGTGTCAGTCATCTGTTGCATCGCATCCATCACACCTTGGATCACAGGCACAAGAGTGCTGACTGCAATGTGAAGGTAAATGCCCAGAGCGTCTGCAAGCAGTTTAATAACCGGGATCAGATTCCGAATGATTGGCGCAAGTCCATTTTCTCCAACCAGATCCACCAGAAGCGGAAGCAGTTCTATCACGATATCCAGCAATATTGGGATGATTTCCCCGAATGCCTCTGCAAGTGCAGGAAGCACATTTTTGGCAAGTCCTTCGATGATCGGATTAAGCTTTTCTGCCATTTCTTCAAGCTTTGGGAACAGTTCCTTTGCAAGGTATGGCAGTAAATCTTCATTGACAAGTGTCTGTATCCATTCGGTGAACCCCGGCATTGCCTGTTCCGCAAGCTCCAGAATCGGAATCAAAAGTGCAGAAAACGCCTCTACAAGCGGCGGAAGTACTCCTTCAATGAGAGGGAGCATCTTTTCGATCAGCACGCCGAGTGTCGGAATCAGCTGTTCACCAAGCGGAAGCAGGAGCATTTCAGCTGCTCTGCTCAGTGCCTCGAACATGGAACCGAGATCGTCGTATTTCACTTCGCCGATCTTTCCGAGAGCGTCCTCTGTGTTGTATGCGCTATTTTCGATATCCGCAAGCTGTGCAACGACATCGGCACCCAGATCCTCCCACATTGTGCCGAACAGTGCGACACCTGCTGCATCCTTTTCGAGGGGATTATTCAGACTGTCAAGGGCTGCAATGGTTTCGTCAAACGCTTCCTTTGCAGCTTCGCCGCCCATTGCGAATTTCATCGCCATTTTCTCGGCATTCAGTCCAATCGCTTCAAAGCCTTCTGCCGTTGTGTCGGAACTGTCGATTGCCTTGATGGAAATTTCCTTGATGGCGTCGCCCACCTTATCGAGGCTCCATGCACCTGTTTCAGCGCCCTTCTCCATAATGTGGAACATGTCATCGGAAGTAAATCCAAGCTTTGCAAATTGTACAGAGTATTCCGAAATACTGTCGATCAGTTCGCTTGAGTAGTCCAGACCATTCTGCGCGCCTGCAGCGATCAGCCCCATCGCTTCATATCCGGTAATGCCGAAGTTGTCCATCATCGCCTTTGCGGCTCTGGTAGATTCCGGAATATCATACTGATACACATCACGCAGCATAAATGCCGCTTCTGTTACATTCTGCAGGTTGATGTCATTCAGTTCACCGAGATTCTTCTTGACGGCTGCCATGCTGTCGGCGATGTCCAGAAAATCCTCACCGTAATTGTTCAGATAGATCTTTTCCAGAACGTCCTGGTATTTGTCCAGTTCAGATTTTGACGTACCTGTGGATGCGGCGAACTGGTTCATCGCTTTGTCGAGATCCACTGCCGTATTTACAGCAGCCGTTCCGATTCCAACCGCAGCAGCCCCTACGCCGAGAACTGCCGCACCTACCGCAGCACCTACAGTTCCAGCAGTCCCTGCGACGGAAGATAATGCACCGCCCAAAGCTTTTTCAGTCATATCGGCGGTTTCACCCGTAGCTTTACCGACGTTTTTCAGTTCCTTGCGGTAACTTGCAAGCGCCTGCTCGGTAGCAATCACCTCACGCTGCAGCTTGCGGTATTCCTCATCGGGCATGTCACCCGATTTGAAAGCCTTTTCAGCATCCTTCTGCTTGTCTTTGAGATCCGCAAGCTTTTTTGAAGTTTCCGAAATAGCTTCAGACAGCACTTTCTTCTTTTGCGCTGCGAGCTGTGAATTCTTGCTGCCCTTTTCCAGAAGCTTGCCTATCTCTTCAAGTTCCTTCGAGAAATCCTTGGATTCCTTTTTGGATTTCTTTGCGCTTTCACCGATACCGTCAAATCCCTCGGCAGCCTTTTCAGCGGATTCCTGCACATCGGATAAAGCCTGCGGCATTTCCTCTGCTGTTCCCGCAAGAGATTCGGCAGCGGTATTCGCTTTTTTCATTTCAGCCGTAATGGACTGTGAAGCCTTCTTCACTGCTTTGTCAGACTGTTCGGTGCCTTTCGACAGCGCATTGGCTGTTTCCTGCGCAGTTTTCTTGGCATCCTGTTCGGATTCTTTCAGATCCTTTTTATACTGACTCGTATCCGCACGAATGCGGTATACTACTTCGCCGTCAGCCTGCGTGTTCGGCATAAAACCACCTGCCTTTATGATGATGCACGGGCTTTAAGTACCTGTGCGAGCGATGCGATTCCTGATCTGAAATTCTGTTCCCGTTCTTCCTGTGAGATCTCCAGCGCATAGTAGTTTTTCAGTGCAATCAGGTTTTCAATGTATTTCCCGTTGTGTTTGTTCGGCTCTGGGATCGGCTCCTGACGAATGCGCATGACTTCACGCATTTTTGTGCGTTCGGAAAGCCCCTGAAACAAGGCAACGAACTTCCACCAATGCAGCCGTCCGCATTCCTGCGTCAGATCTATGCCGTAATCCATCAGGAATGATGCATAAAGATACGCACCGTCCTGCAGGAAATCAAAGCACTTCAGTCCTTTTCTGTCTGATTTTTTTGTAATGCTGATGTACTCTTCAAAAATGTGTTCCAGAAGTTCCGTGGGGGGATTGCTGTTTTCCACCAGCAATGCCAAAGCAAGCGCCTGCTTTTCACTGCCATACAGCACCTCATCCCGGTACAGTGCAAACACTCTGAGAATAACGTCGAATGAAAGACGCAGTTTCCAACGCTTGCCGAGAAACACTGTTTCTTTCGGCAGGGGACTTGTCAGATCGAATGTCATAAACCAAGCTTTCTGCGCTGACGGCGGTTCAGTGCTACATTGTTGACGAGCATATCTCTGCGGTTCTTGGCGTAGGCTTCCACAGCCGGATGAATGCGATCGTAGATAAACGGAAGCACGTTCAGTGTTGCGTCGATATACGAGCCGTCAAAGTATTCGAGGATCCTTTCCGTTGCATCTGCTCCGAACACCAGATGAAAAAGCGCATCAGCTGCATTGCTGAAGGCCGCCACATCACCGACCTGTTTCGCCTTTGCAATTTCAAGCTGCGTTTTGCGGTAGTCTTTTGCAATGTGTTCGGGGCTGATGTCGATATGAATCAGCACCGTGGGATGATCCTTCGTTTCCATCAGTTCCAGATCTTCAACGATCCGTTCCTGTTTTCTGATCTGATATGCCATCTTCATTCCTCCTTTTTATGAAAAGAAAAGCACCCCTTTCGGAGTGCTTATCCGTTACTGTTTCTGTGTTTCGACCTCGGGCTTGCCATTGAAATGGATCTCCAGAGAAACTGCCGTTCCATTCTGGGATTCTCCGCCGCTGCGGTTGATCTTGGCAAGCGTTACAGGACAGCTGATCACATCGCCATCGGGGCAGTACAGCTTGCATGTCGTCTCTCTTGCCTTGCCCCAATTGTAGAGCACGGCATCGCTGAACATGTAATCCTGTGCAGGGTCACCCTTCATGCGCACGCCGCTCAGAGTCACAGTAAGCTGACCGCCCGTCACAAAGGACGAACCATAGCCTCCGTCGCCAAAGAATGAGAACTGCTGCACCACCTCGTTCAGAGATTCGGTGATGCTGTTGAAGCCTTCGGCGATCTCAGCCATGGTTTCCGATTCGCCTTCGGGCGTTGTGTTGATTTCCAAACGGTAATCGTAATTCAGTGCAATATCCGGCATTTAAAAGCCCTCCTTGTTATAGTATTTCAGATTGATGATGCACGAATAGATCCAGAAATTCCCTTCCTTTGCGACGTAATTCGGAGCTGTCGCAACAGTAAGGCTATAGATTCCATGTTCGTGCCGTTTATTTCGTGTCAGTGCTGTGCAGATCTCATCAAGCGTCCCGAGCGCATCTCTCTGCTGCATGGATTTGCACAAAAACAGCAGCGACATTGTATCGCTGCTTGTTCCGTCAAAATACTGTTCGCCTGCAGGAGATGGAGCCACCTGCACTGCAAGCCCTCCGGATTCAGGGAGCTGTCCGATGACTGCTCCTGTAGTTTTGGAAATGTAGGATAATATGGTCGTGCGGATTGCTATCACCTCTTTGCATACTGTGAAAATGCTTTTTGCATTCTCAGCAGCCATTCATTGCCGTGGACGCTTGCGGCATAATGTGCCCACATTTTTCGAGCGTTCGGATTCTTGTCCTTTCGTGCTGCATCCAGATAGTACTGCCTACGGGCATAGGGGGTATGCCAGCGTAGGACTCCCTTTTCCGGTTCGCTGAGTGTCTCGCTGCTGCCGATCAGTCCCTCCTGATCCTGCTTGCAATAATAATTGCAATCCTTCAATGCTGCCTCAGATGTGACAAACACAGCTTTTTCAACCGCCGTTTTCAAGCGTTCTTCCGTTGCAGTGACATTCAGATTCACAGAAAATTTCACATCCATTATACCAGCCCCAGTTCGTAATGATGCAGTTTTTTGTCATCATAAATCAGCTCGATCGTTTCAACAGTGTATTCTTTTCCGCCAAAAACAATCTTCTGCCCGGGTGAAAACTCGACGTTCTTCGGCGTGCTGTTCCGCAAATCGTAAAACAATACCGCAGATAATGTGATCTGACGGTTCTGTTTATCGGTCACAAGCTTGGATGATGGTTCGATTCGGATGTGTTTGAGGTCTGCAACGGTCGAGAGTGTTTCACTCTGCCATTCATCCATTGTCACCGCCATCAGCTTTGCATGATGAATCAGCAGCTTTTTCGGAATCGGTTTCAATATACCGCCACCCCTCTGTAAAGAAGACCTGTTGATTCCAGATACTCCTTTGCAAGAATGCACAGAGAACCGCCTGACGCACTCACAGCACCGTTTTGTGTTCCGTCCGAATAACTGAACCTGCCAAGCGTTACCGAGCTGTATGAACCTTCTGTGAGGCTCTCGACGCCACCCTGGCTTTCGATGTAATCCGCCTGCGCACAAACGGCTTTGCAGACCGGCTGCTTCAAGATCTCCGGAACCGAATCAACAGTGTAACCTCTCATAATGATGGTGTTGTTCACTGCATCAGCAGCACGGGAGAGAAGGAGGGAAAGCTCCTCCTCCGTGCCGTTAAAGCTGCCGTGCCATTCGTTGCGGTAGAAATCAAGCATGGTTACTCACCGGCCTTTTCTTCCGCCTTTTTTTTGCTGCCCGGCTTCTTGCCCTCAGTTGTTTCAGTTGTTTCTGTTGTTTCTGTTGTTTCTGTTGTCATTTCATCTGCTCCCACCTCAACAGAAGCGACAGGTTCACTATCTACAATGACCTTGATTTCTACCGGCTTCTCCGGTTCGGGCTTCGGGAATGTAGCACCTACGATCTTACCCATATTTCATACCTCCTTTACACGGTTGCCTTGTGCATATACAGACCTGCACGCTTGTTTTCGTAAACATCGGCAAGACCGTATGCACGGTAGAAGAATGCCCATGCATCCTTCTCCTGGTTAGCTTCGGGACTGATGACCTTGCTTACAGTGTGCTTCGGATACTGCATCAGTGCATCAGTGCGAACAACAAAGAAGTTGATGTTTGCTGCACCTGCAGCCTTAGCATAACCGCCGATCTCTTCACCGGATGTTTTACCGTCACGCAGTTCGATGGCAGTATAGAAACGGCTCTGGGGGATCAGTACGATCTCACTGAAACGGGAGAGAACTTCCTTGGACTTTGTGGTGTCCATATCGTCGATCATACCCTTGCGTGTGGGAGTGATATACAGAATTCTGCCTTCCTGCGGAACTTCGTCCTCATCCATCTGATTTGTCGCTGCTCTGAGCGCAGCAATTACGCTTTCACCTGTCGTCAGATCTCCTGTTGCAATGGAAATGCCCTCCTTGGAAGCATAGGTCGCAAAACGGAATGCATCCATTTCGGGAACGACCTTCGTTCTGATGAACTCGCTGGAGAGTTTACCGAATGCAAGACCTGCGGTTTCCTCGTTGTCCATAGCGTCAACATTAAACTTTCTTCCACGGTCATAGTTGAATGGAACTGTTTCATACGTCATGGTGACGTCGCCGTTTACATAACCGGAATTGCGGTCGTATTCTGCCAGACCGTCCATGCTGAGCTTGGGAATGATGATCTCGTTTGCGTTTGCGCCTGCCTGTGCAAGTGTGCTGTCACTGTCGAGACGAGCTGTCAGGGACGCCTGCTTGTACACCTCGTCAAGCAGGCTGATGTACTTTTTGAATTTTTCGATTGCGTTTGCCATAAATCAGTTTCCTCCTTAGTTTACTTTCTTTCGGGGAGTCCCATTACACGACGTGCTTTTGCATCGTCCGCATCGGGACTCGGATTGTTGTTTGGTGTTGCGGTTCCTGTAGTGGTGGGCTTGGGTGTGCCGAATGCAGGATACTTTTTGAGGATTTCCTCAATTGCCTGATCTGCCGTCACCTTATCGGTGATCTTTGTTTTTGCCAGTGCAATGACGTCATCCAGAGCATCTGCATTTACACCCTTGCCGAGTGCGGTGACCTTCAGCTCAGCTGCTTCCGCTCTCGCTTCTGCGGCGGTTCTTGCCTTTTCAGCCTTACTGATGGCTGCAGCGTGCTTTTCTGCGTCGGTCCTCTGCGATTCCTGCCACTTACGGAACGCTTCAAGTTCCTCGGCGGAGGGCGTATCCGCAGCAGGAGAAGGCGGTGCAGGCTTCGGGGGTTCGGGTTTCGGAGCGGGCTTCGTGTCGTCGGGCTTCGGATCCGGCGGTGCGGGATTCCCTTCGGGTTCCTGCGGCGCAGGCCCGCCCTCTGCAAAAAACTGCATCGGGATGCGGAACAGTTTTTTCATGTGTATTCCTCCGTTTCTTAAATTTGGATATAAAAAATGCACCTCCGGGGAGATGCAGATTTATCTTGTTTTGGGCATAAGAAAACCGCCTTGTTTAAGGGCGGTTCAAAACATATTGGATAAACTCTTCATTGAGCTTTAGGTTGTATTTATCAAAGTGATAAATTTCAGTCTCATACCATTGGTACACTCCATCGGTTCTTGCATTGTTGGCATCATAAACAACCTCTCCTGTAAATGCATCTTTGACAGGTTCACTTGTAAACGCACATTCCGGAAATCGCTTCAAGTAGGCAAGGATTTCCGCTTTACCATCAATAGTTGTATTACTTGTTGCTTTCGCAAGCTCCTCCTTGCCAAGTTCTTTAATAGAACGATCGAATATATAATGTTTAGACATGCCAACACCTCCTTATTTTCTTGAATGAAACGCTTTCATTTCGCCGTCGTTCTTTTCTCCGATATCGAATGAGCCATCCGGATATACGAAAATATCTTTCGTAGGTGCCTCTACTTCAACACCCAGCTCGTTTGCAAGAATCTGAGCGAAGCAATCTCCGGTATTATCAGTGTTACCTGTGGAACATGAAAGAAGTCGAATTTTTGTCCTTGGTGTATAATCCTTTCGATTTCTGATGATACTTGCAAGTGTATAAGCATCAATCTGCTCTCCGAAAAATTCTGCAGATGTCGGTGTGCCATGCAGCGCAACATCATAGAAACCTTCTTTGGGCAGCACATTTTTTACATAAGATGCAAATTTATTGGTATCTGTATCAACTGCAAAGATTGGTTTTTCCTCAGAAACACCTCTATTTACCAATTCAAGCCTTTTCTTGCGGGACTTAACGATCTCATAAGGTCTTTTCTTAATTGTACCACCTTTTGCTGTAGAAGTCAAGGATTTTCTAACCTTCCCAGCAACCGTCCTGTTATACCCAACCACCGCCGTGCGGTCTGGCTTATAGCTCAACCCATTATCCGCACAGTACTGCTGCAGCGTCTGCTGCCGCTGTTTCAGAGTAACGGATGCCTTGCGCAGCCCTTCCTCATCGCCCAGCTCGTCGAGTACCATACATTCCCGCTTGGATCGACGCACACGGCGTTCCAGTTCACGCTGCACCTGTGTTTTCTCATAGAGGTCGGCATTCTCCTTTTCGTCATACGGAAAATACCGCTGCACATCAATTCCCGGCGTGAATGGATAAACCTGAT
>SVNQ01000051.1 GCA_015066865.1 Ruminococcus sp.
TATCATAATCCTCCGTGAGCTTTCTGACCTCTGCTTCTGTGAAGCCGAAGTATTCGCTGTACTCATCCGTGCGGATGCTGTTCACTTTCAGATTATTCAGACCTGTGAAGATACTCTCCTTGGAAACGCGCAGGCATCCTGTCAGAACAGCAAATTCCATCGACGGATTGGTTTTCAGTGCACTTTCAAATACGCTGCGGATCAGTCCTGTCATTCTGTCATAAAAGCCGTTGAAATGTGCATTTTCAAGCGGAACATCGTACTCATCAATCAGAATGATGACCTTCTGATCATACGCTGTCCACAGGCAGTCACACAGCAAACGGATGGAGGTCGGATACAGCGCATCCTCCGCCGTTCCGTCCGTAATGGCACGGTATCTGTCCATCAGACCCTTGGCGATGTTGGCAGACTTAACAGCATCCTCGTGACGGATAAACTCCCGCATCATGAGCGTTTTGAACTCAAAGAATGCCTGTTCAAAAGTATCCTGCTTCATGCTTTTCAGCGACAAGCTGATCACAGGGTACTTGCCCATGTATGCCTGGTACTGCTCACCGGCAGCAGAGATATTCAGAGAATCGAACAGGTAGGAGTTGTCCTCCGCTGACTTTTCAAAATAATACTGCATCATGCTCATGTTGAGCGTTTTGCCGAAACGTCTCGGACGAGTGTACAGGTTCACCATTCCGATGCTGTGGATCACATCACGGATCATCAGCGTTTTGTCAACGAAATAGTAGTTGTTGTCGATGAGCGTCTTGAAATTATCGATGCCGATCGGGAGCTGTTTTGTGCTTGCCATGGTTTCACCTCGGTCTGTGTTATGTTCTTATGTTTAGTATAGCATACTTTGGGGAGAAAATCAAGGAGGTTGTGGGAAAATGCAAATTTGAATCTCATTCCTGAAGCGTAATTTCAAATTTACATGAAAATTTGAAATTCTGCACTGGATATTTTAAATTCTTCCTCTTGCATTTTAATTTCTTTTTGAGGATTTTAAATTTTGACATAGAAATTACAATCCAGCATGGAAAAATTTTAAACCCATCATTTTCAAAAAATAAAGAAATATCATGCTACTGAAAATGCATGGTTTATAACTCTTTGTAGCGTTTGATTAGTTCTTTCGCAAAAAGAATTGTAATCTCCTCTTTAGAAAACCTGCCACTGTCAATAACTTGGATATCTCCTAATACAGGATACTTACCCTTTAATTGATCGAGAGTAATATTGTGCAAAAGCGGCAAAACAATTTTCTGTCCACTCGAGTTCTGTCTTTCAAGAAATTCATGCAATTCCTTTTCTGTCCATTCCCTGTCAAAAAAGTTTTCTGAAATAACGATAATAGCAAATTCAGAAGTTGCTGTTCCATCCAGAATGACTTGCTTCCAATTATCACCCCATGACAGTACTTCGGTGTCATAAAAAATAGTCACACCAAGCCGCTTCAAGGCCATATACAGCAAGTCCACATACTCTGATTTGTCTTTATTCGCATGAGAAATGAATACATCATATTTCTTCGATGTTGACCTCTTCTGAAGTTCAGCAGCTGCGCTGGCATTTTCCTTCGCTTTTTCTTTATCTTCAAAATATGAAATTCCTTGTAGTGTTAATGTCAGCTCCCAATTCCCATAAACATAAACTTGCGGGTTAGAAATCATTCCGTACATACTTAATTTCTCTAATTCTAGTCTGATTGATGATTGATAAGCCGGCGGAAAATCGCTTTCATCTCCACTGACATATCTATTTTCATTTTCCTCGTAATTTTCCAATATAATGTGTAATACTTCTTCGGCAGAAGCATCCATCATCCTCATGTTTCCAACCATTGGCTGCCCATTTATGATTGATGAGGCTCGTTCTCTTCGTGCTGCATCTTCCATAGTCCGTCTATCCTCCCGCTGCTTTTTATCTGCCAGTCGCTTTGCTTCTTTCTGTTGCTTTTCTAAAGCTTTCTCAAAGCTGCTTTTTGCCATTTGCTAACACCTCTTCCTTCATAGGCAAACTCTCATAAATATAGATTTCAAAATGTTTCACTCATCAGATTTTTGCCCCTTGGTCTCCAACATCCTCATCACCGACTTGTCAAAATCAGAGCTGATCTTCTGCGTCTTATTGAACACATCGTATTCCGTTTCCGCCTTCTCCTTCGCTTGTCTTGCAGAAACTCTGCCGTTATCCTTCAAAATATCGTAGCGGCGAAAGCTCAGAAATTCATTGACACTCGCCTCAAATTCCTCCATCGTGAATGTGTTCTCACGCTCGATCAGATCCTCGATATAATCGAAATATCCCGAAACTGCCCGTTCCAGCTGACGAATCTGCTTTTCATCAAGATAATTCTTCGCAGTTGTCACATCGGATTTGAGAATCCGTCCCTCGGGAGCATTCTTCCAAGTGGTCAATCCCATATGCTCTTTTTCATGATCAGCCAATGTGTAAATGATTTCTGCGGCTGTCTGCCCTGTAATAGCAAAATGAAACTTGTTCTGCACTGTTGCGTAGAAACGTTTCGTAACCTCGGAATGTTTGTCGTAGTTAATACTGCACTCTGCGAAAATATCCGTGATCTGCTGCCAGATCCTTCGTTCACTTGCACGGATGGAACGAACTCTCTCCAAAAGTTCACGGAAATAATCCTTGCCGAATACCGCTTCGCCCTGCTTCAGACGCTCGTCATCCATGGCAAAGCCTTTGATCATGTACTCCTTCAGAACGCCCGTCGCCCAGATACGAAACTTTGTCGCCTGTCGGGAATTGACACGATAGCCGACGGAAATAATGGCATCAAGGTTGTAGAAATCCACATTTCGTTTTACCTGTCTGCTGCCCTCGGTTTGAACTATTTCCATTTTAGAAACAGTTGATTCCTCGATAAGTTCGCCCTCTTCATAGATATTTTTCAGATGCTTACTGATTGCTGGCGTATTCACCGCAAATAAATCTGCCATTGCTTTCTGCGTGACCCAGATGCTCTCGTTCTGCACAACCGCATTCACAGAAACATCCGATTCCTCGGAATGGTATAGCACATAGTGAATCTGTCTGTTCATGTCCTGCATTATCTAACACCTCCGCTTTAACCTTGAAATTTATCACTGTTATCATTATAGCATAATTCCGACAATAACACAAGAAAAAAAGAAAATCGGGGCAATGGCCCCGATCATGTTGTCATCCGTCCGATTTTATGCTATACTATACCTATCAACAACTCCGAGGTGATACCATGAATATCGTCATTGCAATCGACTCTTTTAAGGGGAGTCTGTCCACGCTACAAGCCGGAAATGCCGCTGCAGCGGGAATTCAACGTGTCTATCCGAATGCAGAAACCCAGATTTTCCCCATCGCTGACGGCGGTGAGGGAACGGTGGACGCTCTCGTTTCCGGTCTGCATGGGACATACCGTACTGCCAAAGTTTCCGATCCGCTTGGTCGAGAGATTTCCGCACGCTACGGCATCCTCCCAAACAATACAGCTGTCATCGAAATGGCTGCCGCTTCCGGACTGCCGCTGCTCTCATCTGCCAAGCGCAATCCCCTGCACACGACAACCTATGGCTTTGGTCAGCTCATCCGTGATGCGATAGGGTATGGCTGCCGGAATTTCATCCTCGGCATCGGCGGCAGTGCGACCAATGACGGCGGTGTGGGGTGCCTGCAGGCGTTGGGATTTGATTTTCTGGATAAGAACGGAAAACAGGTCGCTTTCGGTGCAAAAGGGCTTTCGGATATCGTCCATATTTCAGATGAAAACGCCATGCCCGAACTGAAAGAATGTTCCTTCCATGTTGCCTGTGATGTAAAAAATCCCCTCTGTGGTGAGAATGGATGCAGTGCCGTATTTGCACCGCAAAAGGGGGCGGATGCGGAGATGATCGCAAAGATGGACAAAGATCTCCGGCATTTTGCGGAGCTGACAAAGCAAATCACCCCTGATGCAGACCCCGATCATGAGGGTGCAGGTGCAGCAGGCGGTCTGGGGTTCGGATTGATGAGTTATCTCCATGCAACGCTGGAATCAGGCATCGACCTCATCATCCGGGAAACGGGACTGGAGGAGGCAATTCGATATGCCGATCTTGTCATTACGGGTGAAGGGTGTCTGGACGCACAGACGGCGATGGGGAAAGCACCCGTTGGCATTGCGAAAATTGCCAAGAAATACGGAAAGCCCGTGATCGCATTCAGTGGTGTGGTAAAGGACGGCGCAGCGGATTGCAACGCCGTCGGAATCGACGCATTCTTCCCGATTCTGCGAAGTGTGGGGACACCGGAGGATGCAATGGATACGGAGAACGCTGCGAAAAATCTCAGTGATACAGCGGAGCAGGTATTTCGGCTTATCCGTACATTTCCAAAAAAGGAGGACACACTATGCAAATGATCAAAGGGGCAAAAGTTCCGGCTGCGGAACGACTCAAAGAGGGCTATCTGGTGGAGGAACGCCGCATCACGGCGAATGTGGATGCGGATAAAATACTGCCCATTATGGAGGGGTTTCTTGCACGGAATGAGGACATACCGCTGTTCTTCTTCATCGAAACGCCGTGCCATATTTCAGAGGAAACCGTTGTCGGCAAAGCAGAGAATGGCGCTGTTCTGACACAAGGGCAGCACAAGGTTGTCTGGTATCTGGACGGTATCTCTGCAAAGACGGTGCGGGAGATTTTCGGCTATGTATCGGACATACTGGTGCATGACGGACTGTCTGCATTCGGCATCGGCAACCCAGTCGGCGAGGAAATCGGCAAATACAAATACAACATCGTGCAAGTGTTTTGCCGTGAGGAACGCACTCAGAAATATGCACTGATCTTTGAGGAACAGGGTATTCCGGAAACCCGAAATCTCATCACCGCATGGGAGACCTTTACACAGAATACGCCGGGGGAATGCGAACAGTATGCAAATGAAAACGGGCTTACCATCTACGATGTGATCGACTGGCTGAAGAATCACGGGATGTACCGTGCGGAGGTCAGGGAGGATTAGAAATACAATAAAACCCGACTCTTTGGGGCGTCGGGTTTTGAATATGATAAGTGAAGCATTCACAGTTTTTTTTTTTGCGATATTTCTGTTTCTTGCTGCTGGGCTTATCCGGAATTGTCCGCTCGATTACTCCCTTTTCCAATGCCGGTGTCAGATAATTCTGCCGGAAAGTCGGACGATGTGACAATCCAAGTCGCTCCATCAACTCTGAAGCAGATAAGGGTTCATCCCCAAATACCGAAAGCAATTTATGAATCGGCTCATCCTGGTCGGTATCCTGGTCGGCATCCTGGTCGGTGGAGCGACCAACAACTGTGGTATCCTTCAGTGTATCACGGATGATCTCCAGCATCAGCTCCACAAATACTGCACTGTCTGCCATTTTATCAGCCTTGCCGAGTGCATCGTAATATTCCTTCTGCCTTGACTGGATCAACTCCTCCACCGGCAGCCAGAAGAACAGCTCCTTCCAATTGCCGAGCAGCAGGCTGTGCCACATTCTGCCCATTCTGCCGTTACCGTCCTGAAATGGGTGGATGAACTCAAATTCATAATGGAAAATCGCACTTTTGATCAGCGGATGAGCAGGTACAAAAATGGCAGTAAACCCGACTCTTTTTGAGGAGTCGGGTTGTTGTTTTCATTGAATATTCGCACTATTTACGCCGCAGGCGCTTCACGATTTCATGTGTTGGAAATCCGACCACGCAAAACGATTTCGGCTTTCTTGGCTTTGGAGAGTGTTTGCAGTACTTCCCTGTCCTGCATCAAGTGGAATGTGCAGGGCTTCAGATTCCGGCTGGTCGGGGCAGGTTCGCCGACTTGCAGAATATGATCAAGAACGTCCTGCGGTATGGGTGTGCCCGCATAGGTGCGGATGTTTTTGCATTTTTCGATGATTTGCTGGAATTCCATAGCTTCCTCCTGATCATTCTATACATTGTCTCTCGCCTTACAGCTCCACCGTTTCACTGTACACACTCTTTCCATCCGTTCCACGTTCGGAAATATGCACTTTTACCGCCTTCGACTTTGTGATTGGCTTGCCGTTTTCATCCAGATATGCTTTCATTAAGCACATGCCTCCATGAGGAAATTCACCATATTCCATCTCTACCTGATATTCCATTCGAGCGATGATAAGCTTATTGATTTCCTCCGTCCAATAATCCGCTGCTGCATCACAGTCCGTATGATGACGGAAGCCCCAAGCACGGCGGACGGATTCAGGCTTGCTGAAATCGTCGTAGCTATCATACATCCTGATGCGGACAGTACCATTTTCATAGATCTCTTTCTCGCTGCAATCATCAAAAGATGCAATTTTTTCAAGAGGAATATATCTGTCATAATCCGGACCGTACCACATTTCATAGGTGCAGCCGAACCAAAGACCTTTGTGAAAGTGCGTATGTCCTGCAAATTGTTCAGGGTCAGCAAAATCAACCATAGCAATATTCATTGTTTTAATTTCTCGCAGTTCAGGATGTCGTTTCCACTGGTTTTCCAGATTATGATCATCGTTCCAATCTCTTTCTGTTCGACTTCTCAGTGATGCAGAAAGAATATGATGGTTCAAAACAAAATCATTGATCACTTTTTCTGTTTTCGCACACACATCTATGGAATCATTCTGTATGGTAAAACGAATAACCACTATGCCTGTTGCTGAAGAAACCTGTATTTTTAGTCGATTGTACACCTCCGTTTCTGGATCCAATGCTTCCAGTGAAGCACGAAAAGAGTCGTTACAATTTACCCCTATTTCAACCTGTTCCCAGAAGTTCTTGCATCCAAGCCTTTTGAAATCTTTTCGATTAGATTTAAAGGATTTAGGCTGAAAGAACATCAAGCTTCGCATCAACGCAATGATTTCTTCTGTTTTGACTTGTGAGCGATAAAAACTGAGTTTCAACATAAATGATTCGTTTTTCATGATGATACCCCTCTTTTGATGATTTGCTGGAATTCCATAGCTTCCTCCTAATCGTTCCGCTCCTGCCAATGTTCCCTCGTCAGACAGGTAATATGTTCCGTCCTTGTTTCCGCAAGCAGCGGAACGGGGACATTTTCCGTTGTGTGATGATACTGAAAGCCCATTTTCTCCTGCACACGGCTGGATTTGGTGTTTCCGTCATAATAGCCGCACCAGATTTTCTGCATTCCAAGATCCTCGAATCCGTGACGGATCAGCCGTTTGGCGGCTTCGGGAATCAGTCCACGTCCCCAGAATGCCTGCCCGATCCAGTAGCCAAGCTCGCACTCGTCCTCCCTGTCGGTCAGTGCCGATTTTTCACGCATCATCAGCTCGATGCAGCCAATCGCTCTGCCATCTTCTTTCAAACAAACCGCATAGCACTCGATGCCATTGAACACATTTCGAATCACAAACAAGCTGTCCTCGATGCTCTGATGCACCGGCCAACCGGCGATCGGGCCAACCGCCGGATCTTTTGCATATTCAAATAAATCTGCCGCATCCGTTTCTCTCCACGGACGCAGAACCAGTCTTTCCGTTGTCAGTTCCATTCGTTCCCCCCTGCAATATACTTTCAGCTTCTCACAAAGCTCCTCATACCTCCGCCGTTTTTCGTCCTTGGCAAAATGCACCTCCCGAAATTGTTCGGGGTTATCTTCATAGCAAAGGATCTCGTCCCCGAACTGCTCACTTGTCAGATCAAACACGCAGTTCCCGACCACGTTGTAGCAGTGGTAATTTCCGTCCGGACGCAAGATGCCGTATACTTTACCGCCGAAAATGTCCTGTGCGAGAAATGCGGTGATAGAACACTGCCCAAGTGTGGGGTTGTCGGCGTTCCAATTTGCACGCATTCTCGGGGCACAGGTGTCGGCTGTCCAGAGGTGGAGGAGGGCATCGAAAAGGTCCTGTGGGGTGTGGATGGTGGGGTATTCGGTTGAATTTGCTTGGATGTTGGCTTGATGTGAGCCATAATAATCATGCGAAGTCATGGGAAACTCCCCTTTCGTTTTTCCGCAGTATTTCTCTGTGATTTCTTATTACTATTATACTGCTTTTTTCTATGGCGGTCAATGAGATTTGGATGCAAAAGTTGTAAAGTGCATCAAACATCCCGAATCAGCCTCAAACCTTGTAAAATTGTCGGATTGCTACTTGTATTGTCATTAAAAACATGGTACAATTAAATTGACAAAACTCGTGCCATAAATGTTAAGAAATTCTCTCAAGAATGTGGTATCATGGTAGTATCAACAAAGGAGGTACAAGCATATGAACAAACCTAATATTTTTGACTCTGCCATGGACTACATTGATGAGAATATCTGTTTGAACAGTGAAGAAATATACCGAGGGATTTATGTCCGCTCCGGTTATTCCGATGCTGATTTTAACAAGTTCATTGCAATCGCTACGGATGGAAAGCTCTGTTTGCGCACCTATATCAGGGACCGCAGACTGTACTTTGCAGCTAAAGAGCTTGTTGCGTATCCAGAAAAGCCGATCGTACAGATTGCTCATGACCATGGTTATTTAGAACAATCGTCTTTTACTCGTGCGATGAAACAAGTATATGGCTACACGCCGAAGGTCATCCGCAAGAAACAGATCACCATTCGGGATAATCGTTTGCACTTTTCAGATTTTCATGGAGCAAACAGCAGGCTTGATGAAGTACTCGATCAACTCAAGCGTGAGGGAGACCTCAGCATTAGTGATTGGGATTATTTTGAGCAGTTCATAAACGCAACCAATGAATACGGTTTTGATACAGCAACTTGTTGTGCCATATCAGAGGTTGCAGATAGAATTGGTGTTCCGTTCTGGATTCTTCTTAATTCCTGCTTTGATACGATGGTGGAAGTTCGTTCTCAGCCTGGATATATTCCACCTGACATTGAAACGATCATTGACTGCGGAATTACATCACAAGAAGAACTTGAAGAGATCTGTACTTACTATAATTGCAAGTATCACCATCTGTCTCCGATGATGGTGGATATGTATCGTCAACAAAACGAGAAATAGCCAAATGGGGGTGCAAATATGGATCAGTTTTCATTTTTTGATGATGAAGTCGTTGAGAAATCCGATTCTGCTGGAATGCTCAATGTCGTAAAACTCGATTTTCTGAAGGGAGAATCGCTTTGCTGGGAAGATCTGTTTTCTGGATTTGATCATCTTCATGCCATTACCTACTCTTCCGGAATCGGTTTCATCTCCAAATTGCTGGAACTGTTTAAGTCAGCGGAAATCATTTTTGGCTGTGAACAGGTGATGTCCTATTCTCTCAACGAGGTTATGGCATATCAGACGAAGCTGATCGAGCGAATCCGCAGTTCCAAGGTAAAGGATTCCCTGATCACAAGAATCCAAGATGAAACGCTCCGGCTCTATGTCACCAGAACAAAGCTGTCACACGAGAAGATCTACCTGCTTTCCGCAGAAGACGGACGAAAGAGAGTGGTGATGGGATCTGCCAATATGTCCTACCAGGCATTTGCAGGACATCAGCGTGAGAATATCTCCTACATGGACGGTGATGAGGCTTTTGATTGGTACATGGGCATCTACCAGTCTTTGAAGGAGGACTGCACGGATGAAATCACAGGGAATGCATTGCTTGTGGCAGATGACTGCGAACATCTGGATGAGCTGCCCGTTTCCCAGACGGTAAAGGTAAAGAAGGCACTGGCGATCGTTCCGGATGAAAGCAGTACAGAGAATGTGGAATTTGCACTGGATGTTTCCAATCTTTCTGTCAAGCTGAAACCACTCAATCCGAAAGCAGATAAAAAAGGAAAGATCCTGCTGTCACCCACCCAAATCGTGTCCATGCGTACCCATGCAAAAGAAACGCAGGAACGTGAAAAGGAAACACGCAAGGAATTTCCGCAGTTGGTACTTGATACGGACAATGGCACGGCAATGCTCAATGATGTGAAACTTGATCTGCAACCTTCAGCTGATGAGATCCGTAATGATGTGACGCTCTTCCTGCAATTTATGGATGGCTATAAGAATTTCCATGGTGATTTCGAATACATGCAAAGGCGATACTTTGAATTTGCAAACTGGTTTTTCTGTACGCCGTTCATGGCTGTTATGCGTGATACGGCTGTGCGTTATAATCAGAATACATTACCGTACCCGATCTTCGGACTGGTGTACGGACAGAGCAAAGCAGGAAAGACCAGTTTTCTGGAAACACTTCTGAAAATGATGATCGGACAGAAAACCCGAATGGCTGCACCGGAGTTTACCAGAAAAACGATTGACGGTCTGCGTTACGAAGTGAAAGGGGCACCCATCATTGTGGATGACCTGACACAGACGAGATTCACACAACACGCCATTGAAACCATCAAGAACGATGCTTTCGGCGTATCTGAAAAGATGGTGCATTATCCTGCGGTCGTCATCAGTGCCAATGAGGATGTCAAAGCCGTTGCCCCTGAAATCATCCGCAGAACTGTGATCTGCAGAGTACAGGCTGGTCTGACCAATACCGAAGTGATGAAGAGCAGCATTGTCCGGAAGGTGCAGAAGAACATTGGAACGGCTTTTTATCGGGAATATCTTCGCAAAATGTTTGAATATGTACCGGAGCTGATCGAGGATATGAAGGA
Source organism: Ruminococcus sp. (assembly GCA_015066865.1). Lineage (GTDB taxonomy): Bacteria > Bacillota > Clostridia > Oscillospirales > Ruminococcaceae > UBA3855. The sequence continues at coordinate 10,615 of SVNQ01000051.1, forward strand.
TGATGACATTGATGCTGCACCGGATATTCTGAAGCTGTCCTCGGAAGTGATTTATGAAATACTGTCTAAACACGCTGAACATCTGCCCAAATATGTCCGGAAGCTTTCATTGCAGGATTATTTCAGTGAGAAGGTGACAGGAAATCACGCGATCCAGACGATTCGCACAGCATGGAAGACAAGCCGAAACTGTTTTGACATTGATAAAAAGACCGGTACGATCCGATATAACGCTGGACAATCCTATGATGCCGACCGCATCATCAAGGAATTACCCGAAACGCTCGAACCCAGAAAATCTCGTGAATGGGTGATTATGAATCTCGATGAAGCAAGGGAGTTCTTTGGGATTGATTTCAGGATGACATGGTTGGATAAAATGCGTAAAGGATAACCCATAAAAGGAACACGGTATCATCGCACAGCTGCAGTGATACCGTGTTTTTCTGTTGTGTGTATTTATGATATCGGATGGCTGTTGATGAGATCCTATGAAATGCAATGAATTTAAGCACAAAAGTTGGGGCAATCGCCCCGACCTCCCAAAACAAAATTCACCGCAACCTCTCAAAACTGCTCCGCAATCAGAGCCTTGTGATCCCGATTCAGTATCGCAATTGCCCTGTCCACATCGGCATCGGAGAGCGTGCACTGCCATTTCTCGTACCTGCGTTCACTCTGCACCCGCACCCTTGTCACCACAAGGAACTGTGACAGCCATTTCCAGCGATAGAAATCATCATCGTCAATAATGCAGAAGGTCTCCAGATCTTCCTTATCCGCAATCCATCTGCGGATTTCATCCGGACGGCTGGACGGTCCGGATCGGATTGTGTAGTCCGTTCTGCCGGAAACCTTGAGTCCATATTTTTCAAAATGATTGTACAGATCAAGGATTTTCTCATCATCCGTCCGATAACCGTTCTCTACAAACTCCCAGTAATCAATTCGCCATGAGGAGGAAAGAATGATCTCCGCTCCGGTTGCATCCACGATTTTCTTAAGTTTTGCAAAGCATTCATCCTTGAATTCTGCACCATAATCTTCTTCCTTCAGAACACCATCTATGTCTAAAAATATGACTTTCATTGTAAATCCTCCTATCTCGAAATACAAGATCGATGAGATTGTATATCCCTACTCCCCGCAAACCTCAAAGAACCTGCGCATATACAGATCCACATTCTGATCCCCCGTATCGCAATATACCGGATGATCCGATCGTTCCATCCACGGCATCGAATACGCCGTATGCCACACATGAATGCACCCCTCACGCATGGGATACCCCGTCCTGCCGATCACCACGATCACATCCGGCGCAAGCAGGTCGATCTGCCGTTCGATGAATTTTCGCCTTGCCCCTGTGGGGCGCAGCGTTGTCGAGAAGCTTCTTTTTGGAGATGTAGGCGGTGGCAAATTCCGATACGGGCAGCGTGTAAAGATACTTCTCCAGAATGCGCCGCTGAATGTACTTGAGCGTGCGGCACGGTACATGGAGCGTCCGTTCCTTGCCGTTTTCCTTGCGGATGGTTTGTTTTGTATAG
>SVNQ01000052.1 GCA_015066865.1 Ruminococcus sp.
CCGTGAGATCGTAACGGTGCATCAGCTGGTCGATGGCAAGTTCCATCATATTATCCAGACTCTCGAAGAATTTCTCCACATCCCCGTCAGCTCTGATGGCAAGTCTGGGGAGGTTGATGGAGGTGAAGCTCAGGTTGCCTCTGCCCGTTACGATCTCACGGCTCGGATCATGCACGTTGCCGATAACTCTGGTGCGGCAGCCCATATAGGCGATCTCTGTTTCGTAGTCGCCTTCCTTGTAATATTTGAGGTTGTAGGGTGCATCAATGAAGGAGAAATTCGGGAACAGACGCTTTGCAGAAACTCTGCACGCCAGCTTGAACAGCTTGTAGTTCGGATCCTCCGGATTGTAGTTGATGCCTTCCTTGATCTTGAAAATGTGGATCGGGAAGATCGGAGTTTCGCCATTTCCCAGACCGGCTTCATTCGCCAGCAGGATGTTTTCGATAACCATCTGACCTTCCGGAGAAGTATCCGTGCCATAGTTGATGGAGGAGAACGGTGTCTGTGCACCGGCACGGCTGTTCATGGTGTTCAGGTTATGCACCAGAGCTTCCATTGCCTGATAGGTCGCACGATTGGTTTCCTTGTATGCGTGCTTTGCGGCAAATGCCAAAACCTGCGCAGCCTGTTCTTCGGAAATACTCTGTGCAAGGTAAGCTACAGCCTTTTCGGTAAAGCCGTTATCGTTTGCAAGAACGGGGATCATGCCCTGTTCTTCCATTGCCTGCATCATGGACTCTGCCAGTGCCTCGGCATCCTCACAAGTTGTCAGGAAATCCAGTGCACGGGCAACATTCTGCTTGTATCTTGACACATAGGTCTTTCTGACACCCTCAGCCATTGCGTAGTCGAAATTCGGAACGCTCTGTCCGCCATGCTGGTCATTCTGGTTGGACTGAATGGCAATGCAGGCGAGTGCGGAATAGCTGGAAATGTCGTTCGGCTCACGCAGGAAGCCGTGACCCGTGGAAAATCCGCCCTTGAAAAGTTTGATCAGATCAATCTGACAGCATGTTGTTGTCAGCGTCAGGAAGTCCAGATCGTGGATATGAATGTCACCGTTTGCATGTGCTTTTGCATGCTCCGGCTTGAGGACATACATCTCATAAAATTCCTTTGCGGAAACGCTGCCGTATTTCAGCATTGTACCCATTGCGGTATCGCCGTCGATATTTGCATTTTCTCTCTTAATATCGCTGTCCTTTGCGGAATGGAATGTCAGTTCATTGAGCACGCTCATCAGGTTTGTTTTCATTTCTCTTGCCCGTGTGCGCTCATAACGATACAGGATATATGCCTTGGCTGTCTGAGCATGTCCTCTCTCGATCAATACCTTTTCTACCAGATCCTGAACCTGTTCTACTGTGGGAACATCCGCATAGGCGGCATCGCAGAGTCTGCATACCTCCTCGGCAACTGCCATTGACTCATCGTAATTTGTGCCGCCAACTGCTTTGGCAGCCTTGAAAATTGCATTTGCGATCTTTTCTACGTTGAACGGCACACGTCTGCCGTCACGCTTGATAATGTACATCAGCATCTATAAACCCACCCTTTCAAAACACAATATCTTGTACTCCTTTTTGTTCGTTCTATTATAGTATAACCTATAAAACCTTCCTTGTCAAGCATTATTTCGTCGTCATTCTTCACAATTACGATTGTATATTATTGTTGAAAATACACCAAAAACTACTTTTTTCGACAAAATAATCTTGCTACTCGTTTTTCGATGCATTTTTAGGAACGTTTGTTTCTAACACAATATATAGTGTGTTGAGAGCTGTGCAAAACTTGCCGTACAGTGGGTATTATCGCAGTATTTCCAGACAATCCGATGTGGAAAGATACGCGGAACAAGAAATGTTAAAATTATATGTAGATTAATGCATAAAATGATGAATGCACAAAATTCTTGACAGTTGTCCGGGTTTGATGTATAATATAAGGTGGAGTCGATATTTAAGGAGGTATTTCCATGTCAATGGAGTTTATCAGAAAAATGCCCTTGCCGGAGGAAATCAGGGAGCAGTTTCCGCTTTCGGAAAAGTGCATTGCAATTAAGGCGCATCGTGATGCGGAGATCCGCAGGGTATTTACGGGTCAGTCGGACAGGTTGATTCTGATCATCGGACCGTGTTCCGCTGATCGTGAGGATTCGGTCATGGAGTACATGCATCGTCTTGCAAAGGTCAACGAGCAGGTAAAGCATAAAATTCTCATTATTCCGAGAATTTACACAAATAAGCCCCGTACCAACGGTACGGGTTATAAGGGTATGGTGCATCAGCCCGATCCGACGAAGGCGGAGGATATGCTGGAGGGACTGATTTCCATCCGTAAGCTGCACACAAGAGTTGTGGAAGAAACGGGCTTCACCTGTGCGGACGAGATGCTGTATCCTGAGAATTACCGTTATCTGTCCGATCTGTTGTCCTACGTTGCAATTGGTGCAAGAAGCGTGGAGAATCAACAGCACCGCCTGACAGCAAGCGGTATGGATATTCCCGTGGGCATGAAGAATCCCACCAGCGGTGATTTATCCGTTATGTTCAATTCGATCTTTGCGGCTGAGAGCAGCCACACCTTCCTGTACAGAGGCTGGGAGGTGCACACAACGGGCAATCCTCTGACGCATGCGATTCTGCGCGGCTATGTGAACAAGCACGGCGAATCCCTGCCGAACTATCATTATGAGGATCTGCTGCTGACCTATTATCACTACAAGGAAAAGGGTCTGCAGAACATGGCAGTCATTGTGGATACGAACCACGCCAACTCCAACAAGTGCTATCTGGAGCAGCCGAGAATCGTCAAGGAGGTTCTGCACAGCTGCCGCCAAAATGCGGAGATCAACAGCATGGTCAAGGGCTTTATGATCGAAAGCTATCTGGAGGACGGCGCACAGAAGGTCGAGGAAGGCATCTACGGCAAGTCCATCACCGATCCGTGCCTTGGCTGGGAAAAGACCGAGAAGCTGATTTATCAGATTGCGGATCAGCTCTAAGTGCAAAGGGAACCAGGATGAAGGTAAAAAAACATGCGGTCATGATTGCTGCTGGTGTTCTCTTCATCATTGCCGCAGTCATCTGGATGATCGCAGTGAAAGCATCCGTTCACTGGTATGTGATCCCGTCCTTTATCGGAGGCTGGTTGATTGTGGAGGGTATCATGTCACGGAAGCAGAATAAATAAAGAAAGGGCACTCCTAAAATTATTGGGAGTGCCTTTTGTTAATGTGAAAATCAAATCCCCTTTTCAATCGCCTTAACTGCCTGCATCATAATTGCACATTCCAGACGCTTCTTTTCCATTTCACAGGAAAGCTCATGCGCATTGTGAATGTCACCTGCATACTGGTAGTTATTAGCATTGCAGCCGCCGCTGCAATAGAATTTTGCCCAGCATTCACGGCACTTGGGCTTGTTGTAGATGTGCGTGCCCGCAAAGACCTTCTTCATTTCCATGTCAAAGGTACCTTCTTCGAGGTTGCCCATCTTGTATTCCTCCATGCCCACAAACTGGTGACAGGGGTAAATATCGCCGTCCGGTGTGATGGCTACATACTCATTGCCGCAGCCGCAGCCACGCAGACGCTTGATGGCACACGGACCCTGGTTGAGGTCGAGCATGAAGTGGAAGAAATTGAAGTGATTGCCCGCCTTGTCGTTTTCCAGCAGACGCTGTGCAAGCTTTTCGTATTCAGCAAATACCTGCGGAAGCTGTTCTTCGGTCAGTGCATACGGATCATCCGGCTTGCCCACAACGGGTTCCACGGAGATCTGGTCAAAGCCTGCTTCATTGAGGTGGAACACATCCTCGGAGAAATCCAGATTGAACTTTGTAAATGTGCCGCGCACATAGTAATCCTTGTCTTTGCTGCGTGCATCAACAAGCTGCTTGAACTTCGGCAGGATGATGTCATAGCTGCCCTTGCCGTTGGGAGTCACACGGATGCGGTCATTGACTTCCTTTCTGCCGTCAATGGAAAGGACAACGTTGGACATTTCCTTGTTGATGAAGTCGATCTTGTCGTCATCGAGCAGCAGTCCGTTTGTGGTGATGGTAAAGCGGAAATTTTTGCCGTATTCCTTCTCACGCTCTCTTGCATAAGCCACGATTTCCTTGACTGCATCGAAATTCATCAGCGGCTCGCCGCCGAAGAAGTCAAGCTCCAGATTTTCACGATTTCCGGACTGTTCCAGCAGGAAATCAATTGCCATCTTGCCTGTTTCGACCGGCATCAGCTTTCTGCCCGTGCCAAAATCGCCCGTGGATGCAAAGCAGTAAGCGCAGCGAAGATTGCAGTCATGTGCAATGTGCAGACACATTGCCTTGACAGGGGATGCAACGGCAAATGCCGCATATTTTTCGTAATCATCCTCGGAGAAGAGGATCTTTTCTTCATGCAGAGCCTTCAGCTCCAGATAGCATTCCTTAAGCTCCTGTGCATCGTACTTGCCTGAGAGCTTTTCGAGGATCTCTGCGGGACATTCGTCAGCAAACGGGGGCTTTGCGTCATCCAGCAGATCGTAGGTCATCTCATCCACGATATGCACGCCGCCGCTGTTGATGTCCAGCACGATGTACAGACCGCCCAGTGTAAACTTATGTATCATACAATTCATCCTTTATTTCTATACTTGCGCAAAAGCGCATAATCTCACATAAAAACCGCCCTGCACAACGGCGCAGGGCAGTGAAGAAACTGCAAAAGAACTTATCTCTCACACTTCTGGTTAGCAACTGTGCAGGAAGTCTTGCAAGCAGACTGGCAGGATGCCTGGCACTTGCCGCAGCCGCCCTTCTTTGCGCTCTCCTTCAAATTTGCCTTGTTGATTGTCTGAATGTGCTTCATCTCGGTTTCCCTCCGTTTCGTGTTCGAGCATGCTCGTTTTTATTATTATACCATATCTTTCCCCCAATTGCAAGAGGGAAAGACATTTTTTTCAATTTTTTAACAAGTGGGCAGATTCTCAATACGGCGGCTTTTTAATTTTTGTATTCACACCGCAGATGCCCCCGCAGATGCCGGCAGGCAGCAGCATTGCGCTGCGAAGTCCCACCCTTGCAGAAAGTTCAGCGTCCATGCCGATGCATACGGCAAGCAGAATGCCGCACATCAGGGCAGAACAGAGAAATCCAGTGCGGATACCGTGCAGTCTTGCATGCTTTCCGGCAAGTCTGCCTGCCTGGAATGTCCCGAAGCACCAGAGAATATCCGCTGAAAGTATCAGAAAACGTTCCGGAATGCTCATGAAAAGCAGTAGTATTGTCAGCAGGGCTGCGCCGCCTGCCATCCATGCCAAGCCATAGAAAGAACTTAGTATGATTCGGAATACTGAGGATTTCCAAATACTGTCACGCCGCAAATGTACCACTCCCGTCTGTGAATATCGCCCTGCAAATGCAGGGCGATTACTGGTACATTCTATTCGAAATAAAGCGGAATTATTCCTTGTTTGATCTGGGCTGTGTTCTTGCCTTCATCTTTTCAGCCTTTGCAGCAGCTGCCGCTTCTCTTGCAGTCACATTTTCCTTAATGGCATCCTGCATCATACGGATCTTCAGACGGTCACTGCCGGTTTCCAGCACAACGGTCTTGGTTGCCTCTTCCACACGCAGAACAATGCCCACGATGCCGCCGATGGTGATGACTTCATCGCCGATCTGCAGATTCTTCTGCATTTCAAGTGTTTCCTTCTCTGCCTTGCGCTGCGGGCGGATCATAATAAAATACAGGAACACCAGCAGCAGGATGGGGAGAGCGAATGTGGAGATCAGTGTGCCGATTCCACCGGGCTGCTGTGCTGCGGCAGCATCCTCAGCGAACGCTGTAACAGTGCCCATTGCTGCAGCCATGGATGCACCTGTCAATGCAGCCAGAGCCTTTAAAAACTTCTTACTCATAAATACTACCTCCATACTATTTTGATTTCTTTTGCATATATTCGTCCATTGCCTTAGCCGCAGCTTTGCCTGCGCCCATGGCAAGAATGACCGTTGCTGCACCCGTTACGGCGTCACCGCCGGCGTATACACCTTCCTTGGTCGTCATCATATCCTCGTTCACGATCAGGCAGCCCCTGCGGTTGGCTTCAAGCCCCTTGGTGGTCGTGCGAATCAGGGGATTGGGGGAAGTACCAATGGACATGATCACCGTATCAACCGGCAGCTCGTATTCCGAGCCTTCCACCGGAACAGGGGAGCGTCTGCCGCTTTCATCCGGTTCTCCCAGTTCCATCTTCTGGCATACCATTGCACATGCTCTGCCGTTTTCGTCACCGAGAATTTTCACGGGATTGTTCAGTGTCAGGAATTGCACGCCTTCTTCCTTGGCATGATGGACTTCCTCACGTCTTGCAGGCATTTCGTCCTCGGAACGTCTGTATACGATGTACACATGCTCCGCACCCATACGCAGTGCGCTTCTTGCGGCATCCATCGCCACGTTGCCGCCGCCGACAACCGCAACGGATTTCGACTGCAATACAGGCGTATCGTAGCCTTCCTTGTAACCCTTCATGAGGTTGATTCTGGTCAGATATTCGTTTGCCGAGCATACGCCCACAAGTGCTTCGCCTTCAATGCCCATGAAACGGGGGAGTCCCGCGCCGGAGCCGACGAAGATCGCTTCATAGCCCTGCTCCATCAGTTCATCAATGGACAGCACCTTGCCGATGACCATGTTCGTCATGATGTTTACGCCGAGATCACGCAGCGTCTGTACTTCCTTCTGTACGATGTCCTTGGGCAGACGGAATTCCGGAATGCCATACATCAGCACGCCGCCGGCAACATGAAATGCCTCAAAAACCGTTACCTCGTAGCCCATTCTTGCCAGATCCCCTGCGCAGGTAAGTCCTGCGGGTCCGCCGCCGACAATGGCAGCTTTATGACCGTTTGAAACGGGCTTTTCTACAGTAGTATCGCCATTTTTCATGTGAGTATCCGCAACAAAGCGTTCGAGTCTGCCGATGCCCACCGGCTCGCCCTTGATGCCTCGTACGCACTTGCTCTCGCACTGGCGTTCCTGCGGACAAACTCTGCCGCAGACAGCGGGAAGTCCGTTCGTGCTGCGGATGATGACATATGCCTGTTCAAAATCGCCTTCTGCGACCTTCTGGATAAATTCCGGAATGCGTACATTCACGGGACATCCCGAAACACAGGGCATATTCTTGCAATTGAGGCAGCGCTGCGCTTCCTCCATTGCCATTTCTGCAGTATATCCGAGAGTTACCTCGTCAAAATTTCTTGCTCGTACCTTGGGATCCTGTTCCGGAATCGGTACTTTCGTCATTGCCATATTCGGCATATTCGCCACTCCTTCCGATTGATCCTTACAATTTATCAGCCTGTTTGAACATTCTGCAAGCCGCTTCACGCACATGGTAAGTGCCGTTGCGGCGCATCAGCTCGTCAAAATCCACCTGATGTCCATCGAAATCGGGACCGTCCACGCATGCATAGCGGATCTGTCCGCCGACAGTCACACGGCATCCGCCGCACATTCCCGTGCCGTCCACCATGATGGGGTTAAGGGAAACGATGGTCGGAATATCGTACTTTTTTGTCAGCTCGCATACGAATTTCATCATCGGTACAGGTCCAATGGCGATCACTGCATCGTATTTTACGCCTGCGTCGATCTGTGCCTGCAAAGCCTGTGTTACAAAGCCCTGTCTGCCGTAGCTGCCGTCATCGGTGCAGAGGATGAGCTGTGAACATGCCGCCTTAAATTCCTCCTCAAGGATCACAATATCCTTGGAACGGAAGCCAGCGATCACATCCACCTGCTTACCCTGTGCATGCATATATTTTGCCTGCGGATAGGCGATTGCGCAGCCCACGCCGCCGCCGATCACGCAGATGCGCTCTGCATTTTCCGGATACTCCGTCGGCAGACCCAGCGGACCTACCACATCGAGAATGCTGTCGCCCTCGGAAAGTGCATTCAGTTTTTGGGTCGAATAGCCCACAATCTGGAAAATAATCGTAATCGTGCCGTTTTCACGGTCAAAATCCGCAATGGTCAGCGGAACACGCTCACCGATTTCATCCACACGGAAAATGATGAACTGTCCGGGCATTGCCTTTGCGGCAATGTAGGGCGCAGAAATTTCCATCAAAGTGACATTGGGATTGAGTTCTTTTTTGCGAACGATTGGAAACACGTTCAGATTCCTCCAATCTGCTGCATGATGTTATGCAGTGTTCTGAAAAATTTACAGCTAAAAAGTTGTATTCTCTTTATTATAGCACAAAAAATGCCCCTCGTCAATGCATTTCCGTCATTTTTCAACTGCTGACAAAAAATGCCCCCGACGATTGTCGGGGGTTGTGTAGTTTTATGGAGTTTTTGCCGTTATCTGAGAGTCATCCTTTGCCCGTCCACACTTACTACGGTGTCAGTAAATATCTCCTGCACGGCTGCCGCGTATTCCGCAGGATCCGTGAGTGCCGGACTGTAATGCGTCAGCCAGAGCTGTTTTGCACCGGAATGCTTTGCAAGTTCCGCTGTCTGCGAAAAGACCATGTGCATTTTCTCCTGCATTTTCGGGAGATACGCATCATCCCCGTACATGCCCTCGCACACCAGAAGGTCGGAATCCTTTGCAAATCCCGTCATCTCTTTAAAATACAGTGTATCCGTCATATAGGTGATCTTCAGGGGCGGACGTTTTTCATCCGTCACCATGTCCTGCGTGTAAACAGCATCCTGTGTTGTAACGGTTTCGCCTGCGTGGAGCTGCTTCCAGAATTGCATAGGAATGTCCAATGCCTTTGCTTTCTGCGGATTGAACACGGGCTTTCTGTGCAGCATGAAAGAATAGCCCAGACAGGGGATTCTATGGCGCAGGGGAAGACTCTGCACCTCCAGACCATTCCATTCGAAACGCGAAATCTCCGTTTCGGACAGTTCTTTGACTTCCAGCGGGAATGGCAGCATCGGGCAGATGCAGCAAAGCTGTTCGATGACAGTGCTGATCCCCTCATGACCATAGATGGTCAGGGCATCCGTTTTTCCGTAGTTTCCAAGAGAAAGCAGGAGTCCCGCAAGCCCCGAAATATGGTCGGCGTGGGCATGGGTGATCAGCAGCGCATCAAGTCGGCTGAGCTTGCAGCCATGTTTTGCAAGCGTGATCTGCGTGCCCTCACCGCAGTCGATCAGTGCCGCTTTTCCGTTATATTCGAGCCAAAAACAGGTCAGCCAGCGATTCGGCAGGGGCAGCATTCCGCCGGTTCCGGCAAGGCATACGTCTATCATGGGTGGTCTCCTTTCGCAAGATGGTTTACAGTGATGAGGCTCGCCGCATACAGCATACGCCGCCCGGATGGGCGGCGTATATTTTTTAAGTTCCTTGCTGCCGCTTGCACGAAGTGCATAAGGCAGCGATCACCAGCGGCGGTTCGCCGCTTAGTCTACAATCAGGGAAGTACCTGTCATTTCCTTCGGCTGTTCAAGGTCGAGGAGCTTGAGGATGGTCGGGGACAGGTCAGCCAGAACACCGCCCTCACGCAGCTTGCAGTCGCCTGCGCCCACTACGATGAACGGAACGGGGTTTGTAGTGTGTGCAGTGAATGCACTGCCGTCCGGTTCGTACATCTTGTCTGCATTGCCGTGGTCAGCGGTAATCAGAGCAGCACCGCCCTTTGCAAGGATTGCATCCACCATTCTGCCAACGCAGGTGTCAACCGCTTCAACTGCAGCCACAGCTGCATCGAAAATGCCGGTGTGACCTACCATGTCGCAGTTTGCATAGTTGAGGATGATGACATCGTACTTGTCGGATTCGATCGCTTCCACAACAGCGTCAGTTACTTCATATGCGCTCATTTCGGGCTTCATATCAAAGGTTTCTACATCGGGGGACTTGATGAGGATTCTGTCCTCACCTTCGAACTGCTTTTCCTCGCCGCCGTTGAAGAAGAAGGTAACGTGTGCATACTTCTGTGTTTCAGCAATTCTCAGCTGTGTCTTGCCACACTTGCTCAGGTATTCGCCGAGCGTCATGGTCAGAGCTTCCGGCGGGAATGCAACGGAAACATTCGGCATCGTTGCGTCATACTGTGCCATGCAGACAAAGTGCAGCGGGAAGAAACCATTCTTTCTCTCAAAGCCTGTGAATGCCTCGTCCACGAATGCTCTTGTGATCTGTCTTGCACGGTCAGGACGGAAATTGAAGAATACCACGCTGTCGTCAGCTGCGATCTTTGCGCCGCCCTCAACAACAGTCGGGAGCATGAACTCGTCAGTTACCTCATTTGCATAGGAATCACGGATTGCCTGTACAGGACAGGAAGCATTCACGCCCTCGCCGTAAACCATTGCAGCATATGCCTTTTCCACACGATCCCATGCGTTGTCTCTGTCCATTGCATAGAATCTGCCCATTACGGTAGCAACCTTGCCCACGCCGATCTCGTTCATCTTAGCAACAGCTTCTTCCATAAAATCAGCTGCAGAGGACGGAGGAACGTCACGTCCGTCGAGGAAGGCATGTACATAGACCTTGTCAAGGCCATTCTTCTTTGCCATCTCGCACAGACCGTAGAGATGCTCCATGTGGCTGTGTACGCCGCCGGGGGAGAGCAGACCCATCAGATGCAGTGCGGATCCCTTTGCCTTGCAGTTTTCCATCGCATCCACAAGTGCCTTGTTCTCGAAGAAATCGCCGTCCTTAATGGACTTGGAGATCTTTACCAGCATCTGGTAAACGATTCTGCCTGCGCCGATGTTGGTGTGACCAACCTCGGAGTTGCCCATCTGTCCATCCGGCAGACCAACGTCAAGTCCGCTTGCACCGATGATGGTGTTCGGGCCCTGCATATATTTGTCGAGGTTCGGTGTCTTTGCGGCGAAAATGGCATTGCCGTAATCGCTCGCATTATAGCCGAAACCATCCATAATAATCAAAGCTACTGGTTTTTTGCTCATAGTAATTAACCCTTTCTTTCATTGATTTTGTTTATAGATACGCCCGGAAATATCCCGTGCGTTCATTCAGCAGCCATATAATGGTATTGCTAATAATAAATCATCACAAACCCCGTGGCTTCATCGAGAATATACACCCTCGGAAAGCGTTCGCTGCAGCCTGGATAGAAATAGAATTCTGCATTCTCAAACGAGACACCGTATTCCTCCAATTCCCCGGCCCAGCGATTCGGATTGACAGCATCACTGGAGGTCGCTGCACCACAGTCGATGGCCTTCTGCCGATAGGCATCAATTGTCGCATCATCCGCATAGAAATGAAGAATGATTCTTGTCGCACCCGGGAATGCGCTGCGGCAGAAGAATGCACTGTATTCCTGCGCTGTTTTCGGAATCTCTTCCGGAAGGAAGGCATCCGTTTGCGCATCGGTGCCGTAAATCGCCTTCTGCACGGGATAATACCATTTCCAGCCACAGCGCAGCGTCATGGGAAGTGAAACGGTGAGGAGTACGGCCACATATAGCAGGATCCGGAGCAGTGCTGTCTTGATTTTGCAGCTCCTGCTGCGCCGGATGTTCAGATCATACTGCTGCCGCAGGAGGATGACAAGGAGGAGCAGCACCGCTGCTATCAGAACCGCTGCCGGATAGTAGGGGTACATTGCATGGTACATGAACCCAAAGAACACCGACAGCAGCATCAGGATGTCAATCGTGAACCATCCGGAAATCCTGCGGCGGGGTCTTTCTTCTTCCCACATGCGTCAGCCTTTGATGGACTTGGAGATCTTTACCAGCATCTGGTAAACGATTCTGCCTGCGCCGATGTTGGTGTGACCAACCTCGGAGTTGCCCATCTGTCCATCCGGCAGACCAACGTCAAGTCCGCTTGCACCGATGA